>NZ_JBFBJO010000004.1:180390-569823 GCF_040702165.1 Streptomyces sp. NPDC086147 | reverse complement strand
CCGGCCCGGCCCGACGACGCGGTGCGACACGGCCGGCCGTGTCGCACCGCGTCGTCGGGCCGTCAGCCCACCAGGTCCGGCGCGCGCAGCATCTCCGGCGGGACGCGCCAGGCGTCGACGAGGTCGACCGCGAGGGGGCGGACCTTGCGGCAGAGGTCGTTCACCTCACGGGTGATCGCCTTGGAGCGCTGGACGGTGAGCCGGCCGTGCTCCATGAACCAGGCCCGGTCCGCCTCGATCGTCGAGAGGGCGAACAGGTCGCACAGCAGGCCGAGCGCGTCCTTGTTGCCGCCCTCGGGCATCGCCCGCACCCCGTCGACGAACGCTTCGAGGACGAGGCGTTCGACGTGCGCGTGGGCGAGTGCGATGACGTGGTCCTGGACCTGCGAGAAGACGGCGCCGGGGTCCTGCTTGCGGTCGATGCCGTGCTTGAGCCGCCGGGCGACGCCCGCGAGCATGTGCTCCTCGCGGTAGCGGACCATCGCGAGCTGGTACTCCGGGTCGAGCAGTCCGGCCTCCCGGTCCCACTCGTCGCCGCCGGGCAGCAGGTCGCGGACCCGTTCGAGCAGTTTGTGGGCCGAGGTGCGCTCCATGACCGTCTCGACGGCGAGGCCGGTGACGTAGCGGACCATGCCGAGCTGGTCGAGGTCCTCGAACTCGCTCGCGTGGTCGGTGAGCAGGCCCTTGGCCACGAGCTGGAGCAGGACGTGGTTGTCGCCCTCGAAGGTGGTGAAGACGTCGCTGTCGGCCTTGAGGGCGGCGAACCGGTTGACGGCGAGGTAGCCGGCGCCGCCGCACGCCTCGCGGCACTCCTGGACGGTCCAGGTGGCGTGCCAGGTGCCGAGCGCCTTGGTGCCGGCGGCCCGTGACTCCAGGCGGCGGCGTGCCTGCGGGTCGTCCCCGGTGCCGGAGAAGACGTCGTGGAGCTGTGCGCGGACGACGTCCTGCGCGAAGTGCAGCGCGTACGTGCGCGCGACGAGCGGCAGCAGCCGGCGCTGGTGGAGCCCGTAGTCGAGGAGGAGCTGCTCCTCCGAGCCCGGTGACGCCTCGAACTGCCTGCGCCGTACGGAGTACTTCACGGCGATCGCCAGGGCGACCTTGGCGATGCCGACCCCGGCGCCGCCGATGCTGACCCGGCCCTGCACCAGGGTGCCGAGCATGGTGAAGAAGCGCCGGTTCGGGTTCTCGATCGGGCTGGTGTAGACGCCCTCGGGGCTGACGTCGGCGAACCGGTCGAGCAGCGCCTCGCGCGGCACCCGCACGCCGTCGAACCAGATGCGGCCGTTGTCGACGCCGTTGAGGCCCATCTTGCGTCCGTCGTCCTCGATGCGGACGCCGGGCGCGGTCTCGCCGCCCACCCGGACGGGCACGACGAAGGCGTGCACGCCCTCGGACGTGCCGCCCACCTCCAGCTGGGCGAAGACGACGGCCAGTTCGGCGTGGCGGGCCGCGTTGCCGATGTAGTCCTTGCGCGCCGCGTCGTCGGGGGTGGTGATGACGAACTCCCGGGTCTCGGCGTCGTACCTGGCGACGGTGCCGAGCGCCTGGACGTTGGAGCCGTGTCCGCTCTCCGTCATCGCGAAGGACCCCATGAGCCGCCCGGCGATCAGGTCCGGCAGGTAGGCCTCGTGGTGGCGCTCGGTGCCCAGGTGCAGGATCGCGCCGCCGAAGAGCCCGAACTGCACGCCGCTCTTCACCAGGACCGACAGGTCGCCGAAGGCGAGCGTCTCGAACGCGGCGATCGAGGCCCCGACGTCCCCTCCCCCGCCGTACTCGGCCGGGAAGCCCATGCCGGTCTGTCCCGTCGCCGCCATCTCGACCACGATCTCGCGCACCCGTTCGCGGAACGCGTCGACGCCGAGCTCGTCGGCGTCGTCGAGGACGGAGGCGTGGGTCACCAGGTTGGTCCGGACGAGGTCGCGGATCCCGGCGTACTCGCCGTCGAGCGCCTCGGCCAGTGCCGGGACGTCGATCTCGGGCTGTGTGTAGCCGCTCTCGGAGGGGGATGCGTTGTCGGTGGCCATGCCCCTTCGCTACCCCGCCCCGGGACGATCAAGCGGGGCACCCGGTGGCGCGGGTGCCGGACGGTGTCAGCGGCTCTCGCCGGGCCGGGCGGCGGTGGCCCTGAGCAGGTCCCGCAGCAGGGCGTGGTCGACGCTCTCCGGCTTGCGGAACCGCAGGCAGCCCTTGCCCATGTCCTGACCGGCCAGCCGCTCCTCGAAGGCCTCGCGGACGTCGCCGCGCATCAGGTAGAAGGAGAGGTACTGCTTCTGGGCGGCGAACGCGATCTCGCAGACGCCGTCCCGCTCGTACGCGGGCATCCCGTACGCCATGACCTCGTCGAAGCCCGTCAGCTCTTCGAGGCACAGCCGCCGCACCTCGGCCAGCGCGGCCGCGCGCTCCCCGGACAGCCCGCTCATGTACCCGTCGACGTCGCGGGCCTCGCTGTGCGCCATTCCACGAGGCTATGCCGTGGCCGGGTCCCGCATCAACGGGGAGAGGTCAACGGGGGACCTCGGCGTCCGGCGGCGGTACGGGTGGTTCCGGGCTCAGGCTCCTTCGGGCGCGGCCTCGTCGGTGGCTTGGGCGGCGGCGCGGCGCCTGCGGTACAGCACCGCGCCGCACGCCGCGAGGAGGAGCGCGGCGACCGCGGCGGCCCCGAGGGCCGGCCGCTCGGCGAACAGCCTCGCCAGCACTTCGAGCACCCCGAGCCCGGCCGTCGCGTAGATCAGGGCCCAGGCCGCTCCCCCGACGAACAGCGCGGGGAGGTAGCGCGGCAGGGGCATCCGCATGCTGCCCGCGAGGAAGTTGGCGGCGGTCTGGAAGCCGACGGTCAGGAAGGAGACGGCGACCACCGGAGCGCCCCAGCGCTGGATCGCCCGCTCCGCGCGCAGGAACTTGGCCGAGGAGATCCGTCCGGCGAGCCTGCTGCGCCGGGCACCGGCGCCGGTGAGCCACCCGAGGGTGAAGGTGCCTCCGGCGCGCAGGAGGACGATGACGTACAGGGCGCCGGCCGTGAGCGCGATCTTATCCACGGCGCCCCTTCCCGGACGCCGGGCCGGGACCCGTACGCCCCTGGTCCGCCGGACGGGCCCCGGGGCGGGCGTGCTCCGCCGACCGTTCCGAAGGGCCCGTCCCGGCGTGCCCGTGACGGGTGCGCGCCCGGTCTCCGCTTCTCACCTGAGGTCCGCCTCTGCCCGTTCCGTCTCCGCGTTCCCGCCGTGGCGGCCCGGGGTCCGGGCCCGGCGCCGGGCCGGGCTCCCCGGAACAGCCAGGTTAACCGAACGCCCGTACGCCGGACACACGCATCCGGATGCCGGAAGGGCAGCCTCCCCACCGCCGCCCGGGATCATGCCCGCGCGGCCCGTGTGCCGCACGGCCCGCGACGCGTCCGGGGCACCGCCCTCCTCAGGAGGGCAGGCGGGCGAGGCTGCGGTGGAGGGCGCCGTCGGGGCGGGCGATGAGCTCGTCCCAGGTGCCCTCCTCGGCGATGCGCCCGGCTTCCAGGACAGCGATGCGGTCGGCCCTGCGGATGGTGGCGCGGCGGTGGGCGATGACGACGGTGGTGCGCCCCTCCCGGTGGAGCGCGGCCGCGATCCGGGCGTCGCTCGCGTTGTCCAGGTGGGCGGTGGACTCGTCCAGGACCAGGACGCGCGGCCGGGCCAGGAGCGCCCGGGCGAGGGCGACGCGGGCCCGCTGGCCCCCGGAGAGGGTGGCGCCGCGCTCGCCGACCGGGGTGTCCAGCGGCGCGATCCGGTCGACGCCGCACAGGCGGGCCGTCTCGGCGAGGAGGTCCTCGTCGGCCTCGGGGGCGGCGAGCCGCAGGTTCTCGGCGAGGGTGCCGTGGAAGAGGGGCGCCTCCTGGCCGACCAGCGCGACGGCGCGCCGGAGCTCGGCGTCGGCCAGCTCGCGCAGGTCGACGGCGTCCCCGTCGGCCGGTATCAGCTGCACCTCTCCCACGGTGGGGTCCCAGAAGCGGGCCAGGAGGTGGGCGCAGGTCGACTTCCCGGCGCCCGAGGCACCGACCAGGGCGAGCGTCTCCCCCGCGCGGACGGTCAGCTCGACGCCGTCGAGGACGGGGCCGCCGCCGTAGTCGAACCCGACTCCGCGCAGCCGGACGCCCAGCGGGCCGGGCGGGAGCGGGCGGGGCACGGCGGGCGGCGGGGCGAGCGCGGGGGCCTCGACCGCCGCTCCGACGCGGGCGGCGGCGGCGCGCAGGGACATGGCCCGGCTCAGCGAACGGGCCGATTCCGCGACGGGGCCGAGGACGGCCAGAGAGAGCGCCGTCGCCGCCGGGGCCCAGGCGCCGTGCAGCCGTCCCGAGGCCATGGACTGGGCGGCCACGGCGACCACGCCGAGGACCGCCGCCACGACGAGGAGGTCGCGGACCGCGGCGGCACTGGCCTCCCACGCGGCCTCGGCGCGCTGGGCGTCGCCCAGCCGCCGCCCGCCCTCCGCCAGCCGGCGCCGCCGCCCGGGGAGCGCGCCGAAGGCGAGCAGCTCGCGCAGTCCGTCGACGGTCTCCACCGTGTCGGCCGACAGCTCCGCGAGGGCCGCCCGGGTGCGGGCGCCGCGCGCCGCGCTCCCGCGCGCCTCGGCGAAGGGGGCCGCGGCGAGCAGGGCCGCGACCGGCAGCACGGCCGCGAGGAGCCACGGCTCCACCGCGGCGAGGACCGCCGTGCCGCCGGTGAGGACCGTCCCCGCCGCCAGGAGCTGGGCGGTGGTGTGGGCGTAGAAGAACTCCAGCGCCTCCACGTCGGCCGTGGCGGTGGCCGCGAGGTCCCCGCTGCGCCGTCCGGCGACGCGGGCGGGCGCGCTGCGGGCGAGCCCGTCGAAGACGCGTACGCGCAGGGCGGCGAGGACCCGGTAGGCCAGGTCGTGCGAGAGGTCCATCTCGCGCCAGGTCGCCAGGGCCCGTACGAGGACCAGGGCGACGAGCGCGGCGACGGTGCCGGGCGACGGGGCCTGCGCCGCGATGACGGCCGTTCCCACGGTGTGCGCCGCGAGCGTCACGAGGGCGACGAGGGAGCCCTGTTCGAGCAGGGCGGCGGCGCAGGTGCGGGCCGTCATGGCGCGGTGCCCGGCGAGGGCGGGGAGGAGGGCGCGGAGGGCCCCGGGGGCGGGTACGTCCGCCTCGGGGGCGGGAGCGGTTCCGGTGGTGGGGGCCCCGGCGGTGGCGGCGGTTTCCGTGGTGCTGCTCATGCGGCGCGTTCTCCTCGGTGGGTGTGGCCGGCCTCGACGAGTCGCGTGTAGACGCCGCCGGCCTCGACCAGGCCGGTGTGGTCGCCGACGGCGTCCACCCGTCCCGCGTCGAGGACGACGATCCGGTCGGCGTGGCGGACGGCGGAGAGCCGGTGGGCGACGACCAGGACGGTGCGGTCGCCGGCGGCGTCGAGGAGTTCGCGGACGATGCCGGCCTCCCGGCGTTCGTCGACCGAGCTGGTCGCCTCGTCCAGGACGAGGACCGGGGCGTCCGCGAGCAGGGCCCGCGCGAGGGCGAGCCGCTGCCGCTGTCCGCCGGAGAGGGTGGCGCCGCGTTCGCCGAGGACGGTGGCGTAGCCGTCGGGGAGGGCGGCGATCTCGTCGTGGACGCCGGCGGTGCGCGCCGCCGCCGCAAGCTCGTCGTCCGTGGCGCCGGGGCGGGCCGTGCGCAGGTTGTCGGCGATGGTGGTGTGGAAGAGGTACGTCTCCTGCGACACCACGGCGACGCCCCGCCGGAGCGCGTCGAGGGAGTACGCGGCGGCGGGGCGCCCGCCGAGGGTGACGCGGCCCCCGTCCGGGTCGTGGTGGCGCAGGAGCAGGGCGAGGAGGGTGGACTTGCCCGCGCCGGACGGGCCGACGACCGCGGTGGTGCGTCCCGCCGGTGCGGTGAAGGAGACGCCGTGGAGGGCGGGCGCCGTCGCGCCGCCGTAGGTGAACCGGACGTCCTCGAAGCGCAGCTCAGGGGGTGCCGGCCAGTCCGCGGGGGCCGTCCCGGTGTCGCGGACGCCCGGCTCGGCGGTGCGCAGTGCCGCGATCCCGTCCGCCGCCGACACCCCGAGGTAGCCGGCGTGCCACTCACGGGCCAGGTCGCGGACCGGCCGGAAGCACTCGGAGGCGAGGAGCAGCACCAGATAGGTGCCGGTCGCCGTGGTGGACCCGCCGAGGGCCGCGTGGCAGGCGAGGAGCGCCGCGGCGGCGGTGCCGCCCTGGATCGCGAGGTCCGTGATGCCGGTGTCGGCCAGGGAGACGCGGAGTTTGGCGACGGTCGCCCGGTGCAGGGCCGCCGAGCGCTCCTCCAGGCGGGCGCGGGTGCGGCCGACCGCGCCGGCGGCGCGCAGCGCCGGCATGCCCTGCAGGGCTTCCAGGTAGTCGGCGCCCAGTCCCTCGTACGTGTCCCAGTGCTCCTTGCCCCGGGCGGCCAGGAGGTGGTCCCAGGCGCGCGGGCCGCACAGGGCGAGCAGCAGGGCGGGGACCAGGCCGAGCAGCGCCGGTGGTTCCACGACGGCCAGGACGGCGAGCACCAGGGGCGGCACGGTCAGGGTGACGAGGAGCTGGGGCAGGTAGCGCGAGACGTAGGCGTCGACGCCCTCCACCCCGTCGACGAGGGTCGTACGGACGGCTCCGGCGCGCGCGGTGGTCAGATGCGCGGGCCCCAGGCGTCCCAGGCGGTCGAGGAGTTCGTCCCGCAGCGCCACCCTGACCCGCGCTCCGGCGCGGGTGGCGGTGCTCCGCTGCCACGTGCCGAGCCCGGCGCGGGCGGCGACGGCGGCGAGCACCGCGGCGAGGAGCCAGGGGAGCCGTTCGGCGCGGCCGCGGGCCAGGTCGGCGAGGGCGAGCGCGAGCAGGGCCGCCTGGGCGAGGTGGGTGAGGGCGACGGCGCCCTGCAGGAGGGTGGCGGCGAGCAGGGGGCGGCGTGCGCGCCGGGCGGCGCGGCGCAGTTCGGGGTGGACGATCACGGGGTGTTCTCCTCGTCGGCGTGACGGGTGCCGGGGGTGTCTGACGCATGGGCGCGGGAGAGGGAGCGGCGTCCGGTGCGTGCGATCGCGAGGCGCCGGAGTGCCCTCGTGGCGGAGCCGCGTGGGCGGTTCGGCAACGCGGCCGGGGCCCCGTGCCCGAAGGGTTACGGGGGCGTGCGTGACGGGCGCCGCGACGCCGCGGGCATGTGTCGGACACCCCCGAGGGCCAGGGCGTGGACGATCCAGTCCCGGCCGGGGGCGGCGCCGAGCGCGGCGCCGAGGTCGGCCCGCTGCCAGGAGCCCACGGGCCGGGCGGCCAGGCCGTGCTGTCGGGCGGTGAGGTGGGCGAGGTGGACGGCGAACCCGGCCCGCAGGTGGGTGCGGCGGATGTGCGGCGCGTCGGCGTCCTCGGGGCAGCCGCGGGCGAGCAGGACGGCGCCCGCGTCGGCGATCCACGCCTGGCCCGCCGCCCAGGCCGCGAGCGTCGGGCGGGCCTCGCCCGCCGCGCACCGGCGCGGCGCCGTACCGTCGGGGGCCAGGTCCACGAGGCCGGGCTCCGGCGGGCCCACGGCGGCGCACCACCGCAGGTCGTCGCCGCCCGCGGCGACCGCGGCGGCGAGGACCGCGCGCAGCGCGTCCGGGGACGGAGGTCCCGTCAACGGTGGCGGGGCGCTGCGGCGGGTCAGCAGTTCTTCGTGGGTGGGTGTGCGCGACGACGACCGGGAGGACGAGGAACCGGCCGGGCCGGGCGGGGCGATGCGTACGGCCGCCAACGGGTGCCCGGCGGCTCCGTCCAGGACGGGTTCGGGCTCTCCCGCGCCCGTCGCGCGGGCCGCGAGGAACAGCGCGGCGGCGGCGTGCCCGGTGTCGAGGAGCAGGAGCGGCCGGGCGCGGTGGCCGTAGTGGGAGGCGGTGCGCCGGGCGGTGACGGAGAGTTCGGCGGTCACGCCCGGCGGCGTGCCGTCGGGCTGCCGGCCGAGGCGGTGGACGCGGTGGCGCAGCGGGTCGTAGCCGTAGCGGCCGGGCGGCAGGGAGCAGCCGGTGCCCACGACGAGTTCGGTGTCCACCGGGTGCAGCGCGCCGGCGGAGGCGGTCGGGCGCAGCCGCCCGGAGGCGTCCGAGGCCGCCAGGGAGAGGCGCAGCAGGGTCCCCAGGTCGAGTTCCGCCGGGCCGGGGTCCGGAATCGGGCGCGATGGCCCCGGCCAGGCGGGAACGGCCGGACCGGCGGACGTGTCGGGGCCGGGGGCCAGGGAGGAGCGAGCGAGGGCGAGTTCGGCGGCGAGGTCCTCGGGGCGCCCCTCACCGGGGTGCCGCCCGTCGGCCGGACGGTCGGCGTCGGTCCGAGGGTGTGCCCCGTCCGCCGGACGGCCGACGCGGAGGTGCTTCCCCTCCATGAGGGCTTCGGCACAGGCGTGTTCCCCGCCCGTCGGGCGGTCGCCGCACGGATGTTCCCCGCCCGCCGGGCGGTCGGCGCGAAGGCGTTCCACGGTGTTCCTCACATGTGCGGCGGAGGCGCGAGGGTGAAGTCCTCGGGCGCTTCCGGTGCGGTCGTGCGCCAGCCGCGCCGGACGGCCGCTTCGGCGAGGCGCGGGCAGCCGAAGTAGCCGAAGGCGGCGGGGGCGTTGGGGAGGAGGCCGGAGACGAGGACCCGGGCCACCCGCAGGGACGTCTCGGCCACGTCCTCCGTGGTCAGGTCGAACGTCATGAGGCGGTGGCCGCCCGCGCGCAGCGCGGCGTCCAGCCGTTCGCGGCCGCCGGGCTCGACGGCGTCGACGGAGACGGTCCCGAGGGCGGGTTCGGTGAACCGCCTCGCCTCGCCCGCCATCCGCCCGTCCAGCCACACCTGCACGTGCGCGCCCAGGTCCCGCACGTGCTCGAACCGCTCGCCGCACGCGTCCAGGTACCGGCCGTCGGCGCGGTGGTCCAGATAGAGCCCGCGGGCCAGCAGGCCGGCCTCGACGGCCTGGAAGACCCAGCCGTCGGGGCCGGTCAGGCCCTGGGTGAAGACCCAGGTGTGGACGGCTTCGAGGACCGCCTTGCGGGCGGCCTCGGCCGGGTCGTACTTGCAGGCGAACCCGGCCGCGTACAGGCCGAGGCGCGGGTCGTGGACGAGGGCGGCCATGCACGGGGCGAACTCCGAGGGCATCTCGACGAGGTGGACGTCGAGCGCGGATCCGGCCAGGTCGTCCAGGAGGCCGGGCACAGTGGCCGGGTCGATGCCGCGGGCCGGTCCGTCGAGGTGCCACCACAGTTCCAGGGCGTCGCGCTCGACGGTCTCCAGGAGGCCGCGTTCGACGGCGTCGTCGAAGCCCTGCCCGGTGGCGATGCCCGCGTAGTTGAGGTGGTGGGTGCGGGGCAGGGCGCGCAGGTCGCCCTGGCGCCAGTTGAGGTGGGTGAGGGCGACGGGCGCCCAGACCTCCGTCGTGCGCCCGTCGGGCAGCGGTTCGGTGCCGCGTGTCCACAGGGACGGGGTGTCGGCGGTGAGGGGGCGGTACGGGAACTTCTCCCGGGCGTACTGCCACGGCGCGTAGGCGGGCAGGTCGCCGGGGCCGTAGAGCCGCAGGCCCTTCTCGACCAGTTCGGCGGCGGTGGCGCGCAGGGGTGCGTCGGGGTGGCCGGGCGGGGGCACGCGGTTGCCGCAGTACCGCTCCACGCCCTCGGCTATCGCCGCGACGCGTGCCTGTTCGGGGTCGCCGAAGGTGGTGCCGAGGGAGACCCGGTCGGCCGGCCACAGGCCGAGTCTGCGGGCGTCGGACACCTCGGCGGTGAGCGCGGTGTAGCGGGGCGGGGTGCCCGGGGGGTGTTCGACGGGCTTGACCTTGCGGACGATGCCGCAGAGGGGGTCGACGAGTGTGTCCAGCGGCAGCGCCGTCATCGCGGGATCTCCTGGGAGGGGTCGGTGGGGGTGGGGCGGGAGGCGAGGACGTGCAGGGTCAGCGTCACGCCCTCGGGGTCGACCTCCCGCCGGGAGGGGAGCAGTCGGCGGGCCGTGACCGGGTCGTCGCCGGTGTGGGGGTTGCGGGCGTGCGCGGGGAAGTGGTGTCCGGCGATCTCCAGGCGCAGCCGCACGCCGGCGCGCAGCCGGCGCGCGATCCGGCCGAGGTCGATGGTGAACTCTTCCGCCCGGTCCGCCCGGTCCGCCCGGTCCGCCCGGTCCGCCCGGTCCGCTCTCCGCTCGCGGCGCAGGACGCCGACGGCGAGCCGTTCGGCGGTCCCTTCCGGGGCGAGGGCGACGAGCCGGGCGATCCAGTCGGCGGACGGGGTGTCGGCGGTGGCCCGCAGTCCCACCCGTACGGGCCCCACGGCGTCGAGCGGGCGCGGCAGCGGCGGCGTGGCCAGCAGGCAGCGGGCGGGTTCCCCGTCGGCGGGCACCCGGAGGTCGTCGGAGCGTACGGGACGGTCGGGGTCGGCGGTGAAGACGGAGCCGCGCAGCAGCCGCAGGCCGTACGCGCGCGGTTCGCCCTCCGTGTCCGCGGGCAGCCACACGTCGCCCCCGCCCAGCGCCAGCGCGCCGCGGCGGCCGGGGGCGAGCCCGCCGGTCAGGGCTCGGCGGGCCCAGCTCACGTACAGGTCGCCGAGGTTCACCCGGTGGGCGGGGCCGGCGTCGGGGCCGGGCACGGAGGTGAGGCCGTGGCCCCAGGGGCCGAGGAGCAGGCGGGCCGAGGGCCCGCCCCAGGCGCGCCACAGGGCGACGGTGTCCTCGGTGAAGTGGTCGTGGTGCCCGCCGACCGCGAGCAGGGGCATGCCGGCGTCCACGGCCCGCGCCGCGAGGCGGCCGCGCTCCTGGTGCCGCCACAGCCCCGCCCAGGAGGGCAGGCTCCGGCCCAGCCGGTCGGGGAGGCCGGTGAGCGGCAGGTGGGCGAGCAGGCCGGGGTCGGCCGCCAGGGCCGCGCCCAGCGCGCCCTCGTCGGAGTCGCGCCGGTCGCCGTGGGCGGCCCACCACCCGGCGCGGGACAGCAGCCTCTCCGTCCCCGAGGGCTCGCGCGCCGTCTCGGCGGCGCCGAGCGCGGGCACGGCCGCGACGACGGCGTCCGGCCGTGCCTCCCGGTCCGCTTCGAGGGCGAGGACGAGGGCGCAGTGGGCGCCGTAGGAGCTGCCGACGGCGACGTACCGTCCGTCGCTCCACGGCTGCCGCCGGAGCCACCGCGCCGTCGCCGTCCCGTCGGCGGCCTCGTTCTCGTACGGGCGCCACTCCCCCGCCGAGGCGAACCGGCCCCGTACGTCCTGGACGACGGCGGCGAAGCCCCGGCGGGCCCAGCCGTGCGCCTCGGCCCGGTGCCGGGTGCGGTCGTAGGGGGTGCGGACGAGGACGGCGGGGAAGGGGCCGGGACCGTCGGGGAGCCGTACGTCCGTGGCGAGGCCGTCGACGTGCGCCCGAAGGGACGTCATCCGTCCTTCTCCGGCAGGGGTGCGACGGCGAGCGTCGATGTGGCGGCGGGCGTCGATACGACAGCAAGCGTGGATGCGACGGCGGGCGTCGGTACGGCAGCGGGAACCGGTACGGCGGCAGGCGTCGGTGCGACGGCCGGCACCGGGAGGACCGGGTGTTCGGTGACGGTCAGCGTGCGCAGGTCCACCTGCCGGAGCCGGCGCCGCGCCGGGACGCCCGTCGCGCCCGTCCCGTCCGGGGCTCCGGTGGCCCAGCGGGCGAGGTCGTCGGCGAGGAGGGCCGCGAGCAGCGCGGCGGCGGGGACGGAGAGCGGGACCGGTCCGCCGGACGTGCGGGGTCCGCTCCAGTAGGCGGCCAGTTCGCGGTGGGCCGGGGTGGCGGCGAGCCGGCGGGCCCGGACGTGCGCCGCCGTGACGTCTCCGGGAACGGCGGCGAGCGGTTCGACGTACGCCCGCAGGCCCTCGCGGTGGCAGCGGAGCCAGGCGGTCCCGTGCTCGGGAAGCCGGTCGGCGGCGTCCCAGAGCCCGTCGGGCACGGGTCCGTCGAGGCACCACACGACGGCGGCGGGGTCCCCGTCGAGCAGCTCCTCCGTTCCCGGCGGCGACGCGGCGCTCGCGGCGGACGTCGTGCGAGGGGTGAGGGGCGTCGTCCGGGGAGCGGCCCCCAGGGCGGTCAGGTGGGCGGCCAGCGGGCCGGTCAGTGCCGGGTCGCCGAGGAGCCGGACGTCCCGGCGCGCGGCGGGCCACCGCGGGGGCCGTGCCGCGTCCGCCAGGTAGCCGGCCTCCTCGAAGCCCCGGACCACGCGGCGCAGTTCCTCGTCCGCCGGAGTCCCGGGGGCGCCCGAGAGCAGGGCGAGCAGGGCGTCCTCGTCCGCGCGTCCCGTCCTGACGGTGAGGAACTCTCCCTCGGCCGTGCGGACGGCGAGGCCCCGTCCGGGTACGGCGACGACTTCGACACCGGGTGCGAGCCGGTTGCGGGACACGGCGATCTCCTGACTGCAGGGCTTGTCATGGGCGTGGGCCCGCCCGCGATGCGGCGGGCGGGCCCACGGTCGAGGGTGGTGAGGCCCTCGCTTACTCCTCGGTGTCCTCGAAGGGGTTCTCGACGAGCGCGTTGGAGTGGGAGGCCGAGTCGTGGGCCAGCTGACCCGGGTCGGCGATCGGGGCGAAGATCTGCTCGTTGTCCATGAACTCTCCTTGTTTGTAAGGGAGATGTGGCGTTCGGTCGAGCGCCGTGACCGACACTAATCGAAATGATTTTCATTTTCTACATTGGGCAGGGGGTGATCTGGGTAACACACCGGCCAGCCCCCCTCCGGGTCCCTGCCGACGCGGCCGGCCACCTTCAGCACGTCCGCGAGCAGCCCCGGCGTGACGACCTCCTTCGGCGCCCCGTCGGCCACCACGAGCCCTTCGCGCAGGGCGACGACCCGCTCGGCGAACCGGGCGGCGTGGGCCAGGTCGTGCAGCACCATCACCACGGTGAGCCCGCGCTCCTCGCGCAGGCGGACCACCGTCCTGAGCACGTCGAGCTGGTGGTGCAGGTCCAGATAGGTGGTGGGTTCGTCGAGCAGCAGGACGCGGGTGTCCTGGGCGAGCGCCATCGCGAGCCGCACCCGCTGCCGCTCGCCCCCGGACAGCGCGTCGACGTCCCGGTCGGCCCACCGCTCCACGCCGACGTCGCGCAGCGCCCGGCGCACGACGGGGTCGTCCCCCTCCCGCAGCATGCCCAGCGGGCCGCGGGCCGCGTACCGCCCCTGGCGCACCAGGTGGCGGACCGTCATCCCCGGCACGGCGGGCGCGGACTGGTGCAGCAGCGCCACCCGCGTCGCCGTGGCGCGCCGGGAGAGCCCGGCCAGGTCCTCCCCGCCGAGCAGCACGCGCCCGCGGTCCGGCCGGAGCAGCCCCGCGGCCAGCCGCAGCAGGGTCGACTTACCGCAGCCGTTGAGCCCGATGAGGGCGGTCAGTTCGCCCGGTCGTACGGTCAGGTCGACGCCCCGCAGCACGGGTCGTGCGGGGTAGCCGAAGTGGACCCCCTCGACGTGTATCCCCATGGTCCGGGTCAGGGTCATGCTCTCTCCTCCGTCGGCTTTCAGAACGTACGGCCCGGTGCGCGGCGCACCACGACCAGCAGCAGGACGGCACCAAGGCAGGCGGTGAGCGCTCCGACCGGCAGGGTGAGCCGGTCGGCGTCCAGGGTCAGGGCGAGCAGCCGCGAGGAGAGCTGCGCGACGGCGTCCGCCCCGCAGACCACGACCGCGCCCGTCAGGGCGGCGCCGGGGAGGCTCGTCCGCAGGTCGGCGCCGAAGACGGCCACGGCCAGGTGCGGTACGAGCAGCCCCACGAAGCCCAGTGCCCCGACGGCGGCCACCGCGCCGGCCGTCAGCGCCACCGCGCACACCAGGGCGAGGGTGCGGGCCCGGCGGGCGGAGAGGCCTGCGGCCAGGGCGATGTCGTCGCCGCAGCGCAGCAGGGTCAGGGGCCCGGCGAGCAGCCAGGCCGCGGCACCCCAGGCCAGCGCCCAGGGCCAGAGGAGGTGCCAGTGCTCCCACACCCGGCCCTCCGTGGTGCCCACCAGCCACTGCACGACGCTGCCGAGTTCGCCCGGCTCCACGAGCAGCACCATGGCGGTGAGTCCGCCCAGCACCGCCGACACCAGCACTCCGTGCACGGCGGTACGGGCCGGGTCGCCGTCCCCGCGGCCGGCGAGCAGCCAGAGCAGCAGCGCCCCGGCGCACCCTCCCGCGCAGGCCGCGAGCACCACGGCCAGAGGCGAGTCCCATCCGGCGAGCCCCAGGGCCGTCGCGGTGACGGCCCCGAGGACCGCCCCCGGTGTCACACCGGTCACCTCGGGACCGGCGAGGGGGTTGCGCAGCGCGGACTGCAGGACGAGGCCGGCCACGGCGAGGCAGGCGCCCGCGCCGAGGGCCACCAGCGTGCGGGGAAGCCTCAGTTGGAGGAGGATGTGGCGTTCCGTCGCGTCGCCGCCACCGCCCAGTACGTCCCAGACCGCGCCCGGGGACATGCCGCGCCCGGCCACCAGCTCCGCCGCCGCGCACACCACGGCCAGGGCGGCGAGCACCGCGAAACGCCGGGTCACCGCGCGTCCTCCGTTCCGGCGCGAGGCGCCCCCTCGGCGACGACGGGGAACGGCGTCCGCGGCTCGCCCGGCGGCGCTCGTACTCGTTCCCGCACTCGTACTCGTACTCGTATCCACGCTCTCGTTCACGCTCTCGCTCGCATTCGCGCTCTCGCTCGTGCCCGTGCTCTCGCTCGTGCTCGTGCGAAGGCTTCCTTCGTCGGCGCGCGTCCGGTCGTCCGGCCGCGGCGGCCCGACCGCATCAGGGCGACGCCGGCCGGTACTCCCAGGAGGGCGGTCCAGGCACCGGCCGGCGTCTCCACGGGCGCGAGTGCCAGCCGGGCGGGGACGTCGGCGACCGCCACCACGACGGCGCCCCACGCGGCGGACCAGGGCAGCCAGCGCACCGCTCCCGAGCCGGGGGCGAACCACCGGGCCAGGTGCGGGGCGAGGAAGCCGACCCACGCGACGGGCCCGCACACGGCCGTGACCGGTGCGATCAGGACGACGGCGACGGCCAGCGCGGCCGGCCGTGCCCGCCGGGCGCGCACGCCCAGCGCCTCCGCGTCCTCGTCGCCGAGCCGCATCACCGAGAGCACCGGCGCGCACAGGACGAGGGCGGGCAGCGCGACGAGCAGCCACGGCCACAGGCCCGCGACGTCGTCCCAGGTCCGGGCGGAGAGGGAGCCCAGCAGATAGCGGTAGATGAGCTGGAGGTCGAGCTGGTCGGCCATGACCA
Source organism: Streptomyces sp. NPDC086147 (assembly GCF_040702165.1). NCBI lineage: Bacteria > Bacillati > Actinomycetota > Actinomycetes > Kitasatosporales > Streptomycetaceae > Streptomyces > Streptomyces sp. NPDC086147. The sequence goes on along the minus strand of NZ_JBFBJO010000004.1, from coordinate 554,678 downwards.
TCAGGACGAGCAGCGCGGACTGGAGGGCGGCCGCGACCGCGGCGCCGGTCAGCAGCACCGCCGACGGGCTGCGCCCGAGGCCCGCGGCGAGCAGGGTGAGGACGCCGCCGAGCGCGGCTCCGCAGAGGGCGAGCAGCGGTTGGGCCACGGCGGGCAGGGGCAGGGCCAGCACCAGCGGGGCGGCCACTCCGAGCGCCGCGCCCGACGAGACGCCCAGCATCTCCGGCACCGCCAGGGGGTTGCGGAGGGCCTCTTGGAGCACGAGTCCCGCCGCGCCCAGACAGGCTCCAGCGATCAGCGCCAACACCAGGCGGGGGACCCGGAGTTCGGTGACCACGATCCCGGCGAGCGTGGCGTCCCCGTCCAGCAGCGCGGCGGGGAGCCGGTGCGGCGGGACCTGCGGGGTGCCGAGGCAGAGGGAGCAGAGCGCCGCCGCGACCAGTGCCGTGACCACCAGGAGGGGCTGCCACAGCCGCGCGCGGGGCGCGGTCCGCGGTCCGGCGCCCGCCGTGCCGGCTCCGGCGCGGTCCACCGTACGGTCCGGCGGGGCGGGCGCCGGGGAGGGCGTCCTCACCGCAGTGCGGCCGTGGCCTCGTCGAGGACGATGCCCAGCGAACGGGTGCCGCGTCCCTTGGCCCACACCTCCGGGTCCACCTCGTGGACGTGGCCGTTCCGGACCGCCGGGATCTTGCTCCAGAGGGGGTTCTTCGCCAGTTTCTCCGACAGCTTGCCGTTCGCGTCGCCGAAGCTCATCGTCTCGACGAACAGCACGTCGACGTCCCGGGCGAGGATCTCTTCGAGGCTGTAACTGCCCTCCACGCCGCGTGACTTCCACGGGTAGTCGGCGATCGCGGGGAACAGGCTGGCGGTCACGTCGCCCTCGGGAGTCGCGACGCCGAAGTTCTCGTCGCTTCCGTATATGACGAGGGCGGTCTTGTCGCTCGGGGCCTTCCGCGCCTCGGCGAGCTTGGTCCGGAAGGCCTTCTCGGCCTTCTCCCCCTCGGCGGTGCGGCCGGTGAGGGCGGCGGCGTCGCGCAGGTATCCGACGCTGTCCTCCCAGGTCTCGGGCTGCATGGGCCAGAACGTGGTGGCGCCCTTCAGGGCGGGGGCGAGCTTGCCGTGGGTGTCCCCCAGACCGATCACGAGGTCCGGCTCGTGGGAGAGGATCGCCTCCACCTCCGGCGCGATGAATCCGCCCGGGACGACGGCGACCTTTCCGGCCCTCTCCTTCCCCAGGAAACCGGGGTGGGCCAGCAGGGCGCTGTTGGTGGCCGTCGGGACGATGCCGAGCTCGGTCAGGATGTCGTCGCAGAGCGCGAAGAGGCAGACGATGCGCTCCGGCTTCTTCTTCGGGGCGACCTCGACGCCGTTCACGTCGGTCAACTCGGTCGTCGCCCTGATGGGTTCGACGGTGACGGCACCCCCGGCCCCCGCGGCGGACCCGGACTTCTCGTGGAACGGTCCGGCCTTGTCGCTCGCGGGCCCGCCGGCCGACGAGCCGCAGCCGACCAGGACGGAGCCCACCACTGCCGCGGTGAGCCAACTACGGACGAATCTCGACAGTGCGTGCGGCATCGACGCCCTCGCTTCTTCTTCGGAAACCTGGAACGCACCGAACATACATGATAATCGTTTTCACTAAACAGACCATCGGAGGACCCCATGACCGCTGCCGCACTGCTCGTCTCCGACCACGTGGACGGGGCCGTGTACGCGCTGTCCGTGCCGGACGGCACGGTCACGGGGCGCCTCGCCGGACGCCATCTGTCCGAGCACGCGGGGTTCCTGGCGCTGCCGGGGGGACGGGTGGCCTGCGTCGACGACCGCCGGGGAGAGCTCCTGGTGCTCGATCCCTTCGGCGAGGAACTGGTGGAACGCGCGATCCCGGTGGCCGTCCCGGCCGAGCACCTGGCCTGCGACCCGTCCGGACGCCGACTGGCCGTCACCACCGGTCTGGGGAAGAACGGCGAGCCGTGGTCGGACCTGCTGACGGTCGTCGACCTGGCCACCGGGGAGACCGCCCGGGTGCGCACGCGCGTCGGCGAACCGGGCGTGACGGTACTGGGCGGCGGCGACCCGCTCGTCGTCCTGCGGCACCGGGAGCCCGGCGCGCTGGCCGTCCACCGGTTCGCGGACCTGCTGGCCGCGCCGCCGGGCTGCCCGGCGGTCGCGCCGCACGCGCTGCTGCCGCTGCCGGACGACGGGCACGGCGACGCCCAGGACCCGCAGGCGGGGCGGGTGTTCGCGGCGACGGGCGCGGGGGTGCACACGACCCGGAGGAAGGGCGACGGGCTGGTGGCCGGGCCGGTGATCCCCTGGGAATCGCCCGCCCGGGGCTGGTACCTCCGCCTCGACACCCGCCGGCGGGCCCTCTGGAGCACGCTGCGCGGCGGCGACCCGGACCCGCTGCGATGGCCGGACTGGACCAACCACGCGTGGCGCCACGACCTGGGGACGGGCCGTACGGTCCTCACCGGACTCGGCCCCGGCCTGGTCTTCCGGCTGGCCCTCGCCCGCGACCGCACCGCCTTCACCCGCGTCCACCCCGACGGCGACGAACTGGTGCTCCTGGGCGACGACGGCGCCCTTCGCCGCGTCCCCCTCCCGGCCATGTCCGGCGCTCCGAGGCGCGGCGGCACGCCCTGGGAGGGCGTCCAGCGCCGCGCGGTGGCCGCCTCACCGGGCGCCGACTGGGTGGCCGTGACCCGGGGCGGCCACGGGGAGGTGCACCTCGTCGACGCCCGGACGGGCCGGGAGACGGCCCGCCCGCGACTGGACACGCCGCTGCACCACGGCGGTCACGCGGCGCTGTTCACCCGGGACGACGGCGCCGACGGCGACCCCTTGGGCCGCTGAAGGAAACCCTCCGGGGGCCGCGCCCCGGCGAAGCGGCTACCGGTACGCGGGTTCGGCCCGCGCCATCCACTCCTCCAGCTGCTCGCGGGTGGTGCCGGGGTCGGCGACCAGCGCGCCCAGGTCGTCGCCCTCCACGACGGTGGTCGCCACGGCCGGACACCGGCGGCAGCCGTCCACCCCGGTCTGCGCCCACCACTTGCAGTGGGCCCGCAGATGGCACCGCGGCACGTTCCGGTCCTCGTCCGCCGGCGTGGCCGCCACCCGCTCCACCAGGGTGCAGTCGTTGCCCCTGCGGTGCAGGCACTCGCTGACGCAGTGCGACGCGAAGCGCAGGACCCGGGTCGGCTCGACGTCCTTCGGGACGACCGGGAGGACGTCCCGGGCCGGCACGGGATCGGCGAGGTACACGACCTCGCCGTCCCGCCCGGAGCGGACGCCCAGCACCACCGCCTCCGGCGCGTCGGGTCTGCCGCTCGGGCACCAGGTCCTGCTCATCTCGGAACGGTCCGCGGTGCTCATCTCCACCTCCTCGTCGGTCCGTCGCGTCCGCTACACGATCTGTCCGGCGCAGACCGGAAGACAGTCGGCGGCGAGGCGCTCCTGCGCGACGGCCTCGGTGAGGTGCGCCCGCAACTGCGCCGAGCTGATCTGCTGCGGCTTGGGCGACGACGGCTGCGCGGCCGCCGTACCCGATCCGCCGAGAAGGAGCGCGGCTGCGGCGGCTGCCGCCGCGGCGCCGCCGACGGCGGAACGACCCGAGTACGTCATGACGAAACCTCCTGGGTGTGCCCTTGTGGAAAGGGGGTGTACGAGGACGGTAGGGCGCCCCCGCTCCCCCCGGCGGCAGTTCCGGCGGCTGTTCGGCGGTGGCTTCGGGACGGGTTCCGGCACGGAAGGAGCGCGGCACCGGACGCCCCGCCCCGTCCGACGGGACCCGGCCCCCGGCGGACGGTCCTCCCCGCGACGGCGGACAATGGGTTCTCCGAGAGACTCCGCCGGACGGACCCCCAGGAGGGCGAGCGTGACCGAGACCAGCGACACCCGATCCGCCGACGGCGAGGCGCATCAGGCGCCGCGGAGCCGGCTGCAACGCCTGATGCGGTACGTCCCCCTGATCGCGCCCGTTCTGCTGTGGACCGTGCCGTGCTGGATCCTCCTGCACACCGGTCAGCACTGGCCCTCCCCCGTCGCGGCGGTCGGCACCGCGCTGTCCGTCCTGGGCCTGATCGGCATGCCGCTCGCGATGACGCGCGGCCACGGCCGGCGCCAGCAGGACCGGGCGGCGATCATCGGAGACACGCTGCTGGGCGGCGTCTGGGTCCTGTTCACCTGGTCCGTCCTGCTCGGCGTCCTGCTGCGGCCCGCCCTGGCCGTGGCCGGTGTCGGCGACGGCCAGGACCGGGCCCGCGTCGTCACCTGGGCCGTCCTCGGCACGACCGCCGTCCTGCTCGCCTGGGGGTACGCCGAGGCCCGGCGGGTGCCGCGCGTGCGCCGGCTCGACGTGGAACTCCCCCGGCTGGGAGCCGGGCTGGACGGCACCCGGGTCGCCCTGATCACCGACACCCACTACGGCCCGCTCGACCGGGCCCGCTGGTCGGCACGGGTCTGCGAGACGGTGAACGCCCTGGAGGCCGACCTGGTCTGCCACACCGGAGACATCGCGGACGGCACGGCCGAACGCCGCCGCGCCCAGGCCGCCCCGCTGGGTACGGTGCGGGCGACCCGGGCCCTGGTCTACGTGACCGGCAACCACGAGTACTACAGCGAGGCCCAGGGCTGGGTCGACCTGATGGGCGAGCTGGGCTGGGAGCCGCTGCGCAACCGCCACCTGCTGCTCGAACGCGGCGGCGACACCCTCGTGGTCGCCGGCGTCGACGACGTCACCGCCGAGTCCTCCGGCCTCGCGGGCCACCGCGCCCACCTCGACGGGGCCCTCCGGGGCGCCGACCCCGATCTGCCCGTCCTCCTCCTCGCCCACCAGCCCGCGTTCGTCGACCGGGCGGCGGCCGCCGGCGTCGACCTCCAGCTCTCCGGCCACACCCACGGCGGCCAGATCTGGCCCTTCCACCATCTGGTCCGCCTGGACCAGCCGGCCGTCGCCGGTCTCAGCCGCCACGGCGCGCGCACCCTCCTCTACACCAGCCGGGGCACCGGCTTCTGGGGCCCGCCCTTCCGCGTCTTCGCCCCCAGCGAGATCACCCTGCTCGTGCTCCGCGCGCCCGGCGGGCCCGCCGCTCCACGGCCCTGACCCGGCGCTCCGGGCGGACGGTCCTCCCCGGGGGTCCCGGCAAGGCGCGGGACGTGTCGCTCAGCGTCCGCGCCCGGCCCGCTTGGCGGACATCAGGCGCTCGCGCGCTTCTCGCGTCAAGGGGTGGTTCTCGCCGAGGGTGCGACGGCACGTGAGGAAGGTCCGCTTGTAGAGACCCCGGGCCCGGCGCCGCAGTCCGACCGCCAGGCACATGCCGGCCAGGCTCAACTGGGTGGCGAGGGTGTCGGGATGGTCCTCGCCCAGGAACGTCCGCTGCCGCTCGAACGTGTCCCCGAGCAGCGGGAGGGCACGGCCGAAGTCACCGGAGGAGGCCTGGACGACCGCCAGGTTGTGGCGGGCGACGAGGGTGTGCGCGTGGTCGTCCCCGAGGGCGCGGGCGCACGCGGCGGCGTTCTCCTCGTGGAGGAGTACGGCCCGGGGGAGGTCACCCGCGTCCCCGTACGTACCGGCGAGATTGTTACGGACGGCCAACGTCTCGCGGTGGTGGGGGCCGTGCGCCTGCTCCTGCCCGTGGAGCGCCTGCTCGAAGAGGGGCGCGGCCCGGTCGGGCCGGCCCGCGAGCCGGTGGGTGTACGCGAGCATGCCGAGAGCGGCGAGGGTGTCCTCGTGGTGCGCGCCGAGGACCCGGGACCGCGTGCGGAACGTCCTCTCGTACAGCGGGACGGCCCGGTCGAAGTCGCCCGCCTCGCGGTGGGTGTCGGCGAGGTGCCTGAGACTGGTGAGGGTGTCGGGATGGTCCTCGCCCAGGACGCGTTCCCGCACCCGGAGGACCTCTTCGAAAAGAGGGAGGGCCCGCTCGGGAGCGCCCGCCGTGAGATGGGCCACCGCCAGGTTGTGGCGGACGGTGAGCGAGCCGGGGTCGTCCTCGTCCAGCCGACGGTCGCGGACGGCCCGCTCGAACAGTGGAACGGCCCGGTCCGCGTCGCCGACGGCCAGGAGCCCGTAGCCGATGTCGGCGCCGCGGGTGTCGGGACGCCCCTCCTCCCCGGCCGCCGCCCCACCGGGACCGGTGCGGTCCGCGCGGAACGCCGCCGGGCTCCCGTCACCGGCCGACGGATCCGGTCGTGGAGCGGCGAGGCGCAGCGCCCGGTCCGGGTCGCCGGCCGCCCGGCAGGCGAGGGCGAGGACGACGCGGGTCGCACGGGTCGTGCCGTGCTCCTCGCCGAACACGCGCTCCATGACCGGCAGCACCTGGTCCAACAGTGCGACGGCCCGGCCGGGTTCACCGGCCGCCCGGCACGCATCCGCCAGATTGCCCCGTGCGAGGAGGGTGTCGGGGTGCTCCTCGCCCAGCACGCGTTCCATGTCCCCGAGGATCCCCTCGAAGCGGCGGACGGTCTCGCGCGGGTCCTCCGACGCCTTGCGCGCGGCCGCCAGGTTGTTCCGCGTCACCAGGGCGAGATGGTGGTCCCCGCCGAACGCGCGGACGCAGGCGTCGAGGTTCTCCTCGTACAGGCGGACGGCCTCGTCGTGTCGTCCCGCCGCCTGCCACGTACGGGCGAGGGTGTTGCGCGCGGTGAGGGCGGAGAGGTCCTCGCCGTCCTCGGACGAGTCGGGGAACGAGCCGTACGCGGACGCGGGGTCTTCCCCGAGCAGGGCGAGCGCCTTGTCCTCGTCGCCCACGGCCCGGTAGGCGTCGGCGAGGTTGTTGCGGCTGGCGAGGGTGAGCCGGTGCGTCGCCCCCAGGACGCGTTCCTCGTCGCGCAGGACCCGCTCGTACAGGAGGATGGCCTATTTGATGTGCCCCGCCGCATCGTGGGCGTGCGCCAGGTTGTGGCGGCAGGCGAGCGTGTGGATGTCGTCGTGGCCGAGTTCCCGCTCGTGGTGGGCGAGGGACCGGCGGAGGTGCTCGGCGGCCCGGGCCACGAGTCCCTGGCTGATGAGGAACACGCCGGTGTGGTCGAGGAGCCGCGCCGTGGTTCCGGTGTCGGCGGACCGCGGCGTGTGGTCGGCCAGCGCGTCCATGTGCGGGAGCAGGGTGCGGCCGGTCGGCCAGGTGGCGGGATCCTGCCAGTCGGTCGGCCGGACGACGGCCTCCAGCGCGGCGGTCGCGCGCCCCCGGGCCTCGGTGATGAGGCCGGGCGCGCGGTGCGGGTCGTCGGTGTCGGAGGTCCGCGCGACGGACTGGACCAGCCGGTGGACGGAGAGGGCGCGCGCCTCGGGATCGACGGTGATCATGCTGTACGCGTTGAGGACGCCGATCGCGTCGACGACCCCGGCCGGCGCGTCCTCGTCGTCCAGGAGGCCGGTGGGGATGCCGTCGGGCGCGTACCAGGCCAGGGTGCGCAGCATGTCGGCGGCCTGCGGTCGCCGTTCGCGGATGTCGTCCAGCGTGACGCGCCAGATGCGGGCGATGGTGCGTTCGTGGACGGTGAAGCCCTCGCCGCCCCGCTGGTACAGCGGGCCGGGGTTCTGCCGGAGCAGGCCCAGGTAGGCGGCCGGGGTCAGCAGGGGGTTCTGGGCGAGATAGGCGGCGGCCTGTTCGACGGCCAGGGGGAGATGGCCCAGGTCCGCGCAGAGTTCGGCCGCTCCGGACAGGTCCCGGCCGCCGCCGACGGTCGCGATGCGGGTGAGCAGGGCCAGCGATTCGTCCGGTCGCAGGACGTCGAGCCGGATGACCTCGCCGGCGTCGTGCCACACCGTGGCGAGCCTGCTGGTGACGAGAAAACGCCCGTGGGGCAGGCGGGCCAGGAGCGGGGCGATGTCCGCGACGTGGTTGACGTTGTCCAGGACGAGCAGCCAGCCGCTGTGCGTGGCCAGCCACTGCATCCCGTTCTCGGCCAGGGCTTCCACCGTCAGCGCCTTGGAGACGGCGGGCTGCAGGGCGGTGGCGAGGGCGGCCAGGCCCCGTTCCACGCCCGCCGCGCTGTCGGCGGACATCCACCGGACGGGCGCGAGACGGTGCTTGCGGGCCCGGGTGGCCGCCCAGTGCGCGACCAGCGTGCTCTTGCCGACCCCGCCGAGTCCGTGCACGGCCTGGAGCCCCACGCCGCCGTTCCTCTTCATGGCGGCGTCGAGGCGTTCGAGTTCGGCGGTGCGCCCCACGAAGCGGGTGGTGCGGTACGGCAGGTTGTCCAGTCCGGGACGGGCCTTGACCTCGGACACGGGCCGCACCGCCTCCGGGGGGAGCACCACGCCGGAATGGGCGTGGTAGATGCCCGTGACGGCGATGCCGCCGTGCGTCGCGCTCGCGTTCCCGCTGCCCGTCACCCGCTGTGCGGGGGTGACGCCGTCCTCCGCGCCCCCGGCCGGGGTGTGCGTGCCGGGATCGCGTCCTCTGCCCCATCGCCACCTGGCCATACCGAGGTCCCGGCCGTCTACTCGGTCACGATGCCGCTGATCGCGCTGGACCCCGCGCCGGCGGCCTCCGCGTCCCCGGTGTTCACGGCGCGTGCGGCGCGCCCGTCGCCCGACCGCCTCACCCCGGTCACGGCGCTGCCGCCGTCCCGCGCCAGTGCGTTCCCGGTCGCCAGGGCCGTGTCGGCCTCCGGGTCGGCGACGAGGGCCGACAGGGCGCGCAGGTCCCGGGCTGCCCGCTCCCGGTCCCCCGCGTCGAGGGATTCGAGCAGGTTCTCGAACCGTTCCTGCCACACCCCTTCCTGGCGCGACAGCTCCCGGTCCGGGTCCGTGGCGGCGCCCGGCTCAAGCGCCCGGGCCGTCCGGTCCAGCCTTTCCAGTTCGGCCCGCCCCCGCTCCGCGTCACCGCGGCCGAACAGTTCGGCGACCCGCTGCCGCACCGCGTGCCAGGCGTCGGTGCCGGCGGCCTGGACCACCGCCCCGCCGCCCGCCGCGGCCAACGCGGTCAAAGCCTCGGTCAGCAAAGTCCCCACCCGCCCCTCACGTCGCCCCGCCTCTTCTCCCCGGCAACGTACAGGCCCGCCGCCGCGTACGGGGTTCGGTTCAAGCCAGTCGGAGCCTTCCACCGAGGCTCCTCGGCGCGGGCCCCGTCCCGGATCAGGGGCGTCGGGCCGGGGAGACGTACTCCCCGCCCGGCCGGCGGCGACGCGCAGGACGGCCCCGTCGGGGTGCCGCGTAGGCTGGTCGCGCAGCTGGTTCGCCCCCGTCCGCCAGGCGGGAGGCGTCGTAAGAGGGAACCCGGTGGGAATCCGGGACTGCCCCGCAGCGGTGAGCGGGAACGACCGCCGTCATACGCACTGGGCCCGGAGAGGGCCTGGGAAGCGACGGCCAGTAGGAGTCCTCCGGACGAGTCCGGTGGGCGTGCCCGCGAGTCCGAAGACCTGCCCGCTGCCCGCGCGCCCACACCCCGTGCGCGCGGAACAGCACCCGCCGCGACTCGCGAAGGAGAGTTGACGTGGCCGATCCCACCGTCACCAGCCCCGTTCCCGCCGCCCGTCCCACCAAGACGCCGGACGACTCCCGGGTCGTCCTCGCCCACATCATGAGCGAGCACGACACCAATCTCTACGGCACCATCCACGGCGGCGTGATGATGAAGCTCATCGACGACGCCGCGGCGGCCGCCGCCGGGCGGCACGCCGACGGCCCGGCCGTCACCGTCTCCGTCGACCGGATGACCTTCCTCGCCCCCGTGCGGGCCGGAGACCTGCTCAGCGTCGAGGCGGGCCTCGAACGGGCCGGGCGGACGTCGATGACCGTCGGGGTCCGGGTGACCTCCGAGCGCTGGAACAGCACCGGCCCCGCCACCGAGGTGGCCACCGCCTTCCTGACCTTCGTCGCCATCGACGCCGACGGCACCCCGCGCCCCGTCCCCGTCCTCGACGTACCGCTGCCCGGCCTGTCCTGACCGGGCGGCGGCTCTCCGGGACCGCCGGCACCGCCGACGCGTGAGGCCTACGCCCGTTCGGCCCGCGGCTCCGGTGCGTCCTCCTCCTTCCGGAGGGGCCGGGAGGAGAAGCGGACCGGGGCCTGGAAGCGGGCCTTGCGGGCGGCGCGGCGGAAGACGGTGAGGACGGCCGGTCCCGCGAGGACGACGCAGACGAAGTTGGTGACGGCGCGGCCCGTGTCCCAGCCGAGGGAGGTGGCCAGGTCGAAGGCCAGGTACCGCTGGAACTGCTCGGTGAACGGGAGCCCGGGGAGGTAGGCGATGGAGCTGTTCGGATCGAGCGAGAACGGCCAGAAGGAGAGGTTGAGGAGGAAGCCGAAGAGGTAGCCGGAGAGCGAGCCGTACACCGCGAGCAGGGCGACCTCGCGGCGCCCCGTGGCCTTCGGGAGGAACCCGGCGAGCATGCCGACGAAGGCGCAGCCGAACATCTGGTACGGCATCCAGGGGCCGACGCCGCCGGTGATGAGCGCCGAGGCGAACAGGGACGTGCAGCCCAGGGTGAAGCCGAAGCCGGGGCCGTAGACCCGGCCCGCGAGCACGAGGATGAAGAACACCGTCTCGATGCCGGCCGTGCCCGCGCCGAGGGGACGGATGGCGGCGTTGACCGCGGAGAGGACCCCCAGCATGGCCAGCGCCTTGGAGTCGATGCCGCCTTCGGCGATCTCGGAGATCACCACGCAGAGCACGATCACCAGGAGCACGCCGAAGATCAGCGGCGGGGCGTAGTTCGAGTCGAACTTCCCGGGTGCGACGAGGAACGGCCAGAAGAACGCGACGACGCCGAGGAAGGCCGCCATGGCGATGACGACTCCGGCCCGGGCGCGGATGCGGATGGCGGCGGTGGACGTGCTCATGAGGCCGGGCCCGTTCCGTCGATGTCGGCGTCGGCGTCGGCGTCGAGTACGGCCGTCAGCTGGTCCACCGTGAGGAAGGGCAGGGGCGCCAGGATCTTCGCGGTCTGGGGGGCGAAGACCGGCGAGGCGACGATGACCTCGGTGGTGGGGCCGTCGGCGACGACGTCGCCCTCCGCCATGACGACGACCCGGTCGGCCGCGCGGGCGACGAACTCCACGTCGTGGGTGGAGACGACGACGGAGCGGCCCTCGGCGGCGAGGGCGTCCACGATGCCGATCAGCTCGCCCTTGGCCCGGTAGTCGAGACCGCGCGTGGGCTCGTCGAGGAGCAGCACCCGTGGCGCGGCGGCGAGTTGGATCGCCAGGACGAGGGCCAGCTTCTGTCCCTCGGACAGGTCGCGCGGATGGGTGGTGTCGGGGATGCCGGGCGCAAGGCGGTCCAGGAGGGCGCGGGCCGGGACGCCGTCGGCCGCGACCCCGGACTCGGCGTCGGCCTGGTCGAGTTCCTGCTTGACGCTCTCCAGGTAGAGCAGGTCCGTGGGGGTCTGCGGCACCAGGCCGACGAGCCGCCGGGCCTCGGCCGCCGGGAGCTTCCGGGGGTCCCGCTTCCCCGGCCCGTCCGGTCCCCCGACGGAGACGGAGCCGGCCTTGCGGGGCCCGGAGCCCTGGAGGGCCCAGAGCAGGGAGGACTTCCCGGAGCCGTTGCGGCCCATCAGGGCCGTGATCTCGCCGCCGCGCAGGTCGAGGTCGACCTCGCGGACCGCCGGCACGCCCTGGTACGTCACGGTGACGCCGCGGGCGGTGAGGAGGGTGGGGCGGTCGGTGTCGGGGGCGGGCCGCGCGGGCGGAGGGGTGACGCCGCTCAGCCGGGTGTGCAGGGGGGCCGCGGCCCGCCGGGCGTCGCGGATGGAGAGCGGGAGCGGGGACCAGCCGGCGGCGCGGCCGAGTTCGACGACGGGTGGGGCGATGGACGTCGTGCGGAAGACCTCGGCGGGCGGCCCGGAGACCACCCGTCCGTCGCCGGGCAGGTGGAGGACCCGGTCGGCGTACTGCACCACCCGCTCCAGGCGGTGTTCGGCGAGGAGCACGGTGACGCCGAGGTCGTGGACGAGCCGGGTGACGGCGGCGAGCACCTCCTCGGCGGCGGTCGGGTCGAGCGCGGAGGTCGGCTCGTCGAGGACGGGGATCCGGGGGTGGGCGGTGAGGACGGAGCCGATGGCGACGCGCTGCTGCTGCCCGCCGGAGAGCTCGTGCAGGGCGCGGTGGCGCAGGTCGGCCAGGCCGAGCAGGTCGAGGGTCTCCTCCACTCGCTTGCGCATGGTCGCCGGGGGACCGCCAGCTGTTCCATGGTGTAGGCGAGTTCCTCCTCGACGGTGTCGGTGACGAAGCCGTCGAGGGGGTCCTGCCCGACGACGCCCACGACGTCGGCGAGTTCGCGGGGCGGGTGCTCGGCGGTGTCCCGGCCGTCGACCGTCACCCGGCCGTACAGGGTGCCGCCGGTGAAGTGCGGGACGAGGCCGTTGACCGCGCCGAGGAGGGTCGACTTGCCGACGCCGGTGTGGCCGACGACGAGGCAGAGTTCGCCCTCCTCCACGGTCAGGTCGACGTCCCGCAGGACGGGTTCGGCCATGTCCTCGTACCGGACCGTGACCTGGTCGAAGGTGATCACTCGGTTTCCTTGGTGCGCTGTGCCGGGACGGCCGGGCGGACGGGCTGGCTCGGGGGCGGGGACAGGAATCCCGCGGTTCCCGCCAGGAGGATCGCGGCGGCCGGCACCAGGGGCAGGGTGGGCCAGCTCAGCGGGTAGATGGAGGGGTTGAGTTCGGCGGCGTCGAAGCCGGCGTTGCTGAAGAGGAGGACGGCCGAGAGGACCCCGCAGCCGGCGACGGCCCACTCGGCGGCCTTCCAGGGGTCGGGCCGGTAGGTGGTGCGGGTGACGCGGCGCCCGCCGAGGCGGAGTCCGGCCACGCACAGCAGGCCGCCGGCCGCGAGCGCCGGGAAGCCGAGGAGGGTGGGGGCGGTGGCGTCGAGGAGTCCGTACGCCCCGGCGCACAGGCCGCACATGCCGAGCAGCATGAGGGCGCCGGTCGTGCGCCGGGAGCGGCGGGTGGCCGTTCCGGCGCGCCCGTAGCCGCGGGAGTCCATGGCGGCCGCGAGGCGCAGGGAGCGTTCGAGGGCGTCCTCCAGGACGGGGACGACGATGCCGCGCAGGGCGCGCAGGCCCTTGGAGCGTCCGGCGCGCAGCCGCCGCGCCCGGTGCACGCGCTGGACGCTCTGGACCAGTTGGGGCGCGACGCTGATGGAGACGGTGACGGCCACGCCGAGTTCGTAGAGGGCGCCCGGCAGCACGCGCAGGGCCCGTTTGGGGTTGGCGAGGGTGTTGGCGGCGCCGATGCAGCAGAGCATGCAGGCCAGCCGCAGTCCGTCGGTGGCGGCCGAGAGCAGCGCCTCCAGGGAGACCGGGCCGCCGATCTGGATGCCCGCGTACCAGTCGGGCGTGGGGATGTGCGGCAGGGAGAAGAGGAAGTGGTCGCGGGGCGTGATGCCGGTGGCGAAGATCGCCCGGAAGGTCACCCGGATCGCCACGACGGTGAGGGCGAGGTAGAGGTAGTACGTGAAGCCGCGCGCCGGGTGGTCCGACTCGGGGCGCGGAAGCGCCCCACACGGTTGCAGGTCAGCGCCGGACTCCTACCGGCTTCCCAGGTCGCGCGACCATTCAGTTGTCCGCCTGGCCGAGCCGGGCAGACGAACAGTACGGTCGCATCACCGCTGTGGCCAGGGGCAGTTGGCGGCCCGGGACCGGTCCGGCCCCGGGGCTCTCCCTCGGCCGGGTCCTCGCGCGCCCGTACGGACGGTCCTCAGCGCGGCGTGTTCTCGTCGCCCTCGAACGGGGCTCCGTGGCCGGGCACGATCAGGTCCGCGGCGGCCAGCACCCGGAGCCGGGAGGTGCGCAGCAGTTTGCGGTCGGGGGCCACCGGATCGTCCGCCGGGCCCTCCGCGTGCCACCACAGGTCTCCGGCGAAGGCGACCACGCCCGACTCCGTGCCGGCGAGCAGGGTGATGTCCTCGGCGCTGTGGCCCGGGGTGCGTATCAGCCGCAGCGACGGGGTGAGTTCGTAGCCCTCCGCGTCCCGGTTCTTCCACTGGTGGCCGCGGTACTCCACCTTGTGGTCGTGCACCCGGGCCTGGCCGAAGAGGCCCACGTTCATGGTGTTGTCCGGGTGGTGGTGGCTGAGCACCACGTCGGTGATGTCGTCGGGGCCGAGCCCCAGCTCCGCGAGCGGGGCGAGGATCCGGTCGGGGCTCGCCACCATGCCCGGGTCGAAGATCACGTGCCGGCCGGCGTCGGAGACGTAGGAGACGGTGGCGGCGACTCCGGGGCCGGTGGAGCCGACGTATCCGGTGGTCAGGACGGTGTATACGGCGCTACGGCCGAGCGGTGCGTCTGTCATGCCCTCAATGTTCGTGGAGGGGAAGGCCGTTCACGAGTGGCACGTCTGCCGTTGATCGCAGGATTCGTGCCACACTGCGCGCATGCCTCCCTTCACGACCGTCGCCGCGTACGCCCCGCCCGGTGTCGGCATGCTCGCCGTCGGCATCGTCGCCGAGGTCTTCGGCCCGCACGGCGAGGGGCTGCCCGGCTTCGACTTCGCCCTGTGCGCCGACCGGCCCGGACCGGTCCCCACCGACGTCGGGGTGCCGCTCGACGTCGCGCACGGCCTGGACCGGCTCGCCTCGGCCGACCTGGTGATCGCCCTGCCGTGGGCCGGTTTCCGCACGCCGCCCGCTCCCCCGGTGCTCGACGCGCTGAAGGCCGCGCACGGGCGCGGCGCGCTGGTCGCGGCCCACTGCGTCGGGACCTTCGCGCTCGCCGCCGCCGGACTGCTCGACGGCCGGCGGGCCACCACCCACTGGCGGTTCGCCGCGCTGCTCGCCCACCGCTACCCCGAGGTCGCCGTCGAGCCCGGCGCCCTCTACGTAGACGAGGGGAGCGTCGTCACCGGCGCGGGAGCCGCCGCGGGCTTCGACCTCTGTCTGCACCTGCTGCGGCGGGAGCACGGGGCCGCGAGGGCCAACGGCGTCGCGCGGGACGTGGTGCTGCCCTCCCACCGCGACGGCGGGCAGGCGCAGTACCTGGCCGCCCCCGTCCCCGAGGACTGCCGTGACGAGCGCCTCGCCGAGGTGCTCGCGTGGGCCCGCGAGAACCTCCACCGGCCGCTTCCCGTCGCGGAGCTGGCCGGGCGCGCCCTGATGAGCAAGCGCTCCTTCGCCCGCCGCTTCGCCGCCGCGACCGGCACCACCCCCCACGCCTGGGTGCGGAGCCTGCGGCTGAGCGGCGCCGAGGAGCTTCTGGAGACCACGGACCTGCCGGTCGAGGAGATCGCCCGCCGCGTCGGGTACGGGAGCGCGACCGTCCTGCGCGAGCAGTTCGTGCGCCGCCGGGGAGTGCCGCCCCGCGCCTACCGCCGCGCCTTCACGAACACGCCGTGACGGAGCGGGCCGGGAGAGCCACGACGTCCCTCCGTGATCACCTCCTCGGAAAACGGAGAGTCTTTAATCCGTTTTGCGTTGTTTTCCGGTCCCGCTTCCGGGTACCGGGGCGGAGGTGAAGGAACGTGGCGTTCCGCATGGACCGCCACATCCCCCGTACCCCGATACGTCCCGTACTGGAGCTTCCATGTCGGAGCAGCGCAAGAGCCCGTTCGCCACCGTCAGCCCGTACACCGGGGAGACCCTCGCGGAGTTTCCGGTGATCGAGGGCGAGGAGGTCGACTCCGTCCTCGAAACCGCGGGTCATGCCTTCGAGGCGTGGCGGAGGCGGCCGATCGGGGATCGCGCCGCGGTGATCGGACGCGCGGCCGGCCTGATGAGGGAGCGCAAGGAGCCGCTGGCCCGCCTCCTCACCGAGGAGATGGGCAAGCTGATCGCGGAGGCCCGCGGCGAGGTGGACCTCGCGGCCTCGATCCTGTCGTACTACGCCGAACACGGACCCGGCTTCGCGGCGAACGAGCCGCTGGAGGTCGAGGAGGGAGAGGCGTACCTCGTCGACGAGCCGCTGGGCGTCCTCCTCGGCGTGATGCCGTGGAACTTCCCGTACTACCAGGTGGTGCGCTTCGCCGGGCCGAACCTGGTCCTCGGCAACACCGTCCTGGTCAAGCACGCCGGGATCTGCCCGCAGTCGGCGCTGGCCCTGGAGAAGCTGTTCCACGACGCGGGGGCGCCCGAGGGCGTGTACACCAACCTGTTCGTGAGCCACGACGAGATCTCGCGCGTCATCGACGACCCGGTCGTACGGGGGGTGTCGCTGACCGGCAGCGAGCGCGCGGGGGCCCAGGTCGCCGAGCGGGCCGGTCGCAACATGAAGCCGAGCCTGCTGGAACTGGGCGGCAGCGACGCCTTCATCGTCCTGGACGGCGAGAACCTGGAACGGACGGTCGGCGCCGCGGTGGCCGGCCGGATGGCGAACACCGGGCAGAGCTGCGTGGCGTCGAAGCGGTTCATCGTCCTCGACGAGGTCTACGACGACTTCGTCGCGGGGATGCGCCGCGCGTTCGAGGCATTGGTGCCCGGCGACCCGGCGGACGGGGCGACCACCCTCGGCCCCCTCTCGTCGAAGCAGGCGGCCGCCGGCCTGGCCGAGCAGATCCGCGAGACGGTGGACCAGGGGGCCGAGCTCGTCACCGGCGGCCACCGGATCGACCGCCCGGGCGCCTTCGTCGAACCGACGATTCTCACCGGCGTCAAGCCGGGCATGCGCGCCTACGCGGAGGAGCTCTTCGGCCCCGCCGCCGTGATCCACCGGGTGGCCGACGAGGACGAGGCGATCGCCCTCGCCAACGACAGCCAGTACGGTCTCGGCGGCTCCGTCTTCTGCGCGGACACGGAGCGCGGCCGCCGGGTCGCCGAGCGGGTGGAGACCGGCATGGTCTGGGTCAACCACCCGACCTCCACCCGGCCCGACCTGCCCTTCGGCGGCATCAAGCGCTCCGGTTACGGACGCGAGCTGTCCGCGCTCGGCATGCGGGAGTTCGTCAACCGCAAGCTGGTGCGCGTCCTGCCCGCCGACGCGGAGCTGGGCGGCATCGCCGGCTGAGCCCCCGGGTCCGGCGGTCCGGGCCCCGGCCGTATCGCGGCCTCCGCGACCGGCGGGCCGACGGCGGCGACGTACGCTGGGACGTGCGGCCCGACCGGAGACTCCCGTCATCCGGCCCCGGGGCGCCGGAACGGGAGTTCCGGCCGGTACAGCCGACATGAGCGAGGAGAGCGTGAG
Source organism: Streptomyces sp. NPDC086147 (assembly GCF_040702165.1). NCBI lineage: Bacteria > Bacillati > Actinomycetota > Actinomycetes > Kitasatosporales > Streptomycetaceae > Streptomyces > Streptomyces sp. NPDC086147. Next base: position 537,624 of record NZ_JBFBJO010000004.1, on the reverse strand, counting down.
GCGAGTCGAGGGCGCGACCGGTACGGACCCCGAGGCCTGGTCCGCCGGCCTGCACCGCATGTGGCTGGCCGCGCAGGACGCCCAGGACATCACGGACATGGCCCGGCACGTCTACTCCCTGATGCTGGCGGAGCGGGGCGTGGTCGCCGTCGCGGGGAGCCGCTGGGACGGCCGCAGCCTGCGGTACGTGCGGCGGCTGACGGCCGACGGCGCCGCCGCGGCAGCGACCACGACCCCTCTTCCCGGCAGCGTGCGGACCGTGCCCGCCCGGCTGCCCGCCAGGGGCGGGGAGGACGCCGGGAACCGCGCGCCGGTGCACCTGTACGAGCACGACCTGACCACGGACGACGAGGGTTTCGCGCCCGAGGCGGCCCTGCTGGCCGAGGCGGGGGCGCGCCGGGCCCTGGAGGCCCGCTTCTCGCTCGGGGGCGACGACTGGGCGGCCTTCTCGCTGGGGCTGGGCGGGAGAGAGGAGGCCGATCCCTTCCTGCCGACGCGGCTGCTCCAGCTCAGCGAGGTCCTGGTGGCCGGCAACCGGCGGGTCCTCGAACACAGGGCCGCGGAGCGCCGCCGGGTGGAGGAGGCATTCCTCGCCGAGGCGTCCCTGCAGATGGACGCCAGCCTCGACGCGCGGGAGACGCTGGAGCGCGTCGCCCGGCTCGCCGTCCCGGCGGTGGCGGAGGCCTGCGTGGTGCACCTGTGCCGGCCGGGCAACCTGCTGTCCCCGGTGGCCACCGTGCACGTGGCGGCGGCCGTGCAGCCCTGGCTGCGCGGCGTGGCCGCGGACGACCCGTGGCTGGACGGGGCCCTGCGGGCCGCGGCGGGCCTGCCGCACGGCACCCTGCTCACGGGCGAGGCCCTGGGGACGTCCGTGTTCGGACCGCACGGCGACGGGCCGGGCCGGGCCGTGCGGGCCGTGAGCATCAGTCCGCTGCGGGCCCGCGGGAAGCTGCTCGGCACGCTGACGTTCGTCTACCACCGTCCCGAGCGGGAGATCGTCGATCTGCGGGTGCTCGACGACCTGGCCGGCCGGGCGGCGCTGGCCATCGACACCACCACCGCCTACGAGCAGCGCCGCCGCAACACCGAGCAGCTCCAGCGGCACCTGCTGCCGGGCACCCTGCCCGACTGGCCCGGCGTCGGGCTGACCGCGGCCTACGAGGTGGCCGACGACTCCCTGGAGGTGGGCGGCGACTTCTACGACGCCGTGGTGCGCCGGGACGGCGCGCTGGCCCTCTTCGTCGGGGACGTGTGCGGCCGGGGCGCCGAGGCCGCGGCGCTGGCCGGCCTGGCCCGGCACACCCTGCGCGTCCTGCTGGAGGACAAGGCGCCGCCGGGCGAGGCGCTGAGCCGTCTCAACGGCGTGCTGACCGGCCAGCAGGCCGCCCGGTTCGTCACCGCGTTCGTCGGCGTGCTCACCCCGGACGGCGACGGGTACGCCGTCGAGGCGGCCTCGGCCGGGCATCCGCGTCCGCTGATCCGCCGCGCGGACGGGCGGGTCGAGGAGGTCCGGGCGTCCGGGATGCTGCTGGGGGTGGTGCCGGACGCCCTGTACGAGCCGGGCAGGACCGTGCTGGGGCCGGGCGACGCGCTGGTGATGTTCACCGACGGCCTGTCGGAGGCGCGCTCGGCGGACGGGACGATGTTCGAGGACGTACTGCCCGGGGCGGTCCGGGAGAGCTGTGGCGACGGGAGCGACGCCGCCGGGCTGATAGCCCGCGCGACCGCCTTCCGGGCCCTGGGCGACGACGACACCGCGGTGCTGGTCGCCCGGGTGGCGCGGGAACGGGTGGCGGAGCAACAGGTGGCGGAGGAACGAGTGGAGGACGCGCGATGAGCGGCGTGCCGGAGACGACGGACCAGCGGCGCACGGCCCCCGACCGGATCCTGGTCGTGGAGGACAGTCCGGAGGACGCCGAGGCGATCGGGCGCGCGCTGCGCCGCACCCATCCCGACCTGGTCCTGGAGTTCACCGACCGCGGGGAGGGCCTGGTGGAAGCGCTGCTCGCCCGCGAGGACCTTCCCGGGCTGATCCTGCTGGACCTCAACATGCCCGGCATCGGCGGGCACGCGGTGCTGGAGCGGATCCGCTCCCGGCCGGAGCTGGGCGCGGTGACGGTGGTGGTCTTCACCTCCTCCACCGCCCCCGCCGAGGTCGACGCCTGCTACGCGGCGGGGGCGGACAGCTACGTCTACAAGCCGGTCAACTTCGCGCTCTTCCAGACGGTCCTGAAGGGCGCCGTCGACTACTGGCGTCAGGCCGGGTCCGGCTCGGAGCTCCCGAGCGTGAAGTAGAACGCCGTCCCGCCGCCGGGGACGGCGTCCAGCCAGATGCGGCCCCCGTGCCGTTCGACGATCCGCTTGACCAGGGCGAGGCCGACTCCCGTCCCCCCGCCGTGCTCGGCCGGTCCGTGGAGGCGGCGGAACAGGTCGAAGACGTCGTCGCGCCGGTCCGCCGGGATGCCGATGCCGTTGTCCCTGACGACGACGACCTGCTCCGGTCCCGCGGGCGTCCCCGGGGCGTCCCCGGCGGGCGGGACCGGGTGGCGCTCCACGGTGACCTCGACCCGGCGCTCCCCGTCGGGCCGGGCGTACTTGGCCGCGTTGACCAGCAGGTTGACCAGGATCTCGTCCAGCCGGTCGGCGTCCGCCCGGACCCGGGGCAGCGTCCCGCGGACCACGGTCACCCGCTGCTCGGCCAGCCGGGGCCCGGCCACCTCCAGGGCCGCGTCCAGGGCGCTGCCGAGCTCCACCTCGCGCACCCGCAGCCCGGCGCGGCCGAGCCGGGCGTAGTGCAGCAGCGAGTTGAGCAGCTCGTCCATGCGTCCGGCGAGCCGCTGCATGGTCCGCAGCCGGTGCAGCGTGACCTCGTCGAGCCCGTCCCCGGCGTCCTCCATGGCGAACGTCGCCGCGTTGGAGATGCCGCGCAGCGGCTCCTTGAGGTCGTGGGCGGCGGCGTGGGCGAAGGAGTCGAGGTCGACGTTGCGCATCCGCAGCTCGTCGTTGATCGCGTCCAGGACCTCGGCGTGCCGCAGGACCAGACCCGTGAGGAGCCGCCACAGCTCCTTGGCCGCCACCCGGTCGCGGACGGTCCAGGGCAGGCTCCGGCCGCGCACGGTGGCCCGGAAGACGGCTCCCGAGCCGCGCGGCGTCAGGCGCTCGCCGCGCGGCCCGACCCGTACCGGCACCGAGGGGTCGGCCGCCCACTGCCGGGGCATCGGGCGCTCCGGGCGGCGCCAGGCGACGTACTCCCCCACCCCGGACAGCGGCACCATCAGCACTCCGGCCGGTCCTCCGTCCGCCGCCTCCGCGCCGCCGCCCGGTCCGTCCTCCTCGGCCAGCCGGTCGGTGCACCAGGGCACGCCCGGCGTCAGCGCCCGGGCCCGCTCCTCCAGCGCCCGGAGCAGGCCGGGCGCGAACGGCTCGCCCGCGCCCAGGGTGCGTTCGGCCCGCCGGAGCACCACCCCGTCCGCGTCGAGGAGCTCCATGAGCGGGCCGCCGCCGTCGCCGAGGCCCTCTTCGAGGCGTTCCCGTTCGAGCGCCTCGGCCACCGCCGCGGAGCGGGCGGTGGACTCCACGTGCGCGTCCGCGCGCTCGCGCTCCTCGATCGCGGACAGCTGGAGCGAGAACGCGGCGCCGAACATCTCGCACGCCGAGCGCACTTCCGGGGTGATCCGCGCGGGCTCCGCCCCGTGGCAGGCGATCAGCCCCCACAGGCGCCCCTCGCGCAGCACCGACACCGACATGGAGGAGCGCACGCCGATGTTGCGCAGGTACTCCAGGTGGAACCCGGAGACGGTGCGCAGCGCGGCCTGCGACAGGTCCAGGGGCTCGCCGGTGGCCTCCCGCACGGGCGGGTGCAGTCCGACGGCGACGTCGTCCACGTCCCCGATCACCCGGATCCAGTTCTCCCGGTACAGCCGCCGGGCCTGCGGCGGGATGTCGGTCGCCGGGAACCACAGTCCCAGCCACGGTTCCCAGCCCTCCCGGACGTCCTCGGCGACCACTTCGCCCGGACCGTCCTCGCCGTCGAAGCGGTAGGCGACCACCCGGTCGAAGCCGGTCAGCGCCCGTACCTCGCGCACCGCCACCCGGCAGCAGTCCTCAGTGTCCTCCGCCGACCGCAGCCGGGCCAGCGCCCGGCGCACCCCCTGGTAGAACCCGCGCGCCTCGGGGCCGTCGGCGCCGCGCGGCTCGAACTCCATGATCAGCAGCCCGTCCCGGCGGTGGGCGGACACGTCGAACCGGCGGCCCGGGGCCGTCACGTCGTCCGAGAGGGCGAGCGCGGCGGGCACCCCGCCCTCGTCGCCGGCCGCCTCCACCGCCTCCTCGAAGGCGGCGGCGGACACCAGGCGCGTCACCGGCCCGCCGACCAGGTCCACCGCCTCCACGCCGAGGAGGTCTCCCGTGTTGCGCGCGGCGACCTCGACCACGCCGGTCTCCGGGTCGACCGCCACCAGCGAGCCGCAGGACTGCACGCCGCCGAGCAGATGGATCGGTTCGCGTACGCACCGCGTGAGGTCGAAGCCCCCTTCCGCGGCCCCTTCGGCCTCCTGAGCCCGCCGCGACAGCCATCGCTGGTCCACTGGTTCACCGCTCTCCCGGGACCCGGCCGGAACCTCCGGCCCCGGACCCGGTCCCATCCTCCCCCGTTCGCCGCCGGCGGCTCACCTCGAAGGAGGCGCCAGGACGTGGAGCGCTCCCGGCCGCACCCGGGCCGTCACCGGCAGGGTCGCGTCGACCTCGCCGTCGGCACCGTACGGAAGCGCCCGGTCCGCCTCGATGCGTATCTCCCGGCCGCGCAGGATCTCCACCTGCGGACGCCGCACGTGCGCCCCGGTCTTCAGTTCGTTCATCGTCGCGAAGAAGTGGTGCTTGGGGGCGTCGCCGATGACGACGACGTCCAGGAGTCCGTCGTCGAGCCGGGCGCCGGGGGCGACGTTCCTGCCGAAGCCGTAGAAGCCGGAGTTCGCCGCCACGACGGTGTAGCCGGTGCGCTCGTGCGTCACGCCGTCGACGGTGACGCGGTAGGCCGCGGGCTTCCACGTGAGGACGGCCCGCAGGCCGCCCGCGTAGTACGACGCCGCTCCGCGCAGCAGTCGCGAGGCGTTCGCGTGGTGGTTGGCCACCGCGTCGACGCCCGCGTACACGCTCCCCAGGACGGAGATCCGCGCGTGCGCGGCGGACTCCACCTCGATCGTGTCCACCGGGCGCGGGTCGCCGTCGAGCAGCACCCGTGCGAGGTCCGGGGCGTCCGCGGGCAGGCCGAGGGCGCGGGCGAAGTCGTTGCCCCGGCCGGCGGGGACCAGGCCGAAGACCGTGTCCGTGCCGCTGAGCGCGCCGCCGACGCAGCCGGCCATCCCGTCGCCGCCGACCGCGAGCACCACGTGCCCCCGCCCGCCCGCTTCCCGGGCGATCTCCCGCGCGTGTTCCAGGCTCCGGCTGTACACGGTGTCGAGCCGCGCACCCGCTTCCCGCAACAGCCGGGCCAGCGGGAGCAGGGCCGCCGTGCCGCTGGATCCCCCTGCGGTGGGGTTGACGACGGCGGTGAACTGTCGCATGGGTCAGGCCTCCGAGCGGGAGAGAGGGGAGCGACGGGCGGGGCGACGGGCGGTCGGCTCCCGGGGCACCGTACGCGGACGCGGTCGGTGGCGGGAGTCCCCGGGGCCGCCGGTCCGTCCGCCGGTCCGCGGGGTGCGTCGTCCGCGGACCGGCGGGGAACGGGGTTCAGCGGACGGGGACGAGAACGCCGGGGCTGAGGACGCCGGAGGGGTCGACCTCGGCCTTGACGGCCTGGAGCATGCGGACGCCCAGGGGACCGATCTCGCGGGCGTACCAGTCGCGGTGGTCGGTGCCGACGCCGTGGTGGTGGCTGATCGTGCCGCCCGCCGCCAGGATCGCGTCGTTCGCGGCGTGCTTCACGGGCTCCCAGTGGGCGACCGGGTCCTCGCCCTGCGCCGAGACGACGGTGAAGTACAGCGAGGCGCCGTTCTCGTAGGTGTGGGAGACGTGGCACATGACGAGCGGCGGGGTGCCGGCCTCGGTGAGGGCGTTCGTCAGGGCGTCGCGGACCGCCGTGTAGAGGCCGGGCAGCGCGGACCAGAAGGCCGCGGTCTCCAGGGTCTCGGCGAAGGCGCCGGCGTCGAGCAGCGCGTCGCGCAGGTACGGGGCGTCGTAGCGGCCGTGCGCCCAGCGGTCGCCGGGCTCCTCGCCGACGTACTCGCCGCCGGCGTCGAGCAGGATCTCGCGGGCGGCGGCGCGGCGAGCCCCGGTCTCGGCCTCGGTGCCCTCGTAGCCGGCGATGGCCATGCAGCCTCCGCCCTGCGGGACGCCGGAGGCGCCGATGGCGTCCGGCTGGGCGAGCCCGACGAAGGTCTCGGTCTCGTCGGAGAGGCGCAGCACGGTGGGGCGCGGGCCGTCCTGCGCGAGGCGGCGGAGGGCGGCGGTGCCCGCCTCGAAGGAGGCGAAGCGCCAGCCCTCGTAGACGCGCCTGCGGGGCAGGGGGCGGATGCGCACGGTGACGGCCGTGATGACGCCGAGGCTGCCCTCGGAGCCGAGGATCAGCTGGCGCAGGTCGGGACCGGCGGCCGAGCGGGGCGCGCGTCCGGTCTCCAGGGTGCCCTCGGGGGTGGCGACGGTGAGCGCGAGGACCATCTCGTCGAAGCGGCCGTATCCGGCCGAGGCCTGGCCGCTGGAACGGGCGGCGGCGAAGCCTCCGACGGACGCCCACTCGAAGGACTGCGGGAAGTGCCCAAGGGTCCAGCCCTTCGCGTTCAGGAGTTCCTCGACGCGCGGGCCGCGCAGTCCGGGTTCGAGGACGGCGGTGCGGGAGACCTCGTCCACGCTCACGAGCCGGTCGAGGCGGCGCAGGTCGAGGGCGACGAAGGGCCGCTTCGTCTCGGGCGCCAGGCCGCCGACGACGGAGGTGCCGCCCCCGAACGGGACGGCCGACAGGCCGTGCGCTGCGCAGACGCGCAGGACGGCGACCACCTCGTCGTGGCCGTCCGGGAGGACGACGGCGGCGGGGACGTCGTCGACCTCGCCCGCGCGGATGCGCAGGAGGTCGGGGGTGGACTTGCCCCGGGTGTGCCGGACGCGGCTCTCGGCGTCCTCCCGCAGGGCGTCCCCGGCGGCGAGCGCCCCGGCGAGCGCGGTGCGCGCCTCGTCGGTGAGGGGGGAGGGCGGGAGGTCGAGGGCGTCGAGGGTCGCCGGTCCGCTCGGGCGGGGGGTGACGCCGAGCAGGTCGCGCAGCAGGCCCGTCACCGCGTCGGGCAGGGGGGCCGCCTTGGCCGGGTCGCCCCAGCCGCTCCACAACATGTCCACTTCGAGGGTTTCCTCTCGGTCTGTTCCACGGACGGTGCTGCCGCTCGGCCCGTACTGGCATTACACTGTGACAGATGACGCCCATTCGTCACAACCACTCGGACCCCACGGAACCCGGCCGGCCGGAGCGCAGGCGCTCGGACACCGACCTCGTGCTGGACGCGGCACGCGACTGCGTCCTGGCCGTCGGCGTGCGCCGGACGACCCTGACCGACGTCGCCCGGCGCGCGGGCGTGTCCCGGATGACGCTGTACCGCCGGTGGCCCGACGTCCGCAGCCTCGTCGGCGACCTGATGACCCGTGAGTGGACCGCCGTGGCGGCCGGAGCCATGCCGGCCGACTTCGACGACCGGCCCGTCCGGGCGCGGATCGTGGACGGACTCGTCGCGGGCGCCGCCGCGTTCCGGGCCCATCCGCTCTTCCACAAGATCCTCGACGTGGACCCCGAACTGCTGCTGCCCTACGTCCTCGACCGCAGGGGAGCCAGCCAGGAGGCCTTCCTCGGGCTGCTCGTCGCCGCGATCGGGGCGGGCCACGAGGACGGGTCCGTGCGCCGGGCGCCGGTGGACCTCCAGGCCCGGTCCCTGCTGCTCGTCGTGCAGTCCTTCACGCTCTCGCTGCGCACCATGACCGACGAGACCGATCCCGAACTGAACCAGGACGCCTTCCTGGGCGAACTGCGCACCCTGCTGGAGAGGACCCTCACCCCATGACCTCCACGAGCGGCCCCGCCCTGCCCGGTTCCTCCCTGAGCGCCGAACGCCGCGGCCGCGAACTCGGCGCGCTCGCCGACGGCGCCGAGGTCGACGTCCTCGTCGTCGGGCTCGGCGCGACCGGCGCGGGCGCCGCGCTCGACGCGGCCACGCGCGGACTCGACGTCGCCGCGATCGACGCGCACGACCTCGCGTTCGGCACCTCGCGCTGGAGCTCGAAGCTGATCCACGGCGGACTGCGCTACCTCGCCACCGGGCAGCTGGACGTCGCCCACGAGAGCGCCGTCGAACGCGGCGTGCTGATGGAGCGGACGGCGCCCCACCTGGTCCGCGCCCAGCCGTTCGTCCTCCCCCTCACCCCGCTCGTCAGCCGCGGTCAGGCCGCGCTCGCCCGGGCCGGCTTCCTCGCGGGCGACGCGCTGCGGGCCTCGGCCCGCACGTCACGCCGCACGCTGCCCGCCCCGCGCACCCTGTCCGCGGTCGAGACCCGCCACCTCGCTCCGGCCCTGCGCCCGACCGGCCTGCGCGGCGGCCTGCTGTCCTGGGACGGCCAGCTCACCGACGACGCGCGCCTGGTGACCGCGATCGCCCGCACCGCGGCGGCCCACGGCGCGCGGATCCTCACCCGCGTCCGCGCGCTCGAACTCACCGGCGACGGCGCGCTGGTCCGCGACGAGACGAGCGGCGAGGAGCTGCGCGTCCGCGCCCGCGTGGTCGTCAACGCGGCCGGGGTGTGGGCGGGCGGCCTCGTCGACGACGTCCGGCTGCGGCCCTCCCGCGGCACCCACCTCGTCCTACGCGACCAGGACCTCGGCCGGCTCTCCGCGGGGCTGCACATCCCGATCCCGGGCGAGGCCAACCGCTTCGTCCTGGTCCTCCCCCAGGGCGACGGCCGGGTGTACGTGGGACTCACCGACGAACCCGTCGACGGCGAGGTCCCCGACGTGCCGGACGTCCCCGAGACCGACATCGGCTTCCTCCTCGACGTCCTCGGCTCCGCCCTCGACGTCACCCTCCGCCGCGGGGACGTCGTCGGCGCCTTCGCCGGTCTGCGCCCGCTCCTGGACACGCGCGACGCGGGAGGCCGTACCGCCGACATCTCCCGCAGGCACGCGATCCTCACCTCGCCCGACGGGGTCGTGACCGTCGTCGGCGGCAAGCTGACGACCTACCGGCGGATGGCGCAGGACGCCCTCGACGCCGCCGTGGCCGCCCGCGGCCTGGCCGCGGGCCCCTGCCGCACCGCCTCGGTGCCCTTGGTGGGCGCCGCCCGGCCGCAGACCCTCGCCGGCCTCGACGTCCCGGCGCGGCTCGTGCGCCGCTACGGCACCGAGGCCACCGCCGTGCACGCGCTCGGGCTCCGGGAACCGGACCTGGCCCGTCCCGTCGTCCCCGGCCACCCGGTCACGCGCGCCGAACTCCTGTGGGCGGTCCGCCACGAGGGCGCGCTCGACGCCTCCGACCTCCTCGACCGCCGCACCCGCATCGGCCTCGTGACCGAGGACCGGGCGGTGGCGGTGGCGGCGGCGGACGAGGCGCTGACGCGGACGGCGTGACGACGGCCGGCCGGGGGCGGACGTTCGTGGGGCTCCGGGCGCCGTGCGCGGCCCGGAGCCCCCGACAGGCGCGCCCGGGTGGGGCCGTCAGCCCCCGGCCACCAGGGCCTTGAGCGCGATGTTGAGCCTCAGGACGTTGACCCGGGGCTCGCCGACGAAGCCGAGGACGCGGTCGTCGGTGTGGTCCGCGACCAGCGCGTCCACGGCAGCGACGGGCAGGTGGTTCCTCGCCGCGACGCGGTGGACCTGGAGCCCGGCGTACTCCGGGGAGATGTGCGGGTCCAGGCCGGAGCCGGAGGAGGTGACCGCGTCGGGCGGCACGTCCGAGGGCTTCACCGTGTAGCCCTTCACCGAGTTGTCCTCGACCACGGCCGCCTTGGCTTCCCTGACCCAGGTGATCAGGTCCTCGTTGTCGCCGGAGCGGTTGGTGGCGCCGGAGAGGACGATCGAGTACCGGGTGTTGACGCTGTTGGTGCCCAGGCCGTTGGAGGGGCGGGGCTGGAACCACTTCAGGTCCGGGGCCGGCGTCTCCTCGCCCTCCTTCAGCGGCAGGTTGTAGGTCTGGCCGATCAGTTCCGAGCCGACGACCTTGCCGCTCGCGTCCTCGATCTGCGAGCCGTCGGCCTTGCCGGGGAAGGCGACTTGGGCGGCGCCGGTGACGGCGAGCGGGTAGAGCACACCGGTGATCACGGTCAGGACGAGCAGGGCGCGCAGTCCCGCCCAGAGCACTCGGCCCGTGTTCACTGCTGAGTTGTTCATCGTGGATCAGCCGATTCCGGGGATGAGGGAGAGGAGCATGTCGATGAGCTTGATGCCGGCGAACGGGGCGACCAGGCCGCCGAGTCCGTAGACGCCGAGGTTGCGGCGGAGCATCGCGTCGGCGCCGGAGGGCCGGTAGCGCACGCCCTTGAGGGCGAGCGGGACGAGGGCGACGATGACCAGCGCGTTGAAGATCACGGCGGAGAGGATCGCGGACTCGGGCGAGGCCAGCCCCATGACGTTGAGCCTGTCCAGGCTCGGATAGGCGACGGCGAACATCGCGGGGATGATCGCGAAGTACTTCGCGACGTCGTTGGCGATCGAGAAGGTGGTCAGGGCGCCCCGGGTGATGAGGAGCTGCTTGCCGATCGCGACGATCTCGATGAGCTTGGTGGGATCGGAGTCGAGGTCGACCATGTTGCCGGCCTCCTTCGCGGCCGACGTGCCCGTGTTCATCGCCACGCCCACGTCCGCCTGCGCGAGCGCCGGGGCGTCGTTGGTGCCGTCGCCGGTCATCGCGACCAGCTTCCCGCCCGCCTGCTCCCGCCTGATGAGGGCCATCTTGTCCTCGGGGGTGGCCTCGGCGAGGAAGTCGTCGACGCCGGCCTCCTCGGCGACGGCCTTCGCGGTCAGCGGGTTGTCGCCGGTGATCATGACCGTACGGATGCCCATGCGGCGCAGCTCGTCGAACCGCTCCCGCATGCCCTCCTTGACCACGTCCTTGAGGTGGACCACGCCCAGGACCCGCGCGCCCGCGCCGTCCTCCACGGCCACGAGCAGCGGCGTGCCGCCGGCTTCGGCGATCCGGTCCGCGAGCGCCCGCGCGTCCCCGGCGACGCGTCCGCCCCGCTCCTCCACCCAGGCCGCGACCGAACCGGCCGCGCCCTTGCGGACCTTGCGCCCGTCCACGTCCACGCCCGACATGCGGGTCCGGGCGGTGAAGGCGATCCACTCGGCGCGAGCGAGTTCGTCCCGGTGGCGTCCGTGCGGGCCGTACTCCTCCTGGGCGAGGGCGACGATCGAGCGGCCCTCGGGCGTCTCGTCGGCGAGGGAGGAGAGCCGGGCGGCGTCGGCGAGTTCCGCGGCCGTCGTCCCGTGTACGGGCAGGAACCCGGCGGCCTGGCGGTTGCCGAGGGTGATCGTGCCGGTCTTGTCGAGGAGCAGGGTGCTGACGTCGCCGGCGGCCTCGACCGCGCGGCCCGACATCGCGAGGACGTTGCGCTGGACGAGCCGGTCCATGCCCGCGATGCCGATCGCGGAGAGCAGGGCGCCGATGGTGGTCGGGATCAGGCAGACCAGCAGGGCCGTCAGGACGATCAGTGAGGTCTGTTCGTCGGCGCCGGCGTAGACCGCGAAGGGCTTGAGGGTCACCACCGCGAGCAGGAACACGATCGTCAGGGAGGCGAGGAGGATGTCGAGGGCGGTCTCGTTCGGCGTCTTCTGCCGCGCCGCGCCCTCGACCAGACCGATCATGCGGTCGATGAACGTCTCGCCGGGCTTCGCGGTGATCCTGACGACGATCCGGTCGGAGAGCACCTTCGTGCCGCCGGTGACGGCCGAGCGGTCGCCGCCGGACTCGCGGACGACCGGGGCGGACTCGCCGGTGATCGCCGACTCGTCGACGCTCGCGACGCCCTCGGCGACGTCGCCGTCGCCCGGGATCACGTCGCCCGCCTCGCAGACCACCAGGTCGCCGACGCGCAGGTCGGTGCCGGGCACCCGCTCCTCGCCCGTCCCGGTGACGCGGCGGGCGACGGTGCCGGTCCTGGCCTTGCGCAGGGTGTCGGCCTGCGCCTTGCCCCGGCCCTCGGCCACCGCCTCCGCCAGGTTGGCGAAGACCGTGGTCAGCCACAGCCAGGCGGTGATCGCCCAGCCGAACCAGTCCGTGGGGTCCGTGGCCGCCAGGACGGTGGTCACCACCGAGCCGACCAGGACCACGAACATGACCGGTGTCCTGATCATCACCCGGGGGTCGAGCTTGCGCAGCGCGTCGGGCAGGGAGGCGATCAGCTGCCCGGGGTCGAAGAGGCCGCCGCCGACCCTGCCCGGCACCGGCCGGTGACCGGTGGGGGCGTCGTGCCGGGGAGCCGTCGCGGACGAGGCCGTGGGAGCCATGGTGTTCTGCTGCTTCTTCACGTCGATGGTCATGCCGCGAGCCCTTCGGCGAGCGGTCCGAGCGCGAGCGCCGGGAAATAGGTGAGACCGGTGATGATCATGATGGTGCCGACCAGGAGGCCGCTGAACAGCGGCTTCTCCGTACGGAGGGTGCCCGCCGTCTCCGGGACCGGCTTCTGCTCGGCGAGCGAACCGGCCAGGGCCAGGACGAACACCATCGGCAGGAACCGGCCGAGGAGCATCGCGATGCCGAGGGTGGTGTTGAACCACTGCGTGTCGGCGTTGAGGCCCGCGAACGCGGAGCCGTTGTTGTTGGCGCCGGAGGTGAAGGCGTAGAGGATCTCGGAGAAGCCGTGGGCGCCGGAGTTGGTCATCGAGTGCGCCGGGGTGTCCAGGACGAACGAGGCCGCCGTGAAGCAGAGCACGAGCGCCGGGGTGACCAGGATGTAGCAGGCGGCGAACGTGATCTGGCGGGTGCCGATCTTCTTCCCCAGGTACTCAGGGGTGCGGCCGACCATCAGGCCCGCGAGGAACACGGCGATGACCGCCATGATCAGCATGCCGTAGAGGCCGGAGCCGACGCCGCCGGGCGCGATCTCGCCGAGCTGCATGCCCAGCATGGTGATGCCGCCGCCGAAACCGGTGTACGAGGAGTGGAAGGAGTTCACGGCGCCGGTCGACGTCAGCGTCGTGGCGACCGCGAACAGCGACGAGCCGGCGATCCCGAACCGGGTCTCCTTGCCCTCCATCGCCCCGCCGGCCAGCTCGAACGCCGGTCCCCTGCCCGCGAACTCGGTCCACATCATCAGGGCGGTGAACCCGAGCCAGATGACGGCCATCGTGCCGAGGATCGCGTACCCCTGCCTGAGGGAGCCGACCATGCGGCCGAAGGTGCGGGTCAGCGCGAAGGGGATGAGCAGGATCAGATAGATCTCGAAGAGGTTGGAGAGGGCGTTCGGATTCTCGAAGGGGTGGGCGGAGTTGGCGTTGAAGTAGCCGCCGCCGTTGGTGCCCAGCTCCTTGATGACCTCCTGCGAGGCCACCGCCCCGCCGTTCCACTGCTGCGTCCCGCCCATGAACTGCCCGACCTCATGGATCCCGGAGAAGTTCTGGATCGCGCCGCACGCCACCAGCACGAGCGCGCCGGCCACGGAGATCGGCAGCAGGATCCGGACGACGCCGCGGACCAGGTCGGCCCAGAAGTTGCCCAGCTCACCCGTACGCGAGCGGGCGAAGCCCCGTACCAGGGCGACCGCCACGGCCATGCCTACCGCCGCCGAGACGAAGTTCTGCACCGCGAGGCCGCCGGTCTGCACGACGTGGCCCATGGCCTGCTCGCCGTAGTACGACTGCCAGTTGGTGTTGGCCACGAAGGACGCGGCCGTGTTGAACGCCTGGTCCGGGTCGATCGACACGAAGCCGAGCGAACCGGGCAGCGACCCCTGCACGCGCTGGAGCAGGTACAGGAACAGCACGCTCACGGCGGAGAAGGCGAGCACCCCGCGCAGATAGGCGGGCCAGCGCATCTCCACCGACGGGTTCGCGCCGATCGCCCGGTAGATCCACCTCTCGGGCCGGTGGTGCTTCTCCGAGGAGTACACCTTCGCCATGTGGTCGCCCAGCGGCCGGTACGACAGAGCGAGGGCGACGACCAGCGCCAGGAGCTGGAGCACACCGGCAAGAACAGGACTCATCTCTTGACTCAGAACCTCTCCGGCTTGAGGAGGGCGAGGACGAGATAGCCCAGGAGGGCGGCGGCGACCAGCAGACCGACGACGTTCTCGACAGTCACAGCTTCGCCACCCCCTTGGCGATGAACGCCACCAGCGCGAAGACCGCGACCGTGGTGACGACGAAGGCCAGATCGGCCATCGTGAACTCCCGTTGAAGAAGGAAAGCGGATTCTCGGACGAGATGAGGAAACGCCCTTTTCAGCCGCCCGCCGCCTTCTTTGACGACGCCCTTACGCCGCTGCCGCCCCTTTTGACGCGTCCTCTACGCGAAGCCGCTCCCGCGAGGGTCCGTTCCCCTCGCCCGGGGGCGCCGGCCCCGTTCCGGAGTCGTCACGCGGGGAGCGCGACGGTGCGCAGCAGGAGCATGGCGATGTCGTCGGTGTAGAGGGCGGTGGGCCGGGCGTGGTGAAGGAGGAGGTCCATCAGGTGGTCGAGGGGGTGCCCGTCGTGTTCGGCCAGGAGGTGGGCGAGGTCGCCGGCGGTCCGTTCGGGGTCGGTGCCGGGGGTTTCCACCAGGCCGTCGGTGTAGAGGGCGAGGGTGGTCCCGGGGAGCAGGGGCAGGACGGTGAGCGGGCGGGCCGCGTCGGGGTCGATGCCGAGCAGGGGGCCCGGGTCGAGCCGGACGACGCCGGGCGGCAGGGCCGGCCCGTACAGGAGCGGGGGCGGATGGCCGGCACTCGACAGGACCGCCTCTCGGCGGGCGAGGTCGATGTGGACGTAGAGGCAGGAGACGAGCAGGTCGCTCTCCAGGTCGGTCAGAACGCGGTCGGTCCGGGCGAGGACCTGGTCGGGCGGGGCGCCCGCGATGGCGTGGATGGCCGTGCGGACCTGCCCCATGAGGGCGGCCGCCGCCACGTTGTGGCCCTGGACGTCGCCGATGACCGCCGCCGCGGTGGTGGCGTCGATGCGGACGACGTCGTAGAAATCGCCGCCGACGTCCATGCCGTGGCTGGCGGGCAGGTACCGGGCGGCGGTCTCCAGGCCCGGCAGGGCGGGGACGCTGCGCGGCAGGAGGGCCTGCTGGAGGCCGTGGGCGAGGTCCCGGGCGGTGTCGTAGAGGCGGGCGCGGTCCAGGGCCTGCGCGATCAGACCGGCCAGGGAGGTCAGGACGGCGCGTTCGTCGGTGCTGAAGGCGCGCGGCCGGTCGTAGGAGAGGATGCAGCACCCGACGGGACGGCCGGAGACGATGAGCGGCAGGAAGGCCCAGGCCTGTTTGCCGCTGATCCGCGAGGCCCGCGGGTAGTCGCGGACCATCTCGTCGGGGTCGGCGAAGAAGGACGGGACGCCGCTGGTGAGGACGCGTCCCGCGGGGGTCAGGTCGGTGTCCAGGGGCAGGCCGTCGAGGCGGTCGACGACCTCCTGGTCGTAGCCGTGGTGGCCGGTGATCCTCAGGCGTCCGGCGTCGGCGGCGGACAGGACCAGGCCGTCGGCGCCGAACGCGGGCATGATCTGGTGGGCGACGAGCTCGACGACGTCACGGACGGCGACGGTCTCGGTCAGGGCGGCCGCGAGGTGGACCAGTTGGTACAGCCTCCCGGTCTGTGCGACGTCCGGGGGCGGGGCGCCGGCGGGCCGCGGCTCCCGGCCGGTCCCGGGCCGGCCGCCGTCGGGGTCGGGCGCCCGGGCGATGCGCACGCTGATGCCGCCGGCGTCCGGGTAAAGCTGGAGGCGCAGCGGTACGTCCGGGGGGCGGAGGGCGTCGAAGGCGACCGGGTCGCGGCTGATGACGGCGGTGCGGTAGTGGTCCTCGACGGCCGCGCGGTCCAGCCAGGGCAGGGCCTGCCAGGGGCGGGTGCCGAGCAGTCGGCCGGCCTCGCGGCCGAGCAGCGACGCCGCCTCGGCGTCCAGGAAGGTGATCCTGCCCTCCAGGTCCAGGGCGAGGGCGCCTTCGGGCAGGCGCTCGACGTAGTCGACGGCCGCCTGCAGGAAGTGCCCTCCGCCGGGACGGTCGCCCGCGTCGGCCGGGATGAGACGGGGCCGGTCGGGGAGGTCCGGCGGGACGTCGACCTCGTCGAGGACGCGGGCGACGCGCCGGGCGGCGGAGCTGATGTGGCTCCGCTCGCGGCGGGTGGCGTCGGCGGGGTGACTGGCGGGCCACAACAGCAGCAGGGCGCCCCGCGGGCGTTCTCTGCCCTGCAGCGGGGCGGCGGCGAGCGCGAACCGGTAGGGCAGGCTCGCCGCGGCCTGCGGATAGGAGCGGGCCAGCTCGTCCTGGGAGCCCACCCACACCAGACGGTCCTGCCGGATCGCGTCGCCGACGGGGACCGGCGCGCTCAGCGGGATCCGTCGCCAGGGCCAGGCCACCTCGACCGGCACTCCGGACATGACCACGAGGTGCAGCACCTGCGCGGCCTCGTCGAGCAGGTAGACGCCGCCCGCGGAGGCCCCGGTACGGCGCACGGTGTCGATCAGCGTTTCGTCCAGCGGCCGGGCGGCGTCCGGGGTCTCGTCGCGTCGGGACATGAGGCCCCTCCATCCGGCCGGGCGTCCTTCGCATCCTGTGCGGTTCGGGCGGGCGCTTCCAGTGTAGGGAGCGGGCGGCGCATGGTGCCCGGTGACGGCGGCCCCGTCCCTCCGCCCCGCCGGCCGGCGGGGCGGAGGGACGGGGAACGGGTCAGATCGCCGGCGGGAAGCGGTCCCAGACCCGGTGCCCGGCCAGGAGGGGGGTCAGGTCGGCCAGGACCGCATCGCCGCTGTCGGCGAGGACGACGCCGGGGGCGCCGGTGGGGATCGCGGCCGCTCGCAGGACGGTCTCGGCGCCGGCCCAGCCGCCGATGGCCTTGGCGTGCCGGAACGCCTCGGAGACCAGGAGCGCCAGGCGCGGGTCGACCTGCCTCGCGCCCTGCCCGGGCTCGCCGGCCTTGGCGTCGCGGGCGCCCCGGGCGTCGGCGCCCGGTGCGGGGGTGCCGGCGAGGACCAGGGCGTCGAACTCGATCGAACGGGCGGTGGCGAAGGTGCGCTGGACGGTGATCGGGTCGGCGTCGCCGCCGATCGTGCCGCCCGCGGGCGCGATCACCAGCGGGACCATGCCCGCGTCGAGGACCGCCCGGCGCAGGGTCCGTACGCCGTCGGCGTCGGCGGAGCCGTCGGTGACGATGCCGATGACCCGTCCGTCGGCCGGCCACTCGCCGCCGATCTGGGAGAGCGCGGGGCTGGGGTCGCTGTCGGGCGCGGGTTCGGTGGCCGTCGGGACGGACAGGCCGAGGCCGGTGGCGACCTGGGCGCACAGCTCGGTGTCGATGTTGGCCAGTGCCTGGAGCTGGCGCTCCTTGACGGCCTGGTCCCAGCACTTGCCGAGTTCGAAGGTGTAGGCCGCGATGATGTGCTCGCGCTCGACCGGGGTCATGCTCAGCCAGAACAGCCGCACCTGGCTGAAGTGGTCGGCGTACGAGGCGGGTGCCTCGCGGACCTTGCGTCCGGCCGGGACCTCGACGGGCACCTCGACGAAGGCGCCGGTGTCCGCGCCGGCGAAGAACGGGCAGCCGCCGTCCAGCGAGTTCGGCTTGTAGGGGGCCACGCCGGTGTGCACGGCCTGCTGGTGGAAGCCGTCGCGGAGCATGTCGTTGACGGGGGCGTGCGGCCGGTTGATGGGGATCTGGTTGAAGTTGGGTCCGGCCAGGCGGGTGATCTGGGTGTCCAGGTAGGAGAAGAGGCGCCCGGCCAGCAGCGGGTCGTCGGTGACGTCGATGCCGGGGACCAGGTGGCCGACGTGGAAGGCGACCTGCTCGGTCTCGGCGAAGTAGTTGGACGGGTTGCGGTCCAGGGTGAGCAGGCCGATCGGCTGGACCGGGGCGAGCTCCTCGGGGACGATCTTGGTGGAGTCGAGCAGGTCGATGCCCTCGAAGGTCTGCTCGGGGGTGTCGGGGAAGGTCTGGATGCCCAGCTCCCACTGCGGGTACGCGCCCGCCTCGATGGCGTCGGCGAGGTCCCGGCGGTGGAAGTCCGGGTCCACGCCGCCCGCGATCTGCGCCTCCTCCCAGACCAGCGAGTGCACGCCCAGCTTCGGCTTCCAGTGGAACTTCACCAGCGTCGTGGCGCCCTCGGCGTTGACGAGCCGGAAGGTGTGGACGCCGAAGCCCTCCATCGTCCGGTAGGAGCGGGGAATGCCCCGGTCGGACATGTTCCACATCGTGTGGTGCTGGGCCTCGGTGTGGAGCGACACGAAGTCCCAGAAGGTGTCGTGGGCGCTCTGGGCCTGCGGGATCTCCCGGTCGGGGTGGGGCTTGCCCGCGTGGATGACGTCGGGGAACTTGATGGCGTCCTGGATGAAGAAGACCGGGATGTTGTTCCCGACGAGGTCGAAGACGCCCTCCTCGGTGTAGAACTTCGTCGCGAAGCCCCGGGTGTCGCGGACCGTGTCGGCCGAGCCGCGCGAACCGAGCACGGTCGAGAAGCGGACGAACACCGGGGTCTCGGCGTCGGCGGCGAGGAAGGCCGCCTTCGTCACGCCCTGCGCCGTGCCGTACGAGCGGAAGACGCCGTGCGCGCCGGCGCCGCGCGCGTGGACCACGCGCTCCGGGATGCGCTCGTGGTCGAAGTGCATGATCTTCTCGCGCAGGTGGTGGTCCTGGAGCAGGACCGGGCCGCGCGGGCCCGCCTTGAGCGAGTGGTCGGTGTCGTACAGCCGGGTGCCCTGCGCGGTGGTCAGGTAGGAGCCGCTCTGCGCGACCCGCGCCTGGTCGGCGCCGGTGGGCTGACCGGTGGGGCTGACCGTCTCCGGCCCGGTCTGGTCCGGCTTCGGCGGCAGCGGACCGTGCGGCTCGGTGGGCTCCTCCAGTGACGCGGGCGCCGAGGAGGGCACGCCGGGAACGCCTTCGGCGGGCCCGTCCTCCCGGAAGGGTTCGGTCAGCTTCTCGACGGCTGCTTTCAGCGGGTTCTCGGGGGGCATGCTTTTCCTTCGGGTTCGAAACAGGGACTGTGCGGGACTGCCACAGCCATGACCGTCATTGCCGGCGCCGTAACGGTTGTGCCGCCGTCGTCCGTCCAACGGCACAACCCATGGACACGCGTGCCCCTGCATCACCACGGGAATCACAGGACTTCGTTTCGGAACAGCACAGGAGCGTTACGCGTCCGGCTCGCCCGAGTCGAAGGTGAGGGCTTCCAGGGGGCGGATGTGGGCCGACATGTTGTGCTCCATCATGCGGAGGGCCGCGTCGGCGAGGTCCGCGTCGATGTGGGCGACGGCTTCGGGGGCGAGGCTGACGTCGAAGTGCCGGATGTGGGCGTCCAGCGCCGAATAGAGGATGCACTGTTCGGTGACCTGCCCGCACAGGACCACGCGCCGGACCCCCAGCTGCCGCAGGAGGTAGGCCAGGGGGGTCTCGAAGAAGGCCGAATGCCGGGCCTTGACGACGAAGAGCGACTCCTCGTCGGGGGCGATGGTCTCGACCAGGTCCGGGTGACGGCCGGCGAGTGCCGCCTCGAGGATCTCACCGTGGTGGGAGCGCCACCGGCCGAAGTTGTCGTTGACGTAGATCACCGGGGCGCCGGCCTCGCGAGCACGTTTCAGGAGCTCTTCCACGCCCGGCAGCGCCTCCCGTACGGAGGGGACGAGGGCCTCGGCGTCCTCGTGCTCGTAGGCGTTCAGCATGTCGATCACGACGAGCGCGGTCTGTGCCACGGTGGCCACCTCTCTTCTTCCGCTCCTCCCGCCGGGCGCCGCTCCCGGACGGACCGCGGTCGGCGGGTTCCGTGGTCGCGTCGGCGAAGGCCTGACCGCGCGGGGCCGGGCGGCGGGACTCCACGCGTGGTCGTCCGTCCGGAGACCGGCGGGGGGGCGAAGACCGTGCCGCCGGTCCCGATGGAGGCGCCTGCCCCGGGCGACGCGTTCGTAACACCGGAGCCGTCCCGGTCCGCCGGGAACGAATCGCCCGTCTCGACGATCGACCGGCCGACTTCTGCCGTCGGGGCGGGGCCGGGGGATGCTGAGAGGGGTGGTGATCCGCGCGGAGCGGCGCTCCGGCTTCGGGCCGTGCGTCCATGGACACCACCGGGAGCCGTGCGTCCATGCAGACCACCAGGAGCCGTGCGTCCGTGGACACCACCGCGAAAGGAGTGAATCCATGCAGGAGAGCACCCCGTCACAGGCGGAGGGCGAGCGCACCGACGACACCCCTTCGGAAGAGCAGGGCCGCCGGGACGTCCAGCCCGAACGCACGACACCGTCCCAGGCCGAGGGCGAGCGGGAGCCCGACGAGGACGACGAGAGCGCGTAGACGCCACAGACACGCACAGACGCCGGATCCGCGCCACGAGGAGCCGTCCCGGGTCCGGTCGCGCCGAGCGCCGAGCGGCTGGAGCGCGACGCCGTTCTCCGCGACGGCGCTCGACGCGATGCCCCGCGGCACCCCGCCGACGCCGGCGCCGTGAAGGCGCTGTCTGCCGGACGGCGGCATCCGATCCGGCGCGGTTCCGGTCGCGCGATCCGGGAGAAGCACTTCTGCTGGACCTGCGGCGGGTGCTTCGTCGCGCACCGTCGACAGCGAAGTGTTCCGCAGGAGACCCGTATGGAGCGCGAGCCGAGTCTGCCGGCCCCGCAGGCGGTCCGCGTCATCCGTTCGCCACTCCCCCGGCCGCGCGCCGTCGAGGCCCTCACCACCGCGACCCCCCTCTTCCCTCCGCTGTTCGCGGCCGTCTGCTTCCCGTACGCGCGGGAGCGGGGAGGGCGGTCCTTCTCCGAACCGCTCAGGCGGCGGAGCGGTCCCCCACGGCGCCCGGAAGGCCCGAACCGTGACGCCCGTACCGCCTGATCCGGAAGGACGGAATCCGTTGACCGATCCGAAAGCAGTTCCGGCGTCCGCCCCGGAGTCCGGGGAGGTCTCGAAGGCCGACCGGCTGCGGGTCCTCCTGCGGACCCCCGCGTACCTCAAGGCCCTGCTCTTCAGCGCCCTGATCGGCGTTCCCGTCTCCCTGGCCGCCTTCTGGTTCCTCGTCGGTCTGCACCAGTTGGAGCACGTGCTGTGGGCGGACCTGCCGAAGGCGCTCGGCCTGGGTGCTCCTCCGGCCTGGTGGCCGCTGCCGCTGCTCGCCGTCGCCGGGGTCGTCGTGGGTCTGGTGGTGACCCGGCTGCCCGGCGCGGGCGGGCACGTCCCCGCCGGCGGTCTGCACGCGGGAGGCTCCTCGATGGCCGCCCTGCCGGGGGTCGTCGTCGCCGCGGTCGCGAGCCTGCCGCTCGGTGCCGTCCTCGGACCCGAGGCGCCCCTGATCGCGCTCGGCGGCGGTCTGGCCCTGCTCTTCCGGCACCTCGTCCGCGCCCCGGCCACCCCGCAGAGCACCGCGCTGCTGGGCGCGGCCGGTGCGGCGGCGGCCATCGCCGCGATCTTCGGCAACCCCCTCGTCGCCGCCGTCCTGCTGATCGAGGTGGCGGGCGTGGGCGGTCCGCAGCTGTTCGTCGTCATGCTGCCCGCCCTGCTGTCCAGCGGCGTCGGAGCCGTGGTGTTCACCGGCTTCGGACGCTGGACCGGTCTGGAGACGGGCAGTCTCACCGCCCACTTCCCCACCGCGCCCCCGCGCCTGGACACCGGGGACGTGGTGTGGTCGATCGTCCTCGCGGCGGGGGTCGGCGCGCTGGTGCACCTGGTGATCATCGGCGGCCGGCTGACCGCCGCCTTCGTGGCGGCCTCCCCCTTCGTACGGACGGTGGTCTGCGCGGTCGGCGCCGGAGGCTGCGCCGCCCTCTACGCGGTCGTCACGGGGCGCACCCCCGTCGAGGTCGCCTCGTCCGGTCAGGCCACGCTGGTCGAACTCGCCGCCGACCCCCATGCCTGGAGCGTGGGCGTGCTCCTCGCCCTCCTGCTGTTCAAGGGCGCCGCGTACGCCCTGTGCCTGGGCAGCCTCCGCGGCGGGCTGGTGTTCCCCGTGCTCTTCCTGGGCGCGGCCGCGGGCGTGCTGCTCGCGCCGCTGCCCGGCCTCGGGGTGATCCCCGGTGCCGCCGCGGGCATGGCAGCGGCCGCGGCGGCCGCTCTGCGGCTCCCGGTCAGCAGCGTGGTCCTGGTGGTCCTGGTGCTCGGCAACTCCGAGACGATCCCGGTGGTGATCCTGGCGGCGGTGACCTCCTTCGTCGTCGCCGAACTGCTTCCTCCGGGCCCGCCGCTCACGCCGCGCCGTCCGCGCGGGGCGCGCGTCAGGAGCGGCCCCGCCTGAGCGAGTCCCTGACGCCCCTGGCCCGCTCGCGGACATCCTTCACCGCTTCGCGGGCCCTGGCCTTCGCCTGGTCGGTCCGGCCCTCGGTCTCGAGCCTCTCGTTTCCGCTGATCCTGCCGGTGATCTCCTTGATCCTGCCCTTGGCCTTGTCCATGGCGCCGCTCATGACCGGGTCTCCTTCTTCCGCTGCCCGCCCCTGCCGTGCCCTCGTTCCCGGGGTTTCCCCTCCCGGCCCGGGGCCCCGTCCACGCGGCGTGCGGTTCAGGACGCGAGGATGCCGCGCTTCTGCGCCTCGAACTCCTCCTCGGTGAGCACTCCCTGGTCCCTCAGCCGGCCGAGTTCGTGCAGCTGGGAGATCTTGGCGTCCATCGGTACCGCGGCCGGGGGCTGCGCCGCTTCGTGGGTCTGCTGGGGTGCGTACCGCTGCTCGTCCTGTTGCGCCCAGCGGCCGGCCTGCCGGCGCGAGACGCGGTTGGAGACGGCGGTGGCCGTACCGGAGATGACCGCGGTACGGGCGACGCCGCGCAGAAGTCCGGGCATGGCGGGGTCCTTGTCGTCGGGGCCGTCGGGGAGTCGGGTCGAAGGGCGTCGGGTCGGGGCGTCGTCAGAGGGAGGAAGCGGAGGAGGAACCCTCTTCGGCTTCGACGGCCTCCAGGCTCGCCAGGAAGGCCTCGGCGGGGATCCGACCACCGGCGACCATGCGGGCGCCGCCGCGTCGCAGCGCCGCCGCCAGGGGCGCGGCCCAGAGGTTCTCGTACACGATGACGCCCGCCGAGTTGTCCGGCTGGAGAGCGGCGGCGGCCTCCCGCAGGTCGTCCTCGTCGAGCAGTCCGGAGGAGGCGCCGTCGAAGACGGCGAGGTCGAGTTCGCCGTCGCCGTCCAGGTCCGCGATCTCCAGCGCGGTGACGGAGCCGTCCGCGTCCTTGCGGATGAAGGAGAGGTCGAGGACGCGGATGACGTGCCGGTCGACCAGGTCGAGCAGGCGGGACAGTCCCTCGCCGGTCATGCGGTTGCCGGGGAACTCCAGGACCACGTAGTCGATGGGACCCATCTCGGAAACGTCGTCGGTGCTCATGGCGGCTCCTCGTCGGGCGGTTCTCCGCCTCCGGTGACCGGTGGTCCCGCGCCGTACCGGCCGGTGGCGCGTCACCCTCCATTGCAGCACCGGGGACCCGTACGCGCACCCGGGTGGCGGCCGGACCGTGTGCCGGGGGATCGGGCGGCTCCCGGGCCGGTGCGGCCCACGACCGATCCGGTCGCCGCGGTCCCCCTCCGGGGATACGTTGGACGAGGAGGCCTGCGCGTCGGCGCGAGCCCCGGCCGTGGCGGCGACCGCGACGGGTTGCCGGCCCGCCGCGCGCCGGAGCGGTCCCTTCCTCCTCGACATCCGTCTCGACGGCCGCCGTCACCCGCCGGCGGAGGCGAGCAGCCGTCCCCCGGAGCCGCTGCCATGACCGAGAACCCCATGGACGGCCGCGGATCGCGGCACCGCACTCCTCGGGAGCGCGCCGCGCTGGGCAGGGCCGCGCGGGCCGCCGTGCCCCGTTCGAGCCACGCGGAGTTCGCGCCGGGCCCCCGGCGGCCGGACCCGCTGGACATCATCGAGAGGCAGTCGGCGACGCGGCTGCCCGAACTCGTGCCGATCCGCTACGGAAGGATGTGCGAGTCGCCGTTCCGGTTCTACCGGGGAGCCGCCGCCGTCATGGCGTCCGACCTCGCGGAGACGCCGAGGACGGGGTTCCGGACCCAGTTGTGCGGGGACGCCCACATGCTGAACTTCCGGCTGCTGGCCTCGCCCGAGCGCCGCCTGATGTTCGACATCAACGACTTCGACGAGACGCTGCCGGGCCCCTGGGAGTGGGACGTCAAACGCCTGGCCGCCAGTCTCGTCGTCGCCGGGCGGGCGAACGGCTTCGGCACCGGGGAGCGCGCCGGGATCGTGCGGGCCGCCGTGCGGTCGTACCGCGAGAGCATGCGCGCCTTCGCCGGCAGCGGCAACCTGGCCGTCTGGTACGCCGGGTTCGACCAGGCGTGGGTGCGGGAGCACTTCGGGGCGGAGCTGTCCGCCCGGGGCCGCGAGCGCTGGGCGCGGGCCGCCGCCAAGGCGCGTTCGCACGACACCCTCCAGGTCTTCGACAAGCTCACCCGGGTCGTCGACGGCGAGCGGCGGATCGCGCCCGATCCGCCGCTCGTCACCCCTCTCGCGGACCTGCTGCCGGGCGACCGGCCGGAGCGGCAGATCCGCCGGCTGATCAAGCGGTACGGCAAGACCCTGCAGTCGGACCGGCGGTTCCTGCTCGATCAGTACCGGGTGGCCGACATGGCGCGCAAGGTCGTCGGGGTCGGCAGCGTGGGCACCCGCTGCTGGATCGTGCTCCTGCTGGGGCGGGACGACGGGGATCCGCTCCTCCTCCAGGCCAAGGAGGCCGACGAGTCGGTGCTCGCGCCCCACGTCGGGGCCACCGCGTACGCGACGCAGGGCGAGCGGGTCGTCTCCGGGCAACGGCTGATGCAGGCCACCAGCGACATCTTCCTGGGCTGGGAGCGGGTCGAGGGGATGGACGGACGGCGGCGGGACTTCTACGTCCGGCAGTTGCGGGACTGGAAGGGCGTCGTCGTCGCCGAGGACATGGTGCCGCGGGGCATGCGCACGTTCGGCGCCCTGTGCGGTGCGACGCTGGCCCGCGCCCACGCCAGGTCGGGCGACCGCGTCGCCATCGCCGCCTATCTGGGCGGCGGGGACGTCTTCGACCGGGCGCTGGTGACGTTCGCCGAGCTCTACGCCGATCAGAACGAGCGGGACCACAGGGCGCTCGTGGACGCCGTCGGCGCGGGACGGCTGCCGGCCGAGGCCGCTGGCGGGTGACGGGGGCCGGGGCGGTGCGGCGGTCCCCGGGGAGCGGGCGTACGGCGTCATCGAGCGGTGACGCGCCGGTGGGCGGCCTCGGGGACCGGCGTCCCCTCGCGCAGCTCCGTTCCCCGGGCCGTGGTCCTCTCGATCCAGCGGCCGTAGCGGTCGGCGAGGACGACGGCCGAGACGCCGTGGAGGAGGACGCTCAGGCCGACGGTGACCGCGACCGCCCTGCCCAGGAGCCCCGCGCCGGGGACGTGTTCCTCCAGGACGAGCAGTCCCAGCACGATGGACGCCAGACCGCGCGGCGAGGGGGCGCCGCCCGGCGTCACGGCCCTGGCGGCGCCTTCGCGGGCGGGGCCGCGGGATGTGCGGGGCGTGGCACTCACCACGTTGGCAGAACCGCCCGAAGAGTCAGTCGGGCATGGCTCCTGTGCGTGCCCCCCATGGCGGCGTCGCCTCCCGCGGGTGTCCCGGTCCGCTCGGCAGGGGAAGTCCCCGGGGTTCGGGGGCCCGGCCGTCGTGGTCCTCACTCGGCGGGGAGTGCGTCCAGGAGTTCGCGCGCACGGGCGAGGATCACGCCGTCGACGGCGTCGCCGAGCTCGACGACCTGGCGGAGGCAGGCGCGGGCCTCCTCTCCGTCCCCCAGCTCCCTGAGGGCTTCGCCCAGTCCCACGAGTGCGCTCCCCCGCATGTGGGGCATGTCGATGCGCCGGAACTGGGCGACCGCCGCCCGATGGTGGTCGGCGGCCTCGCTCCACAGACCCAGGAGCGCGTGGTCGAGACCGAGGGCGTACGTGCCGTGGGCACGGGTCATGTCGGCCACATGTGCGCTCACGGGACGGTCGGGGGCGTCGAGGAACGCGATGACGCGCCGGTGCTGCGTCTGCGCCTCCTCGACGCGCCCGAGGAAGCGCAGGGTGGACCCGTAGTTGACCACGGCTCCCAGCCAGCCTTCGCGGTCGTCGGCCTCCTCGTACAGTTCGACGGAGGCGCGGGCCTTGTCGGCGGCGGCCCCGGACTCGCCGAGCTTGCGGTGGGCGACCGCCGCGTGCGACAGGGCGGACGCCTGCTGGGGCACGTTCCCGGCACGGCGTGCGCAGCGCAGGCCCTCGTCGGCCCGTTCGACGGCCTCGCGGTACCGGTGATCGCACTCGATCAGGGCCCAGGCGTGCATGTTGTGGTGGAACGCCTGGAGGTCCGGGTCGTCGAGGGCCGCGGCGGCCCGGCTGGACAGTTCGTAGACCTCGGACCAGTGTCCCCAGAAGACCCAGAGGTCGCAGAACCATTCCATGGCGTCGGCGGTCTCCACGACCCGGGTGTGTTCGCCCTTGTCCGCCGCGCTGCGCAGCGCAGCGAGCCAGGCGGGGGCCTCGCCCTGGATCCAGGCCCGGGCCTCCTCGGCGCTCTCCAGGGCCACCAGGCCCTGCCAGGAGGAGGGCGGCGCACCGTACTTGAGCTTGTACCAACGGCCGGCCGTCACCGTCGTCTCCAGCAGCCAGGCCCGGAGGCGTTCCTCGGCCGCCTCCCGCTCCTCGGGGCCCTCCTCGCGGACCGTGCGGGCGCGGGCGAACAGCCTCAGCAGGTCGTGCAGCCGGTAGCGTCCGGTGAAGACCTGGAGGAGTCCGGCCTCGACCAGCTCCTCCATCACGTCCTCGGCCTCGGGGAGACCGACGCCCGTCAGCGAGGCGCCGTAGGCGGCGGTCATGTCCGGCACCGGGACCAGGCTCAGCAGCCGCAGCATGCGGGCCGCCTCGGGAGTGAGTTCCCGGTAGGAGAGTTCGAACGCGGCCTCCACGCGTACGTCGCCCGCGGAGAGCGCGCTCAGACGGCGCTCCTCGTCGGACAGGCGGCGGACCAGGTGGTCGACGCTCCACGCGGACCTGACCGCCAGCCAGTTCCCCGCCACTCGAAGGGCCAGCGGCAGCCGACCGCAGAGCTCCGCCACCCGGGCCACCGCGTCGGATTCCGCGTCCGCCCGGTCCTCGCCCAGGATCCGGCGCAGCAGTTCGACCGCCTCGTCCCGCGTCATCTCCGACAACGCCAGCCGGTCCACTCCTCCGAGGCCGGTCAGCGGCCTCCGGCTGGTCACCAGCACCAGGCTCCGTCCGCCCGCGGGCAGCAGGGGGCCGACCTGCCCCTCGTCGCGCGCGTTGTCCAGCACCACCAGACACCGCCGCTCGCCCAGCAGCGTCCGCAGCAGCCCCGCGTGCCCGGCCGTGCCCTCCTGCCGCAGCCGACGGTCCGAGACCCCCAGGGCCTTCAGCAGCTTCAGCAGCGCCTCGCCGGGGTCGACGGCTCCGTCCACCCCGTGGAGGTCCACCATGAAACACCCGTCGGGAAACTCCTCCGCCAGGTCCGTCGCCGCCTTGAGCACCAGCGTCGTCTTGCCGCATCCCGGCGGACCCGAGACGACCACCACCGGCGCGCCGGCCCCGGTGCGCGTCCGTTCGGCCTTCTCCCCGATCCAGGCCAGCGGGTGACGGCGGCCGGTGAAGTCCCCGACCGATCGCGGCGGCACCGCCGTGCCCTCGACGGCCACGGCACGCGTGGGACGCCCGGCCCGGCCCGCCGCGAGCAGGTCCTCTCGTGCCGCGTCGGAGAGCCCCAGCCCCGCTGCCAGCGCCATCGCCGTGCGCCGCTGCGGGACCCGGCTGCGTCCGCGTTCCATGTCGCCGATCGCCCGGACGCTCACCCCCGACGCCTCGGCCAGCTCCTCCATCGTCAGACGGGCCCGCTGCCGCAGATCGCGCAGAACGGCCCCGAACGGTATCTCCCCGGACATGCTTCTCCCTGCTCTTTCCAGAAGCGAAGGATATGCCTCGGCACGCGGCCGGTGAGACGGAGGAGCCCCCGCAGCGAAGGCGACGGGGAGGAGAAACCGGCTGGTCAGGAAGGTGACACGGCACCGGACGCGCGAGCGTCGGCCACCGCGGCGGCCGGGGTGGTCCCCCGGCCGCCGTGCGGCGATGCCTCACTCCGTGGGGAGCGGCGGGCGGGGTGTCACTTCGCCAGGAAGGCGAGGAGGGCGGTGTTGACCTCCTCCGCGTGGGTCCACAGCAGACCGTGCGGGGCGCCCTCGATCTCGACGTAGTCGGCGGCGGGCAGCGCCTTGTGGAAAGGGCGCGCGGTGCCCTCGACGGGCAGGATGCGGTCGGCCGTGCCGTGCAGGATCAGGGCGGGCACGTCGACGGACGGGAGGTCGGCGCGGAAGTCGGTGTACCAGGTCGACGGCGCCGCGGAGGCGGCGAAGAAGCCGCCGCCGGCCGCGGTGTTCCAGCTGTTGCGGACCGCTTCCTCGCTGATGCGGGTGCCCAGGTTCTCGTCGAGGTTGTAGAAGTCCTCGAAGAAGGCGGTGTAGTAGGCGTAGCGGTCGGCCTCGACGGCGGCGACGACGCCGTCGAAGAACTCCTTCGGGGCCACGCCGTCCGGGTTGTCGTCGCTCTTGAGCAGGCAGGGCTCCAGCGAGGCCAGGAACGCGACCTTGGCGACGCGCGCGGAGCCGTACGCGGACACGTAGCGGGCGACCTCGCCGGTGCCCATGGAGAAGCCGACGAGGACGGCGTCGTTGAGGTCGAGGGTCTCCATCAGGGTGTTCAGGTCGGCCGCGAAGGTGTCGTAGTCGTAGCCGGTCGTCGGCTGGGAGGACTGCCCGAAGCCGCGGCGGTCGTAGGTGATCACGCGGTGGCCGGCCGCCAGGAGGGCGGCGCTCTGCCGCTCCCAGGAGTGGCCGTCGAGCGGGAAGCCGTGGATGAGGACGACCGGCTGCCCGGTTCCGTGGTCCTCGTAGTACAGGTCGACGGAGGTGGTGTTCTCCTGGCCCACGGTGATGTATGGCATGGTTCTTCTCTCCTCTGACGGGAAACGGCTGCTCCGTGCCTCGGTGCGCCACGGAACGCCGTCACGCTAAGGCCCGGGAAGTGACGTCTGTTGTCGCGTCACGCACGACGTCTTGCCCCTGAGCGCAGCCGGTAACCGACGACTGCAGCGGACGTCCCGCGCCCCTCGCCGCGCGCCGTTCCTGCCTGCGGTTCTGCCTGGAGGCGGATGCGGCCCGCTGGTTGGCTGTTCGGTGCGGGCAGGCCCCGGGCCCCGTGGAAGTGGTCCGGTCGCACTCCCGCGAGCACGCCTGCCGCACGACGGGCCGTCCTGCCCCGCCGGCCGTACACCGGGTGCGCGGCGTCCTGTTCCCGCCCGTCGCGGCCCCTGAGCCACTTCCCCTGACCGGAGAGAAATTTGAGCGTCGTGTTGACGACCGCATCCGTACCCGACCGGGACAAGGTCGCGTACTGGAACGACGCGGTGAGCAGGACACTGGTGCCGATGACCGTCGTCCCCAGGGGTGACGGGTCGTTCGACGGGCGGATCACCACCGACCGCCTCGGATATCTCCAGGTCGCCACCGTGGAGGCCGACGCGAAGTCGGTCAGCCGCACGCCGGAGCTGATCGCCGGTTCGTCCGAGGCGCTGGTGGCGGTCTCCGTCCAGGTGTCCGGCACGGCCGTCTTCGCGCAGGACGGCCGGCGGGCGGAGGTGGGCGAGGGCGACCTGGTGGTGTACGACACGACCCGCCCGTACTCCTTCGACTATCCGCGGCGGTTCGCCGCGCACGTCTTCCAGCTTCCGCGCCACGCGCTGGGCGTGCCGGACGGCGAGATCCGGCGGGTGACGGGCAACGCCATCGGCACCAGGGACGGATTCGGCGCGATGCTGTCCCCCTTCCTGACCTCTCTGGCCTCCTCCTCGGCCGCCGGCTACCCGCCGGCCGTCGCGAACCGGCTGGCCGGCCATGTCGTCGACCTGTTCGCCACCCTGATCACGGAGCGGGCCCAGCCGGGCGGCGCGGACGCGGCCGCGCGGAGCCATCTGATGCCGCGCGTCCTCGACCACATCAACCGGAATCTGGGCGACCCGGACCTGTCGCCGGAAAGCATCGCCCGGAAGCACCGCATCTCGGTCCGGTACCTGCACCGGCTGTTCGAAGGCGAGGGGATCACCGTCAGCCGGTTCATCAGGCGACGGCGCCTGGAGGAGTGCGGCCGCGAACTGGCCCGCCGCGGCGGCACGGCCCCCACCGTGTCAGCCGTCGCCCAGAGGTGGGGCTTCGTCAACCCCGCCCACTTCAGCCGGGCCTTCCGAGCGGCCTACGGCGTCTCCCCCCGTGAATGGCACGGCCTGCGCAACGCCCAGGACGGTCCCGGGCCGTCCGCGGCGACCCCACCGCTCCGCGTCGCGCCACGAGGCGTCCGGTGACGCGAGACCGCCCTTCCGCTTCGAGTCCTCCCGGCAGGAGACCGCGTGTGACCGACTTCGCCCCCTCGTCCGCCCGGCCCCCTGTTCTGGACCGCGCCACGCGGGCGTTCGTGGCCCGGCACTCCTGTCCCCCGTCGCCCCGCGCCCCGGACCCGGAACGGGCCCGTCTGGACCTCGTACGGCTCCAGGCGCGGAGCACCCCCGATCCCCTCGACGAGGAGAGCACCTCCGCGGAGTGGTTCGCGCTGCCGGGCGGGCCGACCGGTCACGTACGGGTGCAGGTGGTGAGGCCCGCCGGCAGCGTCGGCGAGATGCCCGTCGTGCTGTTCCTGCACGGGCTGGGCTGGGCCCTCGGCGACGCCACCACCCACGGGCGCCTGGTGCGGGCGTTCGCCCTCGGCGCGGACGCGGCCGTGGTCCTCGTCGAGTACGAGCGCTCCCCCGAGGCGCGGTACCCGATCGCCGTCGAGCAGTGCTACGCGGTCGCGAAGTGGATCTGCGAGCGGGGCGGCGAGATCGGCCTGGACGGCGGCCGGATGGCCGCCGTCGGCGACTCGGCGGGCGGCAACCTGGTGGCGGCGCTGACCCTGCTCGCCAAGGAGCGGGGAGAGGTGCGGCTGCTCCAGCAGGTGCTGCTCTGCCCGGTCACCGACGCGGGCTTCGACACCCCCTCGTACCGGGAGTTCGCCGACGGCTACTTCCTCACCGGCGAGACGATGCGCTGGTTCTGGGACCAGTACCTGCCCGACGTGCGGCAGCGGGGCCGGGCCACCGCGTCACCGCTGCGGGCGTCCCTGGAGCAGCTCGCCGGGCTCCCCCCGGCCCTCGTGGTCACCGGCGAGGCCGACGTGCTGCGTGACGAGGGCGAGGCGTACGCGGAGAGGCTCCGCGCGGCCGGCGTGCCGGTGGTCTCCGTGCGCTACCACGGGACGGTCCACGGTTTCATGGTGCTCGATCCGCTCCGCGACACGGACGCCGCCCGCGCCGCCCTCGTCCAGGCGCTCGACACCGTGCACGTCGCCCTGCACCGGCACCCCGGCTGAACCCGCGCCCCGGGGCGGGTGGCCGCTCAGTCGGCGGGGAGCGCGTCCAGGAGCTTCCGCGCGGCCTTGAGCTCCTTGTCGTCCGCTGCGTCGCCGAGCGCCAGGAGCTGGCGCAGGCAGTAGCGGGCCTCCTCGGTCTCCCCCAGGGCGATCAGGGCCTCCCCCAGGTGGAGCAGCTGCTCGGCCTCCCGGTGGAAGATGCCGAGGCGGCTCGACTGGGCCTGGGCGCTGCGGTAGTGGTCGGCCGCCTGCCTCCACCGCCCCAGCGCGGCGTGGTCGAGTCCGAGTGCCTGGGTCGCGCGCGCCCGGAAGATGTCCGCGACGTGCCCGCTCACCGGGCAGTCGGGCGCGTCGAGGAAGGCCAGGATGCTCATGTCCCGGGTCAGGGCCTCCTCGGCACGGCCGAGGAGGCGCAGGGCGGCCCCGTGGAGCCGCACGGCCTGGGGCCAGACCTGGTAGTGGTCGGCGGCTTCCGACAGGGCGACGGCGGCGAGGGAGCGGTCCGCGGCCTTCCGGGCTTCGCCGAGTTGCAGGTACGCGCTCGCCTCGTGCATCAGGGCCGAGGTCTGCTGGTGGACGTCCTGCGCGCGGCGGGCGTGTTCCAGCGCCTCGGCCGCCTGCTCGGCGGCCTCGTGGTAGCGCTGGTCGCAGGTGTTCAGCGCCCAGGAGCGGCAGTTGAGGTGGAAGGCACGCGCGTACGGGTCGTCCAGCGCGGCGGCGGCCTCCGCGGCCAGGCGGAAGACCTCGGACCAGTGACCCCAGTGGGCCCACTGGTTGCAGAACCATTCCATGGCGGAGGCGGTCTCCACGACCCGGGTGTGCTCGCCCCTGCGGGCGGCGTCGCGCAGCGCGGCGAGCCAGGCGGCGCCTTCGCTCCGGAGCCAGGCATGGGCTTCCTCGGCGCTCTCCAGGGCCACCGGGCCCCGCCAGGAGGGCGGGGGCGCCCCGTACCCGGGCTTGTACCAGCGGCCGGCGACCGCGGCCGTCTCAAGCAGCCACGCGCGCAGCCGGTCCTCGGCCGCCTCCCGCTCGGCGGGCTCCTCCTCGCGGGACAGCCGGTCGCGGCCGAACAGCCGTATCAGGTCGTGGAGCTGGTAGCGGCCGGTGAAGGCGGCCTGCAGCAGACCGGCCTCGACCAGCTCCTCCATCACGTCCTCGGCATCGAACGCGCCGGTCGCGGTCAGAGCGGCGCCGTAGGCCGCGGTCATGTCCGGGCCCGGAACGAGACCGAGCAGCCGCAGCATCCGGGCGGCCCGGTCCGTCAGCCGGCGGTAGGACAGTTCGAACGCCGCCTCCACCCGCACGTCGCCGACGGCGAGCGCGCCGAGTCGGCGCTCCTCGTCGGCCAGCCGCCGGACCAGGTGGCCGACGGTGCATCCGGAACGGTCCGTCAGCCAGTTCGCCGCCACCCGCAGGGCCAGCGGCAGCCGCCCGCACAGGTCCGCCACCCGCGCCACCGCGTCGGCCTCGGCGTCCGCCCGCTCCTCGCCGAGGATCCGGCGCAGCAGTCCGCCCGCCTCGTCCCGCGTCATCTCCGACAGCGCCAGGCGGTCGACGTCCTCAAGGCCGGTCAGCGGCCGCCGGCTGGTGATCAGCACCAGGCTCCGGCCGCTCGCGGGCAGCAGGGCACGGACCTGCCCCTCGTCACGCGCGTTGTCCAGCACCACCACGCACCGGCGGTCGGCCAGCAGCGCCCGCAGCAGGCCCGCGCGGCCCCGTGGATCCTCCTGCGCCAGCCGGCGGTCCGACACGCCGAGGGCCTTCAGGAGCCGGAGCAGTGCCTCGCCCGTGTCCACGGCGCCGTCCACCCCGTGGAGGTCCACCATGAAGCACCCGCCGGGAAACCCGGGCGCCAGGTCCGCCACCGCCTTCAGCACCAGCGCCGTCTTCCCGCACCCCGGGGGACCCGAGACGACGCAGACCCGCCCCTCCCCGCGGGTGCGGGCCCGTTCGGCAGCCGCCCGCAGGAGGGCCAGCTCCGGTTCGCGCCCCGTGAAGTCCCCGACGGGTGCCGGGGGCACGGCGGATCCCGCGGCCGTGACCGCGGGCGCCGCCGGACGGGCCGCTCGCGCCGCGGCCAGCAGCGCCGTCCGCTCCGTGTCCGCGAGCCCCAGCCCGTCCGCCAGTGCCACCACCGTGCGTCGCTGGGGAGCCCGGCTGCGCCCCCGCTCCATGTCGCCGACGGCCCGGACGCTCACACCCGACGCCTCGGCCAACTGCTCCATCGTCAGGCGGCCCCGCTGCCGCAGACCGCGCAGAACCTCCCCGAACGGCTTCTCCCCGGACACAACCCCTCGTTCCTCCCGCCCCGGGGGAAGAATACGGCGCTCGTTCGGGCGAAGCCGCAGGTCGGGGCGTCAGGTCGTGACGGGCGGGAGGCGGGGAGATGGGGGATGTGCGGTGCCTCACAGACCGAAGCGGGCCCGCCTCTCCTCGGGCACCAGCCCGGTGTACTCGGGGTGCTTGCCGATCCAGCCCCGGACGAAGGGGCAGTACGGCAGGACGCGCAGCCCCCGGGCCCGCGCGTCGTCGAGCGCGCCCCGGGCGAGGAGACCGCCCAGGCCCCGGCCGGCGAACCGGCCGTCGATCTCGGTGTGGAGGAAAGCGATCTCGCCCTCCGAGAGGTGGTACTCGGCGAAGCCGGCGGTCTCGGCCCCGTCGTCACCGGCGAGGATCTCGTACCGGGACTTCTCGGGCCGGTCCGTCACCTGCGGTTCCATGCTGACTCCCGTGCGGTCGTGGTGGGGTGGACGCGTTCAGAGCGTGCGGCGCACGCCCGCCTGGCGTTCCAGGTTGCGGAGCTGGACGGACAGGTCGCCCTCCACGGCGAGGTGGGCGGGGCCGCTGCGGCCGACGGGCAGGACCTGCTCGCTGCGCATGTCCTCCAGCATCAGGGCGAACGCGGTGTACATCGCGACGAGCGCCACCACGAGGCCGAGCGCACCGGACGTGCGCGTCAGCCATTCGGCGCCGGTGACGCCCGCCAGGCCGGTGGCCGCCCAGCGGGGCAGGGAGACCGCGAGGACGAGCCACAGCGCGCGCTTGGGCCGGGTCACGGCGGTCATCAGGGCCCCGAAGCAGAGGAGCGCCAGGTTGAGGACGCCGAGGACCTCCGGGCCGCTGGCCGCGCCGCTGAGCACGATGAGCGAGTAGGGCAGCCAGCTGCCGGCGAACACCGCCATCAGCGTCGCCGCGATCACGTCACGGGCGCCGAAGGCCAGGACGCTCACCAGGAGCTGGAGGACGAAGGCCGGCAGCACGGTGAGGGCGACGGCGGCGCGGGCCGACTCGTCGAGGAGCCCGAGCTGGAGGCAGCCCGTCATCACGGACGCGATGGCGATCGTGAAGAAGCCCAGCGGCATGGGTGAGGCGATGGGGCGCAGGTTGATCCGTGTCATCGACCGGAGGTCCGGTTCGAAACGGCGTCCCGGGGGCGTGTCCGGCGGGGATGCCGGGAGGTCGCCGCCGTCGGCGGCGGGGGAGGCTGCTGACATCGGGTGGGGCTCTCCTTCAGTGCTGGAAGCAGGGGTCGACGAAGGACGGCGCCGCTTCGGGGGCGGTGCCGCGCGCGACGCGCCGGCGGCGGTGCAGTTCGGACTCGGCGGCGGCCTCGGCCACGAGCGACGCCTGGAGGGCGCCGCTGCGGTAGCCGCCGAAGTGGGCCACCGGGCTCCACTCCGGGGTGACCGGCGGGACGGCCTCGTCGAGTCCCTCGTACTCCGCGGTCGCGTAGACGATCCGGCCGCCGACGACGGTGAGGACGGACTCGATGCCGGGGATGACATCCTCGGGCACGGAGAGGAAGTCGTCGGAGAGGACCGCGAGGTCGCCGTAGCAGCCCTCCCGCAGGATTCCCTTGACGTCCTGCTCGCCGGTGAGCCGGGCTCCCCCGCGGGTGTACAGCTCCAGCGCGGTCTCCCGGTCGATCAGGTTCCCGGCAGGGTAGAGCGCGGTGCCGCCGACGGTGCGCCCGGTGACGAGCCAGTGGAGGGCGACCCACGGGTTGTACGAGGAGACGCGGGTCGCGTCGGTTCCGGCGGCGACGGTCAGGCCGCGGTCGAGCATGGCCCGGACCGGAGGGGTGTGCGCGGCGGCCTCGGCGCCGTAGCGGCCCAGGAACGCGGTGCCCTGGAAGGACATCCGGTTCTGGACCGAGACGGCGCCGCCGAGGGCGGCGATCCGGTCGAGGCTCTCGGCCGAGACGGTCTCCGCGTGGTCGAAGAGCCAGCGGTTGCCGCCGGGGAAGAGCCCCTCCGCGGCGAGCTTCTCGAAGACGGCCAGGTCGCGCCGGATCGTCTCGTCGTAGGTCGCGTGGAGCCGGAATCCCCAGCCGTTCTCCAGCAGGAGCCGGACCGCCTTCTCGAACTCGGCCTCGTAGCCGTCGGCGAGTACGGGCCGTGGCTCGGAGAAGTTCTCGAAGTCGGCGGCGGCCCAGGTCAGGTTCTCGCCCGCGCCGTTGAGCCGGAGCCACTCGTCGCCGTCCCCGGGCTTGACCGTCTCGGTCCAGCGCTTGAGGTCGGCGAGCTCCTGCCCGGCCGTCTGCGGGAACAGGTGGTAGGCGATCCGCAGCGACAGCTCCCCCGACCGGGCCAGGTCGGCGACCGTGGCGTAGTCGCCGGGGAAGTTCTGGAACCCACCGGCCGCGTCGACCGCCGAGGTGAGCCCGAAGCGGTTGAGTTCACGCAGGAAGTGACGCGTCGACGTGCGTTTTCCGGCCTCGTCGAGGGCCGGGGCCTTGGCCAGGGTCGAGTAGAGGATCAGGGCGCCCGGCGCGGCGAGGAGCACCCCGTTCGGTTCGCCGTCCCGGCCCCGGACGATCTGCCCGCCCCGGGGGTCGGGGGTCTCCCGGGTGAATCCCGCGGCCTTGACGGCGGCCCGGTTCATCAGCGCCGACTGGTACAGGTGCAGGACGAAGACCGGGGTGTCGGGAGCGGCGGCGTTCAGCTCGGCGACGGTCGGCATCCTGCGTTCGGCGAACTGCTCGGCGGTCCAGCCGCCGACCACCCGGATCCACTGCCCCCTGGGCGTGCGGCCGGCCTGTTCGCGCAGCATGGCGAGGGCGTCGCGGAGGCTGCGCACCCCGTCCCAGCGCAGCTCCAGGACGTAGTTGAGGCCGCCCCGGATGACGTGCAGGTGCGAGTCGTTGAGGCCGGGGACGACCCGGCGGCCCAGCGCGTCCACGACCCTCGTGCCCGGCCCGACGAGGGGGGCGAGGTCGTGGTCGTCGCCGAGGGCGGCGATCCGGCCGTCGCGGATCGCGACGGCGCGGGCCTCGGGGCGGGCGGGGTCGCCGGTGAACACCTTGGCGTTGCGGACAAGGAGGTCGGCGTGCGCGGGTTCCCGCCGGGCGGCGGGGACGAGGCCCGCCACCGGCATGCTCGTCGACGGCCCGGTCACGCGAGGGCCCTGCGGAGGGTGTCGGTGGCGAGACCGATGGCGAGTTCCGCGGCCCGCGTCTCGCGCAGCGCGTCGAGCATGACGAAGTCGTGGATGGTCCCCTGGACGCGCAGGGCGGTGACGGGCACTCCGGCGGCGCGGAGCTTCGCCGCGTACGCCTCGCCCTCGTCGCGCAGGACGTCGGCCTCGGCGGTGACGACGAGGGCGGGCGGCAGGCCGGTGAGCTGCTCGATGGTGGCGCGCAGCGGGGAGGCGGTGATCAGGGCGCGCTCGGTCTCGTCGGTCGTGTACTGGTCCCAGAACCACCGCATGGCGTCGCGCCGCAGGAAGTAGCCCTCGGCGAACTGCTGGTAGGAGTCGGTGTCGAAGCTCGCGTCGGTGACCGGGTAGAAGAGGACCTGGTGGGCGAGGCGGACGTCGCCGCGCTGCTTGGCCATGAGGGTGAGGGCGGCGGTCATGTTGCCGCCGACCGAGTCGCCCGCGACGGCGAGCCGGGTGCCGTCGAGGTCCTTGTGGTGTCCTTCGCGGGCGATCCACTGGGCGACGCCGTAGTTCTGCTCGACGGCGACGGGGTAGCGCGCCTCGGGCGAGAGGTCGTACTCGGGGAAGACGACGGCCGCGCGGGTGCCGACGGCGAGTTCGCGGACGAGCCGGTCGTGGGTGTGGGCGTTGCCGAAGACCCAGCCCGCGCCGTGGATGTAGAGGATGACGGGGAGCGGGCCGGTGGCGCCGCGGGGGCGGACGATCCGGGCGCGGACGTCGCCGGTGGGGCCGCCGTGGACGGTGATCCATTCCTCGTCGACGTCGGGCAGCGGGACTCCCTCGCCGCTCTGGACGCCGTCGACGGCCTTGCGGCCGTCCGCGACGGGGATCTCGTGGAGGAAGGGCGGCCGGGCGGTGGCGTCGGCGAAGGCCTGGGCGGCGGGTTCGAGGACCGGACGGTTCTTCATGGGGTTCGTTCTCTTTCTGGTCTTTCCGGGGCGGACGGGGGATGTCCGCGATGTACGAGGGGTGTCCGGGACGGACGAGGGGGGGCGGCGCCGACGGCGTACGTGTCCGTCAGCCGCGCACCAGGGGGGTGTCCACGAGGTGCTCGGCCAGGAACCACACCTGCGCCTCGCCGGTGCGGATCACGTCGGAGACGAGCAGGTCGGCGCTGCCCTCGTCGCCCTCCCCGGACAGCCGGGCGGCGGCGTCACGGGCGTCGGTCAGGATGCGCTCGTGCGCGTCGAGCAGCCGCGACAGCATGACGGGCACCGGCTCGACGCCGTCCGGCGGGCGGGGGATCGCCGTCAGCTCCGCGACGTGGCGCGGGTCTCCGACGGCCACGCCGCCGAGGCTCTGGACCCGCTCGGCCAGCGCGTCCACGATGGCCAGCTGGGCCTCCGCGTGCTTGTCCAGCATCAGGTGGAGCGAGTAGAAGGTCGCCCCGCGCATGAGCCAGTGGTGCTTCTTGTAGAGGGAGTGGAGGATCTGCGTGTCGGCGAGGACACGGTTGAGGCGCTGGCAGGCGTACATGCGGGTGTCGTGTCCGAGACCGATCGGCAACTGCTTGAGCGTGCCGAACGCCTGGATCTCGGCGCCCTTCTGGTGCAGCAGCGGCTGACCGCCGCCGTGCGGGGTCGTGAGGACGTCCATCGGGTGCTCCTGTTCGGGAGAGGGAAAAGGGGGGAGGGCCCGGCCGCCCGGCCGGGTG
This sequence comes from Streptomyces sp. NPDC086147, assembly GCF_040702165.1. Classification (NCBI taxonomy): domain Bacteria; kingdom Bacillati; phylum Actinomycetota; class Actinomycetes; order Kitasatosporales; family Streptomycetaceae; genus Streptomyces; species Streptomyces sp. NPDC086147. The sequence continues at coordinate 499,040 of NZ_JBFBJO010000004.1, read as the reverse complement.
TGCGCGGGCGGCCGGGATCGGTCCGCGCCGGGCGCTCAGCGTCCGTCGGGGGCGGCGGCGTGCGGCGCCGCCGGGGCCGGCCGGTGCAGGAGGAGCCGGGTGAGCAGACCGCTGCCGAGACCGGCGGCGAGCGCGAGGGCGGCCCACCACGGCGGGTACGGCGTGAGGCCGAGGGCCGCGTCGAGGGAACGGGTGCCGGGGCCGGTGGCGGCGAGGGCGGCGGCGGTGCCGATGAGGACGAGCGGGTACTCGTAGCCGTCGTTCTGCACCCAGAGCCCGTGGCGCCACTTCACGGTGAGCGCGACCGTCATCACCCCGATGACCCCGGTGGCGGCGAGCGGGGTCAGGAGGCCGGCCGCGAGCAGCAGGCCCGATCCGATCTGGCCACCGCCCGCCGCCAGGGCGGTGAGGGCACCGCCCCGGAAGCCGTCGGCGCGGAACTCCTCCGTGCCGCCCGCAAGTCCCCTGCCGCCCAGGTGCGAGCTGACCTTCTGCACACCGTGGCCGGCGACGAGCAGTCCCACCAGCAGACGCAGGATCAGAAGGCCGGTGTCCAAGGGGGTCAGCCGGCCGCGTGCGCGCCGATGACGCTCTGCGCGTACACGACGCCCAGGCCGTACGCGCCCGCGTGGGCCTTGACGATCTCCATGACCGCTCCGTACGTCTCCTGACGCGCCCAGTCGCGCTGGAGCTCCAGGAGGACCTGGACCCAGGTCACCGGCACCGCGCCGGCGGCGGTCATCCGCTGCAGCGCGTGCTCGTGGGCGGCCGGGCTGACGCCGCCGGAGGCGTCGGTCACCACGTACACCTCGTACCCCTGCTCAAGCGCCGAGAGCGCGGGCAGCACGAGGCAGACCTCGGTCCACAGGCCCGACAGGACGATCTTCCTGCGGCCGGTCGCCCTGACCGCCGCGACGAGCGCCTCGTCCTCCCAGGCGTTCATGGTGGTGCGGTCGATGATCTCGTTCTCGGGGAACACCTCGGCGAGCTGCGGCATCAGGTGCCCGGAGAACGACTCGGCGGCGACCGTGGTCAGGACGGCCGGAACGTCGAACGCCTGCGCCGCCTTGGCGAGGCCCACGGTGCTGTTGATGATCGCGGCGCGGTCGCCGCTGCCGGTGCCGAAGAACATCTGCGGCTGGTGGTCCACGAAGAGCATGACCGCGTTGTCGGACGTGAGCAGGTCCTTGCCCGGGGCGGCCTGCACCTTGTCGATGTCGAACATGAGGGGTCCTCTCGAAGCGTTCGGTGATGTGCCCGCCGCGTCCGCGGCTCGGCACTCCTCGAAGCTACGAGCGACCCGGTCGGCCGCGTTGACTTCCTGCGCCCGGGGGCTGGCACGACAGCGCACAACCGGCCGGTGCGGCGACGAAGGCCGTCGCCGCACCGGTGGTCGTGCGGGGTGTCAGCGGACCGGCTGCTGCTGGGTGACGCAGTGGATGCCGCCGCCGCCCGTGCCGAGGCGGTCGATGTTCAGCTGCTCGATCACGCGGTCCGGGTAGAGGCTGGCCAGGGTCGCCTTCGCGGCCGCGTCCGCGCGCTGGTCGCCGAAGTGGGCGCTGATGACGGCGTCGTTGCAGAGGTAGAAGTTGGCGTAGGAGGCGAGGAAGTCCGGGTGGGTGGAGCGGATCTTCCCGTAGTCCGGGCCCTGGAGGCGCATCGTGTCCATCGGGACGCCGTCGGCGGACGTCGAGGCGGACAGGACGGCGTACTGCCGGCGCGCGTCGCGGGCGTAGGCGTCGTCGTCGGACGCGAGGGGCATCTGGACCAGGGCCTCGCCGGGGGCGAGGAAGCGGGACGTGGCGTCGACGTGGTCGTCGGTGATGTCCTGGCCGCGGACGCCGTCGAACCAGATGACCTTGGAGGCGCCGTACGCCGCCAGCATGGCGGACTCCACCTGGCGTTCGGTCATTCCGGGGTTGCGGTTGCGGTTCACGAGGCTGCTGCGGGTGGCCATGAGGGTGCCGGCGCCGTCCTGTTCGACGGCGCCTCCCTCGCCGACGAGGCCGGCGTAGGTGATCGGTACGCCGGCGTAGGAGGCGATCCGTCCGGCGACGAGGTTGTCCCTGGCGTGGGTCTGCTTGTTCCCCCAGCCGTTGAAGTTGAGGCCGACGGCGTCGAGGCCGCCCCGGCCGTCGGTCCGGAAGACGGGTCCGGTGTCGCGCATCCAGCAGTCGTCGACGGGGATGGAGCCGATGACGGTGACCGAGGAGCCGCAGAGCGAGCGGGCCCTGGCGGCGCTGCCGGAGTTGGCGCACATGACGACCGGCTCGTACTTCGCGATCGTGCGGGCGATCAGGGCGATGTCCGCCTGCACTCCGCTCAGCCTGTTGGACCAGATGGCGGTGCTGTCGGGCCAGGCCATCCACGTACGGGTGTGGCGGACGTCCTCCACCGGGACGCGGAAGGCGTCGGCGGCCGCGCCGGCCCTGCCCGGGAGGGACGCCGCGAGGGCCGCGCCGACGGCGGTCGCTCCGGCGGCGGTGAGGAATCCCCGTCTGTTCGGGCCTCCGCGCGAGGGGCGGCGGGTGGGGCGGTCGTTCATGGTGACCTCCTGTTGCGGCGAGCGCTCGCGGGCGGATCGCGGGCGAGCGGCGTGGACCCGGCCCGGCCGGGTCGTCAGAGGGCCCGGCGGGCGGCGGCGATCGCCCGGGGATCCCAGCCGGGGCGGGGCACGGACTCCATCAGGAGCCGTGTGTAGGGGTGTCGGGGCGCGGCGAGCACCTCGGCGGTGGGGCCGGCCTCGACGACGGCGCCCCGGCGCATGACGACGATCTCGTCGGTGACGCACCGGACCACGCCGAGGTCGTGGGTGATGAACAGGTAGCCGACACCGGTCTCCTCGCGGATGTCGGCGAGCAGGTTGAGGATCTGCGCCTGTACGGACACGTCGAGGGCGGCGACGGCCTCGTCCAGGACGAGGACGGCCGGTTCGACGGCGAGGGCGCGGGCGAGGGCGACGCGCTGGCGCTGGCCGCCGGAGAGCCGGCGAGGCCGCGCGTCGGCGGCGCGGGTCCCCAGGCCGACCTGGTCGAGGAGTTCCCGGACGCGCCGGTCGTGGTCGGTTCCGGGGAAGTGCAGGCGGAGGGTCTCGCGCAGGACGTCCTCGACGCTGGTCCTGGGGTCGAGGGAGAGGTACGGGTCCTGGAAGACCATCTGGACCTCCCGGGCGCGGGCCAGGCGCCGGGCCCGGCCCCGGCCTCGCGGGTCGCGGACCCGGCCCCGTACGCGGACCTCGCCCGCGTCGGCCCGTTCCAGGCCGACGACGATCCGGGCGGTGGTGGTCTTGCCGGAGCCGGACTCGCCGACGATGCCCAGGGAGCCGCCTTCGGGGAGGGTGAACGACACGTCGTCCACGGCTCGGACGCCGCCGAAGGAGCGGTCGAGTCCGACGGCCTCCAGTACGTTCTCAGGCATCGGCGTGTCTCCCTTCGAGCAGGTCGCCGTGGTGGCAGGCGGCCCGGTGGAGCGGCAGCCCGGCGGCGGGGCTCGGGTCGGGGGCGCTCAGGTCGCAGATCTCCGTGGCCAGCGGGCAGCGGTCGGCGAACGGGCAGCCGGTGAGTTCCCGGCGCAGGTCCGGGGGTTGGCCGTGGATGGCGGTGAGCCTGCCCCGGGGGGCGTCCAGGCGGGGGGTGGAGGCGAGCAGCGCCGAGGTGTAGGGGTGCCGGGGGCGGGCGAAGAGGGCTTCGGCGGGGCCGCTCTCCGCGATCCGGCCGGCGTACATGACGTAGACGCGGTCGCTGATGGCGGCGGCCAGGTCGAGGTCGTGGGTGACGAAGAGGAGGCCGGTGCCGAAGCGTTCGCGCAGTTCCGCGAGGAGGGCGACGACCTCGGCCTGGGTGGTGACGTCGAGCGCGGTGGTCGGTTCGTCGGCGAGCAGGAGGGCGGGGTCGCCCATGAGCGAGGCCGCGATCATGACGCGTTGCAGCATGCCGCCGGAGACCTGGCCGGGGTACTTGCGCAGCGCGGAGGCGTCCAGGCCGACCGCTTCGAGGAGTTCGACGGCGCGCGCGGTGGCTTCCGGCCGGCCCATGGTCCCGGTGAGGGTCACGCTCTCGGTGAGGAAGTCGCCGATGCGGCGCAGCGGGTTGAGGGCGGCGCGCGGGTCCTGGAAGATCATGGACACCGTGCCGGTGCGCAGGGCCCGCAGTTCCTCGGCGTTCAGGGTGAGCACGTCCCGTCCGTGGACGCGGACGGCGCCTTCGACCGCGGCTCCGGGCGGCAGCAGGCCCAGGACGCTGCGCGAGGTGAGGCTCTTGCCGGAGCCGGACTCGCCGACGAGGGCGACGGTCTCGCCGACGGCGACGTACAGGTCGACGCCGTCGAGCACCGGGCGGGCCGTGCCGGGCAGCGTGACGCGCAGCCCCTGGATGTCGAGTGTGTTCATCGGTCCCTCCTGGCGACGCGGTCGGCCCAGCGTTCTCCGACCACGTTGAAGGCGACGACGGTCAGCACGACGAGGACGCAGGGCAGGATCGCGGACAGCGGGTAGCCGTGCTGGACCGCGGTCTGGCCGTCGAAGACCATGCGGCCCCAGTCGGGGGTGAGCGCGGGCACGCCGAGGCCGAGGAAGGACAGTCCGGCGAGGTCCATGAGCGCGTAGCCGAAGTTGATGGTGGACTGGGCGAGGACGACGGGCGCGATGTTGGGCAGGACGTGGCGCAGGCAGATCTGGAGGGCCGAGTGGCCCTGGACCCGGTAGGCGCTGACGTACGGGCGTTCGCGTTCGGCCAGGACCAGGGAGCGGGTGAGCCGGCTGACGTACGGCAGGTAGGCGACGGAGAGCGCGAGGACGGGGGCCGGCAGCCCTTCGCCGTACACCGAGATGATCAGGATCGCCAGGAGCATGCCGGGGAACGCGAAGACGAGTTCGGTGCTGCGGGACAGGACGGAGTCCAGCCATCCGCCGCGCCAGGCGGCAGCGGTGCCGACGACGACTCCGGCGAGGGTGGAGAAGGCCACGACTCCGAGGGGTCCGAGGAGTGAGGTGCGGGCTCCGAGGAGCAGCCGGGAGAGGGTGTCGCGGCCGGCCGCGTCCCTGCCGAGCGGGTGCTCGGCGGAGGGGCCGGCCAGGGCGTCGCCGAGGTCGACCGCGTTGGGGTCGTGGGGCGCCGCCCAGGGCGCGAGGAGGGCGGCGGCGGTGACGAGCACGACCAGGCCGAGACAAATCAGGTACAGCGGGGACCCGGCCGTGCGGATCCTGGCGAGGCCGGGCCGGCGGGTCAGGACGGCGGTCATGGGGAGGAACTCCTCGATCCGAGGGTGACGCGCGGGTCGACCAGGGGCAGGAGGAGGTCGACGATCAGGTTCACCGTCATGAACAGGGCCACGACGACGAGGGAGACGGCCTGGACGGTCGGGAAGTCCTTGGTGGTGGTGGACAGTTCCAGGAGCTGGCCGACGCCTCCGACGCTGAAGGCGGTCTCGACGAGGATCGTGCAGACGAGCAGGGTGGAGACGATCAGTCCGCCGGTGGTGAGGACGGTGCCGAGCGCGTTGCGGAAGACGTGGCGGCGGACGACCCGTCCCTCGGGCACGCCCCGGCTGCGGGCGACCGTGACGTGTTCGCCGTCGAGCGCTTCGAGCATGGCGGAGCGGGTGACGCGGGCGAGCATGCCGATCAGGTAGAGGGCGAGGGCGATCGCGGGCAGCGTCAGGTGCCGGAGCCGGTCCGGGAAGCCGTCTCCGGCGCCGCCGCTGGGGAACCATCCCAGCTCGACCGCGAACAGCGCCTGGAGGAGCACGGCCGCGACGAAGGACGGGGTGCCGACGGCGAGCGTGGTCCCGACGAGGATCGTGGAGTCGGTGGCTCCGCCGCGTACGGCGCCGATCCAGCCCAGGACCAGGCCGATCACCACGACCACGACCAGCGCCATCGCGACGAGCAGCAGGGTGGTGGGGAGGCGGTCGGCGAGGAGCCGGGAGACGTCGGTGCGGTAGGTGAGGGAGCGCCCGAAGTCCCCCTGGAGGACGTCGCCGAGCCAGTGGAGGTAGCGGACGAGGAACGGATCGTCCAGGTGGTACTGGGCGTTGATCGCGGCGAGTGCCTCCGGCGAGGCGGACCGTCCCGAGAGCAGGAAGCTCGCCGGACTGCCCGGTGCGAGGTACATGGCGCCGAAGACCACGAACGAGGCGGTGAGCAGGGTGGCCGCCATCTCCGCGACGCGCCGCACGGCGAATCTCGTGAAGCTCACCGCGCGGCCCCCACGTCGGCGGCCCACGGGTGGTACAGGTAGGCGATGGTGGCGGGGGCTCCGGTGATCCTCTTGTTGAGGAAGAGGGCGGTGGGCCACTCGGCGACCGGGATCCACAGCAGTTGCCGGGCGGCGTGCTTCTGGAGCTCGACCTCGATCCTCATGCGCTGTTCGGGCCGGTAGACGGAGGTGGCCCGGTCGACGAGGGTGTCGTACCCCTTGTCGCTGTAGCCCGCGAAGTTCAGGTAGGCGCCGGTCTTGAAGTTCGTCAGCAGGTCGAGCGGGTCGGTGATCGAGTTGTACGAGGTGAGCGGGAACATGTCGATGCCCTCGCGGGCCCCGGGGTCGGTGAACAGGGCGGTGAAGGCGTTGGGGGCGATGGTCCTGAGGCGTATGTCGAGGCCGATCCGGGTGCCGGCGGCCTGGACCGCCGTGGCCAGGAGGGAGACGTCCTGGCCGATGGCGCTGGTGGCGACGGTCAGGGTCTTGCCCGTGGCGCCGGCCTCCTCGATCAGTGCTTTCGCCTTCCGGAGGTCCGGCGCGGTGGGCGGCAGCGACGCGAAGGCGGCCCGCCGGGTCTGCTCCGAGGCGCCCGCCCAGGCGGCGCGGGTGGTGAGGGAGCCGGTGGCGGTGCCCGCGCCGCCGAGGCCGGCCTTCACGAATCCGGACCGGTCGAGGGCCAGGGACAGCGCGCGGCGTACGCGGACGTCGCCGAGCGGGCCCCGCATGTTCGTGATGTTGACGTTGACCGTGCTCAGGCCCTCCCCGAAGTACAGGGTGCCCACCCCGCTCTCGCGCAGGCGGCCGTAGCTCTCGGTGGGGATGAGGTAGCCGCCGTCGGCCTCGCCGCTGAGCAGGGCGTTGGTGCGGGCCGAGGGGTCGGTGAGGAACCGGAAGACGGCCTTCTTCGCCTTGGCCCGAGTCCCCCAGTAGCCGTCGAAGCGTTCGAGCTCGATCGACTGGCCCTTGCGCCACGTGCCGAGCTCGAACGGGCCGGTGCAGGCGAGGCCGCCGGTGGTGCCGTAGTCCCTGCCCGCCGCCTCGACGCCGGCCTTGGAGGTGATCACGCCCGCGGCGGTGGCCATGTACTGGGGGAACTGGGAGTCGGGCTTCCTCAGGTCGACCGTGATCTGGAGCGGGCCGGTCTTGCGTACGGCGGCGACGTTCTGGAAGCTCTGCGCCCAGGCGGCGGCGTTGGCCGGGTCCCGCTGCCGGTTCAGGCTGTGGACCGCGTCGTCGGCGGTCATCGTCCTGCCGTCGTGGAAGCGCACGCCCGGACGCAGGTCGTAGACCCAGGTGGTGGGGGTGGGGTTGGACGCCCTGCGGGCAAGGCCCGGTTCGAGGGCGAGCCCCGGTGTCCAGCGCATGAGGCTCTCGCACACGTTGGACAGGATCGTGTTCTGCGGGTAGTCGAAGGCCATCGTGTGGTCGAGGGTGGGCGGCTCGGCGTACACGGCCCAGGTGAAGGAGTCGATCTCGCCGCGGGCCCGGGGCGTGCTGGTGGAGAGTGCGACCTCCTTTCCGGTGACGCCCGGGTCCCTGGGGGGACCGGAGCAGGCCGCGAGGGCGGCGAGGCAGGTCAGGGCGGCCGTCGTCGCGGTGACGCGTCCGCGTCTGCCGGGCGGGCGCCGTCCGCCGGGGGGCCGGGGTGGGGTCATCGTCGCGCTCTCTTTCCGTGAGGGGTGCGGCGGGGAGGGCCGTGGGTGGTGCGGCGGGGGAAGGGCCGTGGGTGCGGTGGGGAAGGCCGTGGGTGCGGTGAGGGAAGACCGTGGGTGCGGCCCTTCCCGGAGCGGTTCGGCGTCGGTTCAGGCGGTCGCGGTCGCGGTCGCGGCGGGGATCTGCTGGGTGATGCAGTGCACTCCACCGCCGCCGAAGGCGATGGCGGGCGCCCGCACCCCGACGACCTTCCGTCCGGGGTACGCCGCGGCGATGACCGCGAGGGCCTCGTCGTCCTGGGGCAGGCCGGCCACCGGGACGACGACGCCGCCGTTGGCCACGTAGTAATTGAGGTAGGACACCTCGACCTCGGCGCCGCCGATGCCGGTGAACGCGGTCTGCGGGACGTCGACGATCTCGAACCGCCGGCCGCGGGCGTCGGTGGTGGCCTCCAGGACCGCGCGGTTGGCCCGCATGCGGGCGTGGTCGGGGTGGTCGGGATCGGCGGGCAGGGAGACGACGACCCTGCCGGGGGCGGCGAAGGCGCAGACGCCGTCGACGTGCCCGTCGGTCTCCGTGTCGAGGAGGCCTCCGTACGGGAGCCACACCACCTTCTCGACGCCGAGCCGGGACTTCAGCTCCGCCTCGATCGCGTTCCGGTCCATTCCCGGGTTGCGGTTGGGGTGCAGCAGGCACTGCTCGGTGGTGATCAGCGTGCCTTCGCCGTCGACGGTGATCGCCCCGCCCTCCAGGACCATGTCGGAGTGGACGCGCTCGATCCCGAGGTGCTCCAGGAGGAGGGCGCCGATCCGGTCGTCGGAGTCGTAGGGGTGGTGCTTGCGGCCCCAGGCGTTGAAGCGGAAGTCCACTCCGGCGCGGTTGCCGTGGCCGTCGAGCACGAAGAGCGGGGCGGAGTCGCGGAACCAGGAGTCGTCCTGGGCCATCTCCACCACCGCGACCTCCGGGCCGCACCGCTTCGCGGCCTCCTCGCCGTGGCCGGGGGGCGCGACCATGGTCACCGGCTCGAACGCGGCGACGGCCCGGGCGACGTTCGCGTACTCCTCCTTGGCGTCGTCGAGCACGCCGCCCCACAGGTCCTCACGGACGGGCCAGGCCATCAGACACCCCTCGTGCTCGGACCACTCGGCGGGCATACGGAACGCAGTCATCACGGGTCTCTCTTCGTCTCGCCAGAAGCACCCGTCGGCAGTGGCCGGCTCGCTCCGGCCGGGGCGCGGGGACGGGTACGCGGTGTGAACAGAATCCTGCCCCCGACTGAAAATTCAGTCAAGGGTCGCGATGGCAAGATTTCCCCCGTCGAGCGGCTCACTTTTAAGTACTTATGGGAGTTTTGGAGCAATGAAAAGGCCGCCCTCCCGGTGGAGTGACCCGGGAGGGCGGCTTCGGTGGCGTGATTATTGAAATTCTGGTCAGGCCAGGTCAGCGGGGGGCGTCCGTACGGCCCAGTCGTTCGACCTCGGCCTCGATGGCCTCGCTCATCAGGGTCCGGGCGTGGGAGATCTGGAGAGTGCCGCTGAGCCAGCGCATGCTCAGCCCCTCCAGGAGGGCGGTGAGCCGTTCGGCGGAGGCGGCGAGGGCGGCCGCCGGGGCCGTCGGCCGGACACCGCCCAGCAGGGCCGCCACCTCCTGGATCCAGACCAGGGTGGCGCGTGCCAGGTCTTCGCGCAGGACCTCGTCGAAGACGGCGCTGGCCCGCAACTCGCCCCAGGCGCTGCTGTTCTCCCTGACCTCGGTGGTGTCCTGGAGTTCCAGCAGGAGCGTCTGGTCCAGTTCCTCACGGGGGCTCAGCGGCTCGGCGTCCGGATCGCGATGGGTGGTGTAGCGCTCGGCGCGGTCGTTGATGAACTCCAGCGTCTTGAGCAGGATCCCGGTGCGGTCCTTGAAGTGGTAGTAGATGAGCGCGGTGGACACGCCCGCCTCGGCGGCCAGTTCCTCCACGCGCAGGCCACGGACCCCGCGCCGGGCGATCACCCGGGCGGCGGCTTCGAGAATCTGAGTGCTGCGAGACGCCATGGCCCGAACCCTACCGGGCCCCCTCGCCCGCGTAATCACGGCCCTGACCAGTGACGGAGGAGGCCGAGTGCACACACGCCGGACGTCGTGCCGGTCGGACGAGGCGACGGTCGCGAGCCGCTACTCGCGGTGATGGCGCTCGAACGACGCGGTGACCGGCCCGTCGGGCCGAGCCTCCACCAGCCGCACTATGACGATGTCCCGCTCGTCGGGGCTGCGGACGCAGAAGGGACGCTCGTCGGCCAGGTCCGCATAGGCGATCCGGGTGACCGGACCCGTCTCGATGCCCCGTACGCAGTCGGCCGGACCGAGCTCGTGTCCCGCCGGGACGAAGGCGTCGCCGTCCTCGGGCAGCACGAACTCCGAGGCGTCGCGCGCCAGGTACCAGGAGGCCGTATCCGCGGGAACCACCTTCCCGGCCTTCAGGTCGAACTCGTACGTGCCGTCGGGCGAGGTCAGTTCGACCTCGTCGCCGAACGCGTACGAGACCGGCCGGGCGGGACCGCCCTCCTTCCCCCCGGCCGGTCCGCCGGCCCCCCGGGAGGGAGCGAGCAGATGGACGGCACCGCCGACGAGGGCGAGGACCGCGAACGCCGCCGGAAGCATCAGAACCGTACGCCGCTCGCGCCTCCTCGCCCGACGCGGAGGGGGAACGACCGCGGCTTCGGGAGCGGCAGGAGATGGAGGGGGTTCCGGAGCGGTGAGGGTGGCGTGCGCGTGCACCGGCACCGGCCACTCCGCCGTCCCCGCCCGTCCCGTCACCTCGCCGCCGATCGATCGGGGCAGCCAGCCGTCGGTGAACTCCGGCCGGGGCCCCACCAGCGGATGTGCGTGGACGGCCGCGATCAGGTCCGCCGTCTCCGGGCGGTCCTCCGGCCGCTTGGCCAGGCACCGGGCGACGAGGTCCCGCAGGTCGTGGGGCACACGGGTGAGGTCGGGCTGTTCGTGGACCACCCGGTAGAGCGCCGTCGGCTCCGGTCCCGCCCCGAAGGGGACCTCCCCGCTCGACACGTACGCGACGAGCGCCCCGAGCGCGAAGACGTCGGTCGCCGAGGACACCGTGCGCCCCAGCGCCTGTTCGGGCGCCATGAACGCCGCGGTCCCGATCCGCAGCCCCGTACCGGTCAACGCGCCGGCGTCGGCCGCACGCGCGATGCCGAAGTCGATGACGCGGGGTCCGTCCTCGGCGATGAGCACGTTGGCCGGCTTGAGGTCGCGGTGGACGACGCCGGCCCGGTGGATCGCCTCCAGGGCCTCGGCGATGCCGGCCACCAGGAGCAGGACGGTTCGCACCGGCAGCGGGCCGTGGTGCTGGACCACCTGCTGGAGGGACGGCCCGGGAACGTAGGCGGTGGCGAGCCACGGGGTCGGGGCGTCCACGCCCGAGTCGACCACCTGGGCGGTGAAGAGGCCGTGGATGCGTTGCGCGCTGGCCACCTCCTGGGCGAAGCGCCGCCGGAACGCGGGATCGCCCGCGAAGTCCTCCCGCACCGCCTTCAGCGCGATCGGGCGACCGCCGGGGGTGTGGGCCAGGTACACCACGCCCATGCCGCCCGAGCCCAGTCGGGCGTGGAGTCGGTAGCCGCCGATCTCGCGGGGGTCGTCGGCCGACAGCGCCGCGTGGGCGGGCCGGTCACCGGAAGGCTGAGCGGACATGTGAGGACTCTTTCGACGATACGAAGCGGCCGGGGCGGGACGGCCGACGCGGGGCTGCCGAAGCGGGCTGCCGAGGCGGGACGGCCGACGCGGGGCGGCCAAGATGGGACGGCCGTGGCGGGGCGGCCGATCGGATCCGCACACAGTGACTCTAACTAAAGATTCAGTCAATATGCGACACTGTCGATTCAGACCGCTTCAGGAGGGGAACGCGTGGCGACCGACCGCAGAAGGGCCATCCTGGAGGGCGCCGCCCGGGTCATAGCCCGGCACGGGGTGCGCGGACTGCGCATGGAGACGCTGGCGGCCGAGGCCGGGGTGTCCACCGCGCTGGTCTACTACCACTTCAAGGACCGGGCCGGCACCCTTCGCCACACCCTTGAGTTCATCAGCGACCGGGCCGACCGGTACACCTGCGACGGGGACGACACCACCGGTCCCCGCGACGCCCGGCAGGAGCTGGAGCAGTCCCTCCTTCTGGAGTTCCAGGACGTCCCCGAGGTCCGCGAGAACAGCATCGCCTGGGGGGAGCTGCGGGCCAGCGCGGTCTTCGAACCTGAACTGCGCGGAGACCTCGCCCGGGCCACCCTGACGTGGATCCACGACGTCGCGGACCTGCTGGGCCGCGTCCGCCCCACGGCCCCGGCGCCGGCCCTCGCGGCCTCCGCGGAACGGCTCACCGGCCTGCTGGAAGGGCTCAGCACCCGCTGGCTGAGCGGCGCCCTGCCCCTCCCCCACGCCCACGAGCTGGTGAGAGAGGCCGTCTCGGTCGAGATCGAGCGCCTGAGCCGCTGACGGGGGCCGAGGAGCGGACCGCACGCCCCCGTCCCCCGGCGGACCGGATGGCGACATCGAGTTTGACTGAATTATCAGTCAGTGCCAGAGTGGCGACACGAAGGCCGTACCCGCCCTTGCGGTGGAGGCGATTTCCGGGGCGTCGGATGCACCCTGTCCTTGGGCAGCGCGTGAACCCGCCCCGGTGACGGGCCGCGATCGACACCCCTCCTCTCGCACGACGCCCGTCGTCACCGAACGCCTCGCCGCACACGTTCACGATCGGAGACCCCGATGTCCGACTTCCTCTCCTCCCGCCGCTCGGCCCTGCGAGCGATCCTCGGAGTCGGCGCGCTCGCCTTCGGTGCCGCGGCCTGCGGGCCCGGCGATCCCGGCAGGTCGGCCGGCTCCTCCCCCACGGCCGGCTCCTCCCCCGCGAGCAGCGCCGGCCGGACGGGCGGGGGCCGCCGCCTGGGCGCCGAGTGGGAGAGCCACGCCCGCACCTTCATGTCCTGGCCGGCCCTGGAGTCCGTCTGGGAGGACGACCTCCCCTACGTACGGCAGGACATCGCGCGCGTCGCACGGGCCATCGCGGAGTACGAGTACGTCGTGATGATGGCGCGGCCGGACCAGCGGGCCGCGGCCCAGAAGCAGTGCGGTTCCGGCGTCGAGGTGATTCCGCTGCCCGTCGACGACCTGTGGGCCCGCGACACCGTCCCGGTGTTCGTCGAGGAGGAGGGAGAGGTCGTCGGCGTCGACTTCCACTTCAACGGCTGGGGCGGCAAGCAGGTGCACACCAACGACGGCCGGGTCGGCGAAGCCCTGCTCGCGAAGTACGGGATTCCCCGCGTCGAGGCGCCCCTCGTCGCCGAGGGCGGCTCGTTCGAGACCGACGGCGAGGGGACCCTGCTGATCACCGAGAGCTCGATCGTCAACGACAACCGCAACCGCGGCAAGAGCCGCGACCGAATCGAGGCCGAGCTCAAGGAACTCCTGGGCATGGAGAAGGTGATCTGGCTGAAGGGCGTGCGGGGCGAGGACATCACCGACGCCCACGTCGACAGTCTCGTGCGGTTCACGGCCCCCGGGGTGATCCTGCTGGACCGAGCCTTCCCGGGGATGCCCGCCGACTCCTGGTCCCGCTCCTCGGACCAGGCCATGTCCGTACTGAGCGAGGCGACCGACGCGCGGGGCCGCCCCTTCGAGGTCATCGACCTCCCGCAGCCCGACCCCGACCGGATCCCCGGCTACAGCGACGACTTCCTGTCGACCTACGCGAACTTCTACGTCGGCAACGACGCGGTCTACATGCCCAAGTTCGGCGACAGGAAGGCCGACGACCGGGCACGGGGAATCCTGCGGGAGCACTTTCCCAAGCGGGACGTCGTACAGGTGAACATCGACACCATCGCCACCGGCGGCGGGATCCACTGCGCCACCCACGACCAGCCCGGCAAGCCGGTCGACTGAGCACGGTCCGAGGAGCCCTCCGCGTCCGCCGTCCGGCGCCGCGAACCGGACCGAACCGAGCAGGGCTCCCCCGTCGTCACTCCCGACCGGCAGGACGCAGTTCGCGCCGGAGGGCGGACAGGGCAAACGCGTGCGGGGAGGTGTGCCGCCAGCGGGACCGCCCGAACATCACGTCCTCGGAGAGCCCGCTCAGCATGGCCACGGCACGGATGGTGAACTCGGGGAGGTCCACGTCGGCGAAGTGCCCCGAGTCCCGGCCCTCACGGAGGATGGCTTCCAGGCGCTCGTCCCAGCCGTCCAGCAGCTCGGTGAGGACCTGCCGACCCGCTTCGTCGTGGCGCTGGGCCAGCACCTGCGTCCACAGCGCGTAGCGTTCGTCGCCCTGGTGACTGGGCAGGTAGAAGCGGACGAACAGGTCCAGCTTCTCGTCGGGGGACGCCGCCCGGTCGGCGGCCTGCCGGAACCGGGCCCAGAGGTCCGCCTGGCTCCATGCGAGGACTTCGAGCAGGAGCCGGTCCTTCCTGCCGAAGTGGTAGAGGATGTGGCCGGTGCTCATGCCGGCCCGTGCGGCGATGTCCGCCATGCGTGCGGCCGCCGCGCCCTTCTCCGCGATGACGCCGATGGCGGCCCGCATGGCCCGCTCCCGCGCGTCGTCCCCGCTGGGCTGACGCTTCCTGTCGACCGGGATCCGGGCGGCGGGCCGCGAGGCGGCGCCGGCCCCGCCGCCCGCCGACCCGACCGCGCCGTTCGACGGGGGAAGGCGGTCGGGCGATGCGGGCCCGGTCTCTGACGTCGGCATGGGCTCACTCCCGGTTCCGGAAATTCGGGTCCCCAGTCTAGATTCCCACAGTCTAGACTTTTACTCTAGACTGAAAATCTAGTTAGATCGACAGGGGTGCGACGGCCGGTTCCGTCCGCGGTCGCCCCCGACGGCCGACGGCCCGCCTGCCCCCTCACCACCCGGGAGACACCCGCATGACGCGCGGATTCGATGTCGTGGAAACCTGTATCGCCGACCTGCGCGCGGCGCTGGAGAAGGGCGAGACGACCGCAGTGGAGCTGCTCGACGCCTACCTCGCGCGGATCGACGCGTACGACCGGCCCGGTACGGCCACCGCCCTGAACGCGATGGTCGTGATGAATCCGCACGCCCGGGCGGAGGCGGAAGCCTCCGACGCCCGCCGCGCCCGCGGCGAGACGCTGGGCCCGCTGGACGGCATCCCGTACACCGCCAAGGACAGCTACCTCGCCAAGGGGCTCACGGCCGCGTCCGGCTCTCCGGCGTTCGAGCACCTCGTCGCCCAGCACGACGCCTTCGCCGTCGAGCGGCTGCGTGCGGGCGGCGCGGTCCTCATCGGTCTGACCAACATGCCGCCGATGGCGAACGGCGGCATGCAGCGCGGCGTGTACGGGCGCGCGGAGAGCCCGTACAGCGCCGACTGGCTCACCAGCGCCTACGGCTCCGGCTCCTCCAACGGCTCCGGCACGGCGACGGCGGCGTCCTTCGGCGCGTTCGGCCTCGGCGAGGAGACCTGGTCCTCGGGCCGCGCCCCCGCCTCGAACAACGCGCTGTGCGCCTACACGCCCAGCCGCGGCGTGATCTCGGTCCGCGGCAACTGGCCCCTGGTACCGACCATGGACGTCGTGGTCCCGCACACCCGCACCATGGCCGACCTGCTCGAACTGCTCGACGTCATCGTCGCCGACGACCCGCACACGCGCGGGGACCTGTGGCGCGCGCAGCCGTGGGTGGCGCTGCCCCCGGCGTCGCGGGTACGCCCCGCCTCCTACCCGGCCCTCGCGCCCGCCGACGCCGGGGCGGCGTCCGACGCGCTCGCAGGCAAGCGCGTCGGCGTGCCCCGGATGTACATCAACGCCGACCCCGACGCCGGAACGAACCCCGACGGGGGCATCGGCGGCCAGACCGGGCAGCGCATCGACACGCGCCCCTCGGTGATCACCCTGTGGGAGGCCGCCCGCCGCGACCTGGAGGCCGCTGGGGCCG
Source organism: Streptomyces sp. NPDC086147 (assembly GCF_040702165.1). Lineage (NCBI taxonomy): Bacteria > Bacillati > Actinomycetota > Actinomycetes > Kitasatosporales > Streptomycetaceae > Streptomyces > Streptomyces sp. NPDC086147. The sequence continues at coordinate 483,251 of NZ_JBFBJO010000004.1, read as the reverse complement.
AGGTGGTCGAGGTCGACTTCCCCGTGGTGTCGAACTACGAGTCCGACCGCCCCGGAGCGCCCTCGCTCCTCACCCGCGGACTGGTCGGCCGCGCGTACCTCGCCTTCGAGATCGAGGACCTGTCCGCCTGGGCCTGGGACGACTTCCTGCGCGCCAACGGCGACCCGGCGCTCTCCACCCTGGCCGACGTCGACGGGGACCGCATCTGGCCCAAGCAGGAGGGCGAGCTGCCCGACCGCTACGAGGGCTTCGACGACACGATCGGCGAGTACCCCCGCTTCGTGCGCGAGCGCCCGTACGCGTCCCTCACCGACATGCCGCTCCTGGAGGAGGGGCTGCGCGGCCTGGAGGAGACGCGGCGCGTCGACCTGGAGGTGTGGATGGACGGGCTGGGCCTGGACGCGGTGGTCTTCCCCGCGGTGGCCGACGTGGGCCCCGCCGACATGGACGTCGACGTGGCGTCCGCCGACCTCGGCTGGCGCAACGGCGTCTGGGTCGCCAACGGCAACCTGGTCCCCCGCCACCTCGGCATCCCGACCGTGACCGTGCCCATGGGCACCATGCCGGACACCGGCATGCCGGTCGGCCTGACCTTCGCGGGCCGCGCCTACGACGACAACGCCCTGCTGTCCCTCGCGGCGGCCTTCGAGAAGACCGGCAGCCGACGCACGCCGCCGCCGCGCACGCCGCGCCTGCCGGCGGAGTGACCGGACGGAGACCCCCGGACGGATCGCAGCGGCCGAGCACGACGGTCACGAGGAGCAGGACCGCCGTGCCCGCGTACACGCGCCCGAAGCCGGCGTGTGTCGGCAGGAAGAACCCGGCCGGTGCCGGTGACGGGATGCGCAGGCCCGAGGAGCAGGAGGGGCGACGGCCGCGCGGTCGGGAGCCGGTGCATCGGTCAGGTGGACCGGAGGGTCACTGGGCGGGAGCTTCCTCTCCGGTCCGGGTCGCCGCCCCGGCCGGGACCGCTTCCGGTGCTTCGACGCCCCGGGTGGTCACGAGGCGGGCGTTCCCCTCAGCGAGCGCGTAGCCCAGGCCGACGACGGCGATCTCACCGGCCGCGACCTGGTCGGAGAGCAGGCGGGACCGGTCGAGCAGCAGGTCCACGGTGTGACGGATGTGCTCGTCGATCACGTCGCCGTCCGAGGTGAGGCCGGCGGTGCGCGCGGCCAGGATGCTCGGCGTGACGCGTTCCACGACGTCGCGGACGAAGCCGCTCGCCGCGAAACCGTCCTCGACCGCCGCACGGGCGGCGGCGACCGCACCGCACGAGTCGTGCCCGAGCACGACGACGAGACGGGCCCCGAGGACGCTGGTGGCGTACTCGATGCTCCCCAGGACCTCGGAGCCGAGCACGTGTCCCGCAGTCCGCACCATGAACAGGTCCCCGAGGCCCTGGTCGAAGATGATCTCGGCGGCGAGCCGCGAATCGGAGCAGCCGAGAACGACGGCGAACGGATCTTGTCCAGGAGCCAGCTCCGCGCGGCGGGCCGCGTCCTGGTTCGGGTGCTCGGGCGCACCCGAGACGAAACGCTTGTTGCCGGCCAGGAGGGCGTCGAGAGCGACGGAAGGAGAAGTTCTAGGCATGGCCTTACCTTACGGCCCGGCGTTGACGGACCGACGCAGGACGAGGGGAGATGTGTGCTCCGCCTCACCCCGCCTCCCTCCACGGCCCCCGGGCGTCCCTGCGGTGGCGTACGCACGCCGGCGACGCCCTCCCGCGCGACCGGCGCCGACCGGGCCGGCTCACGCCTCGATGGGGACGAGGCCCAGGGGCTCGGTGGTGGGCTGCTCGGAACCCCCCGCGGGTTCGACGGTGATGCCGACGGCGACGGCGTCGCCGAGGGGACCTTCGAGCAGGCGGGTCGCCGCCTCGCCGGTGCCGGGGAGCAGGCCGGCGGGCCGCAGGTCGCCCGCCTCGGCCGCGTACCAGAGTTCGTAGACCTGGTCGCGGCTCAGGGACGGCAGGCCACCGGCGGTGAAGGCCGCCCGGTCCTGGCTGCGGGAGACGACGACGGCGACGGACGTCCCGTCGTCCAGCCTCTCCGTGTGGAGGGTGGCGTCGGAGGCGGTGAGGAGGTCGGCGAAGGCCGAGCCGTAGCCGCGTGCCCGTTCCTCGGCCCGGGCGAGCCCGGCGCGGGCGTCCTCGGCCCGGGAGTGCTGCCACAGGGCGATGCCGCCGAGGGCGACGGCCGCGGCGAGGGACGCGGCCAGCACCATGTCCAGCACGCGCCTGCGGGGCCGCGGCGGGCGGGGAGCTCGCTCCTGGCGGACGGTTCCGACGCGTTCGAGGATCCGCTGCCGCAGTTCGGGGGGCGGGGCGGCGCTCTCCGCGGACGCGAGCAGGGTCGTCGCCCGCCGGAGTTCCGCGACCTCGTCGCGACAGGCGTCGCAGCCCGCGAGGTGGTTCTCGAAGGCGGCCTCCTCGGCCGGGGAGAGGGCGTGGAGGACGTACGCCCCGACGTCGTCGTGCGCTCCGGGGGCGTCGTGCGCCCCGGCGTCGTACGTATTCCCGTCCGGCCTCATGACTCGCCCTCCAGACAGGCACGGAGCTTCCGCAGGCCCGCACGCATCCTCGACTTCACCGTGCCCGTCGGGGTCGACAGGGACCGGGCCACCTCGACGCAGGTGAGTCCCTCGTAGTAGGCGAGCACGAGCGGGACCCGGTGGACGCCGGCGAGCCGGCCCAGGCAGCGGTACACGCGCCGGTACTCGTCCCGGCCCTCGACCGTCTCGGCGACCTCGTCGAAGGGGCGCCCGGAGGACAGCATCGCGACGCGCCGCTCCCGGTCGGCGCTCGCCTGCGCGGCGCGTACCCGGTCGACGGCCCGGCGGTGGGCGAGGGTGAGGACCCACGTCCTGGCCGTGCCCCGCTCGGACCGGTAGCGGTCGGCGGTGCGCCAGACCTCGATCATGACGTCCTGCGTCACCTCCTCGGCCTGCGCGGGGTTCCGCAGGATGCGGCGGGTCAGCCCCAGCACCGAGCCGACGAGGGCGTCGTACACGCCGGCGAACGCCTCCTGGTCCCCGTCGGCCGAGCGGATCAGCAGCTCCTCCACCTTCGCGTCGTGCTCGTGTCCCTGCGGCACGCGCTGCTCACCGTCCTCTGTATCGGTCGGCCGCTGTACTGGTGACACGGCTCCGGCGCACGGGGGTCGTTCCCGCACGACTCTGCCCGTGCTCCCGCACGCACGCCGTACGGCAGGGGCAATCGGGTGAAGGGCCCGGCGGCGGGCGGAGGGGATCACGGCGGTCCGTCCGGACCGTCACCGCCGTTCTCCAGGTCGAGCGCGACGTGCAGGGACTTGCCCCCGAGGGCGGGGACCACTTTGATCCGGCCGCCGAGCCCGCGGATGAGGGGGAAGCCGAAACCGCCCCGCTCGTCCCCCGGCCCCTCCCGCGCCGTCCAGGGAAGCTCCTCGCTCCGGTCGGCGACGGCGATGTCGAGCAGCGTCTCGCGGACCGTCAGGGTCAGGACGCAGGAACCACGCGCGTGGCGGACGGCGTTCGTGACCAGCTCGGAGACGATCAGCACGGCTTCCGCCGCCCGCACCGGCCGTGCCCGGGAGCCCTCCAGCCAGCGCTCGGCGACGTGGCGGGCGGTCGCCGGCGCCTTCGGGCCGTAGGGCAGGGTGACGCTGTGGCGTGTCGTGCCGGACGACGGCATGGTGGTGATCATGACTACCCCCTGGACGGGGATCGAGCCGGTGGACATGGAGGTGTACTGAGGATTCGGAGCCACGTGGCCGCCGGATGTCGCGTCCGGTGTTTCAGGGGCGATCCGCCCGCCGTGGATGAAGGGTCACCGAGATTGCCGGGACCGCCGGGACCGCCGGGATCTCTGACGCGCAGCCACGTGGTGGGGCCCGCGCACCCGCTCGGCTACACCAGCGGCCCGTCCGCGGCCGTGATCGGGGCGGGGAGGTCGCTGGAACCGCTCAGGTAGCGGTCCGCCGCGGCCGCCGCGGACCGGCCCTCCGCCAGGGCCCAGACCACCAGGGACTGTCCGCGCCCCGCGTCGCCCGCCACGAAGACTCCCGCCGGAGCCGGAGCCGACGTCGGAGGCGGAGCCGAAGCCCAAGCCGGAGCCCAAGCCGGAGGCGGAGTCGGAACCGGGCCCGAAGCCGAGACCGTGTCCGCCGTCCGCGCCGCGAAGTCGGCGGCGCGGGCGAAGTTGCCCCGGTCGTCGGGGACGAGCCCGAGCGCCGCCGTGAGGGGCGTGCCGTGCGGGGGGCCGCGGAAACCCAGGGCGAGCAGTACCAGTTGGGCGGGCAGCGTCCGCTCGGTTCCCGCGCGCGGAGTCCTGTCCGAGGGGTCCACCTCCGTGAGGCGCACCGCCTCGACCCGGCCGGCGGCGTCGTGTTCGAACCGTACGGCGGCCGCGCCGAACATCCTCGGATCGTCACCGTCCCGGTCGCGGGCCTCCTCGTGGGCGTGGGAGACGCGGTGGATCCTCGGGTGGACCAGGGGCCACGGCTCGCTCTCCCGCCGGGCCGCGCCCGCCATCGGGTTGATGTCCACGTGCACGACGGACGCGGCGCCCTGGCGCAGGGCGGTGCCGAGGCAGTCCGTCCCCGTGTCGCCCCCTCCGATGATCACCACGTGCCTGCCCTCGGCCGTCACGGACGGCCGCGCGCAGTCGCCCTCGGCCGCCCGGTTCGCCGCCGTCAGGTACTCCATGGCCTGGTGGACGCCCGTCGACTCCCTTCCCGGTACGCACAGTTCACGGGGTTCCGTCGCCCCGACGGCCACGATCACCGCGTCGTGCGCGTCCCTCATCGCGGTCGCGTCCAGATCGGTGCCGACGTCGACCCCGGTGCGGAACAGCGTGCCCTCCTCCCGCATCTGCGCGACGCGCCGGTCCAGCCACCGCTTCTCCAGCTTGAAGGCGGGGATGCCGTAGCGCAGCAGCCCGCCGACGCGGTCGGCCCGTTCGAAGACCGTGACGCGGTGGCCGGCCCGGGTGAGCTGCTGCGCCGCCGCAAGGCCTGCGGGACCCGAGCCCACCACCGCGACCGACCGGCCCGTCGGCCGCGCCGGGGGGTGGGCGAGGACGTGACCCCGCGCCCAGGCCTCGTCGGCGATGGTCTGCTCGACGTTCTTGATGGTCACCGGCTCCCCCGTGAGCGCCAGAACGCAGGCGTCCTCGCAGGGCGCCGGGCAGACGCGCCCGGTGAACTCGGGGAAGTTGTTGGTCGCGTGCAGCCGTTCCGAGGCGGTGCGCCAGTCCTCGTGGGCCGCGTACACGTTCCACTCGGGTATGAGGTTGCCCAGGGGGCAGCCCCCGTGGCAGAACGGGACGCCGCAGTCCATGCAGCGGCGGGCCTGCCCGGAGACGAGCGGCAGCAGGGCCTGGCCCGCGTACACCTCGTCCCAGTCGCCGAGGCGTTCCCCGGAGGGCCGCGCGGGGACGGGACTGCGGGATGTGGTGAGGAAGCCGAAGGGGTCGGTCATGCCGCCCTCCGCAACGCTGCTCGGGGGTCCGGCGGAAGTCCTCCCAGCGTACGTCCGCGGCGCGGGACCGTCCGAAGCGCGAGAAGTTCGAAGGGATCTTCGTCGATCCGGGGAACGGCGACGAATCACCCGTACAGCATCCGACACGGCTGCCAGGGCCCGATCCGGGGAGTTCTCCCATGACGCAGAAGTCGCTCGACGCCGGGCATCGCGAGAGCACCGGCACGCAGGAGGCGCTGGCCCGGCTGCTCGCGGACGTCGCCCATCTGGACGACGTACCCCTCGACAGCAACTTCTTCGACGAGCTGGGTACGGACTCCCTGGTCATGGCGCACTTCTGCGCACGGGTGCGGAAGCACGGCGGCCTTCCCGACGTGTCGATGAGGGACGTCTACCGGCATCCGACGATCAGAAGCCTGAGCACGCTCTTCGACGACGAACCGGCTCCCGCCCCCGCCGTTCCCGTCGCCGAGGCCCGCCCTCCCGGCTCCGCGCCGCCCGTCCCCGAGGCCCGCCCGCCCGGCCCCGCGCCCCCGGCGGCACGCGGTCGCCAGGCGCTGTGCGGTGCGCTGCAACTGCTGTGCTTCGTCGGCTACGCCTTCCTCCTCGCCCTCGTCACCGCCCGCGGCTACGACTGGATCTCCGCCGGTGCCGGCCTCGGGGACGCGTACCTGCGGTCGGTCGTGTTCGGCGCCGTGGCCCTGCTCGTCCTGTGCACCCTGCCGATCCTCGCGAAGTGGGTCCTCGTCGGCCGCTGGAAGCCGCGGCGGATCCCGGTCTGGAGCCTCGCGTACGTCCGCTTCTGGCTGGTCAAGACGCTGATACGGGCGAATCCGATGGCGCTGGCCGTCGGCTCCCCGCTCTACGTCCTCTACCTCAGGGCCCTCGGCGCGCGGATCGGACGCGGAGTGACCGTCCTCTCCCGCAGCGTGCCCGTGTGCACCGACCTCCTGGCGGTCGGCGACCGCACGGTCATCCGCAAGGACGTCCTGTTCGGCTGCTACCGCGCCCACGACGCCGCGATAGAGACGGGCGCGGTCACCCTCGGGCGCGACGTGGTCGTCAGCGAGGCGACGGTCCTGGACATCGGCACGTCGATGGGCGACGGAGCACAGCTCGGCCACGCGTCCTCGCTCCACCGGGGCCAGCGCGTGCCCGACGGCGAGCACTGGCACGGATCGCCGGGACGGCCGACGGACGCGGACTTCCTGGCGGTGGCCCCGGCCCGCTGCGGCACGGTACGGCGCGCGGGCCACGGCGCCGCCCAGATCGTCATGGCGCTGCTGGTCTTCGCACCGCTCGCCGTGGGATGCCTGGACGTGCTGCTCTCGAAGGCCCCGCAGCTCACGACGGTCCTGGAAGCGGGGCCCGCCGCGCTCGCCGACTGGGTCTTCTACGCCGATCTGATGCTGGTGACGGGCGTCTTCTTCTTCGGCGGCATCCCGGTCGTCCTGATCGCGCTGGCCGTCGTCTCCCGCGTCCTCGGCCGGTTCGTGACCCCCGGCCGGGTGTATCCCCTGTACGGCGTCCACCACGCGGCGCACCGGACGGTCGCCCTGCTGACCAACAGAAGGTTCATGACGCGCCTGTTCGGCGACAGCTCCGCGGTGGTGCACTACCTGCGCTGGATCGGCTACGACCTGTCCGCCGCCGAGCAGACCGGTTCGAACTTCGGCACCGCGGTCAAGCACGAGAGCCCCCTGCTGAGCTCCGTGGGCCGGGGCACCATGGTCGCGGACGGGCTGTCGCTCATGAACGCCGACTACTCCAGCACGTCCTTCCGCGTGACCCGCACCGCCGTCGGCGCGCACAACTTCCTCGGCAACAGGATCGCGTACCCCTCCCGGGGCAGGACCGGCGACAACTGCCTCCTGGCGACCAAGGTCATGGTCCCCGTGCACGGCCCGCTCCGGCACGACGTGGGCCTGCTCGGGTCGCCGAGCTTCGAGATCCCCCGGTCGGTGGCGCGGGACAGCACCTTCGACGCCCTCGCGGAGGGGGACGGGCTGCGCCGCCGTCTGCACGCCAAGAACCGGCACAACGCCGCCACCATGGCGTGGTTCCTGTTCACCGGCTGGCTGTACTTCTTCGTGATCACCCTCCTCTACGCGGGAGCGGCCGACCTGTACGCCTCATGGGGCGTCACGGTCCTCGCCCTCGCCAACACCGTGCTGCTGCCGTTCACCGTCCTGTACTACGTGCTGATCGAGCGCCTGGTCACGGCGGCGCACCCGCTCGGACCGCTCTTCTGCTCGATCTACGACGTCCGCTTCTGGCGGCGCGAACGGTACTGGAAGGTGCCGTCGGAGGCGTACCTGCAGGTCCTGAACGGCACCCCGTTCAAGAGCCTCGTGTGGCGACTGCTCGGCGTCCGGATCGGCGCGTCGGTGTTCGACGACGGGTGCAGCCTGACCGAACGGACCATGGTCACCATCGGGGACGGCTGCACCCTCAACGCGGGCAGCGTCGTCCAGTGCCACTCACAGGAGGACGGCACCTTCAAGTCCGACACCAGCCGGATCGGCGCCGGCTCCACGCTGGGGGTGGGCGCCCTCGTCCACTACGGCGCCACGGTCGGCGACGGCGTCCACCTGGCGGCGGACTGCTTCCTGATGAAGGGCGAGACGGTCCCCGACCGCGGCCGGTGGTCGGGGAACCCCGCACGGCCGGCCGGCCCGGAGCGCGACACCCAGGGAGACGAACGGTGATGACGGAAACAGCGATCACGGGCGTACCGCCCGAGGAAGCCCCCGAAGACAGCGCGTTCACGACCGTGCCCAGGTGGACCCCCCACCCGGTGCCGGGCACGGCGGAGTACGCCGGGACCGTCCTCCCCGACCGGCTGACCGCCGCGCTGCGCACCCGTGCCGAGGAGTTCGGGGTGCCGGTCGCCGCCGTCCTCCTGGCCGCCCACGCGAAGGTGCTCTCCGCGCTGTCCGGCGACGCCGAGGTCACGACCGGCTACCCGGCTCCGGGCGCGCGCCGTCCGACGGCCCTCCGGCTGACCGTCGGGCCGGGCACCTGGCGCCGGCTGGTCGAGGACGCCCGCCGCGCGCTGCTGCTCCCCACGGAGGGGCGCGCCGACGGGCTCCCGGACGTCGTGTTCGACCCTTCCGGGGAGGGACGCGCACCGGACGGCACGGCACTGTGCGTGAGCGTGTCCGAGGACGACCCGCGCGTCCTGCGCCTGCGCCACCGCACCGATGTGCTCGACGGCGCCGCCGCCGCCCGCATCGGCGGCTACCACCTCCGTGCCCTCGAACGGATCGCCACCGCTCCCGGGGAACACCACGAGCGCCGCACCCTGCTGTCCGCCGAGGAGATCCGGTTCCAGACCGAGGAGCTCGTCGGTCCCGCCCGGCCGCTCCCGGACCGCCGCTTCCACGAACTGTTCGAGGAGCGGGCGCGCGAACGGCCCGACGCCGTCGCGGCCGAGCGCCGCGGCACGCGCTGGACCTACCGCGAACTGAACGAGCGGGCCAACCGCCTGGCCCGGGCCCTGCTCTCCGAGGGGCTGGAGCCCGAGGACGTCGTCGCCGTCGTCACCGGACGCACGCTGCACTGGATGGCGGCGGTGATCGGCGTCCTCAAGGCGGGCGGCACCTACCTGCCCGTCGACCCCGGTTACCCTCCCGGACGCATCGCCGCGATGCTCACCCGCGCGGACTGCGCCCTCGTGCTCACGGAGCCCGACGCCTCCCGGAACCTCGACCGGGCCCTCGACACCCGGCCCGGCACGCGCACCCTGCTCGTCCCCGACGTCGCGGAGGGCACCGCCCGCGCCGACGACCCCGGGGTCCCGGTGGCGGCGGACCGGCTGGCCTACGTCTACTTCACCTCCGGCTCCACCGGCGAGCCCAAGGGCGCCCTGTGCGAACACGCCGGCATGCTCAACCACCTCCTGGCGAAGGTCGACGACCTCGGCATCGGGGAGGGCGACGTCGTGGCGCAGACCGCGTCGCAGTGCTTCGACATCTCGCTGTGGCAGCTGCTCGCCGGGCCCCTGGCCGGCGGGCGGACCCTCCTCGTCGGGCAGGAGGCCGTCCTCGACGCCGACAGGTTCCTCGACACCGTCGCCGACGGGCGGGTCACGGTGCTCCAGGTCGTCCCGTCGTACCTCGACGTCCTATTGTCCGCGCTGGAGCGCGCACCGCGCCGGCTGCCCGACCTGCGCCGCGTGTCGGTCACCGGGGAGGCGCTGCGCAAGGGACTCGTCCGGCGCTGGTTCGCCGCGCTGCCCGCGGTCCCCCTGGTCAACGCCTACGGGCTGACGGAGACGTCGGACGACACCAACCACGAGGTGCTGACGGGCGTGCCGGACGGCGACCGGATCCCCCTGGGCCGGCCCGTGGCCAACGTACGGGTCTACGTCGTCGACGACGACCTGGTGCCGGTTCCCCTCGGGGCTCCCGGAGCCGTCGTCTTCTCCGGGGTCTGCGTGGGCCGCGGCTACGTGAACGACCCGGAGCGCACCCGGGACTGCTACCTTCCCGATCCGTACCATCCCGGGCAACGCCTCTACCGCGGAGGGGACTTCGGGCGCTGGCTGCCGGGCGGGAAGCTCGAATACCACGGCCGCCGCGACGCCCAGGTGAAGATCCGCGGGTTCCGCGTCGAGATCGGCGAGGTGGAGAACGCCCTGCTGCGGCTCCCCGGCGTCCACGACGGCGCCGTCGTCGTCACCGGCGAGGAGACCCACGCGCGACAGCTGGTGGCGTTCTGCACCGGGCCACGGCCGCAGGCCGAGGACGTCCTGCTCCGGCGACTCGGCGAGCTGCTGCCCGCCTACATGGTCCCGTCCTCCGCGCACTGGCGGCAGACCCTGCCGCTCACGCCCAACGGCAAGACCGACCGCGCGGCCCTCGGCGCCCTCGCCCGGAACCTCGGCCGGTCCGACGGCGGGCGCGACGCGCCCCGCACGCCGGGCGAGCGGCGGCTCGCCACGGCCTGGGCGCACGTCCTCGGCCTACCGGACGACGGCATCGGCCGCCAGGACGACTTCTTCGACCTCGGCGGCACCTCCCTGTCCGCCGTGCGCCTGGCCGTCGTACTGGACCGCGCCGTCTCCCCGCGCGACCTGACGGCCCGCCCCGTCCTGGCCGACCTGGCCGCCCTGATCGACGAACGGGCCCGCCGGACCCCGGCGGGCCCCGAGACCACTCGTACCGCCGCACCGCCGACGACCCCGTGAACCATGTACCGATGGAGAGGAACGACATGTTGTCCGCACTGTTCCGCAAGCCGCAGACACCGGAACCCACGGCGATCCGCGAAAGCGCGGCACCCCCGAACCCGGCCGCCTGGCCCGACTCCTACCGGAAGGAGCTGCTCGACCGGGTAGCCGAGCACGGCGCGGTCCTCGTCGGCGGACTGGACCTGCGAGGCGCGGCCGACGTCGAGACGGTCGTCCGCAAGGTGACCGACCGGCCCGTGCGGGAGACGGAGGGCTTCGCCCCCCGCGAGACGCGCGGCGAGGGCGTCTACTCGTCGGCCGTCTGGCCCGCCAACCAGCCGATGTGCATGCACCACGAGCTGAGTTACGCGCGCCGCTGCCCCGGGCTGCTCCTGTTCGCCTGCCTGGAGGCGCCGACCGGCGGCGGAGCCACCGCTCTGGCCGACGCCGCCGCCGTCCTGGAGGCCCTTCCCGCCGCGCTGGTCGAGCGCTTCGCGGAGGAGGGCTGGCTGCTCGAACGCTCCTACAACGGCGAGATCGGCGCCACCCTGTCCCAGGCGTTCGGCACCGAGGACCGGGAGGCCGTCGACGCGTACTGCCGGGCCAACGACATCGAGACCTCCTGGCAGCCCGACGGAACGCTGCGCACCCGCCAGCGGCGCGCCGCGGTGGTGCGGCATCCGGTCAGCGGCCTGCGCTGCTGGTTCAACCAGATCGCCTTCCTGAGCGAGTGGACGATGGCCCCCGAGGTGCGGGAGTTCCTGATCGAGGAGTACGGCCCGAACGGTCTGCCCTTCACCACGCGCTACGGCGGCGGCGACCCGGTGCCCCGGGACGTGGTCGAAAGGATCAACGAGGCGTACGAGGGAGCGACGGTCCGCCGGCCGTGGCGGGCCGGTGACCTGATGCTCGTCGACAACCTGCGCGCCGCCCACAGCCGGGAGGCCTACACGGGGCCGCGCGACGTCCTGGTAGCCATGGCCGAACCGGTCGACCCGCCGTCCCCGGACCTGCCGTCGAGGAGGGCCGAGGCATGACCGCCTCCGTCGCCGCGCCCGTGGTGCCGCCGTTCGCCGTCGTTCCCGGACGGCAGGTCAAGGAGGTCCTCCACGGCCGGGAGAGCGCCGTGACGCGGGTCGTCGAGGACACCTACCGGCTGCACGCCGAGGGACACACCGTCAACCCGCCCTCCTCCTTCCTCCGGTTCACCGACCGGCCCGCGTCGCGCATCATCGCCCTCGCGGCCTCCCTGGGAGGGGACGGGGCCCGGGTGGACGGCCTCAAGTGGATCGCGAGCTTCCCCGCGAACGTGCGCTCGGGCCTTCCCCGGGCCTCGGCCGTCCTGATCCTCAACGACCCCGTCACCGGCTACCCCTTCGCCTGCATGGAGAGCTCGGTCATCAGCGCCGCCAGGACGGCCGCGTCCGCGGCGTCGGCGGCCGACCGGCTCAGCCGGGGCCGGCCGCGGCCCACCCGCGTCGGGTTCGTCGGCACCGGCCTGATCGCCCGTTACATCCACACCTATCTCACCGGCACCGGGTGGACGTTCGAACACACCGGCGTCCACGACCTGTCGGCGGACAGCGCGGCCGGCTTCCGGCTCTACCTGGAGCAGGCGGGGGACACCGGGCCCGTCACCGTGCACCGCGACGCCGAGACGCTCATCCGCACCAGCGACCTGGTGGTCTTCGCGACCGTCGCCGGCCGGCCGCACGTCACCGAGGCCTCGTGGTTCGACCACAACCCCCTCGTGCTGCACATCTCGCTGCGCGACCTCGCCCCCCAGGTCCTGCTGTCCGCGACCAACATCGTCGACGACACCGAGCACGTCCTCAGGGAGTCGACCTCGCCCCACCTGACGGAACGGCTCACCGGAGACCGGGCCTTCCTCCACGGCACGCTCGACGACGTCATGGCCGGACGCGTGAAGCCGCCGCCGGACCGCCCCGTGATCTTCTCGCCCTTCGGCCTGGGCGTCCTCGACCTGGCGGTCGGCAAGTACGTCTACGACGAGGTGGCCCGGTCCGGCCGGCTGATGCTCGTCGACAGCTTCTTCGACGAACTGAACCGCTACGGATGAGGCGGTCCCGTCCCGCCGGGCCGCCCGGCCGGACGGTCCGACCACGAGGAGGAGAGCACCGTGACCGTCATATCCGTCCCTCAGGCCTTCAACGAGGAGGACTTGTACGTCGACCTCGGGCCGACGACCGGGCAACCCCTATTCCTCAAGTGCGAGGGGTTCAACTTCGCCGGCTCCATCAAGCTGAAGGCGGCGACCGAGATGGTGGAGGCCGCCGAGCGGAACGGGCTCCTCGCCGAGGACTCGATCCTCGTCGAGTCGTCCTCGGGCAACCTCGGCGTCGCGCTGAGCATGATCGCGGCCGGCAAGGGCTACCGCTTCCTCTGCGTCACCGACTCCCACTGCAACCTGACCACCCGTCTGATGATGGAGGCCCTGGGAAGCGAGGTGCACGTCGTCTCCGACGAGGCGGGCACCGGCAGTCTCCTCGGAGCGCGGCTCGCCCTCGTCCGCGCCCTGTGCGCCTCCGACGACCGGTGCGTGTGGCTCAGCCAGTACACCAACGCGGACAACTGGAAGGCCCACTACCGCAGGACGGCGCCGGCCATCGCCCGTGCGTTCCCGCAGCTCGACACCCTCTTCGTCGGGGTCGGTACCACGGGGACCCTGATGGGCTGCGCGCGGTTCTTCCGCGCCTGGAAGCCGTCCGTGCGGATCGTCGCCGTGGACAGCGTCGGTTCGGCGATCTTCGGCGGCGTGCCGGGGCGCCGGATGATCCCCGGCCTCGGCATGAGCATGAAGCCGCCGCTGCTCGACGAGGCGTACGTGGACGAGGCGGTGGCCGTCGAGGAGGCTGACACCGTGCGCACCTGCCGCATGCTCGCCCGGCGCGGGTTCCTCTTCGGAGGGTCCACCGGCACGGTCGTCAGCGGCGCGACCGGCTGGCTCGCCCGCCACGGCGCCCGGGGGACCACCGCCGTCGCGATCGCCCCGGACCTCGGCGAGCGCTACCTCGACACGATCTACCAGTCCAACTGGGCGCAGGCGCTCTACGGCGACGACGTCCTCCTGCCGGACAGGAGGACCGTCGACGCGGGCGGGGCGGAGAACGGGCGATGAGGATCGTCCCCCGTGCCGTGCGTCGTCACCTCCTGTGCCCCGAGGGGGTACGGCGCGGTGGCCTGGGGAGGAAACCGCTGGTCCGGGCGGCGTACGCGGCGTAGCCGGGACGGTCGGCCATGCGCTTCTCCAGCAGGCGCTTGCCGCTGCCGACGGTCAGCAGCAGGGTCATGACGACCGGGGAGACGAGCCCGGCGAGGGCCGTCTGCCAGGTGGTGCAGGCCAGGAGGTACAGGCCCCACCAGACGAGGGCGTCGCCGAAGTAGTTGGGGTGGCGGGTCCACGCCCACAGTCCCCGGTCCATGACGCGGCCGCGGTGCGCGGGGTCGGCCTTGAACCGGGCCAGCTGGTGGTCGCCGACGGCCTCGAAGACCAGCCCGGCCGCCCACACGGCCACCGCGACGGCGTCGAGCGGGCCCAGTGGCGAGGGGCTGTGGGCGGCGAGCTGGACGGGCAGCGAGATCAGCCAGACGAGGCCCGCCTGCAGCAGGTACACGGTGCGCAGCGCGTACCAGGTGCGGTTTCCCGGAGCCTTGTCGAGCAGTTCGGTGTAGCGCGGGTCCTCGCCGTGGCCCCGGGAGCGGTGGGCGATGTGCAGCGAGAGCCGCAGGCCCCAGACGACGGTGGCCGCGGTGACCAGCAGCCGCCGTCCGTCGTCGCCGTGCCCGTCGGACAGCGCGAAGGAGACGACGGCGACGGAGCAGAAGGCGAGGCCCCAGGCGATGTCCACGATCCGGTGCAGTCCCAGGCGGACGGCGACGGCGAACGTGACGAGCAGGACCGCCACCGCCGCGGCGGCCGTGGCGAGGAGGGAGGGGACGAGCGCGCCCCAGTCGGGCGGGTTCACGGCCGGCCGTCCGGGCCGTACCAGACGGCGGGAGTGGGCGGCACGCCCGAACCGCCCTCACGGGTGGGACGGACGGCGAGGATCTGGTCGACGCCCATGCGCCGCTCGGAGAAGGCGAGGGAGGCGCCGGCCAGGTAGAGGCGCCAGACGCGGCAGGTCGTCGTGCCGACGAGCGCCTCGAACCGGGGCCACTCGGATTCGAGCCGGTCGCGCCAGGCGTCGATGGTCCGCGTGTAGTGCTCGCGGACGGACTCGACGTGGCGGGCCTCGAAACCGGCGGACTCCAGCACGTCCACGGTCCGGCCGACGGGGCGCATGTGCATGTCGGGGGCGATGTAGGTCTCGATGAACGGCCCTCCGCCCGGCGCGTTCGCGCCCCGGGACATCTGCTGGACGAACAGCCGGCCGCCGGGGCGCAGCGCGCCGTGCAGCTTCGCCGCGAACTCCGGGTACTCGGCGTCGCCGACGTGCTCGCCCATCTCGACGGTGGACACCGCGTCGAAGCCCGCCGCGTCGATGTGGCGCCAGTGCCCGTGCTCGACGTCCACGAGGCCGGCCACGCCCTCGCGGAGGCACCGGTCGGCGACGAAGTCCCGCTGGGCGCGGGAGAGGGTGACGGCGGTGACGCGGACCTTGTGCTCGCGGGCCGCGTGCACGGCGAGCGAGCCCCAGCCGCAGCCGACGTCGAGCAGCCGGTCCCCGGCGCGCAGGCCGAGTTTGCGGCAGATCAGTTCGAGCTTGTCCCGCTGGGCGTCGGCCAGACCGTAGGAGGGGTCGTCGGGCCGGGTCCAGTAGCCGCACGAGTACGCCATCGACTCGTCGAGCAGCAGGGCGTAGAAGTCGTTGGAGAGGTCGTAGTGGTGGCTGATCGCGGCCCGGTCGCGGCCCGTGGTGTGCAGGCGTCCGCCGAGGCGGGCGCGGCCGTCGGGCCGGCGCGGCGGCGGCCCGGCCGCGCCCAGGCCTAGGGCGAGGGCGCCGGCCGCCGCCAGGGCGGCCGGGCCCGGCCGGGCGGTCCCCTGGTCGCGGACGGCACGGCCCGCGCGGGACAGGGCCAGGGCGAGGTCTCCCTCGACGTCGAGGTCCCCGGTGACGTACGCCTCCGCCAGGCCCAGTTCGCCGGGCTGCCACAGCAGGCGGCGCAGGGCCGCGGGAGAGCGGAGCGAGACGTGGGGCGCGTCGGCGGGGCCGGCCGTGCTGCCGTCCCAGGCGCGCAGCCGTACCGGCAGGGGGCCGGTGACGAAGTGGCCGAGCAGTTCGGCGAGGCGTTCGGCGGCGGGCCTCATCGGGGGGTCCCTTCGGTCAGGAGGATCTGGCGGACGTCGAGGTAGCCGGAGCGGAAGCCGGCTTCCGAGTAGGCGAGGTACAGCTCCCACATGCGCCGGAAGACGGTGTCGAAGCCGAGGGCGGCGACGTCGTCCCGCCGGGCGGTGAACCGCTCCCGCCACAGGCGCAGGGTCTCCGCGTAGTGCGGGCCGTAGCCGTTGTCGGCGACGGTGCGCAGTCCGGCGGCGGCGGAGTGTTCGTCGACGGCCTCGCGGGAGGGGATGAGGCCGCCGGGGAAGACGTACTTGCTGATCCACGTGTGGGTGGCGGCGGTGTGCAGCATCTGCCGGTGGCCCATGGTGATGGTCTGGAGGGCGATCCTGCCGCCGGGGGCAAGCGCGTCGCGCAGGGTCCGGAAGTAGGAGGGCCAGTACTCGGCCCCGACCGCCTCGATCATCTCGACGCTGACGACGGCGTCGTGGCGGCCCTCGGCGTCCCGGTAGTCGCGCAGCTGGATGTCGACCCGGTCGGCCAGGCCGGCCTCCCGCACGCGCGCGCGTGCGAGGTCCGCCTGTTCGCGGGAGAGGGTGAGGGTGGTGACCCGCGCGCCCCGGGCCGCGGCCCGCAGGGCGAGCTCGCCCCAACCGGTGCCGATCTCCAGGAGCCTCGTGTCCGCGCCGACCCGGGCGAGGTCCAGGAGCCGGTCGATCTTGCGGTGCTGGGCGTCCCGCAGGGACGCGAAGCGGGCGGGGAGGGCGGGGAACAGCGCGGAGGAGTAGGTGAGGGTCGGGTCGAGGAACGTGGTGAACAGCTCGTTCGACAGGTCGTAGTGGCGGTGGACGTTCTGCCGTGCCCCGTCGGGGGTGTTGCGGTCGGCGGCCGGCCGGGACGGCACCCACAGGGAGCGCAGCCGGCGCAGCGGGGCGGGCACGAGGTCGTCGACGTGCTCGGCGAGGCGGGTCAGGACCCCGGGCAGGTCGTCGCTGTCCCACTCCCCGGCCATGTAGGACTCGCCGAAGCCGATCAGACCGGCGCTGCCGATCCTGCGGTAGAAGGCGTCCGGATCGTGGAGCACGAGGCGGGGCGGGGAGGGTGCGGCGGGGTCCGCGACGCGCTCGGGCGCGAGGAGCGACAGGTCCTTCAGCGCCTTGCGCACCAGGTGGCGGGCGAGGGCCGTCCGGCCGGGCGACGCCTTCGGCGGCCGGGCCACGTCCGGCCATCGGCCGGCGTCCACGACGTCCACGGTGCCGGCGGGGCGGACGGCCGCGACCGGACCGGGCTGGACCGGCACGGAAGCGGCCCGCCGCGCAGCGCGGGCGCGATCGGGGAAGACCGGGGAGGAGGGGTTCACAGCGGGGTGTCCTTCTGCGTGGGGTGCGAGGGGGTCAGCGCGTGCGGGCGGCCGGCCGGCCGCACGGCCGGGAGGGCGGGCCGTCCTCGGGGCGGGGCCGTACGGGCAGGCCGCGCAGCCACAGGCGGATGCCGTGGCGGCGGATCCCGGCCCACACGGCGGCGGTCGACCACGGCCGGCGCACCGCGCACCCGAGGAGGGCGGCGACGGTGGCGGGGCGCCGGCGGCCCCGTACGGTCGCGGTGAACGGACGGCCGTCCGCGGTCCGCAGCCGCACCGCCAGGCGCAGTTCCCCGCCGGGCAGCGGCAGGCTCATCCGGTAGCGGCCCTCGACGCCGAAGAACGGGGAGACGTAGAAGGTCTTGTCCGTCTCGGCGGTCCCCTCGTCGTCGGGGCGGAGCAGGTAGCAGTGCCTCTGTCCGTACGTGTTGTGGACCTCGGCCACCACGCACACCAGGGCGCCGGAGGCGTCGTGGCACCAGTACACGCTCAGCGGGTTGAAGACGAAGCCGAACACCCGCGCGTGCGCGAGCATCACGACGCGTCCCCCGCCCAGGTCGACGCCGTGGCCGGCCAGGTACGCGTCGAGGCCCGCCCGGATCGACCCGGCGCGGCCCGTGAAGTGGTCGCGGGCGTCGAAGCGGGCCAGCGGCCGGACCGGGGCGGGCAGTGCCGGCAGCGCGTCGAGGTCCACGCACCACAGGTACGTGCGGTGCCGGAAGGAGTGGCGCAGCGGCGCGGTGCGCGCGTGGGCGACCACGCACTCGTACAGCGCGGGCGTCGCCGGAGCGGCGCCGGTCACCACCGCACTCCCAGGGAGAGCGCGGCGAGCACGCCGGAGCGGCAGCCGTCCTCGTGGAACCCCCAGCCGTGCCACGCGCCCGCGTACGCCGTCACCCCGGTGTTCAGTCCGGGGAGTTCCCTCTGCGCCGCGACCGAGGCGGGTGTGTGGACGGGGTGTTCGTACACCATGCGCTCGACCACCCGGTCCGGGGCGACGAGGTCGTCGCCGCCGAGGGTGACGACGTACTCGGCTCCGGCCGGCAGCCGTTGCAGGCGCCGCATGTCGTAGCTGACCCGCACCGGGTCGGTGGAGGGGTCGCAGCCGGTCAGGTGGTAGTTCCAGGACGCCCGGGCACGCGGCGAGCGGGGCAGGACGGAGGTGTCGGTGTGCAGCACGGTGGGGTTGCGGGAGTACGTGAAGGCGCCGAGCACCCGCCGTTCGTCGGGGGTCGCGTCGGCGAGCATCCGCAGCGCCTGGTCGGGGTGGGTCGCGACGACGACGGCGTCGTACGTCTCGGTGGCGCCGTCCCTGGTGGTGACGAGCGCGCCGCGGCCGGTCCGCCGGACGGTCTCGACGGGGCTGGCCGCGAGGACGCGCTGGATGTGCTTGGCGGCGGTGGCGACGTAGGCGGCCGAGCCGCCGGTGACGGTCCTCCACTGCGGGGACCCGGTGACGGACAGCAGGCCGTGGTGGTCGAGGAACGCGAAGAGGTGGGCGGCCGGGTGGACGAGGGCGGTGCGGGCCGGGCAGGACCACACCGCCGACACCAGCGGGAGCGCGAAGTGGCTGACGAAATAGGGGGAGAAGCCGTTGTCGCGCAGGAAGTCCCCGAACGTGACGCCCGGATCTCCCCCTCGGTCCAGCAGGCGCCGGGCCGCGCGGTGGAAGGCGGGGACCTCGGTCAGCAGCCGCAGGTGACGGCCGCGCAGGGCGGCGCGCGAGGCGAAGAGCCCGGCGGGCCCGCGGGCGCCCGCGTACTCCAGCGCGCAGCCGTCGCACCGTACCGACATGCTCATCTCGGTGTCCTGCGTGGCGACGCCCAGTTCGTCGAAGAGCCGCAACAGGGTCGGGTAGGTGCGCTCGTTGTGGACGATGAAGCCGGAGTCCACGGAGACCGGCCTGCCTCCGGGCCCGGCCAGTTCCCGGGTGTGGGCATGGCCGCCGAGACGTCCGTCCGCCTCGTACAGGGTGACTTCGCGCGCGGAGGACAGGACGTAGGCGGCGGTCAGCCCCGCCACCCCGGCGCCGATCACTGCCACCTTGCGTTGTTCCACACGAGTCTCCCGCCCTCCGACACGCCGCGGCCGCGACGTGATCCGCCCGTACTTCGCAGCCGCCGGGCGGACGGATTGGGCGGTGATCCTTCGAAGTGGCGTGGCGGACCCGAATGTGACGCCGGGTGAGGTCCCGGAAACAGGCCGTTCACCACGAGCGGGCCCTGCGGGAAACGAGCCGTTCCTAGCGTGTCCGCTCATGGACGCGAAGCCGTACTGAAGTCCCCGGCTGCCGACGGCGCCAACCGGGGGTGCCCCCACCGCTCTCCCCCTCACCCACCCGCACCCCCGGAGGAACGCTCATGACCACCACCGAATCACCGGTGCGGACCACGGCGTCGCCGACGTCCCAGGCGACGAAGGAGACCCTGGAGGACTACACCCTCCGCTTCGCGCCCCGCACCTACCGCCGCTGGTCCCCCATGGTCGTGGCCACCACCGCGCTCGGCGGCATCGCCTACATGGCCGACTTCTCCATCGGCGCCGGGATCGGCCTCGCGCACGGCACCGGCAACGCGCTCGTGGCGATCGCCGTCGCCGCGGTCGTCATCTTCGTCACCGGCTTCCCCCTCGCCTACTACGGCGCCCGCTACAACATCGACCTGGACCTGATCACCCGCGGCTCCGGCTTCGGCTACCACGGCTCCGTCCTCACCAGCGTCATCTTCGCCAGCTTCACCTTCATCTTCTTCGCCCTCGAAGGGTCGATCATGGCCCAGGGGCTGAAGCTGGGCCTCGGACTGCCGCTGTGGCTGGGCTACCTGGTCTCCACGCTGATGGTGATCCCCCTGGTGATCTACGGCATGAAGGCGCTCAGCAAGCTCCAGGTGTGGACGACCCCGTTCTGGCTGGTCCTGATGGTCGCCCCGCTGGTCTACCTGGTCGCCAACGACCCGGGCACCGTCGACCGCTTCCTCTCCTACGCGGGCACCGACGGCGAGGGCGGCGTCAACACCGCGTCCGTACTCCTCGGCGCCGGCGTGTGCCTCTCGCTCATCGCGCAGATCGGCGAGCAGATCGACTACCTGCGCTTCATGCCGCCCAGGACCGAGGCCAACAAGCGCGCCTGGTGGACCGCCGTCGTCATGGCCGGCCCCGGCTGGGTCGTGCTCGGCGCCCTGAAGCAGGCCATCGGCGTCTTCCTCGCCGTGTACATCATCGCCGAGGTCGGCGCGGAGGCCGCGCCCGAGCCGATCCAGCAGTTCCGCAGCGCCTTCGACGCGATGATGCCGTCCTGGATGGTCGTCCCGCTGGCGGTGGTCCTCGTGGTCATCAGCCAGATCAAGATCAACGTCACCAACGCCTACTCGGGCTCCCTCGCCTGGACGAACTCCTTCACCCGCGTCACCGGGCACTACCCGGGCCGCATGGTCTTCGTCCTGGTCAACCTCGGCTTCGCGCTCGTCCTGATGGAAGCCGACATGTTCAGCTTCCTCAACGACGTCCTCGGCTTCTACTCCAACTGCGCCATCGCCTGGATCGTCACCGTGGCCACGGACATCGGCGTCAACAAGTACCTGCTGAAACTCTCCCCGCTCCAGCCCGAGTTCCGCCGCGGCATGCTCCACGCGGTCAATCCGGTCGGCGTCGTCGCCTTCGTCGCCGCCTCGGGCCTGTCCATCGCCATGTACTTCCACGCCCTCGGCGACACCCTCCAGCCGTACTCCCCCGTCGCCGCGGTCGTCATCGCCTTCGTCCTCACCCCGCTGATGGCGATCGTCACCCGGGGCAGGTACTACCTGCGCCGCACCACCGACGGCATCGACGAGCCCCTGCTCGACGCCGAGGGCAACCCCAGCGGGACGACGTACGACTGCCACGTCTGCCACCAGTCCTACGAACGCCCCGACCTCGCGGCCTGCGCCACCCACGACGCCGTCGTCTGCTCCCTCTGCCTGAGCACCGACAAGGCCGGCGCCCACGTCCTGCCCGCACAGCCGTCGGCCGCCTGAGCCTCCGCCGCCTCCCGGTGTGACCGGCCGGCACCGGGAGCGCGGCCGATCGCGCGCTCCCGGGCGGAGATTCCGTAGCCCCTACGCCCGCCGGGGGTTCGTCACCAGGTGGACGGCGCCGGCGGCGCGACGACCGGGGGGCGGTCGTCGCAGGTGATGGTGTTGGGCAGGAGCCACGGGGCGAGCCAGCCGCCGTCGTTGCCGCCGAGGTCGGTCAGGGCGAACTCCGAGCCCGTGGCGGGGAAGTTGAAGGAGCCGCAGTTGTTGACGCCGACGGCCCCGACGTTGCGGGCGTCGACGTTCTCGAAGGTGGCGGAGCCCTTCACCCGAGCGCTGAGGACGGAGTTCCCGGTGCCGTCGACGCGGATGTCCTTGAAGTGGACGGCCGGGAGGCCGACCTCGTCCTTCACCCCGTACTCGCTGACGAGCATGATCGCGTTGTGGGTGGAGTCGAGGTAGTGGTCGCCGGTGACCCGGACGTCGGCGTCGATGCTCCTGTCCAGGGCGTAGAACCAGATGGCGCCGAGGCCGATCCGCCAGTTGAGGTCGAGGGTGCCGGCGCGGACGGTGGTGTTGCCGGTGAAGCGGAGGGTGCCGGTGAAGGGTTCGGCGCCGAAGCGGGAGCCGGCGTGCAGGGCGCTGCCCTCGCGGACCGGGTCGGCGACCAGGTTGCCGCTGACGGTGTTGTCCTCGCCGCCGTAGATCGCAATGCCGTTGGCGAGGGTCGGGGACTGGACGGTGTTGCGGGAGAAGGTGTTGCGCGCGTCGGCGGTCGCGTCCGACCACATGGCCAGGCCGTCGTCGCCGGTGTTGCGGACGAAGTTGTTGTGGACGAGCGAGTCGGTGACGCCGGTGTGGAAGTTGAGGGCGTCGGCGATCTGGTCGGTGATCACGTTGTTCGTGACCCGTACGTTCGACATCGGGCCGTCGAACCACAGGCCGACCTTGGTGCGGTGCAGGTGGAGGCCGTCGATCGTGGAGTCGCTCATGGCTCCGCCGATCGCGTTGACCTGGTCGGTGTCGATCCGCTCGCGGACGTCGCCCTCGATCGCGAAGCCGCGCAGGTGCACGTCGCGGCTGCCGCCCTCGGCGGCGCTCCTGCCGTAGAGGCCGACGCCGGTGTGGCGGGAGCCGTCGGGCGCGGGCTCGGCGAGGGTGACCTGACGGCCCTTGAGGACGGTGTGCCAGTTGCCCGCGCCGACGATCGTGACGTCGTCGACGACGATGTGCCGGTCGACCCGGAAGGTGCCCGGCGGGAGGTACACGGGCCGGTCGACGCGCCGGGCGAAGGCGATGGCGCGCTCGACTGCGGGGGCCGCGTCCCGGCGTCCGGTGGGGTCGGCGCCGAAGGCCAGGACGTTCACGCCGCCGCGCTCCACGTGCGGCGGGGCGACCAGTTCGGTGTCGAGGAGGTCGATCACGGTCCAGGCGGCGGGGCTGCCGGCGGGGACGGTGAGGCGGATCCGGTCGCCCGCGCGGTGGGTGCGGCCGAGGAGGAGGCGCTGCTCGTCGTAGAAGTGGGTGGGCCGGAAGGGCTTGGTGATCTCCGGCTTCGGCGTGGTGGCCGCCGGGACGCACGCGCACTCGGTGATCCACCAGTCGGGGTGGAGCAGGTCCGCGCGCGGGTCGTTGGTGAAGGGGTACTGGTTGTACAGCCAGGAGTACTGGGAGGTCAGCGTCATCGTCGCGCGGTGGCGTCCGTCGACGGTGACGTCGAGCGGGGCGGTGATGCCGCCGCCTCCGGGCGCGTCGGGAATGCTGTAGCGGACGGTGAGCGCGTTGGCGTTCCGCGGGAGGACGAACTCGACGTGCTGCCCGGGGGCCAGCCGTACCGCGGAGCGTCCGGACGCCTCGGAGGGGAGCGTGTACGGGGTGCGGTCCGGCCCGATGACCGTGCCGTCGGTGGCGGCGTTCTCCGCCTCCTGCTCGTCGAGGGCGACGGTGGCGCCGCGGCCGGTGACGAGCTCGGGGGCGAGGGCCGCCCGGGTGACCACCGGGCGGGCGGTGCCGGCGGCCGGCCTCCGGTCCGCCGTGTCCGCCGTGCCCGCCGCCGCGACGCCGTCGAGGGTGACGCTCAGGCTCAGGGCGAGGGCGGCGGCGGCCAGGAAGGCTCTTCGGCCGCTGCGCGCGCCGCGTCCGGATCGGCTCGGATTCATGTCGGGCTCACTTCTGTCTGAGGTGACGCGGGGCTGTCCGGGATGATGCGCGTCTGCGCCGGGTGGTGCGGGGCTGTCCGGGGCGATGCGGGCGTCGCCCCGGGCGCGGGCCCGGAGCGTGGGAGCGGCAGGCCCGGTGCGCGGCCCCTCCCCCGGGGGGCCGCGCGCCGGGTGTCCCGCCGTGGGCGGCGTGGTCAGGTACGCAGCCAGACGGCGGTGTCCGGGGGGAGGGTGCCGTCCGCCGGCAGCTCGTCGCTGGCCAGCAGGACGCCGGTGTGCGGCGGGAGGGGTACGGGGCGGTCGGAGAGGTTGACGGCGCAGAGGAGGTTCTCGGCGCGGGCGAAGGTCAGCACTCCCTCCGGCGACGGCAGCCATTCCAGCGGGCCGTCGCCGAATCCGGGCTCGCCGCGGCGCAGCCGCAGCGCCGTGCGGTAGAGGCCGAGCATCGAGCCGGGGTCGGCGGCCTGCCGGTCGACGGCGTAGCGGGCCCAGTCGGCGGGCTGCGGCAGCCACGGTTCCGTACCGGCGTGCGTGCCGAAGCCGTACGCGGGGGCGTCGGCCTCCCACGGCAGGGGGACGCGGCAGCCGTCGCGGCCCGGGTCGGTGCCGCCGGAGCGGGCGTGCATGGGGTCCTGGATGCGGTCGCGGGGGACGTCGGCCTCGGGGAGGCCGAGCTCCTCGCCCTGGTACAGGTAGACCGAGCCGGGCAGGGCGAGGGTGAGCAGGGCGGCGGCGCGGGCCCGGCGGGTGCCGAGGTCCAGGTCGGTGGGGGTGCCGAAGCGCTTCTTGGCGAAGTCGAAGCCGGTGTCCTCGCGCCCGTAGCGGGTCGCGGTGCGGGTGACGTCGTGGTTGCAGAGGACCCAGGTGGCGGGGGCGTGGACGGGGGCGTGCTCGGCGAGGGTGTCGTCGATGGTGCGGCGCAGCCGGTCCGGGTCCCAGGGGCAGGCGAGGAAGTTGAAGTTGAAGGCGGTGTGCAGTTCGTCGGGGCGCAGGTAGCGGGCGAAGCGCTCGGCGTCGGGCAGCCAGACCTCTCCGACGAAGACGCCGCCGTACTCGTCGGCGATGGCCCGCCAGGAGCGGTAGACGTCGTGGATCTCGTCGAGGTCGATGTACGGGTGGGGGTCGACGCCCTCGGTGAAGTCGCGGAGGTCGGGGTCCTTGGTGAGGAGGGCGGCGGAGTCGATGCGGACGCCGGCGACGCCGCGCGCGAACCAGAAGCGCAGGACGTCCTCGTGCTCGCGGCGGACGTCGGGGTGGGCCCAGTTGAGGTCGGGCTGTTCCGGGGTGAAGAGGTGGAGGTACCACTCGCCGTCGGGGACCCGGGTCCAGGTGTTCCCGGAGAACTGCGAGGGCCAGTCGTTGGGCGGGAGTTCACCGTGCTCGCCGCGCCCCGGGCGGAAGTGGAAGCGTTCCCGCTCGGGGCTGCCGGGGCCGGCGGCGAGGGCCTCCCGGAACCAGGCGTGCCGGTCGGAGACGTGGTTGGGCACGATGTCGACGATGACGCGCAGGCCGAGTTCGGCCGCTTCGGCGATGAGCTTCTCGGCCTCGTCGAGGGTGCCGAAGGCCGGGTCGATGGCCCGGTAGTCGGCGACGTCGTAGCCGCCGTCCACCATCGGGGAGGCGTACCAGGGGGTGAACCAGACCGCGTCGACGCCGAGTTCGGCGAGGTGGGGCAGTCTCGCCCGGACGCCCGCGAGGTCCCCGGTGCCGTCGCCGTCTCCGTCGGCGAAGCTGCGTGGGTACACCTGGTAGATGACGGCGTCGCGCCACCAGTCGTCGGTGCGGGGCGGTTGAGGGGCTGCCACGGGACGTTCCTTTCGGGCAGGGCGGTTCTTCGCCGCCGGCCCGGTGGCGGGGCGGCGGGTGGGCCGGCGGCGAAGGCTTATGGGGTGCGGGCTCGTGACGGGGCGGGGGCTCGGGCCTGTTCAGCCCTTGAGGCCGCCGGCGGTGAGGCCGCTCATGATGTTCCGCTGGAAGACCAGGAAGATCAGCAGCGTGGGGAGGGAGGCGATGGTGAGCGCGGCGATCAGGACGTTCACCGGGACGCCGTTGGAGAGCGAGTAGATGCCGACGTTGAGGGTCTGCTTCGACGGGTCGGGCAGGGTGAGCATCGGCCAGAGGAAGTCCTTCCAGACCCCGACGATCGCGAAGATCGACACCACGCCGAGGATGGGCCGGGAGATCGGCAGCACGATTGACCACAGCACCCGCGTGGGCGAGGCGCCGTCCATCGAGGCCGCGTCGAGCAGCTCCTTGGGGATGGAGTCGAAGAACCGCTTGAGCAGGAAGATGTTGAAGGCGTTCGTGACGGCCGGGAGCCAGATCGCCCACGGCGTGTTCAGCAGGTTGCGTTCGACGACCGGCACGTCGAGCACGGTCAGGTACTGCGGGACGACGAGGACGGTCGCCGGGATCATCAGCGTGGCGAGCATCATGCCGAGGATCGCCTTGCCGAACACGGGCCGCAGCTTCGACAGCGAGTAGGCGGCCGCCACGTCGAGGACCAGTTGGAAGGCGAGGGCGCCGAAGGCGTAGTAGAGGGTGTTGAAGAGGAGGGTGGCGAGGTCCATGACCTCCCAGGCCCGTGAGTAGTTCTCGGGCTCGAAGGTGTTCGGGACCAGGGTGGGCGGGGTCTGGATGACCTCCTGGGCGTCCTTGAACCCGCTGGACACGAGCCAGTAGAGGGGGCCGAGGAAGACCAGGGTGAACAGGAGGACGACGGCGGCGAAGACGGTCCAGTAGAGGACCCTGCCGCGGGGCCTGGCGAGGACGGCCGGCGAGATGAGCGTACGTGTGGACATGGCTGGTCTCCGGTCCTACTCGTCCTCGGCGCGGCTGAGCCTGACGTACACGGCCGAGAATCCGGCGAGCAGTACGAGCAGG
Source organism: Streptomyces sp. NPDC086147 (assembly GCF_040702165.1). Classification (NCBI taxonomy): domain Bacteria; kingdom Bacillati; phylum Actinomycetota; class Actinomycetes; order Kitasatosporales; family Streptomycetaceae; genus Streptomyces; species Streptomyces sp. NPDC086147. Next base: position 456,972 of record NZ_JBFBJO010000004.1, on the reverse strand, counting down.
AGCAGGCCGAGCGCCGCCGCGGCACCGTAGTTGTTGAAGTTGAAGGCGTACTGGTAGATGAGGTAGACGATCGTGGTCGTCGAGCCCTCGGGGCCGGCGCCGCCGGTGAGCAGGAACGGCTCCACGAAGACCTGCATCGTGGCGATGACCTGCATGAGCGCCATGAGCGAGAGGATGAGCCGGGTCTGCGGGATGGTGACGTGCCAGATCTTGCGCAGCAGTCCGGCGCCGTCGAGCTCGGCGGCCTCGTACAGCTCGCCGGGGATGGACTGGAGCGAGGCGAGGTAGATCAGGGTCGCGCCGCCCATGTTCATCCAGGTCGAGGCGATGACGACGGCGAGCATCGAGATGTCCGGGTCCTGGAGCCACTGCTGTTCGGGCAGGCCGATCGAGGTGAACAGCTCGTTGAGGAGGCCGTAGCCGGGGTCGTAGAGGTACTTGAAGAGCAGGACCGAGGCGACGGGCGGCAGCATCACCGGCAGGTAGACGAGCAGCCGGAGGTAGCCCTGGCCGTGGTGGAACTCGTTGATGACCACCGCGACGAGGAACGGCACCGCGAACCCGAGGAGCAGGGCGAGGACGGTGAACAGGGCGGTGTTGCCCCATGCCTGCCAGAAGGCCGGGTCGTTGACGACCGTCACCAGGTTGTCGAGGCCGACCCAGGTGGTGCGGCCGTTCTCCGTCTTCTGGAACGCGAGGAGGAACTCCCGGACCATCGGGTACCAGGAGAAGACGCCGAAGCAGAGGACCGCGCCGATGAGGAAGCCGTGGGCGGTCAGGTTGCGCCGCAGGGCGCGGGCGAAGCCGCCGGGGGCGGGCGCGGGCGTCGTCTCGCGCGGCGGGGCCGGGCGGGCGGGGTCCGCCTTGCTCGGGGTCAGGCTGGGGGCCGACATGGTCGCTCCTTGGTGCTGTCTGCCGGTTCTGGTGCCCGATCGGGCGGGCTGGTGGGGCGGGGCGGCGTCCGGCCGGCCCCGCTGGGCGGGGGCGGGCGGGCGCCCGCCCCGCGCCCGACCGGTCACTGGTTGGCGAGGACCTGGTTGACCTGCGTCTCCGCGGTCGAGAGGAGCTTGTCGATGTCGGCGTCCTTGTTGGTGAGGATGCCGGACATGACGTTGTCGAGGACCTTGTAGACCTCCTGGGCCTTCGGCGGCTCGGCCTTGCCGGCGACGGGGTTGTCCATGAAGGTCTTGAAGTTGGCGACCGGCATGGTGGCGTGCTCCACGCGGGCGGCGTCGTCCTTCGTCTTGGACTCGTTCAGCCAGAAGTTGGGCTGCGGGACGCCGACGGGGAGCTTGTCGGCCTTGGTGCGGGCCCAGTCGAACTGGCCCTTGCCGACGGTGAGGTTCTTGAAGTTCAGCCAGGCGATCGCGGCCTTGATCTTGTCGCCGGAGATGCCCTTCTTGATCATGTAGTTGTTGCCGCCGGCGAGCGTGTTCTTGCCACCGGGGATCGGGCCCATGCCGAAGTTCTCGTACGTGGCGCCGAGTTGCTGGACCATGTAGGCGATGTCGTCGGGCGCGGCGAGGAACATGCCGAGCTTGTCGGTGGCGATCTGCTTCTGGAGGTCGCCCCACTGGAGGAGCTGGGTCTTGCCCATGGAGTCGTCCTCCCAGCGCATGGCGTGGAGGTTCTTCGCGACCTGCTTGCCGAGGTCGTTGTTGAAGGCGGCCTTCTTGCCGCTCGCGTCGACGACGTCGCCGCCGACGCTGTACATCTGGGCGGTGAAGTGCCAGCCGCCGGTGTTGCTCGCGCTGTACTCGCCGAAGCCGGCGGTCCCGTTGCCGAGGCCGGCGATCTTCTTGGCGGCGGCGCGGACCTCGTCCCAGGTGCGCGGCGGGGCGTCGGGGTCGAGTCCGGCGTCCTTGAAGAGCTTGCGGTTGATCAGCAGGCCCATGGTGTAGTTGCTGGTGGGCAGGCCGTACAGCTTGCCGTCGTGCTTGAGGGAGCCGAGGACGCCGGGGTCGATGTCCTTGAGGAGCGGCACGGTCTTGTCGTTGACGTACGCGGTGATGTCGGCGGCGCCGTCGTTGTCGAGGACCTGCGGCAGGTCGGTGAAGTACGTGTAGAACACGTCCGGTTGCGACTTGGCCTTGAGCATCGCGGTGAAGCGCGGGGGCTCCAGGCACTGGCCGGGGGTGGAGCGGCCCTCGATGGTGACGTTCGGGTACGTCTTGTTGAACTCGGCGACGTCCTCCTTCCACTCCTTCAGCTCGGCCGCCTTCGCCGTGGGCGGCATGCAGTCGATGGTGAGCGTGACCTTCGTCTTGGGGTCCAGCGGTGCGGTGGGGTCGGACGAACCGTTCTGCTGGGATCCGTCGCTGCTGTCGTCGTTGCTGCTGCTCGTGCCGCAGGCCGCGAGCGCGGTCAGCGACAGGGCGGAGACGAGGGTGATCGCGGCGGCACGACGGCTGCGGCGGAACCGGGCACTTCTCATGAGTGGACCCCTTTGGGCATGGATGAGGAAAGCGATGCGTGAACGGGAGGTCTCCCCACCGCTGGTGGCGTTGCGGGGGTGCGGCACACTCAACCACCACCAACAAGTGAACGCAATATCTCGCGCTGATTTCGCAATTGTGCGACAGGAGGGTGTAATCGAAACGTGACCGGCATGCACCTGGCCGACAGGGGCCGGGGCTCGCACGGAGGCGCGCCGGGGCCCCTGCGGCCCGGGCCGGCCGCGGGAGCGCGCCGTGGCGCCCCGGGGCGCCACGGCCGGTCCAGACCCCGGGCAGGGGCCCGGACCGGCCGCGGTCACCCGCGGGAGGCACCCGCGGGAGGGCGGATCACGGGTTGATGTTGATCTTGAAGGTGGAGGTGTTGTTGCGGATGTCGACGGCGTTGCCGTTCATCCGCAGCCCGTTGAAGGTCACTTCGCCGACGGCGGGGCCCTGCCCCGACTCGGGCATCTCGTTGGCCCAGAGGCCGAAGCCGGACTTGGCGTCCCAGGCGTCGCCGCTCTTGCGGGCCCCGGTGATGGAGATGTCCGTGAGGACGGTGTCCTTGATCGGGAACTGCGGCTGTCCGCCCACGTAGTTGGTCTGGAACATGATGCCGCTGTAGGTGGGGTCGACGATGTCGACGCTGTTCACCCGGATGCCCTGGAAGACCTTGGAGGCGGAGAACAGCCAGATGCCGGGGAAGGTCTGGTTGCCCCAGAAGTGGCCGCCGGCCCGGACGATCGAGATGTTCTCGAAGGTCGTGGGCTCGGTGCCGAAGCCGTTCATGGCGTAGCCGAAGTCCAGCGAGGAGATGGTGACGCCGGAGTAGACCAGGGTGTCGGCGATGTGGATGTTGCGGAAGGTGTTGCTGTAGCCGCCGTAGACTGCGAGGCCCGCGGCCCGCCAGGTGAGCGTGCTGGTGAGGTTCTCGTAGACGTTGTTCTTCATGTCGGCGCCGCCGGCGTCGATCGCGGAGAACAGCGCGAAGCTGTCGTCGCCGGTGGCCCGGGCGTCGTTGTTGACGACGTGGTTGTCCGTGGAGCCGTTGGTCATGTTGACGCCGTCGGCGAACATGTTGCGGATGCGGGAGTTCTTGATCGTGATCCGGTCCGCGTTGGCGCCCCAGTAGAGGCACACCATGTGCTCGTTCCAGATGTCGTCGATCACGATGTCGGTGACGTTCGCGAAGTCGAACACCTTGCCAGGGCCGTCGATCCGCGAGGTGTAGTTGCCGAAGTAGGCGAAGCCCTTGAAGAGCGAGCCCTTCGCCGCCGCCTCGGCGCGGAAGCCGACGTCGGTGTTGTCCTGGGTCGAGGGCGCGTGGAACTTCGTGTACCAGGGGCCGGCGCCGACCACCTTGACGGCCTTGCCGTACACCTGGAACTTGCTGGACGTCTGGTAGTCGCCGGGCGGCAGGTAGACGCCGGTGAGCTTGCCGGTGGTGTCCATGCGGACCTTGTCCAGGGCGTTCTGCACGTCCTGGTGGGTGAAGCCGGCCGGGACGGTGTACGTCGCCGGGTCGGGGTTCGCGACCGGGGCGACCTGCTCCAGGTCGACGAAGTCGATCGCGTAGTACGCGGCGCTGTTGGCGGCGTCCTTCTGGAGCCGGATCCTACTGCTGGCCTGGACGGTCTCGCCGAGGAGCAGGTGCGCCTCGTCGTAGACGTGGCGCGGGCCTCCGGAGCCCGGGGAGTTGCCGGGCGCGATCTCGGAGCCGTACAGCCAGGCGTACTTCGAGGTCAGCGGGAGCGCCTTCTTGAAGACGCCGTCGACGTAGACGCTGATCGTGGAGTCGATGCCGCCGCCGCCCGGGGCGTCCGGGAGGGAGAAGCGGGTGACCAGGGTGTTGGTGGCGGCGCGGGCCGTGAACTCGACGTACTCGCCGGTCGCGTCCAGGTTGACGGCCTTGCGGCCGGAGGCCTCGCCCGCGAGGTCGCCGACGGTGCGGTTGGGTCCGACGACGGTGGCGCCGCCGCCGACGGTGCCGTCCTCCGCCTCGTACGTGGTGTACGGCATGTTGGCGCCGCGCCCGACGAAGAGCGGCTGGGAGGCGGTGTTGTTGGCGCGCTTGACCGGCAGCTCGCCGGCGTCGTCGGCCAGGACCGTCCGCACCGTGTACGAGCCGTTGACGGCGGTCCACGGGCCGAGGGTCACCACGGTCGAGGCACCGGCGGCGAGGCTGCCGCTGTAGGAGCCGGTCAGGGTCTTGACCGTGGCGCCCTGCTTGTCGAGCAGGTTCAGGGTGACGCCGTGGCCGCCCGCCGAGGTGGCCTGGTTGCCCTGGTTCCGCACGGTCGCCCGGAAGGAGACGGTGTCACCGGCGGACGGGCTGGACGGGGTGGTCGTGACCGAGGCGGTGACCACGTCGGGGCTGGTGACCGGCTTGACCACGAGCGGGGCGGGGCTGGTGAGGGTGTTGTTGGACTCGTTCTGCTCGATGACCGCGTTCGCCTCGTCGGCGACCGCGCTCAGCTCGTACGAGCCGGCCTCCCGCGCGCCGATGGAGGCGCTGACGGTGGTCTGTGCCCCGGCGGCGAGGGCGCCGACCTGGGTGGTGGCGACCTTGGTGCCGCCCAGGCGCAGTGCGACGGCGCTGGCCGGAGCGGCGGCCGGGCCGCTGTTGCGGACGGTGGCGCTCACCGTGATCTGGTCCGACTCGACGGGGGCGGCCGGCGTGGTGGTCAGGCCGGTCACCTCCAGGTCCGGGTTGGGCGCGGGCACGCCGATCACCTGGAACTCGGCGAGCTGGCCCGCCGAGGAGCCGGTGTTGGCGGTGAACCGGAGCTGGACGTCGGCGACGCGGGCGGTGACCGGGACGGTCACGGTGTTCCCGCCGGCCGGGTCGAAGGTGTAGCTCTTCGCGGCGACCAGACTGGTGAAGCCCGAGGCGCTCTGTTCGCGTCCGAGGACCTCGACGGTCTGGTTGCGCGCGGCCCAGGCGGTGGCCGGGTCGAGCTTCAGGACGAGCCGGTCGAGGTCGGCGTTGGAGCCGAGCTTGACGGTGAGGGTGTTCGGGTAGCTGCCGCCCGCGCCCTCCCAGTAGGTGGCGGTGTTGTTGTCGTTGGCGTTCGCCGCGACGAAGCTGTGCACGGTGGAGGAGGCGCTGATCGGCTTGCCGACGGCCAGGTTGGAGCCCGTGGAGCCGCTGCCGTTGCGGGTGACGGCGTTGCTGTTGACCGACTGGTTGCCGGCCGCGTCCTTGGCCCGGACGTGGTACGTCACCGTCTGGTTGGCCGGACGGCTGTCCGTGTACGTGGTGACGTTCCCCGCCACGCTCGTCAGGAGCGTGTTGTTCGCGTACACGTCGTACCCGGTGACGCCGGTGTTGTCCGAGGAGGCGCCCCAGGTCAGCCTCACCTGGCCGGAGGTCTGCTCGGTGAACGCCAGGTTCGCCGGAGCCGTCGGCGCCTGCGTGTCCCCGGTGTCGCCCTGACGGGTGACGGCGTTGCTGTTGGCGGACTGGTTGCCGGCCGCGTCCTTGGCCCGGACGTGGTACGTCACCGTCTGGTTGGCCGGACGGCTGTCCGTGTACGTGGTGACGTTCCCCGCCAGGCTCGTCAGGAGCGTGTTGTTCGCGTACACGTCGTACCCGGTGACGGCGGTGTTGTCCGTGGCGGCGGTCCAGGTCAGCCTCACCTGGCCGGTCGCGGGCTCGGTGAACGCCAGGTTCGCCGGAGCCGTCGGCGCCTGCGTGTCGCCGGTGCCCGGGCCGTAGACCTCCAGCTCGGACAACTGGGCGGCCGGCTGGACGGTGTTCGCCGTGACCAGGACCCGGACGTACCGGGTGGTGGTCGCGCCGAACGGGATCGTCACGGTGTTCTGGGCGGACGGCGCGAACTCGTACGCCTTCGACGCGGTGAGGTCGGTGAAGTCCGTGCCGTTGTCGCTGCCCTGGATCTTCAGGGTCTGGCTGCGCGCGCCCCAATTGTCGGGCAGGCGCAGGACGACGCGGTCGACGCGGACGGAGGAGCCGAGGTCGGCCCGGAGCCACTGGGGCAGCTCGTTGTTCCGGCTCTCCCAGTAGGTGGCCTTGTTGCCGTCGTTGGCGTTGCCCGCCGCGTACACCTCGGTGTGGCTGCTCGCGGTCAGGGTCCTGCCCGCGGCGAGGTTCGCCGAGGTGCTGTCGGCGCCGTGCACCTCCAGCTCGGACAGCTGGGCGGCCTGCCAGCCGGTGTTGGCGGTGATGTCGATGCGCACGAAGCGGGCCTGGGCGGCCGGGAAGCCCACCGTGACGGTGTTGCCGGAGCCCGGGCTGAACGTGTAGGTGGCCGAGCTCTTCAGGGTGGAGAAGCTGGTGCCGTCGGCGCTGCCCTGGACGGACAGCGTCTGGTTGCGGCTCTCCCAGCCCGCCGGGAGCTTCAGGACGACCTCGTCGACGCGGGTGCTCGTGCCGAGGTCGGTCTGCACCCACTGCGGCAGGCTCGACCCGGAGCTCTGCCAGTACGTGCCCTGGTTGCCGTCGGTGACGTTTGCGGCGCCGTACTCCGGCAGCGCGCTGCCGGCCGCCGCGGGATCGCCCAGCGCGATGTTGGGGCCTCCGGCGGCCTGGGCGGCCATGAGGGGACCCCCCAGCGCCAGGAGGCTCGTCGCGATCACGGCGCTCATGCCCCGTGATCTCCAGCTGTGCAGTTTCATCTGTCCTCGATCTCGGCCCCGCAGGCGATGGCTGCGTGGCGCGGCTCGTCGGGTGGGACCCTGGCTCGGATATGTCGTCGGTTTGCTGCGAGCGGTGAGAGAGTTGCAGAGAATTGCCAAGGCGTCTACATCTCGCGAAGGCGGGCTTCCTCCGGTCCGCCGTGGCGTACGAGGGCATGCCGAAGGCCCCGCGCACGAGGGGCTACGGGGTCGTCGGGAAGCGCGGGAGGGGCGGGGCCCGGCCACCGCCGCGGCCGGACCCCCTCGTCACGGCGCCTCGGGCGCCGCCGACGGCGTTACGGGTTGTTGATGACGAACTGGGATCCGGGCTCGACCAGGATGTTGCCCTGGGCCGAGTTGGTGATCGTCACGTTCGACAGGGTGGCACTGCCGCGGGCGCCGCTCATCGCGAGGATGCCGGAGCCGTTGTTCGACTTGTCGATGCGGACGTTGGTGATCTTGACGTTCGGCACCTCGCCGCCACCGGTCTTGAACTGGATGCCGTCGTAGGTGGAGTCGACGATGTCCGTGTCCTTGATGGTGACGCCGGGGATGGGCTGGCCCTGCGCGAACAGGGTGATGGCGCCGAACTCCTGGTCCTCGTTCCAGAACGCGCCGCCCGTGCGGTACAGGGCGTTGTTGGAGATGAGGGTCTGCCCGGAGAAGGGCAGCGGGTCGTGGTCGGTCGCCAGCATGATGCCGGGGTAGTTCATGGTGTCGGAGATGATGTTGTTCTCGATGGTGTTGCCGAATCCGCCGTAGACCGCGATGCCGTTGGCCCGCCAGGGCAGCTGGATCGTGTTGTTGTGGAAGTGGTTGTTGGAGCCGATGTCCACCGAGGTGTCCTTGACGTACTTGCTGGCCCAGACGGCCAGCGCGTCGTCGCCGTTGTTGCGGAAGGACGAGTTGAAGACGGTGGAGTTGCGGGTGCCGTTGGCGAAGTTGATGCCGTCGGCGTAGGTGTTGCGGATCCGCATGCCCGAGAACTCGACGCCGTCACCGGGTCCCCACAGCTCGGGGATGTTGGTGTAGTCGCGGCCGGCCCAGACGCCGACGTTGGCGTGCTCGATCCAGACGTTGCTGATCTTCGTGTTCTTGCCGAAGCGCCCGTTGAGGCCGACGCCGCCCTCCTCGTTGGCGTTGTTGCCGCGGATGGTGCCGGAGCCGAAGATCGCGATGTCGGAGATCTGCGTGTTGTGGTCGATGTCGAAGCCGAAGTTGCCCTCGTGCGGGTGGTTGATGCCGCCCGCCTGGTGCGGCGGGGTGAGGGTGTAGAGCTGCGAGTGCCACATGCCGGCGCCGCGGATGGTCACGTCGCGGATGCCGACGGTGTTGTAGTTCCCCCGGTTCAGCGGGTCGTCGGTCAGGATCTTCTGCTCCTGGCGCCACTGGCCCGCCGGGATCCACACGCAGGAGATCTCGCCCTTCTGGTCGGCGGTCACGGCGCGCTGGATCGCGTCGGTGTCGTCGAGGCCGTCGTTGGGCACCGCGCCGTAGTTGGTGATCGAGACGCAGCCGGCCGGCTGGGCCGTCGGGGGCGCGACCTGCTCCAGGTCGATCAGGTCGATGACGTAGAAGGAGGCGGTGTCGCCCGCGTCCCGCTGGAGCCGGAACTTGGTGCCGGCCGGGTAGGACTGGGCCAGCAGGGCGTTGGACTCGTCGAACAGGCGGCGGGCATCGGCCTGCGGGGCGTTGGTGAGCCCCTCCGGGTCGTCGCTGGTGCCGTAGAGCCAGCTGTGCTTGGAGGAGAGCGTCAGCTTCCGCACGAACTGGCCGTCGGCGTACAGGCTCAGCGTGGCCTCCCGTCCGCCGCCGCCGGGGGCGTCGGGGATCGAGTTGCGCACGACGAGGGAGTTGGCGGCGTTGGTGGAGGTGAACTCCACGTACTCACCCGTGGAGTTGAGCCGGACCGACTTGCGGCCGGAGGACTCGGTGGCGAAGTTGGTGTGGCCGAAGGTCCGCGTGGCGTCGGCGGTGAGCAGGGTCCCCTGGTAACGGGCGTCCTCCGCCTCGTACTCCGTGTAGGGCACGGCCGCGCCGCGGCCGACGACCAGGGAGCGGCTGAAGACGTTGTTGTTCTCGTTGGTCTCGGCCACGGTCGCGGTGGCGTCGGCCGTCGCGGTGAGGGTGACTCCGCCGCTCGCGGCGGTCCAGGTGCCGGAGATCGGCACGGTGACCGACTGTCCGGCGGCGACCGCCGGGGTGGTGCCGTTCAGGGTGGTGGTCCCCGCGGCGAGACGGGTGACGCTGCCTGCGGCGACACCGGTGGTGCCCCGGTTCTGGACCGTGGCCGTGAAGGAGACCTGCGCGCCGACCGCCGGGGAGGACGGGTTCGGGGTGATCGCGGTGACCGTGAGGTCGGGGCCGGGCGCCTGGCCGACGACCAGCTTGGTGGAACCGGTCCTGCTGTTGTTGGTGTCGTCCTGCTCCACCACGGTGTTGGCCGGGTCGACGACGGCGGACACGGTGTAGCTGCCCATCGCCTTCCTGCCGACGGGGATCCTGACGGTCGTGGAGGCGCCCGCCGCGAGCGCGCCGACCTGCGCGCTGCCCGCCACGGCGCCTTCGAGGCTCACGTTGACGGTGGTGGCCGGCGAGGCGGCGGTCCCGGCGTTGCGGACCGTCGCGCTGATCTCGACGGGGTCCGTCTCCGAGGGGGAGGAGGGGGACCACACGAGGTCGGTGACGGTGAGGTCCGGGTTCGGGGCGGCGGCGCCCACCACCTCGAACTCGGCGACCTGGGCGCCGGGAGCACCGTTGTTGGTGAAGAACTTGAGCTGCACGTCGGCGTAGCGGCCGGTGACCGGGACGGTGACCGTGTTGGCGCCCGAGGACGGGCTGAACTGGTAGTCGGCGCGGGCCTTGAGGGTGGTGAAGCCGGACGCGGACTGCTCGCGTCCGAGCACCTCGACGGCCTGGGTGCGCGGCCCCCACGCCTGGTCGGGGTTGAGCTTGATCCGGACCGCTTCGACGTCGGCGTTGGCGCCGAGCTTCGCGGTCAGGGTCGCGGGCAGGCCGGCCGACTCCCAGTAGGTGCCGGTGTTCCCGTCGTTGGCGTTGGCGGCCACGTACGACTGGGTGACCGACGACGCCTCGATCGGCTTGTTGCGCGCCAGGTTGACGCCGGTCGGCGGCGGGTCGACCGGGCCGCCGCCGTCCTCGCCGAAGACCTCCAGCTCGGACAACTGGGCCGCGTTCCAGCCGCTGTTGGCGGCCACCTGGACGCGGATGTAGCGGGCCGTGGTCGCGGTGACGGGGATGCTGACCGTGTTGGCGGCGGCCGGGTCGAAGGTGCGCGCCCCGGATCCGGAGAGCGCGGCGAAGGAGGATCCGTTCGTACTGCCGAGCACGCTCAGCGTCTGGACGCGGGAGCCCCAGGAGGCCGGCAGCTTCAGCGCGACCCGGTCGACCTCGGTACTGGCCCCCAGGTCGACCTGCACCCACTGGGGGAACGACCCGTTGGGGCCCTCCCAGTAGGACGCCTGGCTTCCGTCGGTCACGTGGGCGGCGACGTAGCCTCCGTTCGTGCCGCCCGCGGTCGCGGGCCTGCCGAGGGCGAGGTTGGGGCCCTCGGCGGCGTGGGCGGGGGCGGGGAGCGTCCCCACGCCCATCAGACCCGCCATCACCGAGCCGACGATCACTCGCCGCCCGTGGTTTCTCAATCGCATGAAGTCCTCTTGATTCCTCACCCGGGCGACCGGCCGCGACTCGCCCTGCCGACGGCGTGAACAGCGCCGGGGAAGGAGGACGGGCCTGGAGGCGTATACACCGGGCAAACGTCGACAGGGCCCTCGCACAGCACCTTTCATCCCCAAAGAGGGAACATCCAAGTGTGAGCAAGACTTTTTGAGCTGTTCAGTCAATCTTTTGCGATGACCAGGTGACAGGTTTCCGCCAGGTCACCGCTTTGTCAACGGGGCCGACACAACTGGCCTGTGGGAGAGCCCGGCGGTGACGGGGCCGACGGGGCCGCCCCCGGGTGCGCGGGCACGCGAGACCGGGTGCGCGGGCACGCGAGAAAGGGCCAGACCGTCAGGTCTGGCCCTCGGTGGGGCGCGGGCTGGCTCGGGTCAGGCGCTGGACGGCGGCGCGGTCGAGCCCCGCACCACGAGCTCCGGCTCGAAGAGCAGCTCACCGGGGTGGGCCTGCGATCCCTGGATCTGGGCGCACAGGAGGTCCACGGCCGCCCGCCCCATCGCCTCGATCGGCTGCCGGACCGTCGACAGCGGAGGCTCGGTGCAGTTCATGAACGCCGAGTCGTCGAACCCGAGCACGGACACGTCGGCGGGAACGGCGAGCCCGCGCCGGCGGGCGGCCCTGATGGCGCCCAGGGCCAGCGGGTCGCTCGCGCAGATGACCCCGGTCACGCCCCGGTCCCAGAGCCGGCCCGCGGCCGCCTGTCCCCCTTCGAGCGAGAACATCGAGCGCTCCACGGCCTCCTCCGACAGCTCCGTTCCCGCCGCGGCCGCGGCCGCCCGCGCCGCGGTCAGCTTCCGGCGCGAGGGGATGTGGTCCTCGGGGCCGAGGACCAGGCCGATGCGTTCGTGCCCCAGGGAGGAGAGGTGGCGCCACGCCTGCTCGACCGCGGCGATGTCGTCGCAGGAGACGCAGGGGAAGTCGAGCTCCTCTATGGGCGCGTTGACGAGCACGACGGGGATGTTGCGCTCCGCCAGCTGCCGGTAGTGCTCGTGCGGCGCGTCCGCCTGCGCGAAGAGGCCTCCCGCGAAGATCACTCCGGACACCTGCTGCTGAAGGAGCAGGTCGACGTAGTCGGCCTCCGAGACGCCGCCCTTGGTCTGCGTGCAGAGCACGGGCGTGAGCCCCTGCTGCGCCAGGGAACCGCCGATGACCTCGGCGAAGGCCGGGAAGATGGGGTTCTGGAGCTCGGGCAGGACCAGACCGACCAGCCTGGCCCGCTCCCCGCGCAACTGCGTGGGACGCTCATAGCCGAGGATGTCCAGTGCGCTGAGCACGGACTGGCGGGTGGCCTCCGAGACCCCCGGCTTGCCGTTGAGAACTCGGCTGACCGTGGCCTCGCTGACTCCCACTTTTTTCGCTACCAGAGCAAGTCGTCGCGTCACGAACGCAACTCTAGCGCAAAGAGAGTCAGGAAGTTACACACTTCTTGCCAAGTTTGCAGCGTGACAGGCCCTCCGGCCCGACGCCCGGACCCCGCGAAGGGCCGCGCGCCCGCCTCCGCCGGGGTGCCGGGGCACGGGGTTCAATCGTGGCGGGGACAGAGATAGAACAGCTCCGGATCCCCTTCGTCAAGCCCGTGGAGAAGGCCCACGGGAGCCCAGCCGGCCCGCTCGAGCAGTCCCTGCATCGGCCGGTTGGAGACGTTGGTCGAGGTGAAGAGCTTCTCGGTGGCGCATGAGGCCGCCGCGTCCTCGAGGAGCAGCCGCCCCACGCCCCGGCGGCGGGCCGAGGGCTCGACCATGAGCATGGTCACGAATCCCTGTCCGAAGAAGGTGTACTCCACCACGCAGTATCCCAGCGGACCGCGCTCGTCCTCCGCCACCGCGGCCCGGCCCTCCTCGCACCACCTCCGGATGCCCGCCCGCCGCTCGGCGTCACCACCGGCGGCCACCGCGTCGACGCGGCAGAGCGCCCGCGCGTCCGCCGGGCGCGCCCGGCGCACCACGATCTCGTTCCGGTCTCCTGTCGTCATGCCGCCCATACTGCCCACCGCACGGCCCGCCCGGCGGCACCGTCACGACAGGACGGAGCCGACCCGCCGGGCCCTGTCCCGGGGCAGGGAACGGGCCGCGGCCCCCGGTGACGTGCGTCTCCGCAGGTCACCGGGGGCCGCGATCGAGTGCGGTCGGGTCGTGCCTCCCGTCAGGGCAGGGTCCACTTCTGGTTGGCTCCGGTGTGGCAGGTCCACAGGTGGACGGCCGTGCCGTCGTTCCAGACGCCTCCCGAGGCGTCCAGGCACTTGGCCGACTGCGGGTTGCGGACCGTGCCGTCGGCCTGCGGCGTCCACTTCTGCGCACCGGTGCCGTTGCACGTCCACAACTGGATCTTCGTACCGTCCGCGCTGCCGCCGCCCGACACGTCCAGGCACTTGCCCAGTGCCTTCACCGTGCCGTCGGCCGCGACCGTCCACTTCTGGGCGGCCGTACCGTTGCAGGTCCACAGCTGGATCTTCGTACCGTCCGCGGTCTGGGAGTTGTCGACGTCCAGGCACTTGCCGTTGACGCCCTTGACCTCGCCCGTGCGGGGGCCGGGCTGTCCCCCGCTCTGCTTGATCCGGATGTTGCGGAAGGACACGTCGTCGCCGGTGCCGTGGTTCTGGAGGCCGATGTGTCCCTGGCGCAGGCTCCGGGCCGGGTCGGTGTTGGTGAAGTCGTTGATCCTGGCGCCGTTCAGGAAGATCTCCAGGCGTTCGCCGGTGACCCGGAGTTCGTACGTGTTCCACTCGCCGGGCGGGTTGAGCGCGGCGTCGCGCGCGGCGACGTCGGCGGACTTGAAGCCGTAGACGGCGCCGGTGGTGCGGTCGGCCGCGTCGGTGGCGTCGATCTGGATCTCGTAGCCGTTGTTCACCGCGGACCAGGGGTCGTCGGAGGCCGGGAAGCCGATGAAGACGCCGGAGTTGTCGTCGCCCGCGGCCTTCCAGTCGAGCTTGAGGGAGTAGTCGCCGGTGAACTCCTTGGCGGAGTACCACAGCATGCCGAGGCCGCCCTGGGAGGTGAGGGTGCCGTCCGCGAGGGTGAACCCCCCCGGGCCGGCCTGGCGCCAGCCGGTGGTGGACGAGCCGTCGAAGAGGGACGTGTAGCCGGTCTCCGCACGGCAGTCGGCCTCGGTCATGCCGGCGGCCCAGCGGATCCCGCCCAGGAGGTGGCGGCGGAAGGCGGCGTCGGCGTACGACTCGTCGGTGTGGCCGCCTCCGGTGTAGAAGGCCCGGCCGCCCTCGTACCCCTTGCACCAGGCGATCGGGTGGTCGCCGGACATGTTCCCGCCGGAGTAGCTGGACTCGTCGAGGGAGGCCAGGACGCGGGCGGTGGCGCGCGGGTTGGTGCGGTAGTTGTACCACTCGTCGGTGCGCTGCCAGGTGGCGCCCAGGTGGGCGGTGGCGTCGTGCGCCCGGTCCTCGACCTTGACGGTGGCGGACTGGACGGCCGGGTGGGAGTGGAACAGGGCCCCGGCCAGGCCTTCGTAGAAGGGCCAGTCGTACTCGGTGTCGGCGGCGGCGTGGATGCCGACGTATCCGCCGCCGCCCCGGACGTACTGCTCGAACGCGGTCTGCTGGCCGGCGTTCAGGACGTCGCCGGTGGTCGACAGGAAGACGACCGCCTTGTACCGGCCGAGGTTGCCGGCCGTGAAGGCCTGGGCGTCCTCGGTGGCGTCGACGGTGAAGTTGTTCGCCGTGCCCAGGTCGCGCAGGGCCGCGATGCCGGGGGTGATCGAGGAGTGCCGGAAACCGGCCGTCTTGGAGAAGACGAGGACCTTGTAGGCCGGGTCCGCCGCGGCGCGTGGCCCGGCGGCCGTGCCGGTCGCGGCGGTGGAGTGTCCCGGGGGTGCGGCCTGGGCCGCCGCCTGGGGGGTCAGGCAGAGCGCGGCACCGGCCAGCAGGCCGAGAACCGCTTTCAGGGGGGTGCGCATGGAACGGTCGCCTCCTTGTCTGGGGACTGCGGGGCTGTGCGGTCCCGGGGCTACGGCAGGACCCACTTCTGGTTGGCTCCGGTGTGGCAGGTCCACAGGTGGACGGCCGTGCCGTCGTTCCAGACGCCTCCCGAGGCGTCCAGGCACTTGCCGGACTGCGGGTTGCGCACGGTGCCGTCGGCCTGGGCCGCCCAGTTCTGGGCGGCGGTGCCGTTGCAGGTCCACAGCTGGACCTTCGTCCCGTCCGCCGAGCCGCCGCCGGAGACGTCCAGGCACTTGCCGAGGGCCTTCAGGGTGCCGTCGCCGGGGACCGTCCAGGTCTGGGCCGCGCTGCCGTCGCAGGTCCGGATCTGGGTCTTCGTACCGTCCGCGGTGCCGGCGTTGTCGACGTCCAGGCACTTGGCGTTCACGCCCTTGACCGGGCCCGAACGGGCGCCGGTGGTCGTGAAGGAGAACTCGTCGACGTCGAACAGCGAACCGGCGCCGCCCTTGAAGACGAGGTAGAGGGTCGTGGAGCCGGCCGGCCGGGCGGTGAGCGTGGTGGTGACGTCCCGGAAGGTCTCCCAGCCGCCGGTGACCGGTGCGGCGACCGTGCCGAGCAGGGTCCCGGTCGGGGAGCCGGCGCGCACCTCGATGGTGCCGCCCGTCCCGCCCGAGGAGATCCGGGCCGTGAACCGCTCCGCGTTCTCCAGGGCGTACGGCCGGAAGGCGATCCAGTCGCCGTTCTCGATGTACCCGACGGTCTTGCCGCCGTGCGCGGGGGTGTGGGTGACGACCTGGACGCCCGAGGCCTCGCTGTAGTGCTCGGCCTGGCGGTGGCTGGGCTGGGTGACGTGCTGGTCGTGCGCGGTCAGGGCGGGCTGGCCGTTGGCGCCCTTGTCGGTGTACTCGGCGTCGACGACGCCGAAGATGTTGGCGTTGGGGTCGTGCTCCCCGTCCGCGAGGGTCCGCAGGGTGCCGGTGCAGCCGGTGGCCGAGGTCTGCGGGTGTCCGTGGCTGTCGTGGCCGACGATGAAGGTGACCTTCACCTTGGAGCAGTCGATCGTGCCGTCCTCGGGGTCGGTCACGGTCACCTTGAACGGGATCGCCGCGCCGAAGTCGTAGACGCTCCCGTCGGCGGGCAGGTCGAGGCGGACCGTGGGGGCCGTGTTCCCGACCGTGATCAGGACCGAGGCGGTCGCCGACCTGCCGGTGCTGTCGGTGACCTTGAGCGTGGCCGTGTACCGGCCGTCGGCGGAGTACGTGCGGGAGGGGTTGGCGGCGGTGGAGGTGCCGCCGTCGCCGAAGGTCCAGGCGTACGTGAGGGCGTCGCCGTCGGGGTCGGAGGTGCCGGCCGACGAGAACGAGACGGCCAGCGGCGCCTTGCCGGAGGTGACGTTCGCCCGGGCCTGGGCGACCGGGGCGCGGCCGCCCGTGACGTGTTCGATGCGGTACAGGGCGGAGTTCTCGTCGCCGTTGAAGTAGCCGGTGCCGTAGTCGAGGACGTACAGGGCGCCGTCCGGCCCGAAGGCCGTGTCCATCACCTGGGTGCCGCTCCAGGGGAAGGGGTTGATCGACTGTACGGTGCCGTCTCCGGCGGCCTCGATCCGCTTGATCCAGCGGCGGCCGAACTCGCCGGCGAAGAAGTCCCCGTCGTACTCCTGGGGGAACTTCACCTCGGAGGTCGAGGCGGCGTCGTAGCGGTAGACGGGACCGGCCATGGGCGATTCCGAGCCGCCGCCGAACTCGGGGACGGAGGAGCCGTTGTACGAGATCCAGGCGGGCTGGGCGGGCGGCAGGTCGGTGAGGCCGGTGTTGCGCGGGGAGGTGTTCTTCGGGGCGGCGCAGTCGAACACCGCTCCCGAGGTGCCGGTGGCGAAGTCGTAGTCCGTGTAGGCGTTGTTCCTGCCCGTGCAGTAGGGCCAGCCGAAGTTGCCCGCCCTGGTGATCCGGTTGAACTCGACCTGGCCCTCCGGTCCCCGGGCGGGTGAGGCGGTGCCCGAGTCGGGGCCGTAGTCGCCCAGGTAGACGGTGCCGGTGGCCTTGTCGACGCTCATCCGGAAGGGGTTGCGGAAGCCCATGGCGTAGATCTCGGGCCGGGTCCTCGCCGTGCCGGGCGCGAAGAGGTTGCCGCCGGGGACCGTGTAGGAGCCGTCGGCGTTCACCTTGATCCGCAGGACCTTGCCGCGCAGGTCGTTGGTGTTGCCGGAGGAGCGCTGGGCGTCGTAGGCGGGGTTGCGGCCCGCCCGTTCGTCGATCGGGGTGAAGCCGTCCGAGGCGAAGGGGTTGCTGTCGTCGCCGGTCGACAGGTAAAGGTTGCCGGCCGCGTCGAAGTCGATGTCGCCGCCGACGTGGCAGCACAGCCCTCGGGAGGCGGGCACGTCCAGGATCTTCTTCTCGCTGCCGAGGTCCAGGGTGCCGTCGGTCCTCAGGACGAACCGGGACAGCCGGTTGACCCCGTCGTACGGGGCGAAGTCGGCGGCCGTGCCGTTCGCGGGGGCGTCTCCGCCCGGAGTGGTGAGCTTGGGCGCGTAGTAGAGGTAGACCTGCCGGTTGGACGAGAAGCCCGGGTCCGCCGCGACGCCCTGGAGGCCCTCCTCGTCGTGGCTGTACACGTCGAGCTTGCCCGCCACGGTGGTGGTGCCCGCGGCGTTGGTGAGACGGAGGGTGCCGTCGCGCGAGGTGTGCAGGACCGAGCGGTCCGGGAGGACGGCCAGGGTCATGGGCTCGCCCGTCTCGGCCACGCCCTTGGCGAGCGTGACCTGTTGGAACTCCGGGGCGGCCGCGGCCGTGACCTCGGTCCCGGCGCCGTGGTCCCGGTGCGCGGGCGCGGAGTGGGCCGGGGACACCGGCAGGAGACAGCCGAGGGTGCAGGCCACGGCGGTCAGCAAGAAGCGGGCGCGTCCGCGCCCGGGCGATCTCATGCGCACAGAGGTCTCCCGACAGAGGTGGGGTGGTGGCAGCCTCGGTGTGCTGCCGAGGGACTACGGGCGTGCGCCGTCACGCCGTAGGGACCGGCCCGCAGCTCATGACCGGTTCGTTTCAAGGAAGTTAGCGGGCTTTGTCGAAGTCCGTAACCCGGTGCGCGCGAGTTTCCGTGACTTTCTCCATGCGCGGGACAAAGTACTCGCCGCGGGAGGAGCGAGGGGCGGCGGTCGCACCGCCCGCCCGGGAGAAGGGCCGGTGATCACTGCGGCACGGCCGCTTTATGCGCATCGAGGACAAAGTATGGACCGCGTCGGGAGAAGTCCCTACTGTGTCCGACGCGACGGTGCGGACCCGCTCCCTCCCGCCCGCAGCGCCTCCGTAACCGGGGCGACGACGCGTCCCGGCAGCGGTGGATCCCCCACTTGCCCGATCGAGCCCTTCGCCTCCCGAAGGGCCGTCAGGAGGTCACGTGCGTCCACGGCTGTACCCCCACCGATCGGCCGGCCGTCTGGCCGGAACGCTCATCGCCTCGTTACTGACCGCCGCCCTGTCGGTCTCCCCGGCCTCCCCGGCCGCTCCCCCCTCCCCCACCGCGCCCGCCGCCCCGGCCCCCCGGGGTCCCGCGGACGACCCCGCGGACACGAACAGGCCCGCCCGGGTGAAGGGCACCGCGGTCGCGCCCGGTTCGACCCTCAGGGGCCGCTCCGCCGCGGCGCTCCCCCCGCAGACGCACGGGGTCACGCTCCGCGTCTTCGACGTGCAGATCCCGCTGAACAACCTCTGCGTGCTGAAGCCGGGGCAGACCCCCAACATCGACAAGCTGATGCCGGTGGTCGACTGGTCCACGGCCGCCGACTTCGGCCTGGAGACCCACTTCGCCACCCACGTCGTCGGCAACCTGAACGTCCCGCAGACGGGCAGCTATACCCTCCGCCTCGCCAGCGACGACGGCTCCCGCCTCCTGATCGACGACCAGGTGGTGATCAACCACGACGGCCTGCACGGTCCCGATCCCAAGGACGCGACCGTGAACCTGACGGCGGGTTCGCACGCGCTGCGCATCGAGCACTTCGAGCGCGACGGCGGTCAGCAGATCACGCTGTCCTGGAAGCCGCCGGGCGCCACCGGCTTCGCCGTCGTACCGAACTCGGCCCTGAGCACCGACGCCGACGTCGTCCGCGTGACCGCGCCGGGCCGCAAGGAGTGCGAGGGCATCGCGGACACGCCCGGCGACGGCCTGCCGCTCACCGGCGTCCACCCGAACTACACCCTCACCGACCTGCGCCCCAAGGGCTTCGAGCCGCAGGTCTCCGCGATGGACTGGCTGCCGGACGGCCGTCTGGCCGTGACCACCTGGGGCGGCAGCAACAACACCACGGGCGAGGTCTACCTGCTCGGCAACGTCACGGGGAGCACCGGCCCGGACAAGGTGACGGTGAAGAAGGTGGCCTCGGGCCTGAAGGAGCCCATGGGGATCAAGTACGTCGACGGCAAGCTGTACGTCTCCCAGAAGCACGAGCTGACCGAGCTGAACGACACCGACGGGGACGAGGTCACCGACCAGTACCGGCGGGTGGCGACCTGGCCCTTCGGCGGCAACTTCCACGAGTTCGCCTTCGGCCTCCTCTATAAAGACGGGTTCTTCTACCTGAACCTGTCGGTCTCCATCAACTACGGCGGGGCGACCACGAACCCGCAGCCGGCGCCGAACCGCGGGACCACGATCAAGGTGAACCGGCAGACCGGCGAGGTCGCGTACGTGGCCGGCGGACTGCGCACCCCGAACGGCATCGGCTGGGGCCCCGAGGGCGGCATCTTCGTCACCGACAACCAGGGCGGCTGGCTGCCCTCGTCGAAGCTGGTGCACATCAAGCAGGACCGGTTCTTCAACCACTACATGAACCCGGCCGGCCCGTTCGACTCCCGGCCGGTGACCAAGCCGGTGCTCTGGCTGCCGCAGAACGAGATAGGAAACTCCCCCAGTACACCCCTCCAGTTGACCGACGGACCGTTCGCCGGGCAGATGCTGTTCGGCGACGTGACGTACGGCGGTGTGCAGCGCGGCTTCCTGGAGAAGGTCGGCGGCGAGTACCAGGGCGCGGTCTTCCGCCTCACCCAGGGCCTCGAAGCGGGTGTGACCCGGATCAGCGTCGGCCCGGACGGCGCGCTGTACGCCGGCGGGCTCGGCGCGGGCGGCAACTGGGGCCAGGAGGGCAAGCTCGCCTTCGGCCTGCAGAAGCTGTCGCCGAACGGCGCCAACGCCTTCGACATCCGCGCCATGCGCGCCGTACCGGGCGGCTTCGCCCTGGAGTACACCCAGCCGCTGTCGACGCAGACGGCCACCGACCTGGCCAAGCGCTACAAGATCAAGCAGTGGCGTTACGCGCCGACCGCCGACTACGGCGGCCCGAAGATCGGCGAGGAGACGCTCACCGCGCAGTCGGCCGCCCTCTCCGCCGACCGGAAGACGGTCACCCTGGCCGTTCCCGGCCTCAAGGCCGACCGGGTGGTGCACATCCGCTCGGCCCGGCCCTTCAGCTCCGCCACCGGCGAGTCCCTGTGGAGCACCGAGGCCTGGTACACGCTCAACCGGCTGCCCGGCGGGGTGCCCACGGGAGAGGTGCGGGGCATCGGCAACAAGTGCCTGGACGTCGACAACTCCCAGACCGCGGACGGCACGAAGATCCAGGTGTGGGGCTGCAACAGCACCGGCGCCCAGCAGTGGACCGTGGCGGGGGACGGCACGCTGAAGGTGCTCGGCAAGTGCCTGGACGTCTCCAACGGCGGCTCGGCGGACGGCACGAAGGTCCAGTTGTGGACCTGCAACGGATCGGGCTCCCAGACCTGGCAGGCACAGGCCGACGGCAGTCTGCGCAACCCGCAGTCCGCCAAGTGCCTGGACGTCGCGGGCGGCGCCACGGCGGACGGCACGAAGGTCCAGCTGTGGACCTGCAACGGGACGAGCGCCCAGAAGTGGGCTCTTCCCTGAGGTGAGTCGACGTAACGACGGGGGTGGTGCGGGCCGTGCGCCGTGGCGTACGGCCCGCACGCGTTCCCCCTTTGTCCTGTGCGTGGAAGAAGTCGAAGCGGAACTGTGCGCAAGTTCTTCCCCTCCGGGTGAAGCGCTGCTACGTTCCCCTCGAAAGCGAAGAACGGACGAAGCACGGAAGAGGAGAGGAGGGGACATGCGACGCATGACGGCCCGGCCCGCGAACGCGCATCAGGCGCGTCTGCTCCGGCTGTTGCGCGACGGAGGCCCCAACTCGCGTGCTCAGCTCGGCGATCAGGTCGACCTCTCCCGCTCCAAGCTCGCGGTCGAGGTGGACCGGCTCCTGGAGACGGGCCTCGTCGTCGCGGACGGGCTCGCCGCCTCCCGGGGCGGACGCCGCTCGCACAACATCCGGCTCGCGCCCGGACTGCGCTTCCTCGGCGTCGACATCGGCGCGACCTCGATCGACGTCGCGGTGACCAACGCCGAGCTGGAGGTCCTGGGACACCTCAACCACTCCATGGACGTGCGCGAGGGCCCCGTCGCGGTCTTCGAGCAGGTCCTGTCGATGGTCGGGAAGCTCAAGGCGTCGGGCCTCACGGACGGACTCGACGGCGCGGGCATCGGCGTGCCGGGCCCCGTCCGCTTCCCCGAGGGCGTCCCGGTGGCCCCGCCGATCATGCCCGGATGGGACGGGTTCCCCGTCCGGGAGGCGCTCAGCCAGGACCTGGGGTGCCCCGTGATGGTCGACAACGACGCCAACCTGATGGCCATGGGAGAGCAGCACGCGGGCGTCGCCCGGTCCGTGGGCGACTTCCTGTACGTCAAGATCGGCACCGGCATCGGCTGCGGCATCGTCGTCGGCGGAGAGGTCCACCGCGGTACGACGGGCAGCGCCGGCGACATCGGACACATCCAGGTCGATCCGGAGGGCCGGGCCTGCGGCTGCGGCAACCGGGGATGCCTGGAGGCCCACTTCGGCGGCGCCGCGCTCGCCCGTGACGCCGAGGACGCGGCGCGCGAGGGACGCTCGGTCGCCCTCGCCGCCCGCCTCGAGGCCGCCGGCGCGCTGACCGCGGCGGACGTCTCCGCGGCCGCCGCGGCGGGGGACGCCGCGGCTCTGGACCTGATCCGGGCGGGTGGCGACCGGGTCGGCCAGGTCATCGCCGGCCTCGTGAGCTTCTTCAACCCGGGGATGGTCGTGATCGGGGGCGGGGTGACGGGACTCGGACACACGCTCCTCGCGAGCGTGCGGACCCAGGTGTACCGGCGCTCCCTTCCCCTCGCGACCAGGAACCTGCCCATCGTCCTGGGCGAGCTCGGTTCGATCGCCGGCGTGACCGGCGCGGCCCGGCTCATCAGCGACCACCTGTTCTCGCCGGCCTGATCCGAGCCGGCGGGCACCGCGAGGTGCCCGGCACGACGGCACCGCGAGGTGCCGGGCACACAGGCACCGCGAGGTGCCCCGTACATCGGCATCGCCAGGTGCCGGGCACATCGGCACCGGGAGGTGTCCCGTACGTCGGCACCGTGAGGTGTCCAGCGCGTGAGCACCGCCGGGTGCCGAGCACCGGGCACCCCCGTACGACCCGCCGCGCGCGCCCCGTACCGCTCCCGTACCACCCGTACGACCCGCACCGTTCGTACCGCTCGTAACCCGCACGCCCCGCACCCCCGCGGTGACACCCTCCGCGCGAAGCCGCGGCACCGTACCGCCGCCGGAACATCCGGCCGCGCCCCCGCCCTCGCGTCCGCCCTGTCCGCTCACGGCCCGCAACAGCCGAGGAATCGTCATGGCACCAGAACCACCCCTGCTCACCATGTCCGGCATCACCAAGTCGTTCCCCGGAGTCCGCGCCCTGGACGGCGTCGACCTGGAGGTCCGGGCCGGAGAGGTCCACTGCGTCCTCGGCCAGAACGGCGCCGGGAAGTCCACCCTGATCAAGGTCCTCGCCGGCGCCCACCAGCCGGACGGGGGCACGATCACCTGGTGCGGACAGGACGTGACACCGGGCTCCCCGATCGCGGCCATGCGGCTCGGCATCGCCACCATCTACCAGGAGCTCGACCTGGTCGAAGGGCTGTCCGTCGCCGAGAACGTCTTCCTCGGCCACGAACCCACCTCCGCGGGCTTCGTCGTCCGCGCACGGGCCGCCCGGACCGCCGCCGCGCAGCTCCTGAGGCGTCTCGGCCACGGCGAGATCGATCCCGCGTCCCGGGCCGGAGAACTCTCCGCCGCCCAGCGGCAGATCGTCTCCATGGCCCGCGCGCTCTCGCACGACGTGCGCCTCATCGTCATGGACGAGCCGTCCGCCGCCCTCGATCCGGAAGAGGTCGACAACCTGTTCCGGACCGTCGCCGACCTGACCGCCGACGGGGTCGCCGTCGTCTACATCTCCCACCGGCTGGAGGAGATCCGCCGGATCGGCGACCGGGTCACCGTTCTCAAGGACGGCCGGACCGTCGCGGGCGGACTGCCCGCGAAGTCGACCTCGACCGGCGAGGTCGTCACGCTGATGACCGGCCGCAGCGTCGAGTACGTCTTCCCGGAGCGCCCCCGGCGAACGGACTCCGCCGCGACCGCGCCCGTCCTGCGCGTCGAAGGGCTCACCAGGAAGGGGGAGTTCGCCCCTCTCGACCTGGAGCTGCGCCCCGGTGAGATCGTCGGCCTCGCCGGGCTCGTCGGATCGGGACGCTCCGAGATCCTGGAGACGGTCTACGGCGCGCGCAGGCCGACCGGCGGGCGCGTCCTCGTCGACGGAGCCCCGCTGCGGCCGGGCAGCGTCCGCGCGGCCGTCCGCGCCGGCATCGGCCTCGCCCCCGAGGAGCGCAAGGCCCAGGGCCTGCTGCCGGCGGAGTCCGTCACCCGCAACGTCACCCTCTCCACCCTCTCCCGCTTCTCCCGCGGCGGCTGGCTCGACCGGCGGCGGGAGCGGGAGGACGCCCGGCGGGCGACCCGCGAACTGTCCCTGCGGCCCGACGACCCCGACGCCCGGATCCGGACCCTGTCCGGCGGCAACCAGCAGAAGGCGGTGCTCGCCCGCTGGCTCCTGCGCGGCTGCAGGGTCCTGCTCCTCGACGAGCCCACCCGGGGGGTCGACGTCGGTGCCCGCGCCGAGCTGTACGCCGTCGTCCGGCGGCTCGCCGACGAGGGCCTCGCCGTCCTCCTGGTCTCCAGCGAGGTGCCCGAGGTCCTCGGCCTCGCCGACCGCGTGCTCGTCCTGCGCGAGGGGACCGTCGTCCACACCGCCGACGCCCGGGAACTCGACGAGCACCGCGTGCTCGACCTCGTGATGGAAGGAAGCCCGACGGCATGACACAGTCGACCACTCCGGCGGGGCACGACGCGCCGGCCACCGCCCTCCCTCCCCCGCCGGGCGGGAAGACCACCGCGCGCCGGCCCCTGGGCCTCCGCCCGGACGTGCGCAACCTGTCCCTGCTCGGCGTCCTGGCCGCCCTGATCGTCGTGGGGGGCGTCACCCGGCCCGACGAGTTCCTGGCCGCGAGCAATCTGCAACTCGTCCTGACCCAGGCCTCGGTCATCGGCGTCGTCACCGTCGGCATGACCTTCGTCATCACCAGCGGCGGCATCGACCTGTCGGTCGGGGCCATCGTGGCACTGGCGTCCGTCTGGGCCACCACGGTGGCGACCCAAGAGTACGGTTTCGCGGGCATCCTCTTCACCGCGGTGGTCGTCGGTCTCGGCTGCGGCCTGGTGAACGGCCTCCTCGTCGCGTACGGCCGGATGGTCCCCTTCATCGCGACCCTCGCGATGTTCGCCTCCGCCCGCGGCCTCGCCCTCCAGATCACCGAGGGCAGGACCCAGATCGTCACCGTCGAATCCGTCCTCGACCTGGGCCTCCCCGACTCCTACGTCCTCGGGATCCCGCCGCTCGTCCTCGTCTTCGCGGCCGTCACCGTCGTGGGCTGGCTCCTCTTCAACCGCACCACCTTCGGCCGCCGGACCGTGGCCGTGGGCGGCAACGCGGAGGCCGCCCGGCTCGCCGGCATCGACGTGCGCCGCCAGCGCCTCTACCTCTACCTGCTCTCCGGGCTGTGCTGCGGCATCGCCGCCTTCCTGCTGATCGTGCTCGCCGGCTCCGGCCAGAACACCAACGGCAACCTGTACGAGCTCGACGCCATCGCCGCCGCCATCATCGGCGGCACCCTCCTCAGCGGCGGCCGGGGCACCATCGCCGGCTCCGTCCTCGGCGTCCTCGTCTTCACCACGATCACCAACATCTTCGCCCTGAACAACCTGGAGAGCGCCGTCCAGCAGATCGCCAAGGGCGCGATCATCGTCGCCGCCGTCCTCGTCCAGCACCGCGCCGCCCGCGACACCTGACGCCCCGTCGCCTCCCCGCGCCCGACGCCCCCTCCCGCAAGGCCCGCTCCCCGAAGAAACCCGCCCGAAGGGATCCACCGCCATGCCCGCAACCAGCCGCAGACACCTCCTCCTCGGCGGCGCCGCCGTCTCCGCCGGAGCCCTGCTCACCGCCTGCACCAGCAACGAGCCCAAGGCCGCCGGGGACACAGCGCCCGCCGGGAGCGCCGCGCCCGCCGCCGACGGCAAGCCCGGCACCCCCGTCACCATCGGCTTCGCCGGCCCGCAGGCCGACCACGGCTGGCTCAACGCCATCAACGAGAACGCCAAGCGGCGCGCCGCGACGTACTCCGACGTCACCCTGGAGATCACCGAGGGCTCCAACGACACCGCCGCCCAGATCGGCCAGGTCCAGACCCTCATCAACAAGAAGGTCGACGTCCTGGTCGTCCTGCCCGCCGACGGCAAGGCCCTCACCCAGGTCGGCCTCCAGGCCATGCGGGCCGGCATCCCCGTCGTGAACCTCGACCGGATCTTCGCCTCCCCACAGGCCTACCGCTGCTGGATCGGCGGCGACAACTACGGCATGGGCCTCAACGCCGGCCGCTTCATCGGCGAGAAGCTCAAGGACAAGCCGGACGCCACCGTCGTGGAACTCGCCGGCATGGACAGCCTGGAGCTCACCAAGCAGCGCACCCAGGGCTTCGACGACGCCCTCAAGAACTACCCCAACATCCGCAAGGTCGCCCGCCAGGCCGCCGACTTCACCGTCGAGTCCGGCCAGGCCAAGATGGCCCAACTCCTGCAAGCCCAGCAGAAGTTCGACGCCCTGTGGAACCACGACGACGACCAGGGCGTGGGCGCGCTCCACGCCATCGCCCAGGCCGGCCGCAAGGACTTCCTCATGGTCGGCGGCGCCGGGGCCAAGTCGGCCATGGACGCCATCAAGGCCGACTCCGGCGTCCTCAAGGCCACCGTCCTCTACCCGCCGACCATGGCCGCCTCCGCGATCGACCTCGCCCGCGCCCTCGGCCAGAAGAAGGGGATCGGCGGCATGTCCGAACTGGAGATCCCCGCCTCGATCACCCTCTACTCGGCCGTCGTCACCAAGGAGAACGTCGACGACTACCTGCCCACCGGCTTCAACTGACCCCGCCGGTACCGAAGAGCCCGCAGCGCACCACGACAGGGAGAAACCGCATGGAACAGGTCACGCAGGGCGGGACCGCGCCGACGCTCGGCATCGGCCTGATCGGTTACGCGTTCATGGGAGCCGCCCACTCCCAGGGCTGGCGCACGGCCGGCCGTGCCTTCGACCTGCCGCTGCGGCCCGTCCTCGCCGCGGTGGCCGGCCGGGACCCCTCGGCCGTGCGCGCGGCGGCGGAGAGACACGGCTGGGCCGCCGCCGAGACCGACTGGCGCGCCCTGATCGCCCGCGACGACGTCCACCTCGTCGACGTCTGCACCCCGGGCGACAGCCACGCGGAGATCGCGATCGCCGCCCTGGAGGCCGGCAAGCACGTGCTGTGCGAGAAGCCGCTCGCCAACTCGGTGGCCGAGGCCGAGGCGATGACGGCCGCCGCCGCCCGGGCGGGGGAACGCGGCCAGGTGGCCATGGTCGGCTTCAACTACCGCCGGGTCCCTGCCCTCGCGTACGCCCGGACGCTCGTCGCGGAGGGCCGGCTCGGCGCGCTGCGGCACGTCCGCGTCACCTACCTCCAGGACTGGCTGGTCGACCCCGACTTCCCGCTGACCTGGCGCCTGGAGCGCGAGCACGCCGGGTCGGGGGCGCTCGGCGACCTGGGGGCGCACATCGTGGACCTCGCCCAGTACCTGGCGGGCGAGCCGCTCGTCGGGGTCTCGGCACAGCTGGAGACCTTCGTCAGGGAGCGTCCCCTGCTCGCCGGGGCGTCGGCCGGGCTCCGCGCGTCCGGCGGTCCGGGGCGCGGGCCCGTCACGGTCGACGACGCGGCCGTCTTCACCGGGCGGCTCGCCTCCGGGGCGCTCGCGACGTTCGAGGCGAGCCGGATGGCACCCGGCCGCAAGAACGCGCTGCGCCTGGAGGTCGACGGGGAGCGCGGCTCCCTCGCCTTCGACCTGGAGCGGCTCAACGAACTGTCCTTCCACGACCACACCGAGCCCGCCGTCACGGCCGGCTTCCGGCGCATCCTCGTCACCGAGCCCGGCCACCCCTATCTGGAGGGCTGGTGGCCGCCCGGCCACGTGCTCGGCTACGAGCACACCTTCGCGCACCAGGCCCGCGACCTGGTGACGGCCATCGCCGGGGGGACGGTTCCCGCGCCGTCGTTCGCGGACGGCCTCCAGGTCCAGCGGGTCCTGGCCGCCGTGGAGGAGAGCGCGGCGAAGAACGCCGTCTACACCCCCGTACCCGTGCTCGCTCCGGCACCGGAGGCCGAGCGCGCGCGGGCACAGGTCTGAGGAGGAGATCCCATGCCACGTCCCTTCACCCTCTTCACCGGCCAGTGGGCCGACCTGCCCCTGGAGGAGGTCTGCCGGCATGCCCGCGACTTCGGCTACGACGGACTCGAACTCGCCTGCTGGGGCGACCACTTCGAGGTGGACCGGGCTCTCGCCGACCCGGCGTACGTCAAGGGCAGGCGGGAACTGCTCGACGCGTACGGCCTGAAGTGCTGGGCGGTCTCCAACCACCTGGTGGGGCAGGCCGTCTGCGACGACCCGATCGACGAGCGCCACCGGGCGATCGTGCCCGCCCGGATCTGGGGCGACGGCGAGGCCGAGGGGGTGCGGCGGCGGGCGGCCCGCGAGCTCGCGGACACCGCGCGGGCCGCGGCGGCGCTCGGCGTCGACACCGTCGTCGGCTTCACCGGCTCCTCCATCTGGCACCTGGTGGCGATGTTCCCGCCGGTCCCCGAGCGCATGGTCGAGCGCGGCTTCGAGGACTTCGCCGAGCGCTGGAACCCGGTCCTCGACGTCTTCGACGCCGAGGGCGTGCGCTTCGCCCACGAGGTGCACCCCAGCGAGATCGCGTACGACTACTGGACCACCCAGCGGGCCCTGGAGGCGGTCGGCCGGCGTCCCGCCTTCGGCCTGAACTTCGACCCGAGCCACTTCGTGTGGCAGGACCTCGACCCGGTCGGCTTCCTGTGGGACTTCCGCGACCGGATCTACCACGTGGACTGCAAGGAGGCCCGCAAGCGGCTCGACGGGCGCAACGGACGGCTCGGCTCCCACCTGCCCTGGGGCGATCCCCGGCGCGGCTGGGACTTCGTCTCCGCCGGCCACGGCGACGTGCCCTGGGAGGACGTCTTCCGGATGCTCCGCTCGATCGGCTACGCCGGGCCCGTCTCCGTGGAGTGGGAGGACGCGGGCATGGACCGGCTCACCGGCGCCCCCGAGGCGCTCTCCTTCCTCAAGCGGTACGACTTCGACCCCCCGGCCGCCTCCTTCGACGCCGCCTTCGGAACCGGGCCGTGAACCGCGAGCGCCGGCCGGGGCCGGAGGGCGCGCCCCGGCGGAGGGGCCGCCCATGAGCCGGCGGCGGGCGGGGAGGCGTCGTACCCCCCGCCCGCCGTCTTCCCCACCCACACCGACACCCGCACCACCGACACCGCAGGGAGGCAGTCAGTGCACCACGGGAACGCGACGGGGAGACCGGTCCAGGACCGGCAGGCACGCACCGGGGTCTGGTTCGTGGGGGCGCGCGGATCGGTGGCGACCACCGCCGTCACCGGATGCGCGGCCGTCACCGCGGGGCTGTATCCGCCGACCGGCATGGTCACCGAGACGCCGCCGTTCGCGGGGGCGGGGCTGCCTCCGCTGGCCTCGCTCGTCTTCGGCGGCCACGACACCGCCGACTGTCCCCTGCCGAAACGCGCCGAGGACCTCACCGGGGCGGGCGTGCTGCCCGCCGGCCTCGCCCGGGCCGTCCACGCCGAACTGGCCGCGGCCGACGGGGAGATACGGCCGGGCGGACCGCTCGCCGGGGACACCCGCACCGAGGAGGAGCTGATCACCGGCTTCGCCGGCGACCTGGCCGCCTTCCGCGCGCGTCACGCGCTGGCGCGGGTCGTCGTCGTCAACGTCTCCTCCACCGAGCCGCTGCCGGAGCCGGACGCCACGCGTCTGCCGCCCAGCTCCCTGTACGCCGCCGCGGCGCTGCGCGCCGGCTGTCCGTACGTCAACTTCACGCCCTCGACGGGGCTCCGGACCCCCGTGCTCACGGCCGCCGCCGAGGCGAGCGGCCTCCCCCACGCGGGCCGTGACGGCAAGACGGGCCAGACGCTCCTGCGGTCCGTCCTCGCCCCGATGTTCGTCCAGCGGGCCCTGACCGTCCGGGCGTGGTCCGGCACCAACCTGCTGGGGGGCGGGGACGGAGCGGCCCTGGCCGATCCGGCGGCGGCCGCGGCCAAGAACGCCGGGAAGGAACGCGTCCTCACCGAGACGCTCGGCGCCGGCGTCGAGGGCGACGTCCACATCGACGACGTCCCCGCCCTCGGCGAGTGGAAGACCGCCTGGGACCACATCGCCTTCGACGGCTTCCTCGGCTCCCGGACCGTCCTCCAGACGATCTGGCAGGGGTGCGACTCGGCCCTCGCCGCTCCCCTGGTCCTGGACCTGGCGCGGCTGGTCGCCCGTGCCCACGAAGCGGGCCTCGCCGGTCCTCGCCCCGAACTCGGCTTCTACTTCAAGGACCCGGACGGCGGGCCGGCGGGTCTGTCCGAGCAGTTCGGCGCGCTCCTCTCCTTCGCCGACCGCCTCCGGGAGTCCGGATGATCCGCTCCCTGTTCCTCCGCCTCGTCCCCTCCCGCGCGGACGGCCCGGCCACGACGGAGACCACCGGGCCCGGGGCGGGGGCGCGGCCCGTCGCCGCGCACGGATCCGCCTCCGCGCCCGGGGGCGCGTCGGTCCGGGAGAAGCTGGGGGCGTGGAGCGAGCTCCTGCGCGTCTCGGCCCTGCCCGGCGTCCCCGGCGACGCCCTCGCCGGAGCCGCGGCCTCGGGTGCGCGGCCCGGCAGGGGCACCGCCTGGGCCGTCGGTGCCTCGCTGTGCCTGTACGAGGCGGGCATGGCGCTCAACGACTGGGCGGACCGGTACGAGGACGCCGCCGAGCGTCCCCACCGCCCCCTCCCCTCCGGCCGGGTGAGCCCCGGGGCGGCCCTGGGCGCGGCCGGTGTGCTGACCGCCGCCGGACTCGCCCTCGCGGCCCGTGCGGGACGGCCCCCTCTGGCGGTCGCCACGGTCCTGGCCGCGACGGTCTGGGCGTACGACCTCCGGCTCAAGCACACGGCCGCCGGTCCGGCCGCCATGGCCGCGGCCCGCGGCCTCGACCTCCTCCTCGGCGCCACGGCGACGGTGTCGACCGCCCGGAGGGGGACGCCGGGCGGACTCGCCGGCGGGGCGGGAGGCGGATCCGTCGGCTGGGCGGGGAGCGGACCCGCCGGCGTAACGGGGAAGGGCCCCGTCGGTGGGGCGGGAGGCGGCCTCCGCCGTACGGCGGCCCCGTCGCCCACCGCCCCGCTCCTCACCGCCCTCCCCCTCACCACACCACCGCCCGCCGTTCCCGTGCCCACCGTCTTCCCGCTCTCCGCCCTCCCCGCGGCGGCGGTGCTCGCGGCGCACACCTACGCCGTCACCGCAGTGTCCCGGCACGAGGTCCACGGCGGTTCCACGGCCGCGCCCCTGGGCGCACTCGCCGCTTCGGCGGTCCTCGGCGCCCTCACCGCCTCGCCGCGTCCTGACCCGTACCGTCCCGGCGCGCGGCGGAAGCCACCGGCCGCGCCCCGCCGCCTCCCCGACCGCTCCGGGGCGGAGCGCGTCACCCCGCTCCTGGCGGCCGTCTACTTCCGCACCGCCGCCCGTCCCCTCCTCGACGCGGCCCTGAACCCGTCCCCGCCGCTCACCCGGCACGCCGTCGGCGGCGGACTCCGGGCGATGATCCCCCTGCAGGCCGCCCTCATGTCCCGCTCCGGCGCGCCCGTCGGCGGACTCGCCCTCCTGGGCCTCGTCCCCCTGGCCCGCCGT
Source organism: Streptomyces sp. NPDC086147 (assembly GCF_040702165.1). Taxonomy (NCBI): domain Bacteria; kingdom Bacillati; phylum Actinomycetota; class Actinomycetes; order Kitasatosporales; family Streptomycetaceae; genus Streptomyces; species Streptomyces sp. NPDC086147. Next base: position 426,072 of record NZ_JBFBJO010000004.1, on the reverse strand, counting down.
CTCGCGCGAAAGGTCAGCCCCACGTGAACGAACTCCGCGCGGCCCCCCTCCGCCACGGCTACGGGACCAACGGTCTGACCGACCTCCGGCTCGACGACGCCCTCGCGCTCCTCGCCGACCTCGGCTACGACGGCGTCGGCCTCACCCTCGACCACATGCACCTCGACCCCCTCGCCCCCGACCTGGCCGCCCGCACCGCACACGTGGCGCGCCGGCTCGGTGAACTCGGCCTCGCCGTCACCGTCGAGACCGGCGCCCGCTACGTCCTCGACCCCCGCCGCAAACACGGCCCCTCCCTCCTCGACCCCGACCCGGACGACCGCGCCCTCCGCGTCCGGCTGCTGGTCACCGCGGTGCGCGTCGCCGCGGACCTCGGCGCCCACGCCGTGCACTGCTTCAGCGGCACCGCCCCGCCCGGCACCGACCCGGACACCGCCTGGAAACGCCTCGCGGAAGCCCTCGGGCCGGTCGTCGAGGCCGCCGCGGCCGCGGGCGTCCCCCTCGCGATCGAACCCGAGCCGGGCCACCTGCTCGCCACGCTCGACGACTTCCACCGCCTGCGCGCCGCCACGGGGGACCCCGCGCCCCTCGGTCTGACCCTCGACATCGGCCACTGCCAGTGCCTGGAACCGCTGCCGCCGGCCGACTGCGTCCGGGCCGCCGCGCCCTGGCTGCGCCACGTCCAGATCGAGGACATGCGGCGCGGTGTCCACGAGCACCTGCCGTTCGGCGAGGGCGAGATCGACTTCCCCCCGGTCCTCGACGCCCTCGCCTCCGTCGGCTACCGGGGGCTCACCGTGGTCGAACTCCCGCGCCACTCCCACGCGGGCCCCGAACTCGCCCGCACCTCACTCGCGTTCCTCCGCTCCCGAACCCCGGAAGGAGACCCGGCCGCGTGACCGCCACCCCCTCCCCCGGCTCCCCGGCCGTCTCGCGCACCGCCCTCGACGCGCGCCTCACCGCCACCGCCCGCGCGTGGCTGGACGACGCGCTGGCCGAAGTCACCGGTACGGGCCCGGGCGCGGACCACCCCCGTACCGGTCCGGACGCCGCCTCCGCCCGTACGGACCCGGCCACCGCCTCCGCCGGCACCGGTCCCGCCTGGGAGGCGCGCTTCGCCGCCGCGGGCCGTCACTGCGGCCACGAGCACGCCGACGCCGTGCGGGTCCTGCTCCTCGCCACGGCCCGTCCCGGCCCGGAGACCCTCGCCCTGCTCTACCACCGGGGCAGCGCCGCCGAGCGCCGCGCCGTGCTCCACGCGCTGCCGCACCTCGTCGGCGGCCCCGAGGCGCTCCCCCTCGTCGCCGACGCGCTGCGCACCAACGACACCACGCTCGTCGCCGCGGCCGTCGGTCCCTACGCGGCCGACCACCTCGACCAGCGGGCCTGGCGGCACGCCGTCCTCAAGTGCCTCTTCGTCCACGTCCCCGTCGACGTGGTCGCGGGGCTGCGGCGCCGCGCCCGCGGCGACGCCGTGCTCGCCCGCATGCTCGCCGACCACGCCGCCGAGCGGACCGCCGCCGGCCGCGACGTCCCCCACGACCTGGAGCGCGTGCTCGCCCTGACGGCCCAGGCGCGTCCATAGCCCTCCGCAGCCAGAGGAGTTCCGATGCGCATCTTCGACCCCCACGTCCACATGACCTCCCGCACCACCGACGACTACGAGGCCATGCACGCCGCCGGTGTCCGCGCCCTGGTCGAGCCGTCCTTCTGGCTCGGCCAGCCGCGCACCTCCCCGGCCAGTTTCCTCGACTACTTCGACGCCCTCCTGGGCTGGGAGCCCTACCGGGCCGCCCAGTACGGCATCGCCCACCACTGCGCCCTGGCGCTCAACCCCAAGGAGGCCAACGACCCCCGCTGCGCCCCCGTCCTCGACGTCCTGCCCCGCTACCTCGCCAAGGACGGCGTCGTCGCCGTCGGCGAGATCGGCTACGACTCCATGACGCCCGCCGAGGACACCGCCCTGGCCGCGCAGCTCCAGCTCGCCGCCGAACACGGCCTGCCGGCGCTGGTCCACACGCCCCACCGGGACAAGCTCGCCGGACTGCGCCGCACGGTCGACGTGGTCCGCGAGTCCGCCCTCCCTCCCGAGCGCGTCCTCCTCGACCACCTCAACGAGACGACGGTCCGGGAGGCCGCGGAGAGCGGCTGCTGGCTCGGCTTCTCCGTCTATCCGGACACGAAGATGGACGAGGACCGCACGGTCGCGGTCCTGCGGGCCCACGGCACCGAGAGGGTCCTGGTCAACTCGGCGGCGGACTGGGGGAAGAGCGACCCGCTGAAGACCCGCCGGGTCGGCGAGGCGATGCTCGCCGCCGGGTTCGACGAGGACGACGTCGACCGGGTGCTGTGGCGCAACCCGGTCGCCTTCTACGGGCTCAGCGGCCGCCTCCGGCTCGACGTCCCGTCGCCGCACGGGCTGCACGAGGGCAACTCCGTGCTCCGCGGCGGGGAATGAGGGGCGGCGATGCGCTTCCGGCATCCCGACGGGTCCGTCGTCCACCTGTCGTACTGCACCAACGTGCACCCCGCCGAGACCCTCGACGGGGTCCTCGCCCAGCTCCGCGACCACTGCGAGCCCGTCCGCCGGCGGCTGGGGCGCGACCGGCTGGGCATCGGCCTGTGGCTGGCGAGGGCCGCGTCCCGCACCCTGACGGACGACCCGGCGGCGCTGCGCGGCCTGCGGGCCGAGCTGGACCGCCGCGGTCTGGAGGTCGTCACCCTCAACGGCTTCCCCTACGAGGGCTTCGGCCGGGACGAGGTCAAGCACCGGGTGTACCGGCCGGACTGGACCGAGCCCGAGCGCCTCGCGTACACGACCGACCTCGCCCGTCTCCTCGCCGCCCTCCTGCCCGCCGACGTCGACGAGGGAACGATCTCCACCCTGCCGCTCGCCTGGCGCCGGGGGTTCGGCCCGGCCGGGAACTCGACCGCGCGGGACGCCCTCGCCGTCCTCGCCGAACGCCTCGACGTCCTGGAGGAGCTGACGGGCAAGTCGATCCGGGTGGCCCTCGAACCCGAACCCGGTTGCGCCGTCGAGACCACCGCCGACGCCATCGGCCCCCTCAGCGCCGTCGACGCGCCGCACCGCGTCGGCGTCTGCGTCGACACCTGCCACCTCGCCACCTCCTTCGAGGACCCGGCCACCGCGCTGTCCGCCCTGGACGCGGCGGGCGTCACCGTCCCCAAGGCCCAGCTGTCCGCCGCCCTGCACGCCGACCACCCGCACCTGCCCGCCGTGCGGGAGGCGCTGGCCGCCTTCGCCGAGCCCCGTTTCCTCCACCAGACCCGTACCGTCACCGCCGGCGGACTGCGCGGCACCGACGACCTCGACGAGGCCCTCGCGGGAGGGGCCCTCCCCCGCACGGGTCCCTGGCGCTCCCACTTCCACGTCCCCCTGCACGCGCGGCCCGCGCCGCCGCTGGCCTCCACGCTCGGGGTGGTCGAGGAGACCCTGGCCCTGCTCGTGGGGGGTCCCGCCCCCCGTACGCGCCACCTGGAGGTCGAGACCTACACCTGGCAGGCGCTCCCGCCCGAGCTGCGGCCCCTCACCCGCGCCCAGCTCGCCGACGGCATCGCCGCCGAACTCTCCCTGGCACGCGACCTCCTGACCGACCTCGGCCTCAAGGAACTGCCATGACCGACACGACCGGCACGACCGGCGCCTCCGTCACCCCGCTCCTCGTCCTGGACGTCGTCGGCCTCACCCCCCGGCTCCTGGAACACATGCCGAACCTGAGGGCGCTCGCCGCCGCCGGCTCCCGGGCGCCGCTGACGACCGTCCTGCCGGCCGTCACCTGCACCGCCCAGACCACCTTCCTGACCGGCACCCTCCCGTCGGAGCACGGCGTCGTCGGCAACGGCTGGTACTTCCGGGACCTCGGCGACGTCCTGCTGTGGCGCCAGCACAACGGCCTCGTCTCCGGCGACCGGCTCTGGGACGCCGCCCGCCGCGTCCACCCCGGCTACACCGTCGCCAACATCTGCTGGTGGTACGCCATGGGCGCCGACACCGACATCACCGTCACCCCCCGTCCCGTCTACTACGCCGACGGCCGCAAGGAACCCGACTGCTACACCCGTCCGCCGGCCCTCCACGACGAGCTCACCGAGAAGTTCGGCACCTTCCCCCTCTTCCACTTCTGGGGTCCGGGAGCCGACATCACCTCCAGCCGGTGGATCGCCGAGGCCACCCGGCACGTCATGCGCACCCGGCGTCCCGACCTGACCCTCTGCTACCTCCCGCACCTCGACTACGACCTCCAGCGCTACGGCCCCGACGACCCGCGCTCCCACCGGGCCGCCGCCGAGCTCGACGCCGTCCTCGGACCGCTCCTCGCGGACGCCCGCGCGGAGGGCCGCACGGTCGTGGCCCTCTCCGAGTACGGCATCACCCGGGTGGAGCGGCCGGTCGACATCAACCGCGCCCTGCGCCGGGCGGGTCTCCTGGAGGTCCACACCCAGGACGGCATGGAGTACCTGGACCCCATGACGTCCCGGGCCTTCGCCGTGGCCGACCACCAGGTCGCGCACGTCTACGTCCGGCGCCCCGCCGACCTCCCGGCCGTCCGGGAGGCCCTCGCGGGCCTCCCCGGACTCGCACGGCTCCTCGACGACGAGGGCAAGAAGGAGCACGGCCTCGACCACCCGCGTTCGGGGGAACTGGTCGCCCTCGCCGAACCCGACGCCTGGTTCACGTACTACTACTGGCTCGACGACGCCCGCGCCCCCGACTTCGCGCGGCTGGTCGAGATCCACCGCAAGCCCGGCTACGACCCCGCCGAACTCCTCATGGACCCCTCCGACCCGTACGTGAGGGTCAGGGCGGCCAGGGAGATCGCCCGCAAGAAGCTCGGCATGCGCTACCGGCTCGCGGTCGTCCCCCTCGATCCCTCCCCCCTCCGCGGCAGCCACGGGCTCCTCCCCGCGAACGAGGAGGAGGGCCCGCTCCTCGTGTGCTCCCTCCCCGGCGCGGTGAGCGGCCGGATCGCGGCCGTCGACGTGAAGTCCCTGCTCCTGCGCCTCGCGGGTGCGCAGACGCGCACGGCCCCGCCGGCCGCGCACTGAGCGGGGCCGCCCGGCACGACGGGCCGCCCAGCAGGCCGGTGCCGCGAGTCGTACCTACTCTGGGATGAGGAAGCACGCGAGACCGGAGGTCATCATGATCGTTCTCGGGGTCGTCCTGCTCGTCATCGGACTCGTGACCGGCATCTCCGTCCTGTGGACCATCGGAGTCGTCCTGCTCGTCATCGGAGTCGTCCTGTGGATCCTCGGAGCCGTCGGTCACGCGGTCGGCGGACGCCGTCACTACTGGTAGGAGGACCGGCTCGGGCGAGGACCGGCACTCCCGTGGTGGTCCTCGCCCCGATCCGGCGGCTCACGCCTCCCGCCGTGCCGTGACCAGGCCCGTCTCGTAGGCGGCGATGACCGCCTGGGCGCGGTCGCGGACCCGCAGCTTGGCGAAGAGGGCGGTGATGTGGTTCTTCACGGTGGAGGGGCTCACACCGAGCCGGTCGGCTATCTCCGTGTTGTCCGAGCCGCCGGCGATCAGCCGCCACACCTCCCGCTCCCGTGGCGTGAGCCCCTCGGCACCGGAGGGCACCGGGGGCGCCGCCCGGCGGTCCGGGGCCGTGACGTGCCGGGAGATGAGCCGGGTCAGAAGTCTCGGGGCGAGGATCGCCTCGCCGTCGCGGACCACGCGCAGGGCGGCGACGAGGTCCTCGGGCGAGATGTCCTTGGGCAGGAAGCCGCACGCCCCGGCCCTCAGGGCGCCCACGACATGTTCGTCCATGTCGAAGGTGCTCAGGGCCAGAACCCGGCAGTCCGGCAGTTCGGCGGTGAGCCGCTCGGTGGCGGCGATGCCGTCCAGGATCGGCATGCGGATGTCCATGACGATCACGTCGGGCCGGTGCTCGTGGGCGAGGCGGACCGCCTCGGCGCCGTCCGCGGCCTCGGCCACGACCTGGAAGCCGGGTTCGGGGGCGAGCATCAGGGCGAGGCCGCGGCGGACGAGCGGCTGGTCGTCGGCGATGAGGACCTTCACGGTCGCGCTCACGCGTACGCCCCCTGGCGGTCGGCGGGCAGGGGCAGCCGGGCCCGGACGGCGAATCCCGCGCCCTCCGGCCCGGCCCGCAGGGTGCCGCCGTGGAGGGCGACGCGTTCCCGCATCCCCATGAGTCCGTGCCCCGAGCCGCGTGCGACGGGACGGCCGGGACGCGGACCGTCGTCGGTGACGGTGACCCGGACCTCGTGGACGGCGAAGGCGAGCCGCACGTCGACGCGCGCACCGTCGCCCGCGTGCCTGCGGGCGTTGGTGAGGGCCTCCTGGACGATGCGGAAGACGGTGAGCGCGACACCGGGCGGAAGCGATCCCGGGTCGCCCTCCGTGGTGAGGGTGGTGGGGAGGCCCGCACGGCGGCTGTCCCCGACGATGCGGTCGAGGTCGCCGATGCCGGGCTGCGGCGCGGTCGTCTCGCCCTCGTCGTTCTCGTCGCCGGCCCTCAGCACGTCGAGGAGGTGGCGCATCTCGCGCAGGGCGGTGCGGCCGGAGCCCTCCAGGGTGACGAGCGCCTCGCGGGCCGTCTCCGGCGACCGGTCCAGGTTGGCCCGGGCGCCTCCGGCGAGCAGCTGCATCGTGGTCAGGTGGTGGGCGACGATGTCGTGCAGTTCCCGGGCGATGCGGCGCCGTTCGTCGGAGACGGCCCGCTCGGCGAGCAGCCGCCGCTGGGCCTCCGCGTTGCGCTGCCAGCGACCGACCACGACGGCGGCGCCCGCCACGAACAGCGCGGACACGACGTTGGGGACGAACTCCACCAGGGAGGGCGCGGGCAGCCCCGGGCGGACGAACTGGAGCACCGCGACGCAGCCGGCGGCGGCCGCCGCGCCGACCGCGGCGCCGTGGTGACGCAGGGCGGTGTAGAGGGCGACGACGGTGGCCGCCCCGTAGTGCTGGCCCACGGAGCCGAACCAGGTGAGCAGCAGGTTCCCCGCGAGGACGCACGTGAGGACGCACAGGGGCGCGCGGCGGCGTGCCAGCAGGAACAGCGAGGTGGCGACCACGACCAGACACCCGGCCACCGGCACGTGACCCCGGTCCATCTGGCTGGTGACGGTGAAGCCCACGAGGTCGACGGCCGCGGCGCCGACGGCGACCAGTCCGTCGTGCCGGCTCCACAGCCCCGGCCTTCCGCACCGGCTCCCCGTCCCGGCCCCGCCGGAAGTCGTCCCGGTCGTGCCGTCCGGAAGCCCGGCGCCGTACGCGCTCGCCCGACCGGGGCGCGTTCCGTCCGCGCGCCGTCCCATCCCCCGCCTCCCCCTGCGCATCCATGCTTTCCCCGGGGCCGCCGCAGCGGCCCGATGACCTGCGGTTCGTCCTCCGAGTCTCCCATGGTGCCGGTGCGCCGGGGCCGTGGCGTCGGAGCCGGGAGGGAGCCGCGGCTGGGAGCAGGCTCCCAGTGATAGGAGGGTGCAGGCCCGTGCTCCCAGCGGATTTCTCGTCCGTGGCTCCGAGGCGCGGGCCGCATGCCGCTGATGTGCTGGGCACGTGCCGGAACGACCCGGCACGGGGCGCCGCGCCGGACATCCACGGTCCCGCGGCGTCCTCGCACCCCGCCCCTTCCCGGAGGACTCCCGTGATTCGTGCCCTGACCGGTTTCTCGACCCGCAGACCGTGGCGGGTCATCGCCGTGTGGGCGGTGGTCGGCGTCTTCCTGACGCTGATGGGCCAGGCGCTCGTCTTCCGCGTGACGCACACGGACAGCGCCGGTTTCCTGCCTCAGGAGTACGACGCGGCCGCGGCGCTGCGGATCGCCCGGGAGGAGTTCGGCGCGGAGCCCGACGCCGACGCGGTGACGGTGCTGGTGGCACGGCGCGACGGCAGGCCGCTGGAGGACGCGGACAGGAGGCGCGTGGAGGGCGTGGCGCGTGAACTGAGCGCCACGCGCGTGGAGATGCCGTGGACGGACGAACAGATACGGGGGATCTCCGAGGATTACTCCCAGGTCCCCCGCGTGGCGCTGGTGACGACCGCCCCGGACGGGTCGTTCGCGCTGCTCGGCGCACGGCTGCGGGGCAACTCCACCGACCCCGGTATGCAGTCCGTGTACCGGGTCCTCCAGGACCGGGCCGAGCAGGAGTTCGGCGAGGCCGGGCTGCGCACGGGGTTCACCGGCGGCCTGGCGGACGTGGTGGACCGCGCGGACGCGGAGAGGACTACGCAGACGGTGGTCGGCCTGGTGATGGTCGGGCTGATCGTGCTGATCAACGTGTTGGTGTTCCGCAGCGTCCTGGCCGCGTTCGTCCCCCTGTTCGCGGTGTCCGTGGTGGGCGGCGCCGCCACCGGCACGGTCGTGGGAGCGGCCCTCCTGACCGGTCTCGAACTGGATCCGGGCACCCCGGCCATGATCGGCACCGTGCTGATCGGCATCGGCGTGGACTACTTCCTCTTCCTGCTGTTCCGCTTCCGCGAGGAGCTGCGACGGCGCCCGGAGGAACACCACCGCCTGGTGGCCGCGGACGTGGCCGGACGGGTGGGCACGGCGGTGACCTCGGCGGCACTGACGATCGTGGCGGCCTTCGCGACGCTCGGCGTGGCGACGTTCGGGCAGTTCCGCGTGCTCGGCCCCTCGGTGGCGGTGTCGGTGCTGGTGATGCTGGTGGCGAGCCTGACCCTGATGCCGGCGCTGCTGGCGGTGACCGGCCGGAAGATGTTCTGGCCCTCGCGGATCCTCTCGAAGGCCGAGCGGACCGGCCCGGCCGCCCGTACCGGGGAGCTGGTGGCGCGCCGTCCGCTACTGACCCTCGTGGCGTCGGTCGTCCTCCTCGGCGCGCTCGCGGTCGGCATGGCGGGCGTCCGCATGGACTTCGGCACCGGCGGCACCCCGCACGACACGGCGGCCGCCGCGACGGCGCGGGAGATCGCCGACGCTCTACCGGCGGGGGTGTCCGACCCGGCGACGGTGTACGTCGCCGCCGACGGCGGCCGGACCCTGGACCCCGCCGGCCTCGACGCCCTGCGCCGGGCCCTGTCCGGGGTGGCCGGAGTGGGCGAGGTGGCCGCCCCCGTGCTCGACACCGACCGCACCGCCGCCCGGCTGGACGCCTATCTGACGGTGGACGCCCGGTCCCGGCAGGCCCGGGATCTGGTGGCGGGTCCCGTGCGCCAGGCCGTACGGGACGCGACGCCGGCCGGTACCACCGCACACGTGGGCGGCACCGCGGCCGTGTTCGCCGATGTGGCGACCGCGGTCGACCGGGACCTCCGGACGGTGTTCCCGGTGGCCGCGGCACTGATCGCGCTGATCCTGGTGGTGCTGCTGCGCAGCCTGGCGGCCCCGGTGGTGCTGATGCTCTCGGTCGGGCTGTGCTTCGGGGCGACGTTCGGCGCCTCAGCCCTGGTCTTCCAGCACCTCGGCGGCGAGCCGGGGGTGAACTTCGTCCTGCCGTTGGTGCTGTTCCTCTTCGTCGTGGCGCTGGGCACCGACTACAACATCCTCGTCAGCGACCGCCTGCGTGAGGAGATGGCCCGCGGAGGTCCGGCCCGTGCCGCCGTGGCCCGCGCGGTACGGCACACGGCGCCGGCCGTCGCCACGGCCGGTGTGGTCCTCGCGGCCTCCTTCGGCGGCCTCGCGGTGAACGCGGACGCCTCCACCCGCCAACTGGGCTTCGCCACGGCCCTGGGCATCCTCCTGTCCTCCTTCGTCCTGTCGCTCCTGCTCGTCCCGGCGGCCGCGGCACTGCTGGGCCGGGGGATGTGGTGGCCGATGCGCGGGGCGCAAAGCCGGAATGGCGGGACCCGGCCCGCAGACGGACAAGGCGCCGGGCCCCTCGCTCCGTACGCCGGGGAAGGGCCCTCGCGGTCGCGACCGCTTCCGGACTATCCGAGGAAGCTCAACCGCACCTGACGGTTCGCGTTGTCGACGTTCGTGTCCACCAGACACACCGACTGCCACGTCCCCAGGGCCAGTTCGCCGCCGATCACCGGAAGGGTCGCGTGGGGCGGGACGAGGGCCGGGAGGACGTGGTCGCGGCCGTGGCCCCGGCTTCCGTGGCGATGCTGCCAGCGTTCGTCGGCGGGGAGGAGGCGGTGGAGGGCCGACAGGAGGTCGTCGTCGCTGCCCGCGCCCGTTTCGATCAGGGCGATGCCCGTGGTCGCGTGGGGCGCGAAGACGTTGAGGAGTCCGTCCCGGCCCTGCGCCACCTCCGCCAGGAAGGACGCGCACTGCCGGGTCAGGTCGTGGACCGTCTCCGACGATCCGGTGGTGACGTCCAGGGTGCGGGTTTCGAATCCGTGGCTCATGGCTCCATGGTCGCCGACCCCGCGACCCTCTCAAACTCTCCACGCGGGCGGCTCCGGACCCGACGTCCCCCGTCACTTCGGCGGTGCGACGGGCTGTCCAGGCGGGTCGGAGCGCACCCGTGTCCATGGTCCGGGGCGGTGGCGCGGGCGGGGGGCGCGGCATGGGGCGGTTCTCCTCGCTGCTCGGAGAGGGGACCGGTGGGGGGAGGGAAGGGGCCGGTGCGGAGAGCGGGGCGTACGAGAGACAAGTCCTGAACCAGTGGGAGCGCTCCCACTGTGCAGTCGGGACGCAACGGCGTCAAGCCGTGCGAAGAGTTGAAGGCGGCCGGCGGGGAATTCGCTCCGCTCCCCTTCTCCTCGGCCGCCGTTGGCGCTACGGTCTGCCGGACCCAGTGGGAGCGATTCCGTCCGGTCGGCACACCGTCGTGGTGTGCCCTCGCTGTGAGGACTCGCTCATGCGACACCTTGCGCATCCCGCACGCCCCGAACGCCCCGTACGTTCCGCGCACTTCTCGTACCGCTTACGCCTCTTACGTCCGTCCACGCCGCTCGCGGGAGCGGCGCTCACGACGGCGAGTACCGCTCCCGCCCCCGTGGATACGGCCTCCGGAGCCGATGGCCGCACCCGCATGCGCGGTGGAGCACACGGTCGCGGGAACGACACCCCCGTGGCCGCACGCGTGCCCCCGTTCGCGGGGGAGAGCGGTGAGGACACCCGCGGGCACGCGTTCGTCGGCCGCACCGTGAAGTGGCGCGACGACCGCGGCCCGTCGTACCCGGGCCGGACCCGGAACACCGGCGACCGCGGTTCCGGGCCCGCCCCGATCAGTGCGTACGGCGGCGCCCCCACCGCGTTCGACACCGGGCCGCGCGACCGCCCGCGCGCCCTCACCCCCTGAGCGTCCCTTCCCTCCCGATCGCCCCTCCCGGCGGTCGGCCCTTCACCCGATCGCCCCTCCCGGCGATCGTCCCTTCCCAGTCGAGAGGAATCCCACCCGCATGAGCCGCACCCGTCGCACCAGCCGCACCGCCCTCCTGGCGGCGCTCGGCCTCATCACGGCCACCGGCGCCACCGCCACCGTCCTCGGCTCCGCCACCGCCGGCGCCGCCGCCCCCGGCTGCAAGGTCGACTACCGGATCACCAACCAGTGGAACACCGGCTTCGGCGCCGACGTGACCGTCACCAACACCGGCGACCCGGTGGCCTCCTGGACCGTCGAGTGGTCCTACGCCGGGAACCAGCAGGTCACCCAGGGCTGGAACGCCACGATCACCCAGTCCGGGGCCGCCGTCACCGCCAAGAGCCTCTCCTACAACGGGGCGCTGGCCACCGGGGGTTCGACCTCCTTCGGCTTCAACGGTTCGCACAGCGGCACGAACGCGGTGCCGGCGACCTTCAAGCTCAACGGGGTCACCTGCAACACGACCGTCCCGCCCACGGATCCGCCCACCACTCCCCCGACGACCCCGCCGCCCACCACCCCGCCGCCCGGTTCCAAGGCCGACAACCCCTACGCCGGCGCCAAGGTGTACGTGAACCCCGAGTGGTCCGCGAAGGCCGCGGCCGAGCCGGGCGGCACCAAGGTGTCCAACCAGCCCACCGGCGTCTGGCTGGACCGGATCGCCGCCGTCAACGGCTCCGCGACCTCCATGGGCCTGCGCGCCCACCTGGACGAGGCCCTGCGGCAGAAGGGCTCCGGCGAGCTCGTCGTCCAGCTGGTGATCTACAACCTGCCCGGCCGCGACTGCGCGGCCCTCGCCTCCAACGGCGAGCTGGGCCCGACGGAGATCGGCCGCTACAAGACCCAGTACATCGACCCGATCGCCGCGATCCTCGCCGACCAGAAGTACGCGGGCCTGCGGATCGTCACCACCGTCGAGATCGACTCGCTGCCCAACCTGGTCACCAACGTCAGCGGACGTCCGACCGGCACGCCCGACTGCGACGTCATGAAGGCCAACGGCAACTACGTCACCGGCGTCGGCTACGCCCTGAACAAGCTGGGCTCGATCGGCAACGTCTACAACTACGTGGACGCCGGTCACCACGGCTGGCTGGGCTGGGACGACAACTTCGGCGCCTCCGCCGAACTGTTCAAGCAGGCCGCCACCGCCGAGGGCTCCACGCTCGCGAACGTGCACGGCTTCATCGTCAACACCGCCAACTACAGCGCCCTGAAGGAGGACCACTTCAAGATCGAGGACAACGTGAACGGCGTCTCCGTGCGCCAGTCGAAGTGGGTCGACTGGAACCGGTACACCGACGAGCTGTCGTACGCCCAGGCCATGCGCGCCAAGCTGGTCTCGCTCGGCTTCGACGCCAACCTCGGCATGCTGATCGACACCTCCCGCAACGGCTGGGGCGGCACCGCCCGGCCCACCGCCCCGGGCGCGACCACGAACGTCGACACGTACGTCAACGGCGGGCGCTACGACCGGCGCATCCACCTCGGCAACTGGTGCAACCAGTCCGGCGCGGGCCTCGGCGAGCGGCCGCAGGCGGCGCCCGCCGCGGGCATCGACGCGTACGTCTGGATGAAGCCCCCGGGCGAGTCCGACGGCGCCAGCAAGGAGATCCCGAACGACGAGGGCAAGGGCTTCGACAGGATGTGCGACCCGACGTACACGGGCAACGCCCGCAACGGGAACAGCATGTCGGGCGCGCTGCCGGACGCCCCGATCTCGGGCCGGTGGTTCTCGGCCCAGTTCCAGGAGCTCCTGAAGAACGCCCACCCGGCGCTGTGAAGCCCGCGCCGTAACTCCCGTGTCGCGACGCCCGCGACGTGACTCCCACGCCGCAAAGCCCGCGTCGCAGCACCCCGTACGGGAGTAACCCCGCGGTCCGGAATCCACCGGGCCGCGGGGCCCGTCCCCTCAGGACGACTCGCGCACCACGAGGTCCGTCGGCAGTACGTGCCGGCAGGGCTCCGTCCGCTCCTCCGCGATGCCCCGGACCAGCATCCGCGCCATCGTGCGGCCCATCTCCTCGATCGGCTGCCGCACGCTGGTCAGCGGCGGGTCCATGAGCCGTGCCACCGGCGAGTCGTCGACCCCGACGAGGGCCACGTCCTCGGGCACCCGGCGGCCCGCCTCCCGCAGGGCCCCGCGCGCGCCGGCCGCCATCACGTCGGAGGCGGCGAAGACCGCGTCCAGGTCCGGTCGGCGGTCGAGCAGCAGCCGCGTGGCCCGCCGGCCGCCCTCCTCGGTGAAGTCGCCCGCCGCGACCAGCTCCTCGTCGGGCGCGAGACCGGCCTCCGCGAGGCCGGCCCGGTAGCCGCCGAGCCGGGCGCGCGCCACGTACATGTCGAGCGGCCCGGTGACGGTCGCGATCCGGCTCCGGCCGCGTCCCACCAGGTGGGCGACGGCCGCCCGCCCCGCCCCGATGTTGTCGGAGTCCACGTACGGCACGGGTTCGGCCTCCGTGCGGCGCCCGTTCATGACGACCGGCAGGCCCAGCTCCCCGATCCGCTCGGGCAGGGGGTCGTCGCCGTGGACGGAGGCGAGCAGCACCCCGTCGACGCGCTGGGCCGCGAGGTACTGCTCGAAGCGCTGCCGCTCCTGCTCGCTGCGGACCAGGGTGAGCAACAACTGTTTGTCGTGTTCGGCCAGTTCGGCGCTGACCCCGCGGATGAGGTCGAGGAAGTAGGGCTCCGCGAAGAGCCGGGCCTCGGCCTCGGGGATGACGAGCGCGATCGCGTCGGTGCGGCTGCCGGCCAGGGCGCGGGCGGCCTGGTTGGGCACGTAGCCGAGTTCCGTGACCGCTCTGGCGACGGCCGTCCTGGCCCGTTCGCTGACCCGGGGCGAGCCGTTGATGACCCGGGAGACCGTGCCCCGGCCGACCCCGGCCCTGGCCGCGACCTGTTCCAGGGTGGGTCTGCCGCTCTGCCGTCCGTTCACGACCCCACCGGCTCCCCTCGTAGGCAGAAGTGCTGTTCAAGCGGCTCCCACAGAGGATGGGAGCGCTCCCACATTAGATCACCCGAACCCCTCCGCGCCATGAGGTGCGCCCGGGAGATCGTCCGGGAGGCGGGGCGACCGGGGCGCCGGAAGGGCGCGAAACCCCGGGAAAACCTTCCGGTAACGAATCCGCCTTCACGTCTTGACACTCGCACCCGGCAGGCAGCAACCTTCCGGCAACGACGTGGGAGCGCTCCCATATGGGGGGCGCGAAACCCGCCACGGGTCCGGGCCGGCCGCCGCCGAGCCGCGTTCAGCCGACCGGATCCCCCCGGCGCACAACGAGCACCACCTTGGACGAGGAGAGTGGAATGCGCACTTCCAGCAGCAGACGCGGGCGCCGCACGGCGGTCGCGGCGGTCGCCGCCGTCATGACCGGCACGGCCCTGCTCACCGGCTGCGGCGGCGACGACGGCGACGGCGCCAAGAGCGGCGGCACGATCACGCTGCGGGTCGGGACCTTCGGTTCCTTCGGCTACGACGACAAGACCGGCGCCAAGCTCTACGCCGAGTACGAGAAGACCCACCCCGGCATCAAGATCGAGGAGTCGAACGTCGCCGACGGGCAGAAGTACTGGGACACGCTGAAGCTGCGCCTCTCTCGCAACAGCGGGCTCGCGGACGTCCAGGCGATCGAGGTCGGCTACATCGCCGAGGCGACCGGCTCCACCATGGCGGACAAGTGGGTCGACCTGGGCAAGGAGGGCGGCGCGAAGCTCGACGCCTTCCTCGACTGGAAGGTGAAGCAGGCGACCACCGCCGACGGCAGGGTGATCGGCCTCGGCACCGACATCGGCCCCATGGCCGTCTGCTACAACAAGGACCTCTTCGCCAAGGCCAAGCTGCCCACCGACCGCGACGCCGTGGGGAAGCTGTGGGCCGGCGACTGGTCCAAGTTCCTTGAGGTCGGCAAGACCTATCAGAAGAGCGCGCCCGCCGGGACCGCCTTCCACGACTCGGCGAGCGGCCTCTTCAACGCGGTCGTCTCCAGCGACCCGGTGCAGTACGCCGACGCGAGCGGCAAGCTCGACTGGGAGAACAGCCCCGGCGTGAAGAAGGCCTGGGACACCGCCGTCTCGGCGGCGCGGGACGGACTCACGGCCAAGCTGCGCCAGTTCGACGAGAAGGGCACCTGGAACGCGGCCTTCAAGAACGCGAAGTTCGCCACCGTCGCCTGCCCGAGCTGGATGACCGGCATCATCAAGGACCAGGCCGGACCCGCCAACCAGGGCAAGTGGGACATCGCCGCGCCGCCGGTGGCCGGCAACTGGGGCGGGGCCTTCCTCGCCGTGCCGAAGTCCGGGAAGCACGCCAAGGAGGCGGCCGAGCTCGCCGCCTGGCTGACCGCCCCGGAGCAGCACGCCAAGGTGTTCGCTGTCAACGGCAACATCCCCTCGTCCAAGGACACGCTCACCTCGGTCGCCGTCCAGGAGGCCAGGCTGCCGTACTTCGGCGACACCCCGGTCGGCAAGATCTTCTCCGGCGCCGCGGCCAGGATCACGCCCGCGAGCATCAGCCGCTGGGACGGCCAGGTGAAGACCTTCCTCACCGACAACGGCATCCTCGACATCGAGCAGCGCGGCACCGACCCGGCCAAGGCCTGGGAGAACGTCAAGAAGCTGGTCGACGACAAGATCGACCAGTAGCGGGGGCCGCGTGCCGGTCCGCCGCCGCCTGCCGGGCGGCGGACCGGCACCGTCCGCACCAGCGCACGCATCGACCTGGAAGGACGCCCCCGTGGCCACCTCCGTCCGGGCGCGGTCCGACGGCTTCCCGCCGCCCGCCGACCCGCCCTCCTCCCCCGGCCCGCGCGGCCGCCGCCCCGCCCCCGGCGGCTGGCGCAGCACCCTCTACCGCTGGGACCTGAAGGCGGTCCCGTACGTCTTCGTCGCCCCCTTCTTCCTCACCTTCGCCGCCTTCGGCCTCTTCCCGCTGATCTACACCGGCTGGCTCTCCCTGCACCGGGTGGAGCTCGGCGGCGGGGCCGAGTGGAAGGGCCTGGAGAACTACACCGACCTCGCGACCAGCGAGTTCTTCTGGAACGCGCTCGTCAACACCTTCACCATCGGGGTCATCTCGACCGTCCCGCAGCTGCTCATGGCCCTGGGCCTGGCGCACCTGCTGAACTACAGGCTGCGGGGCCGCGGCTTCTTCCGGGTCGCGATCCTCGCCCCGTACGCCACCTCGATCGCGGCGGCGACCCTGGTCTTCGCCCAGCTGTTCAACACCGACTACGGGATGATCAACAGCCTCCTGGAGTGGACCGGCGTCGGCCCGGTCGACTGGGAGGCGTCCAAGTGGCCCGCGCAGATCGCGATCTCGACGATCGTGACCTGGCGCTGGACCGGCTACAACGCGCTGATCTACCTGGCGGCCATGCAGGCCGTGCCGCAGGACCTGTACGAGGCGGCCTCGCTGGACGGGGCCTCGCGCTGGCGCCAGTTCCTCAGCGTCACCATCCCCTCCATCCGCCCCACCATCCTCTTCACGATCGTGGTCTCCACCATCGGCGCCACCCAGCTCTTCGGCGAGCCGATGCTCTACGGCGGCAGCGTCGGCATCAGCGGCGGCAGCGGCAACCAGTTTCAGACGCTGAGCCTGCTGATGTACGAGAAGGGGTGGGTCACCGGCGCCCTCGGCCAGGCCTCGGCCATCGCCTGGGTGATGCTGCTGCTCCTGCTGATCGTCGGCGGCGTCCAGGCGCTCGTCTCCCGCCACAACCGCAAGAAGCTGGGAGGCTGACCCATGGCGCGCACCCTCGACACGCCCCGGCCGACGGGCCCGGCCACAGAACGGCCCGCGCCCGGCCGGCGCTTCCGCCAGTCGGCCGGCCGGCAGCACCACGCCGGACCGCTCACGTACGTCCTGCTCGCGCTCGCCGCGGTGGTCTCGCTCTTCCCGCTGTACTGGAACGTGGTCGCCGCCTCGCACACCGGCGAGCGGGTCGTGGAGGCCCCGGCGCCGCTGCTGCCCGGCCCCCGCCTCTTCGACAACCTCACCTTCGCCTGGAACCAGGTCGACATGGGCGAGGCGCTGGTCAACACGACGATCGTGGCGAGCCTGGTGGCCGTGTCCACCGTCCTCTTCTCCACGCTCGCCGGCTTCGCCTTCGCCAAACTGCCCTTCCGGGGGCGGACGATGCTGCTCTCGCTGGTGGTCGCCACCATGACGATCCCGCCTCAGCTCAGCGTCATCCCGCTCTACCGGATCGTCACGGACCTGGGCTGGGTCGACCAGCTCCAGTCGGTCGTCCTGCCCTCGCTCGTCGCCGCCTTCGGCGTGTTCTTCATGCGCCAGTTCCTCGTCGAGGCGCTGCCCGTGGAGCTGGTGGAGGCGGCCCGGATGGACGGCGCGCACAGCCTCCGGGTGATCTGGCACGTGGTCTTCCCGGTGGCCCGGCCCGCGATGGCGGTGCTCGGCATGCTGGTCTTCGTCCAGTCGTGGAACGACTTCTTCTGGCCGTTCATCGCGCTCACCCCGGACGGCAGCCCCACCCTCCAGGTGGCGCTCGCCGGGCTCGGCGCGGGCAACCACAGCGTGGACCACGCCATCGTGCTGACCGGCGCCCTGATCTCCACCGTGCCGCTGCTGCTCGTCTTCGCCTTCCTCGGCAAGCACATCGTGGGCGGCATCACGGCCGGCGCCGTCAAGAGCTGACCGGCCCCTCCCCCACCACAACGTACCCGTCCCGCACCAGCGTTGGGAGCGCCCTCCTATGACCGCGTCCGAAACCCGGCCGCTCACCGCCACCCGCTCGTTCCCGCCCGGCTTCCTCTGGGGCGCGGCCACCGCCGCGTACCAGATCGAGGGAGCGGCGGCGGAGGACGGCCGTACCCCGTCCATCTGGGACACCTTCTCGCACACCCCCGGCAAGGTCTTCGAGGGCCACACCGGCGACGTGGCCGTGGACCACTACCACCGGTTCCGCGAGGACGTCGCCCTGATGTCCGAACTGGGCCTGAACGCCTACCGGTTCTCCGTCTCATGGTCCCGGGTGCAGCCCACCGGGCGGGGCCCCGCCGTCCAGAAGGGCCTGGACTTCTACCGGGCGCTCGTGGACGAGCTGCTGGCCGCCGGGATCGAGCCGGCCCTGACGCTCTACCACTGGGACCTGCCGCAGGAGCTGGAGGACGCGGGGGGCTGGCCGGAGCGGTCGACCGCCGAGCGGTTCGCCGAGTACGCGGGGATCGTCGCGGACGCCGTCGGCGACCGGGTCTCCCGGTGGACCACGCTCAACGAGCCCTGGTGCAGCGCCTTCCTGGGGTACGGCTCCGGGGTGCACGCGCCGGGCCGCACCGACCCGGTGGCCGCCCTGCGCGCGGCCCACCACCTGAACCTGGGGCACGGGCTCGCGGTCCAGGCGCTGCGGGCCGCGCTGCCGGCGGACCGGCGGCAGCTCTCCGTCTCGCTCAACCTGCACGAGGTGCGGCCGCTGACCGGCTCCGCCGGGGACCTGGACGCGGTCCGCCGCATCGACGCCGTCGGCAACCGGGTCTGGCTGGGGCCGATGCTGGAGGGCGCCTACCCGGAGGACCTGCTCGCCGACACCGCGCACCTCACCGACTGGTCCTTCGTACGGGACGGGGACGCGGCGACGGCGAAGCAGCCGCTGGACCTGCTGGCGGTCAACTACTACGCGCCGACCCTGGTGTCGGAGGTCGCGGAGGGCGCGGAGAAGCCGCAGGACGACGGGCACGGCGACAGTCCGCACTCCCCGTGGCCGGGGGCGGACCGGGTGGCGTTCCACCGGGCGCCGGGCGAACGGACGGCGATGGGCTGGCCGGTCGACGCGGGCGCGCTGTACAACCTGCTGAAGCGGGTGTCCGCCGCGTACCCCGGCCTTCCGCTGGTGATCAGCGAGAACGGGGCGGCGTACGAGGACGTGGTCGGCCCGGACGGTTCGGTGCACGACCCGGAGCGGGCCGCCTATGTGCACGCGCACCTGGAGGCGGTGCACCGGGCGCTCGCGGACGGCGTGGACGTGCGCGGCTACTTCCTCTGGTCGCTGCTCGACAACTTCGAGTGGGCGTACGGCTACGCGAAGCGGTTCGGGGCGGTCCGGGTCGACTACGACACCCTGGAGCGGACGCCGAAGTCGAGCGCCCGCTGGTACGCGCGGGTGGCGCGGTCGGGCGAGCTGACGGCCCCGGAAGCGGGCTGACCGTCCTCGGACGCGGGTCGGGGCAGGAGACGCGCGGAGGGCCGTGCCGGATCACCGGCACGGCCCTCGTGACGTTCCGGGCGCCTGTCAGATGTCGATCACCCGGTAGCCGATGACGTAGACGCCGCCGGAGCCCTCGACGGTGCGCCACTGGGTCTCGGCGCCGACCTCGGTGCCGGTGACCAGGGTGGCGCCGAGCTTGTCGTCGCCGCTGGTCGTGTCGTAGTCCCACAGGGTCAGGGTGCGGGCCTGCTGCTTGCCCAGGATGAGGGCCGCGCTGCTGTTGCCGTCGGCCATGGAGCGGACGTAACCGGTGCCCATGGTCTGGTACTTGAGGCTGCCGCCGGGCCAGACCTTGACGGCGTTGCCGTTGGCGTCGGTGATCTTGAGGTAGGCCTCGTCGTGGTCGCCCTCACTGTTCTTCTGGCAGTGCAGCTCGACGAGTTCGATCTTCACGTAGTCGATCGGCTCGGCGTGCGCGGTGCCGGCGAAGGCGCCGAGGCCTCCGAGTCCGAGCAGGGCGGCGGCGGCCAGTCGGGCGGCTCGGTTCTTGCGCATGTGGTCCCCCCACACAACGGGTCACGGGTGTGACGTGGATTCCGGTCCGCCTTCCCCGGCGGTCCCGGTGTGCCGTTTCCCCCCGGCACGACATCCACTGTGCCCCGCTCCCCCGGCCCGGTTCTACGCGCGTTCCACTGGCCGGAACAGGCGCCGTCGGAGAGTTCCGTCAGGGTGCGAGGACGGTCGGCGGGAGCGGTCTCCGCCGGCCGCCGCCGGCGAGCGCACGGGTGATCGCGGCACCGGCCCCGGCGACGGCGTGGGCGAGCGCGTCGAGCCGGCGGCCCGCCGGGACCATGGCGGCGAGGGCGGCGACCGTGCGCCCGTCCGGGGCGCGGACCGGCAGCGAGGCGCAGCACACCCCTTCCATCACGTCCTCCCGGTCGAGGACGGCGCCGCCCCTCAGGGGTCCCCGCAGGGCCTTTCCGGCGGCCGTGTCGAGCCGGAACGCGAGTCCGTCCCGTACGGGCAGGAGGGGTTCCAGGTCCCCCGGCACCGAGCCGACCGTGAGCGCCGTCTCCTCGCGCATCACGACGAGGACGACGCTCGCGCCGGTGGCGGCCCGCAGGCGCTGGAGCGGCAGCCTGGCGGCGGGGCGGAGGCCGGGGTGGGGTTCCCAGGCCTGGCCGAGGCGGTAGAGCTGGGGGCCGACCCGGTAGCGGTTCCCGGTCCGCTCGACGGCGCCGACGCCGACGAGTTGGTCGAGCAGCCGGTGGACGCTGCCCTTGGGCACCCCGCAGGCGAGGGCCAGTTCGGTCACCCCGGCCTCGTCGCCGTTCCGGCGGAGGGCGTCGAGCAGAGCGAACGCCCCTTCGAGCACCCCCCGGCCGCTCCGGCCGCGCGGGCCCCGCTCGGCTCCGTCCCGCGCCTCGGCCGCCCCGGCGCGGTCCGCCCCCGGCTCCGTACCCGTATCCGTATCCGTATGCGTGTCCATGAGTCCCCCTCACGTCGTACACCCGGCCGTGGTCCCCCGACGGCACGGCTCCGGGCACGTCTTCCACCATGCCGCAGACCGGACGTTCCGGCGAAGGGGCTCGGACCGCGCGTCGTGGCGCGAACACGCCGATGTTCCGATACGTCCCCTCTAGGGTGTGCCCTCATGAAAGATGCGCTTCCATCCGTTTTCCGCTCCCGTCGCCGGGCCGTCGGCTTCACGGCCGGGGCCGTCGCCGCGGCGGTGTTCGCGACCGTGTTCGCGACCGCTCCGTCCCCTCCGGCGTCGCCGTCCGTGCCCCGTCCCTCCGGGCAGGACGCCAAGGCCCGGGGGAATCCCTGGATCCGTCCCGCCGGGGCGCCGTTGACCGTGTTCGCCCACCGGGGGGCCTCCTCCGCCGCGCCCGAGAACACGCTGGTCGCCGACGAGGTCGCCCGGCGGGGCGGGGCGAAGTGGATCGAGAACGACGTCCAGCCGAGCAGCGACGGCGTGCCGTACGTCCTGCACGACCCGACCGTCGACCGGACCACCGACGGGACGGGCCCGATCCGCTCCCTGACCTCCGCCCGGCTCGACGCCCTGGACGCGGGCTCCTGGTTCGCCCCGGTCTACGCGGGCGCCCGCGTCCCGACCCTGGCCGCCCAGCTCGCGGACCTGCGGGAGCGCGGCGGCAACCTGCTCCTGGAGATCAAGGGCAGGCACAGCCGCGAAGAGGTGGCCCGGATCGTGCGGGAGGTCGGGGAGCAGGCCATAACGCGCCGGGTCTTCGTCCAGAGCTTCGACGTCGCCTCCCTGCGGTACGCGCGCGAGCTGGCGCCCGAACTCCCGCTCGGCCTCCTGCGCTCCGCCCTGGACCCCGATCCGGTCGCGCTCGCGCGGGAGCTGGGCCTCACCGCGTACAACGTCTCGCACACCGTCCTGACCGACCGGCCGGAGGTGGTCGGCGAGCTGCACGCGGCGGGCGTGGCGGTCAACGTCTGGACGGTCGACGCCCCCGCCCGCTGGAAGACGATGGACGCCCTCGGCGTGGACGGCGTCATCACCAACCGGCCCGCCGAGCTGGTGGGCTGGACGGCGGGGCGGAGCGCGGGCTAGGGCCTGTCCGGCCCAGGACCGGAAGGGGCGGCCCCGGACCGGAAGGGGCTGCCCCGATGTGCGGGCGGTCGCGCCGGGTCAGGAGGGCGTGCCGGTGCCCGGAGCGGGGCCGTCGAGTTCGGCCAGGAGGTCCGGGTTGACCACGCGCAGGATCGTCGCGATCCGGTCGGGGTCGGCGGCGGGCCAGAGGACGGCGCGGGCCGCGCGGTACTTGGCGGCGAGCCGTTCCCGCTGGCCGGGCGGGAGCCCGGCGGACCGGTCGGTGCGGCTGTTGTGCGCGTTGTCGGCGATCTTCACGAGGGTGGCGTCGGGGTCGGCCGCGATCTGCCGGACCTTCTCCTCGTACGTGAGGTCCGGCCGGTTGGTGACGGCCTCGACGAGGGCGACGACCCGGTCCGGGATCCCGGCGGCGCGGAGCCGCTCCGCCGTCCACGCGGTGTCCTCGACGACGTCGTGCAGCAGACCGGCCATGGCCAGGTGCGTGCCGAGGGGTGCCAGGCCGGCCGCGACGGCGCGGACGTGTTCGACGTACGGGACGCCGGTCTTGTCGACCTGTCCGGCGTGCGCGCGGTCGGCCAGTGCGTCCACCTCGGCGAGAGTCTTCATGCCCCCATCATGGCGGGGCGCGGCGGACGGCACCGCGAGGGGCCCCGGGCTCCCGACACATGTTTGTCATACGGGAACGGGAATGCCGGTCCGGGAGGGGCCCGTTGCCGGGTGCATGAATCTCGGAGCAACGCTCAGTTCGACCTCCCGTCAGCTTCCGATCGACGACACGGTGCGGCTCGCGCGGGAGGCGCGCGACGCCGGCCTGCACTCCGCGTGGTTCGGCCAGTCCTTCGCGTACGACTCGCCCTCGCTCGCCGCGATCGTGGGGCGCGAGGTGCCGGGCCTCCAGGTCGGTACGGCCGCGATCCCGGTCTTCGGCCGGCACCCGCTGGTCGTCTCGGCCCAGGCGCAGACGGCGCAGGCCGCCACCGGCGGCCGCTACCACCTCGGGCTCGCCCTCGGCACCCGCCATCTGACCGAGACCGCCTTCGGCCTCCCGTACGAGCGGCCGATCGGGCTGCTCAGGGAGTTCCTCACGGCCCTGCGTCCGCTCCTGGAGACGGGCGACGCCGACTTCCACGGAGAACTGCTGACCGCCACGACCCCGTACTCGGCGTCGGTGCCGGGCGCCGAGCCGCCGGTGCCGGTCCTGGTCGCCGCCATGGGACCGCAGGCGCTGCGGGTCAGCGGTGAACTCGCCGACGGCATCCTGCCGTTCCTGGCGGGCCCCCGGGCGCTCGCCGAGCACATCGTGCCCGCGGTCAACGCGGCGGCCGGGGCGGCGGGCCGTCCCGCGCCCCGGGTCGTGGCCCTCGTGCCGGGGGTGGTCACGTCCGACGCGGACGCCGTGCGGGAGGCCTCGGCCGAGGCCCTCGCGCTCTACGAGAAGATCCCCTCCTACCGGCGGGTGATCGAGCTGTCGGGGGCCGAGCGGGCCGCCGACCTGGCCCTGATCGGCGACGAGGAGACCGTGGCCGCGGGGATACGGCGCTACCGCGAGGCGGGGGCGACGGAGGTGGTGTTCACCGCGACGGAGGTGAACGGCGAGGAGGACCGGCGCCGCACCTGGAAGCTGCTCGGGGAGCTGAACACGCCCTAGTTCCCGCCCGTCGGGGTCCGTTCCGGTTCGGCCTCGCCCTCTCCCTCGGTGTCCAGGTGGGGCAGGATCCGGTCGAGGCGGCGGGGGATCCACCAGGCTTGGCTGCCGAGGAGGGTCATCACGGCGGGGACGAGCAGCAGGCGGACCACGGTGGCGTCGATGAGGACGCTGGCGGCGAGGCCGAGGCCGAGCATCTTGACGACGATGTCGTCGGAGACGATGAAGGCCGCGAAGACGCTGACCATGATGAGCGCGGCGCAGGTGATGACGCGGGCGGTGATCTCCAGGGCGTGGGCGACCGCCGCCTTGGGGTCGCCGGTGCGCAGCCAGGCCTCGCGGACGCGGGACAGCAGGAAGATCTCGTAGTCCATGCTCAGGCCGAAGACGATGGCGAACATCATCATCGGGACGTAGCTCTCGATGGGCACCTTGCCGGAGACGCCGAGCGCGGGTCCGCCCCAGCCCCACTGGAAGACGGCGACGACCACGCCGTAGGAGGCGGCGATGGAGAGGACGTTGAGGACGGCGGCCTTGAGGGCGACGAGGAGGCCTCTGAAGACGATCAGGATGACGAGGAAGGCGAGGCCGACGACCACGGCGATGATCAGCGGGAGCCGGCTGGACACGATGTCGAGGAAGTCGACCTGGGCCGCGGTGGTGCCGGTGACGTAGGTCTTCGCCTCGGTCCCGGCCATCGCCTGCGGCAGCACGTCGTCGACGAGGTGGTCGGTGAGCTGAGTGGTCCGCTCGTCCTGCGGGGAGGCGACCGAGTAGGCGGTCCCGACGAGGACCTGGCCGTCGGAGGTGGTCTGGAGGGGGGTGACGGAGGCGGCGTCGGGGACGTCGGCGAGGGACTGCTGGAGCTTGCCGGCGAGGGCCGCCCGGTCGTCGGCGGGGACGGCCGACTGGTCGACGACGAGGGTCAGGGGGCCGTTGGCGCCGGGGCCGAAGGCCGTGGAGACGAGGTCGTAGGCCCGCCGGTCGGTAAAGGACTCGGGATCGGCTCCGTCGCCGATGTGGCCGAGCTGGATGAAGAGCAGCGGGAAGGCCAGGACGAGGAGGGCCAGGACTCCGCCGGTCAGGAACCACCAGGGGCGCTTCTCCACCCGTTGGGCGTAGCGGTGCCAGGTTCCGTGGGCGGGCGCTCCGGGTTCGGCGTCGGTCTCCGCGACGGGCTTGCGGAGGTGGTAGCGGTCGATGCGGCGGCCGACGAGTCCGAGCAGGGCGGGGACGAGGGTGAGCGCGGAGAGCACGGCGGTGACGACGGTGAAGGCGGCGGCGAGGCCGAGTTTTCCGATGAAGGTGACGCCGGAGACCCACAGCCCTGACAGGGCGATGATGACGGTGCAGCCGGAGACCAGGACGGCGCGGCCGCTGGTGGTGGTCGCGAGGCCCGCCGAGTCGGCGGGATCGTGGCCGTTCATGAGGTTCTGGCGGTGCCGGGTGATGAGGAAGAGGGCGTAGTCGATGCCGACGCCGAGTCCGATCATCGTGGCGAGGGTGGGCGAGACGGTGCCGAAGGTGAAGGCGGCGGCCATGAGGCCGAGGAGGGCGAGGCCGCAGACCGCCCCGAGGAGCGCCGTGACGAGGGGCAGGGCGGCGGCGATCAGGCTGCCGAAGCCGATGACGAGGACCACGATCGCGACGGCGAAGCCGATGGCCTCGCTGGTGCGGTCGTCGGTCTCGGGGCGGGCCAGTTCGCCGAGGGTGCCGCCGTACTCGACGGTGACGCCGGCGTCCCGGAGCGGCTGGACGGCCGCGTCGACGCCGTTCAGGTAGTCGGCGCCCAGGGTGGAGGGCTGCACGCCGAAGCGGACGGTGATGTAGGCCGTCTTGCCGTCGGTGGAGAGCGGGCCGGTATTGGGGGTTCCGGCGGGGGTGGCGGGCGGGGTGGTGCCCGGCGGCGGCAGCGGGTTCTGGGCGCTGAGGACGTCGGGCAGCTTCTCCAGGGCCGCGACGGCGGAGTTGACGGCGGACGCCTCGTCGGTGAGGGGACCCGAGGGCCGGTTCAGGACTATCTGGGCGCCGTAGCCGCCGGCCGCGGGGTCGTGCGCCTTGAGGACGTCGAGGCCCTGGGCCGACTGGACTCCGGGGAGGTCGAAGTCGTCGGAGTACTGGCCGCCGACGGCCCGGTCGATGAGCTGGAGGCCCACCATGGCGGCCAGCCACAGCACGATGACGACGACGAAGTGGCGGGCGCACCAGTGACCGGTGCGGTAGAGGGCGCCCTTAGGCGATGACGGGCGGCCCTCGGCCGGGCTTCCTGCGTTCATGGCGTGGCCGTGTCCCGGTAGGGGATCCCCGAGCGGTTCCGGCGCCGGTGGCGTACGGGCCGACCCGTCCATTCTTCGTCCGCGGCCGCGCTTCGGCATCTCGGCCGGGCGCGGGGCCCGGGCCGGGGCCGTTCAGGTCAGCAGGCGGTTGGGGTGGGAGGAGCGGCGGGCGGCGGAGAGGAGGGCGTGGATGCGGGGGCCGGCCTCGTCGATGTCGCTGACGGGGGTGGGGAAGGGCAGCCGGACGTCCTGGTGGCCGGTGGGGTGTTCGAGGCGCAGGGTGATGCCGTAGCGGTCCAGGGCGACGGGGAGGGCGCGGACCATGTCGCGGTCGGGGCGGGGCCGGACGAGGCGGAGCAGCAGGGGGACGAGTTCGGCGTGGTCGTCGACCAGATGGGTGAGCATGGCCGCCTCGCAGGTGGCCATGGGGTCGGGCTCGGTCGCCTGGAGTTCGTCGAGGGCGACGAAGGTGCGGCCGTCGGCGTCCTCCAGGAGGGCCTGGCCGAACTCCATGCACGTGCTGCGGGTGGCCTCGGACTCGTAGGGGGCGTCGAGGAGGCCGGTGAGGGTGACGCGGGCGCGGAGGCGGTCGCGGACCGGGGTGGGGGCGATGTCGGTGAGTTCGAGGCGCACGGGGAGGCGTGCGGCCCGTCCGGTGGGGCAGTCCTCGAAGGGGTCGTGCAGGTGGATGTGGCCCATCGGTCCCGTGCCGTCGAGGCGGTGCACCTCCTGCTCGCCGCCGTCGGTGACGACGGTCATGGAGTGGGCCGCGGTCAGGATGGAGCGCACGCGTTCCGCAGGGGTGGGGCGGGTGGGGCGGGGGCTGAAGGGGCGCATGCGGGTTCTCCCGGAGCAGGGGACGGAAAGGCCGAAGCTGCTACTTAGGCAAGCCTAACCTAACTCATCGCGGCGAAGAGAAGAAGGTCACAGTCGCGCGCTCTCCTGATCCTTTAGCGATCTCCCCTAGCATCCGAGCATGACGGTCCTGCCTGACGACGGGCTCTCCCTGGCGTCCGAATTCCCAGACGCGCCACATGAGCAGTGGCACAACCTCGTGGCGGGCGTCCTGCGCAAATCGGGCAAGGAGGTCTCCGGCGCCGAAGCCGAGGACGCCCTGTCCACCCTGCTGGAGGACGGCCTCGACACGCGCCCGCTGTACACCGCGCGCGACGCGGCACCCGATCCCGGCCTGCCCGGCTTCGCGCCCTTCGTGCGCGGCGGCCGGGCCGAGGGCAACACCGCCGGCGGCTGGGACGTGCGCCAGCGCCACCTGGCGCCCGACAACGCCGCGGTCCTCTCCGACCTGGAGAACGGCGTCACCTCCCTGTGGCTGGGCGTCGGCGACGCGGCCGTCCCGGTCGACTCCCTCAACGCGACCCTCGCCGGCGTCTACCTGGACCTCGCGCCCGTCGTCCTCGACGCCGGCGACCAGACCGCGGCCGCCGCCGAGCGCCTCTTCCGCCTGTACGAGGAGCGGGGCGTCGCCCCGGACGCGGCCCGGGGCAACCTGGGCGCGGACCCGCTGGGCCACGAGGCCCGCACCGGCCGCCCCTCCTACGACCTCGCGTCCGTCGCCGGCCTCGCGCGCCGCTGCGCCGACGGGTACCCGGGCCTGCGGGCCCTGACCGTGGACGCCCTGCCGTACCACGAGGCCGGCGGCTCGGCCGCGCAGGAGCTGGGCTGCTCGCTCGCGACGGGCGTGGCCTACCTGCGCGGGCTCACCGAAACCGGTCTGGACGTCACGGAGGCGCTCGGGCAGATCGAGTTCCGCTACGCGGCCACCGCCGACCAGTTCCTGACGATCGCCAAGTTCCGCGCGGCGCGCCGGCTCTGGGCCCGGGTGGCCGAGGCCTCCGGCGCCCCGGAGGCGGGCGCGCAGCGCCAGCACGCGGTGACCTCGCCGGTGATGATGACGCGCCGCGACCCGTGGGTGAACATGCTGCGCACCACGATCGCCACCCTCGCCGCCGGGGTCGGCGGCGCGGAGAGCGTCACCGTGCTCTCCTTCGACGACGCGCTCGGCCTGCCGGACGCGTTCGCCCGCCGCATCGCCCGCAACACCTCCACCGTCCTCATCGAGGAGTCCCACCTCGCCCGGGTCATCGACCCGGCCGGCGGCTCCTGGTACGTGGAGCGGCTCACCGACGAGCTGGCCCACGCGGGCTGGGAGTTCTTCCGGACGATCGAGCGGGAGGGCGGCCAGGAGGCCGCGCTGCGCTCCGGCTTCGTCGGCGAGCGCCTGGCCGAGACCTGGGCGGCCCGGAGCAGGAAGCTCGCCACCCGCCGCGAGCCGATCACCGGCGTCAGCGAGTTCCCGCACCTCGCGGAGAAGCCCGTCGAGCGCGCTCCCGCGCCCGAGCCGCCCTCCGGCGGCCTGCCCCGCGTCCGCCGCGACGAGGCGTACGAGGCGCTGCGCGCCCGGTCCGACGCCCACCTCGCGGCGACCGGCGCCCGGCCCAGGGTCTACCTGGCCGCGCTCGGCCCGGCCGCCGCCCACTCGGCCCGCCTGACGTTCGCCGCCAACCTCTTCCAGGCGGGCGGCATCGAGCCGGTCACCGAGGGCACGTTCGAGGAGAGCGGCGCCCGCGAGGCCTGCCTCTGCTCCAGCGACGCGCTGTACGAGGAGCGGGCCGGGGCCACCGCGGCCGAGCTGCGCGCGGCGGGGGCGGAGCACGTCCTCCTCGCCGGCCGCCCGGGGCAGTACTCCGGCGTCGACACGTACCTCTTTGCGGGCTGTGACGCCGTCGCCCTGCTCACCACCGCCCTCGACCGCATGGGAGTGTCCCGATGACCGTCCCCGACTTCTCCGGGATCGAACTCGGGTCCCCCGCCCGCGGCGCCGGCTCCGACGAGTGGCGCACGGCCGTCAAGAAGGCCGCGGACGGCGACGACCTGCTCTGGGAGACCCCGGAGGGCATCGGCGTCAAGCCGCTCTACACCGGGCAGGACCTGGAGGGCCTCGACTTCCTGGACACCCGCCCGGGCATGGCGCCGTACCTGCGCGGCCCGTACCCGACGATGTACGTCAACCAGCCCTGGACGATCCGGCAGTACGCCGGCTTCTCCACCGCCGAGGAGTCGAACGCCTTCTACCGGCGCAACCTGGCGGCCGGCCAGAAGGGCCTGTCGGTCGCCTTCGACCTGCCGACCCACCGCGGCTACGACAGCGACCATCCGCGCGTCACCGGCGACGTCGGCATGGCGGGCGTCGCCATCGACTCGATCTACGACATGCGCCAGCTGTTCGACGGCATCCCGCTGGACCGCATGACGGTGTCGATGACGATGAACGGCGCCGTCCTGCCGGTCCTCGCGCTCTACATCGTGGCCGCCGAGGAGCAGGGCGTACCGCCCGAGAAGCTGGCCGGGACCATCCAGAACGACATCCTCAAGGAGTTCATGGTCCGCAACACGTACATCTATCCGCCCGGGCCTTCGATGCGGATCATCTCCGACATCTTCGCCTACACCTCGCAGCGGATGCCGCGCTACAACTCGATCTCCATCTCGGGCTACCACATCCAGGAGGCCGGTGCGACGGCCGACCTGGAGCTGGCGTACACGCTCGCGGACGGCGTCGAGTACATCCGCGCGGGCCGCGAGGCCGGGCTCGACGTGGACGCGTTCGCCCCGCGCCTGTCGTTCTTCTGGGCGATCGGCATGAACTTCTTCATGGAGGTCGCCAAGCTGCGCGCGGCCCGCCTCCTGTGGGCCAAGCTGGTCAAGCAGTTCGACCCGAAGAACACCAAGTCGCTCTCCCTGCGCACGCATTCGCAGACCTCGGGCTGGTCGCTGACCGCGCAGGACGTGTTCAACAACGTCACCCGCACCTGTGTGGAGGCGATGGCGGCGACCCAGGGCCACACCCAGTCGCTGCACACCAACGCGCTCGACGAGGCCCTCGCCCTGCCGACCGACTTCTCGGCCCGCATCGCCCGCAACACCCAGCTCCTCCTCCAGCAGGAGTCGGGCACCTGCCGGACCATCGACCCGTGGGGCGGCAGCGCGTACGTCGAGCGGCTGACCTACGACCTCGCGCGCCGCGCCTGGCAGCACATCCAGGAGGTCGAGGGCGCCGGCGGCATGGCGAAGGCCATCGACGCGGGCATCCCCAAGCTGCGCGTGGAGGAGGCCGCGGCCCGTACCCAGGCCCGGATCGACTCCGGCCGGCAGCCGGTGATCGGCGTCAACAAGTACCGGGTGGAGACCGACGAGCAGATCGACGTGCTCAAGGTCGACAACTCCTCGGTGCGCGCCCAGCAGATCGCCAAGCTGCGCCGGCTGCGCGAGGAGCGGGACGAGACCGCCTGCCAGGACGCGCTCGACGCGCTCACCCGCGCGGCGGGCGGCGAGGGCAACCTGCTCGAACTGGCGGTGAACGCGGCCCGCGCCAAGGCCACCGTCGGCGAGATCTCGGACGCCCTGGAGAAGGTGTACGGGCGCCACGCGGGCCAGATCCGTACCATTTCCGGTGTGTACCGCAACGAGGCGGGGGAGTCGCCCTCCGTGGAGCGCACCCGGACCCTGGTGGACGCCTTCGGCGAGGCCGAGGGACGGCGTCCGCGCATCCTGGTCGCCAAGATGGGCCAGGACGGGCACGACCGCGGCCAGAAGGTGATCGCCACGGCCTTCGCCGACCTGGGCTTCGACGTGGACGTCGGCCCGCTGTTCCAGACCCCGGCCGAGGTCGCCCGTCAGGCCGTCGAGGCGGACGTGCACATCGTCGGGGTCTCCTCGCTGGCCGCGGGTCACCTGACCCTCGTGCCGGCGCTCCGGGAGGAGCTGGCGGCGGAGGGCCGCGAGGACATCATGATCGTGGTCGGCGGGGTGATTCCCCCGCAGGACGTGGCGACGCTCCTGGAGATGGGCGCGGCGGCGGTCTTCCCGCCCGGCACCGTCATCCCGGACGCGGCCCACGACCTGGTGACGCGCCTCGCCGCCGGCCTCGGGCACGACCTGTGATCGGACTCGACACGTACGTGAAGGGGGTGCTCGACGGGAAGCGCGCGCTGATCGCCCGGGCGATCACCCTCGTCGAGTCCACCCGGCCCCAGCACCGGGCCCTCGCCCAGGAACTCCTCACCGAGCTGCTGCCGCACAGCGGCCGGGCGGTGCGGATCGGGATCAGCGGGGTGCCCGGGGTCGGCAAGTCGACCTTCATCGACGCGTTCGGGACGATGCTGACCGGGCTCGGCCACCGGGTGGCGGTCCTCGCCGTCGACCCGTCGTCGAGCCGTACGGGCGGCTCCATCCTCGGCGACAAGACGCGGATGGAGCGCCTCGCCGTCGACCCGGCGGCCTTCGTCCGCCCCTCCCCCACCGCCGGCACGCTCGGCGGGGTCGCGAAGGCGACCCGGGAGTCGATCGTCGTCATGGAGGCGGCGGGGTACGACGTGGTCCTGGTGGAGACGGTGGGCGTCGGCCAGTCGGAGACGGCCGTCGCCAACATGGTCGACTCCTTCCTCCTGCTGACCCTGGCCCGCACCGGCGACCAGCTCCAGGGCATCAAGAAGGGCGTCCTGGAACTGGCCGACGTGGTCGCCGTCAACAAGGCGGACGGCCCGCACGAGCGCGACGCGAAGGCTGCCGCCCGCGAACTGGCGGGCGCGCTGCGGCTGATGCACGGCGCCGACGCGTTCTGGACGCCGCCGGTGCTCAGTTGCAGCGCCCGGGAGTCCTCGGGCCTCGACGAGGTGTGGGGACGCCTGGAGCGGCACCGCGCCCTGCTCGACTCCACCGGCCGCCTCACGGCTAAGCGCCAGGACCAGCAGGTCGACTGGACCTGGACCATGGTCCGCGAGGAACTCCTCGACCGCCTGCGCACGAACCCGGCGGTCCAGGAACTCGCGCCTGCCCTGGAACGACAGGTCAGGGAAGGCGAGTTGACGGCTACGCTGGCCGCCGAGCGGGTTCTGAAGGCGTTCGGGGACGGCCCCGGGCGCGCCGACGACTGACGCCGGAGAACGGCCGGCGCCGGGGACGCCGGGACCGTAGGAGGTCGGTCCCGGCGCCCCCGGCGGGTTCTTCCGGTCCGGCCGCGGTCAGACCCGGTCGGCCGCGATCAGGACGTACTGGAAGGAGCCGTCCCTGTACGACTCGATGAACGCCTCCTCGATGCCGGTGACCAGGGACGACGTGGCCCGCAGCTCCCAGTAGGGCAGGGTCTCCGGGGTCAGGTCGACGACGGCCTGCGGGACGAGCCGGTTGTCGGCCATCGCGCGCAGGTACTCGCGGCGGGAGTGGATGTTGCACTCGAAGTGCGCGTTGATCTGCGACACCCACTTGGACGGCTGGCCGTACTTCGGGTTCCAGCAGCCGGTGACGGTGACGTACCGGCCGCCGACCTTCAGGAACCGGGCGTGCTCGGCGAAGAGGTCGTCCAGGTCGACGTACATGCTCGACTCGTTGTTCCACGAGGCGGTGACGGAGCCCTTCTCGAAGGGGGTGTCGAGCATGTTGCAGACGCGGGCGCGGACGTGGTCGTCGATGCCCAGCTCCTTCGCGCGCCGGTTGCCGAACTCGGCCTGCGCGGAGGAGAGGGTGACGCCCTCGACCGTGCAGCCGAAGCGCTGGTGGGCCATGACGCTCGAACCGCCCCGGCCGCAGCCGGCGTCGACGAGCGTGTCCTCGCGCCCGACGTCCCCGAGGTGGTCGAGGAGGACGTCGGTCTGCGCCGACTCCAGGCGGTGCAGCTCGGCGACGAGCTTCTTCTCGTACGCGCTGTCCTCCGGGTCCCCGAGGGCGGCGTGGTCGACGGCTCCGACGCCGTAGTGGTGGTGGTAGAGCCCGTCGACGTCGCCGAGGCGCAGGTTCACGGGCCGCGCCTCGGCGTTCCAGTAGCGCGCGATGTCGCCCTGGTAGGGGGTCGCGGGGCCGGGGACGAACGCGGCGGTGGTGGTCGTGTCGGTGCTGGTCACTGAGGTTTCCGTTTCTTACCAGAAGTCGGGCAGGCTGTAGCGGTAGGTGTTGGTCCGGTGCCAGTGGTGGTTGCCGTCGACCCACACGGCCACGCCGCGCAGGAAGCGCAGCACGCTCGGGACGGGGCAGGCCGCGGCCAGGGCGGCGGCCTCGGACTCGAAGTCGCGCATGAGGTCGTTGTGGACCTCGACCGCCTTCAGGTACGCGTCCTTCTCGGAGAGGGATTCGCGCTCGGCGAGCACCACGGGCAGGTTCAGGTGGCGGCCGGGGGTCGCCAGTTCCTTGGTGTACGAGTACAGGTCGTTGACGATGGTGCTGGCGTTGCCGGCGAGCGCGAGCACCCGCTGCATGTCCGGCCGGGCGTGCAGGTCGGCGGGGAGTTCGTAGCCGCCGACGGTGTCGGTGATGGTGGGGCAGGGGCGGAAGTTGTTGAACTGCCGCATCGCGAGGTACTCCCACACCTCCGGCAGGTGGTCCGTCTCGGCCCAGGCGGCCTCCGCGAGGTAGCCCAGGTGCAGCCGGGCCATGTCGTGCCGGTACCGGTCCGCCTGGGAGGGGGTGGCCTGCCGGACGAAGTACTCCATGGCGGAGCGGTACGCGCGCCGGGGGGCGTCCGCGTGCAGCGACTCCGCCCACCGCGACTGGTAGGCCGACGTCGTGTGCAGCGGGTCGAGGGCGGTGTGGGCGAGGAGGAGGCGCCCGCCGAGGCCGACGGGCGAGCCGCCGTGGTCCTCGCAGTAGCAGTCGTCGACCGCGTTCTCGGCGACCATCAGGCGGGTGGCGACCATCAGGTGGTCGACGGTCGGAGCGTCGGGGTGGCAGGCGACCATGTAGCGGCCGACCAGGAAGCCGTCGAACTGCCCCTCCCAGTCCTCGGGGAACAGGTCGACCTCGTCCACCGCCCACTCCTTGATGCGGCGGCTGACCTCCGCCACGCGCGCGGGGTCGGGCTCCGGCACCGGATGGAAGTAGAGGCCGGGGATCGGGCGGCCCTCCGCCGGATCGGCCGGCGCCGCCGGCTTCTCCGGTGCGGGGGCCTCCGGGCGCGGGACCAGGGAGAGACCCGCCGTGCCCAGACCGCTGGGACCGCGCAGGATCCGTTCGAGGGCGGGCCGGGACGGTGGTTCGGGGGCGGCTTCCCGGAGAGGCGGGGCGGCCGGGGCGGCCTCGGGAGCGGCGGGGAGGTCCGGGGCGGCCGGCAGGGCGAGCGTATGGGAGGCGGCGGTGGGCAGGCCCGACCGCAGGGGGGAAGGCCCGGGTTCGGGCATCCGTGACTCCTTGGAGGGGTGAGCGGACGGCCCGGTTCCGGGCGTGCCCGCCCGGCCCGGGGGCTCCGGGCCGTGCTGAACGGTCTGTACTGAACGAACGGGCTGTACTGGACGGTCCGTGCCCAACAGGCTGTGCGGAAGGGGCCGGTGGGCGCCGGTGCGCCCGGGCGCTAGCGCCTGCGCGCGATCTCCACGTTCTCCAGGACCCCGAGCGCGTTGGGCACCAGGACGGCGGCGGAGTAGTAGGTGGTGACCAGGTAGGAGATGATCGACTTCTCGTCGATGCCCATGAAGCGGACCGAGACGCCCGGTTCGTACTCCTCCGCCAGGCCGGTCTGCCGCAGGCCGACGACGCCCTGGTTGTCCTCGCCGAGGCGCATGGCGAGGATCGAGCTGGTGTTCTCCGGACTGATGGGGATCTTGTCGCAGGGCAGGATCGGGACCCCGCGCCAGGTCTGGACCCGCTGCCCGTCGAGGTCGACGTGGTCCGGGTGGATCCGGCGGGCGTTGAGCTCGCGCCCGATCGCCGCGATCGTCCGGGGGTGGGCGAGGAAGAGCTTGGTGCCCCGGCGACGGCAGAGCAGCTCGTCGAGGTCGTCCGGGGTGGGCGGGCCGGAGTGCGGCTGGATCCGCTGCTTGAAGTCGGCGTTGTGGAGCAGGCCGAACTCCCGGTTGTTGATCAGCTCGTACTCCTGGCGCTCGCGCAGCGCCTCGACGGTGAGCCGGAGCTGTTCCTCCGTCTGGTTCATCGGGCCGTTGTAGAGGTCGGCGACGCGGGTGTGGACCTTGAGGACGGTCTGGGCGACGGAGAGTTCGTACTCGCGCGGCGCGAGCTCGTAGTCGACGAAGGCGCCCGGCAGCGCGACCTCGCCCGTGTGGCCGGACGACATCGGGATCGCGGCCTCGCCGTACTTGTTCTTCGGCCGGTGGGCCAGGGAGCCGAGCTCCCGCACGTGGGCCTGGAGGCCGGGCGCCAGGGCCAGTACGGCCTCGAAGTCGGCGCGGGAGAGGGTGAGCAGGGTGCCGGCGGTCTCGGCGGTGGCGGTGCGGCCCCAGCCGGCGCCGGCTTCGAGGAGGGCGCTCTCACCGAAGTGGTCGCCGTCGGCGAGGACGGCGACGGTGTCCTCGCCGCCGTACTTGCCGGGGCAGGTCTGGTTGATCCGGCCGTGGGCGATCAGGTGGAGTGCCTCGGCGGGGTCGCCGTGCCGGGCCAGCACCTCTCCGGCGCGGAAGTCGCGCTGGACGCACCGGGCGGCGAGCGCGGTCAGCACCTCCTCGTCGTCGAAGCCGCGCAGCAGGGCCAGTTCGCCGAGCTCGCGCGGGACGACCCGGACGCGGGCGCCGTCCTGGACGAACTCGACGCGCCCGTCGCCGACGGTGTGGCTGAGCCGGCGGTTCACCCGGTAGGCGCCGCCCCTGGTCTCCACCCAGGGGAGCATCCGCAGCAGCCAGCGGGAGGTGATCTCCTGCATCTGCGGGGCGGACTTGGCCGTGTGGGCGAGCTTGCGGGCGGCCGCGGTGCTCAGACTGGACTGCCGGGGCGGCAGGGGCCGTACGTCCGGGCGGTCGTCAACGGTCATCGGGCGAGCTCTCTTCCGCGAAGGCGGTGATCGGCGCCTGGGCGCGTGACACCGCCGAAAGGAGAAACAGGGTGCGAAGATCCGGCGGTCCGCCCGGATCCCGGGGAACAGTAACGGCCGTCGCACCCGGCTCGCCCCCTCGGAAGGGGCCCTTTACCTCCATGCAGTGATCTTGATCCGAACAGGGTTTACCTGCCCGAACATAGGTTTTCGAGCCATCCGTTCGCGTGTCGGCCAGCGGCCGGATCAGCGCCCCGGTCGGGCGTCCAGCCACTGGAGGACCTCGGGGGTCACCGGGTCGGTGATGTCGGCGAACTCCTCGTGCTTCTTCAGGAACTTCGCCACGTACGGGCAGACGGGGACGATGCGCAGGCCGGAGGCGCGCACGTCGGCGAGGGCCCGCTCGACGAGGATCCCGGCCAGGCCCTGTCCGGCGTAGGCGTCGTCGACCTCGGTGTGGAAGAAGACCCGCCGGTCGTCGCGGTCGCGGTAGGCCGTCAGACCGGCGCGCTCGCCGTCGACGAGGATCTCGTAGCGGTGCCGGTCGTCCACGCGGCGCACCTCGGGAGCGGCTGCCTGCTGGGTCATGGGGGTGCCTTTCGGATGACGGGAGGAGAGCGGGGAGGCGGCCGGAACCGATCGTCCGTGCCTCACGGGGCAGGCGGTCGTCCGCGCCCCGCGCGCCCGACGATATCCGCGGGTCCGTGACCGGGCCTCAGCGGTACGCGCCGAGGGCGTCGTTCATGCGCGCGAGGACGCGGAGGGCGGCGCGCAGGTCGTCGGGGTCGACGAGCGGCAGGAGCCCCTCGCGCTCCCGGTCGAACGCCGCGTCGCCGCGTCGCACCAGGTCGGTGCCGGCCGGGGTGAGGCCGACGGCGTTCTCGCGGCGGCTGTGCGGGGACGGCCGGACCTCGACGAGTCCGGCGGAGACCGCGTGGTCGATCTGGCGGCTGACGGTGCCCTTGGTCAGGCCGAGCCGGTCGGCGATCTGCTGCTGGTTGAGCGTCCCGGGGTGGGCGTCGATGACGGAGAGCACCAGGAACTGTGCCAGGGAGATGCCCAACTCCCGCTGGAACAGCGTCTCTCCGTTGCGGTCCATCAGACCCGCGACCCGGCGGGTGAGGTACCAGAGCGTGGCCAGGTCGTCGGGCAGCGGCGGCTGGTTGTCCATGGGGTCAGGGTAGCCCATGTGTTTGACAGACAACCGTTTCGGCTGCAACCGTTGCAGCCGAAATGGTCTTTCGTCCTCCGGGAGTCCCCGTGCGCGTCCTGCTGGTCCTCGACCACCCCTACACCCTCGCCTCGGCCGACAACGTGCCGCACCGGCGCAGTTTCACCGCCGCCGTCGCCGCGGCCGCCGTCCGGGGCGCCACCGCGGCCGGACACGAGGTGGACGTCATCGACCTGGCCGCCGACGGGTTCTCGCCCGTGATGACCCGGGAGGACCTCGTCGCCTGGCGGCAGGGCGCCGTGGTCGACCCCCTGGTGGACGACTACCAGCGGCGCCTGCTGGCCGCCGACCACCTGGTGTTCGCCTTTCCGGTGTGGTGGGAGGCGATGCCGGCGGCCACCAAGGGCTTCCTCGACCGGGTGCTCACCAAGGGCGTGGTGTTCGCCGAACGGCCCGGCGCCAGGGGCAATCCGTTCCACAACCTGATGCCGCGCCTCGGCGGGGTCACCGTCCTGTCCGTCATGACCACCCCGGACAAGGCCTACCGCTGGTGGTACCGCGACCCGCTGACCAAGATCCTGTTCAAGGGGACCTTCGGCAAGATCGGCGTCGGGAACCTGCGGTGGATCAACTTCGACCGCGTCGCCGGGCGGACCCCGGAGCAGCGCCGGCGGCTGCTCGACGACACCGAGCGGCGGTTCGCCGCCCTCGCCCCGGACCGGAGGGGCCCGCGCGCCCGCGGGAACCGGCGCGCCCCCGGGGCCCCGCTCACCCGCAGCGGTACGTGAAGGCTCCCTCGGCCGTGCGCGCGGCGGGCGACGTGATGACCAGGCGGGCCACGGCCCGGTGGGTGCCGGGTCCGTGGAAGGTCCAGAGCAGGTGGAGCCGGGCCTCCTCCTGCCCCCGGGCCAGGGTCTCGCGCAGGGGCGCGGACCGGGTCCCGTCGCTGCGCTCCCAGTGGTACGTCAGGGTGCCGGGCCGGCCGTCGGTGCGCACGACGCCCATGACGTCCGCCGTGCCGTCGCAGCCGAGCGGCCCGGCGGCGGTGACCGCGACGTCCCGCACCGCCACCCGGGGGCCGTACTCCCGCCAGGCGAGGAAGGCCAGGACGGCGACCAGGACCAGCGCGGCGAGCGCGTGGCGGCGCGGCCGCCGGGGCCGGGGCGAACGCTGCGGCGGGGCGCCGGGCAGGGTGCCCTGCCAGATCTGGACCGCGGTGGGGGTGTTACCGGCGCGCCGGGCGGCGGCCGCGGTCACCCCCGGTCCGAAGCGCAGGACCTCGCCCTCCCGCCGGTCGGGCTCCGGGTCGGGGCCCTGGAACCAGTGGCTGCCGAGTGCGGTGGCGCTGTAGTCGTCGTCGTTCACGCGATCACGCACCGGCGGACGAAGACCTGCCGGAGGGAACCGCCGTTCCCGGCGGCCGGGTCGGTGCTCGCGCGCGCTCCCCAGTAGCAGCCGGCGCCCCGGAAGGCGTGCGGGAGCGTGAGGGTGTACCGGGTGTCCCCCGCGCGCCGGAAGGTCTCGGAGCCGTCCGGCGTGCCCGGCGAGCCCTTCTCCTCGCCGGTGGACCACTCGACGAGGAGCGTCACCGGGCCCGTGCCGTCCGTCGTGATCTCGACGGTGGCCTCGGCGGTCGCGGTCCCGGTCTGCCGCAGGCTCGTGACGGAGACGGCCGTCACGGAGACGGGCGGCGTCGTCGGGGGTGTGGTGGGCGGTGCGGCCGGCGGAGTCGACGGAGGTCCCGGGGTCGGAGCGGTCGGAGTGGCCGGAGCGGTCGGAACGGCGGAGGTGGGCGTCCCGGTCGGCGCGCCGTCCGTCGGGGAGGCGGTGGCCGGCGGGGCGGAGGTCTCCGGATCCGTCGAGGTCGGAGTCGAAGTCGGCGTCGTGGTCTGTGTCACGGTCGGTGTCGGTGTGGCCGTGGGCGTGGACTCCGGGGAGGGAGAGGGGGACGCGCTCGGGTCCGGCGGGAGCGCGCTCGTCGCCGTGTCCGTCGTGGCGAAGGCCTGCGCGGCCCGGTCGCCGTCCGCCTCCTCTCCCCCGGCCCGCGCGGCGAGGGCGAGCAGCAGCGCCAGGACGAGCGCGGCCGCCCCGGCGGGCAGTGCGCGGGGGAACCGGCGCCGGGGGCGCGGCGCGGGCGGCCGGGGCAGGGTGGTCGTGGCGAGCGCGGTCGCGCCCTGGGCCGTACCGCCGGAGGAGGGGAAGAGCAGCGGCAGGAGCGCGGCGAGGGCCGCGAGGCGGCCCCGGCCCCGCTCCTCCCAGTCCGGTCCGTACGCGGCCGTGGCGACCGACTCCAGTTCGTCGACGAACGCGGCGGCGTTCTCCGGCCGTTCGTGCGGGGCCTTGGCGAGGCCTCGGCGGATGAGCGGGCGCAGCGGCTCCGGGGCCTGTCCGTCGGGGACGGGCGCCTCCAGGTGCTGGAGGGCGAGTTCGGCGAAGTTGTCGCCCGTGAAGGGTTTGCGTCCGGTCAGGCACTCGAAGAAGGTCGCGGTCGCCGCGTAGACGTCGGCCGCCGGGGAGGCGGGGGCGCCGTTCCACTGCTCGGGCGCCATGTAGGCGGGCGTCCCGGCGATGCCGGGTCTGCTGTCGCGTCCGGTCGCGATCCCGAAGTCGACCAGCTTGGACGAACCGTCTGCGGCGACCAGGACGTTCTCGGGCTTGTAGTCGCGGTGCACGACGCCCGCCCGGTGCGCGGCGGCGAGGCCCAGGAGCGAGCCCTTGAGCACCGTGAGCGCGGCCTCGGGGCCGGTCGAGCCCTCCCGCGCGAGGAGGGCGCGCAGCGCGACGCCGTCCACCAGCTCCATGACGATGGCCGCGCCCCGGGGCGCCTCGACGTACTCGTAGAACCCCACGACGTACGGGGTGTCCAGGGCGCCGAGCAGCCGGGCCTCGGCCCGGAAGCCGCGGACGAA
Organism: Streptomyces sp. NPDC086147; assembly: GCF_040702165.1. Taxonomy (NCBI): domain Bacteria; kingdom Bacillati; phylum Actinomycetota; class Actinomycetes; order Kitasatosporales; family Streptomycetaceae; genus Streptomyces; species Streptomyces sp. NPDC086147. The sequence continues at coordinate 386,303 of NZ_JBFBJO010000004.1, read as the reverse complement.
CGCCGCGTCCGAACGGAGCCGTTCACCCAGGTACTTCACGGCCACCGGCGTGCCGGTCGCGTCGTGCGCGGCCAGCACCACGCGGCCACTGGCGCCCGCCCCCAGCTCCCGGGCCTCCGTGTATCCCGGGACCACCCACGCGCTCATCCCCGCCCCCCTCCCCGGCACCCCGGCCGCCCTCCCCCACGGGGACGGATTCCCGCCACGGCCGGTTCCCGGGGGTCAGCGGAGACCGAGGTCGGGATCGAGGCCGAGGGCGAGGTTCGGATCGAGGCCGAGATCCAGGTCGGAATCCAGGTCGAGCGTCAGGCGCAGGTCGCGGCTGGAGCGGCCGACGCGCAGACGGCGGCGGCCGGCCGGCGTGCGCCATTCCCGGCGCTCCTCGTCCCAGGACTGGAAGACCCGCCGGGGCAGGGTCAGGACGACCGTCGCGGTGCCCCCTGCGGGGACCTCGGCGACGGCGAACCCCGCCAGGACGCGGACGGGTTCGCCGGGCGCGCCGTCGGGGGCCTCCAGGTACGCCTGGACGACCTCCCGCCCGGTCCGGGGGCCGGTGTTGGTGAGGGTCACGGCGATCCGGGGGCCGTCGCCGCCCGCGGGAGCGGTGCGGTCGGCGGCGGCGTAGTGGCTGATGGAGGCGGACGACCCGGAGGCCTCGGCCCGGTCGTAGGACCAGGTGGTCCAGCCGAGTCCGTGGCCGAAGGGGAAGGCGGGCTCGATGCCGGCGCGGTCGTAGCCCCGGTGGCCGATGTGGAGCCCCTCGCGGTAGTCGAGGACGCCGTCGACGGGGACGGCGTCGGGGACCGGGACGTCCTCGGCGCGGGCGGGCAGGGTCCAGGGCAGGCGGCCGGAGGGTTCGGCGCGGCCGAGCAGGACGTCGGCGAGGGCGTGTCCCGCCTCCTGGCCGGGCAGCCACGCCCAGAGCAGGGCGGGCACCTCGTCGGCCCAGGGCAGCAGGACCGGGGCCCCGGCGTTGACCACCACCACGGTACGGGGGTTGGCGGCGGCCACCGCGCGTACGAGCCGGTGCTGCTGCGGCGTCAGCTCCAGGTCGGGGCGGTCCCAGCCCTCGGACTCGACCTCCTCGTTGGTCCCGACGACGACCACGGCGACGTCGGCCGCTCGGGCCGCCGCGACGGCCTCGGCGATCTCGTCCTCGACGCCGGGGCCGGGCGGCAGGTGGCGCACGTGGGCGGTGACGAAGCGGCCGTAGGCGTCGGCGTCGACGACCCGGAGGTCGATCCGCAGCTCCAGGTGGACCGGGTCGGCGTCCACCCGCACGGTGTGGCGACGGGTCTCGGGGTGGTGGTGGCTGGACTCCAGGATCAGTTCGACGCCCCGGTCGTCCTCGCCGGTGTGGACCGGCTCGCCGTCGAGGGCGACCGTGAAGCGCCCGGCGCAGCCGAACTCCAGGAGGTGGTCGCCCGGTTCGGCGAGGGTGATCCGGCCGGTGAGGACCACGTCGGCGGTTCCGTCCGGCACGCCGAAGGCCCCCCAGTCGCCGGTGCGGCGGACCTCCTCGCCCAGCGGGGCGCCGTTCCCGTCCAGGTACGCGGCGCGCATCCCGGCGAGGAGCGCGGGGTCGACGAACGGGGCGTGCCGCCGGGACGATCCGCCGCGGTGCACGGTCAGTTCGACCGCCTGCGGCAGGGCGGCCCGCAGCCCCTCGGCGTACCCCACCGTGCGGACGGCGGGGACGTGGGCGCTGCCGCCGCCCTGGAGGTACGGCTCGACGGCGTTCGGTCCGATCAGCGCCACGCGGTGCAGCCGGCTCGCGTCCAGGGGCAGGAGGGCCCGGTCGTCGCGCAGCAGGACGGTGCCCCGGGTGAGGACTTCGCGCAGCGCGGCGAAGTCCTCCTCGCCGACCGGCGCCGGAGCGGGTGCGGCCGGCAGCGGCGGGGGCTGCTCGCCGGGCGTCCAGGGTTCGGTCAGCTTGCCGACGCGGGCGGCGAGCCGCATCAGCCGCAGGACCTTGTCGTCGACGTCCGCCTCGTCCACCTCGCCGCGGCGGACCGCCTCGACGAGGGCGTCGCCCCACGGCCCGTCGGGGCCCGGCATCACCAGGTCGAGGCCGGCGACGGCGGTGGGCACGGTGGTGCGGGTGGCGGCCCAGTCGCTGATCACCGCCCCGTCGTAGCCCCACTCATCCTTCAGCACGCCCCGGAGGATCCGCCGGTGTTCGAGGACCGGCGCCGACTCGGTGCCGTCGTCGAGTCCGGAGTACGCGCCCATCACGCTCCACGGTCCGGCCTCGGCGAGGACGCGCTCGAACGGGGCGAGGTAGACCTCGCGGAGCGTGCGGGGGTCGATCCTGGCGCGGTACCGGGTGCGGTCGGTCTCGGAGTCGTTCGCGACGAAGTGCTTCAGGCAGGCGGCGACGCCCTCGTCCTGGAGGCCGCGCACGAGCGCGGCGCCGAGCGCGCCGGACAGGAGGGGGTCCTCGGAGAGGCACTCGAAGTGGCGGCCGGCGACCGGGGTGCGCTGGAGGTTGACCAGCGGGGCCAGGACGACGTCCACGCCCTTCCGGCGGGCCTCGGCGGCGAAGACGCGGCCGAGGCGTTCGGCGAGCTCCGTGTCCCAGGTGGCGCCGGTGGCGCTCGGGGCCGGGGCGAGGAGGCCGGTCTCGCCGGGCACCTCGCCGGTCCCCCGGACGCCCTGGGGTCCGTCGGAGGCGACCACGGGGTGGAGCCCGAGCCTCGGTTCCCCGTGCAGCGCCCAGAGGCTCGCCCCGGTCAGCAGCCGCACCTTCGCCGTCAGGTCCAGGGACGCGATCAGCGCGGCCCGGCGGCCCTCGTCCGCCTCCGGCCGGACGGGGCGGACGAGAGGTGCGGGCGACGGGGCAGACATGGGGTTCCCTCCGGCCGGGGCGGCGACGTGCCGTCGTGATGACGGCCACATGAAAGCACACCCGCTAAGTACTCAGTAAGTGATCTGCGCCACATGCTTCCGGAGCGTCCCCGTAGGCGGTCTCCCGGCTCTCGGGGCCACCTATGCTGGCGCGCGTGAGCAACCACCCGGCAGGCAAGACGCAGCGTCCGCCCCGCACGCCCCGCAGCGCGGAGGCCAAGCAGCGCCGGCAGGACATCCTGCACATCGCGATGGACACCTTCGCCGCCCGCGGTTACCACAACGCGCCGATCCAGGAGATCGCCGACCGCGCCGGGCTCACCCAGGCTGGGGTCCTGCACTACTTCCGGACCAAGGCCCAACTGCTCACCAGCGTCCTGGAACTCCGCGACCAGACCGACATCGAGCAGCTCGGGCCGGACCGGCCGCGCGGGACGGAGTTCCTGCGCCACCTCGTCGACACCGCCCGCCGCAACGCCGAGCGCAAGGGCATCGTGCGTCTGTACGCGGTGCTCTCGGCCGAGTCCGTCACCGTCGACCACCCGGCGCAGGCCTACTTCCGCGACCGCTACACCGGGCTGCGCGCCTTCGTGGCCGACGCGCTGCGCGAGGCGGGCGGCCTCGCCGACGACGACGCCCGCGCCGAGCCGGCCGCGAGCGCGATCATCGCCGTCATGGACGGCCTCCAGGTCCAGTGGCTCCTGGCGCCCGACGCGGTCGACATGGCCGTGTCGACGGAACTCGCCCTGACCTCCCTCCTCACCACGCTCGCACCGGACCGCTTCCCCGCCGAGGGGTGAGCACGCCCGGTCGCGTCCGCCCTGCCGGGGCGGGCGGCGCCCCTGCCGGTCCGTGTCGGGCGGGGAGGAGAGGGCTCGGCGCCGTGACGGACGCGGAGGACCGGGCCGGGGGTCCGGACGCGGTCAGCGGCTCGCGTACGGCAGCAGGGCCATCTCGCGGGCGTTCTTGATCGCGGCGGCGAGGGCCCGCTGCTGCTGGGCGGTCACGCGGGTGACGCGGCGGCTGCGGATCTTGCCCCGGTCGGAGAGGAACCTGCGCAGCAGGTCGGTGTCCTTGTAGTCGATGTACGTGATCCCGGCCGCGTCCAGCGGGTTGGGGCGGGGCTTGGCGGGCTTGCGGGGGTCGGGGCGTCGGGCCACGGCGGTTTCTCCTTCGGTGGACGTGTCGTGCGTGTCGTACGGCGGGGTCAGGCGGCGTCGAGCAGCGGGGCGAAGGCCGCGGGCAGGCGCTTCCAGGACTCCGGGCCCGACGCGTACTCCGCGTCGGTCAGCAGGCAGGAGTCGAGGAGCCGTTCGAGGCCGTCCCGGTCGAGGCCGGGCGAGGTGAAGACGAGGTGCTGGCAGCAGTCGCCGTGCTCGGCGTGCCAGTCGAGCGCGGCGACGGCCCGGCGCACGGGCGGGACCATCTCCCAGGCCGCGTCCGGCAGCGAGGCGAGCCAGGGGCCCGCGCTCTCCACGCACAGCGCCCCGCCGGCCGCGTCCCAGGCGAGCAGCGTGTCCGGGCGGTCGGCGAGCCAGAACCGGCCGCGGCTGCGGGCCGCCGCGCAGCACAGGTCCTCCAGGGCCTCGTAGAGGCGCTCGGGGTGGAACGGACGCCGGCGGTGCCAGACGAAGGTGGTCACGCCGGCCTCGTCCGCGTCCTGGGGCAGGAGCGCGCACGCGGGGTGCTGGGCGGCCGCGGCGGCCTCGACGTCGAAGCCCGCGAACGCGGCCCGGGCGAGGTCGGCCGAGGCGGCCGGCACACGGCGGGCGGTGGGGTGGAGCTGGGCGAGGACGGCGTGGTCCTCCTCGTCCGCCTCGGCGCTGTCGACCACGGCGAGGACGGGGGCGTACTCCAGCTGGCGGGCCCAGGTGTCGCCGACGGTCCGCCGGTCGGTGGGGGCGGCGGCGAGCCCGGCCTCCGCGAGGTCGTCGCCGTTGGCGAGGTACGGCAGGACGAGCGCGGGATCCACGGCGGTGATCACGCCCGTCACGGCCAGGCGGTCCCCGCCGTGTCCGGCGATGACCTCGGCCATGGCCTTCGGCTCGACCGAGTCCCACAGCTCGACCACCGCGAGCCGGGTGAGGCCGTCGCCCGCCAGGCGTTCCAGCTCGGGGACGAGGTCCTCGCGCAGCGCGCAGCAGGCACAGTCGTTCACCAGCGGCGTCTCGCCCCGGGAGACGGGTCCGGAGGCGTCCCGGACGAGGCGGAGCACGGTGCCGTCGGGGGCCGAGGCGAGGTCGTGGTGGAGCGCCACGCTCCCCGGGACGACCCGCAGGAGGCGGTCGACGACCTCCTTGCGGGCCTCGGCGTGGAGCCCGGCGACGATCACGACGGGGAGTTCACGGGCGTACGGCATCAGCGGGCTCCGTAGCGGCGCTCGAAGCGTTCCACGCGGCCGGCGGTGTCGAGGACGCGGGCGGTGCCGGTGTAGAAGGGGTGGCTCGCCGAGGAGATCTCGACGTCGACGAGCGGGTAGGTGTGGCCGTCCTCCTAGTCGATCGTCTTGTCGCCGGTCATGGTGGACCGGGTCAGGAAGGCGGTGCCGGAGGCCGAGTCGCGGAAGACGACGGGGCCGTAGGCGGGGTGGATGCCGGGCTTCATGGCGGGAACCTTTCGGCGGTGGGGGTACGGGACGGGGTCAGCGCTCTTCGCGGAAGTCGACGTGCCGGCGGGCGACGGGGTCGTACTTGCGCAGCACCATGCGGTCGGGGTCGTTGCGGCGGTTCTTGCGGGTGACGTAGGTGAAGCCGGTGCCCGCGGTGGAGCGGAGCTTGACGACGGGGCGGATCTCGTTGCGTGCCATGGGGCTAGTATATGACAATGGTTTTCATTATCGAAAACCATCCGACGCACGAACCGTCCCCGAGAGGTGAACCACCCATGTCCGCCCACTGCCAACTGACCGGCGCCAAGCCGGGATTCGGCAACTCCGTCTCCCACTCGCACCGGCGCACCCCGCGCCGCTTCGACCCGAACGTCCAGCGCAAGCGCTACTGGCTGGCCGGTGAGGGGCGCCACGTCCGCCTCACCCTGAGCGCCAGGGCGATCAAGGCCGTGGACGTGATCGGCGTCGAGGCCGCCGTGGCCCGCATCCGGGCGCGGGGAGGGAAGGTCTGATGGCGAAGAAGAGCAAGATCGCGCGGAACGAGCGGCGCAAGGAGGTCGTCGAGCGGTACGCCGCCCGGCGGGCCGAGCTCAAGGAGATCACCCGCCGCCCGTCCACCGCCCCGGCGGAACGGGAGGCCGCACAGGGCGAGCTGCGGCGGCAGCCGCGCGACGCCAGCGCCACCCGCGTGCGCAACCGCGACAGCGTGGACGGGCGCCCCCGGGGCCATCTGCGCGCGTTCGGACTCTCCCGCGTGCGCACCCGGCAGCAGGCGCACGCGGGCTTCCTGCCCGGGGTGACCAAGTCCTCCTGGTAGATCCCGACGCCGGTCCGGCCGCGCCGCTCGCGGGGCCGGGCCGGCCCGTTCGGAGGCGAGGGCGGACTGGCGCACCCGAGCGCGGGAGCCGGAATGCGGAGGCGGGACCTCGAATTGAAAATGGCAGCCATTTTCATCTACCCTCTCTTCCGCACACCCGCCCCCTCCCCCAGGAGCACACGATGGCCGTCCCCAAACGCAAGACGTCCCGCAGCAACACCCGTCACCGCCGCGCCCGGTGGAAGGCGACCGCGACGCAGCTCGTGCCGGTCACGGTCGACGGCACCGTCCACCGGGTCCCCCAGCGCCTCGTGAAGGCGTACGAGCGCGGGCTCCTCCGTCCCGAGGGCTGAGCGCGCGCCCCCGTGCGACCGCCCGACGGAAGCGGCGGTCCAGGACTCCGGGCCGGGCGGTGGTCGCAGCCACGGCACCGTCCGGCCCGGTACCTCGCGGCGCTCTTGTGGGCGGCTTCCCACCGGTGGAACGATGCGACCGCACCGATCGCCCGACCGGAGGGACCGTCGTGACCGACGATCAGCGACGACCGCCCGCGGCGGTCGTGTTCGACGCACTGGGAGCGGAGTACGAGAAGGCGTTCGCCGGTTCCGAGGCGCACCGGCGCTCGCTGGAGCGGCTGCTCGGGCGGCTCGCGCCGGGCAGCCGGGTCCTCGACGTGGGCAGCGGCACGGGCCGGCCCACCGCCGGGACGCTCGCGGACGCCGGTCACGAGGTGCTGGGCGTCGACGTCTCCCCCGTCATGGTGGAGCTGGCGTCCCGTCAGGTGCCGGCCGCCTCCTTCCGGTGCGCCGACATCCGGGACCTGCCGCTCGACGACGCCTCGTTCGACGCGGTCTGCGTGTACTTCTCCCTGCTCCAGCTCGACCGGCGCGAGCAGACGGAGACGGTGCGGCGGCTGGCCCGGGCGCTGAGGCCGGGCGGTCATCTGGTCCTGGCCACCGTGCCGCTGGACGTGGAGGGGGTGGAGGGCGTCTTCATGGGGCAGCCCGTGCGCGTGACCAGCTTCACCGCGGCGGACCTCGCCGCCGTGGCCGAGTCCGCCGGTCTGGACGTGCTGGAGCGCGAGGAGACGCTGTTCACCCCGGCCCATCCGGACGCCGGTCCGGAGCCGCACGTGTTCCTGGACTGCCGCCGGCGCCGGGACGACGCGGCGGACGGCGCCTGATAGCACAGCGCGCGCCGCGGAAGACCGTGGCGAAGCCGTACGCCGTCATGCGTTCCGGCCCGCGTCGGGGCCGTCGTGGGTGGCGGCGCCGGAGTCGTCGAGCACGTCCCGCTTGTGGTTCTTGCCCTGGTCGAGGCTCGCGATGACCGGGTGGTTGAGGTCGAAGGCGGGCGACTCGGAGCGGATGCGCGGGAGGGTGACGAAGTTGTGGCGGGGCGGCGGGCAGGAGGTGGCCCACTCCAGGGAGCGGCCGAAGCCCCACGGGTCGTCGACGGTGACGCGGGGGGCGGTCCTGGCGGTGTTCCAGACGTTGTAGAAGAACGGCAGGGTGGACGCCCCGAGGAGGAACGCGCCGATGGAGGACACCGTGTTGAGCGCGGTGAAGCCGTCGGCCGACAGGTAGTCGGCGTAGCGGCGCGGCATCCCCTCGGCACCGAGCCAGTGCTGGACGAGGAACGTGGTGTGGAAGCCGACGAACAGGGTCCAGAAGTGGACCTTGCCCAGGCGTTCGTCGAGCATCGTGCCGGTCATCTTGGGCCACCAGAAGTAGAACCCGGCGAACGTCGCGAAGACGACCGTCCCGAAGACCACGTAGTGGAAGTGGGCGACGACGAAATAGCTGTCCGTGACGTGGAAGTCCATCGGCGGTGAGGCCAGGATGATCCCGGTCAGACCGCCGAACAGGAAGGTGACCAGGAATCCGATCGACCACAGCATGGGGGTCTCGAAGGAGAGCGACCCGTTCCACATCGTGCCGATCCAGTTGAAGAACTTCACCCCGGTCGGGACCGCGATCAGGAAGGTCATGAAGGAGAAGAACGGCAGCAGCACCGCCCCGGTGGCGAACATGTGGTGCGCCCACACCATCACCGAGAGTCCGGCGATCGCGATGGTGGCGCCGACGAGGCCCACGTAACCGAAGATCGGCTTGCGGGAGAAGACCGGGAAGATCTCGGTGACGATGCCGAAGAACGGCAGCGCGATGATGTAGACCTCGGGGTGCCCGAAGAACCAGAAGAGGTGCTGCCACAGGAGCGCCCCGCCGTTGGCGGGGTCGAAGACGTGCGACCCGAACCGGCGGTCCGCCTCCAGGGCGAACAGGGCCGCGGCCAGGACCGGGAAGGCGAACAGGACCAGCACCGAGGTCAGCAGGACGTTCCAGGTGAAGATCGGCATCCGGAACATGGTCATGCCGGGCGCGCGCATGCCGATGATCGTGGTGATGAAGTTGACCGCGCCGAGGATCGTGCCGAAGCCGGCGAGCGCGAGCCCCATGATCCACAGGTCGCCGCCCACGTAGGGCGTGTGCTCCGCGCCGCTGAGGGGCGTGTAGGCGGTCCAGCCGAAGTCCGCCGTCCCCTGGGGGGTGAGGACTCCCGCGAAGACGATGACGCCGCCGAGCAGGAAGAGCCAGTACGAGAACATGTTCAGGCGCGGGAAGGCCACGTCGGGCGAGCCGATCTGCAGGGGCATGATCGCGTTGGCGAAACCGGCGAAGGTGGGCGTGGCGAACAGCAGCAGCATCACCGTCCCGTGCAGGGTGAAGAGCTGGTTGTACTGCTCGGGGGAGACGATCTGCAGGCCCGGCCGCGCCAGCTCCGCCCGGAGCACGAGGGCCATCAGGCCGCCCAGCAGGAAGAAGACGAACGACGTGATCAGGTAGAGGTGCCCGATCTTCTTGTGGTCGGTCGTCGTCAGCCAGTCCACGACGGCCTTCCCCCGGCGCTTCCTCCTCACGGGCACGAGGGCGGGCGGCTCCGTGGAGACGGTCATGGGAACTCCTGCGGGGGCTCGGGCGGACGCACACGGCAGGGCGACCGTAGACCAGCCTTTTCCGCAAAACGATCAAATACGGACGTGTGGGCTAAATCGTTTCATCGCACGAGCCATGACCTGCGGCGTTCGCCTCCTCGGGAGAAAAAGCACCCGCACGGCGGGCACGAAAACATCGCGCGTGCCGAACGGTTTCCGTCGCGCGGTTCGGGGCAGACGCGCGGAACGGAACATGTGTTCCCCGTACGGAACTTCGGGAACGCAGGGCTTCAGGCTTCAGGGCTTCGGAACAAGGAGACGGTCGATGCGGATGGCGCACCCCCTGGTGCTGGAGAACCTCGTCGAGCAGTACGGGGTACTGCGGGCCCTGTACGCCGAGAGCCGCTCGGCCGAGGCCCGTCGGCAGATCGAGGACCTCACCCACACCCTGTGCGCGTCCACCGGCGCCCGCGACATCGACGCCGCCCTCGCCGCCGCCCGCCGCCAGCTGGCCCACGCCCGCTCCGAGAGCGACTTCGCGCTCATCGGCTGAGCGCGCGGCCGGATCCGCCGCAGCGAATTCCGCCGTCCTGGAGCCCGCCGTGCTGAAGAACGGCCGTGTTCCGTTTCACCGCCTTCTGTACGGTTATAGGCGGTTCATGACGTATGCCTCTGATCTCGACGGTCATGGCCCCGCGAACGGAACCGTGCTGCGGGCACTGGAACGCGTACTGCCGTCGGCCTCGGGCCCCGGCAGGGTCCTTCGCGCCATGGACCGCGTGGAGCGCTCCACCGTCCTCGACGGGCCGGCCGGGCGTCTCGGCCGCGTGGTCCGGGCGCTCCCCCTGGGCCGGGCGAGGGACGCGCTGCACGGGCGTTGGCTGGGCCATCCCGCCCATCCGGTGATGGTGCAGGTGCCGATCGGCGCCTGGTTCTCGGCGGCGGTGCTCGACCTGCTGCCGGGACAGCGGCGGGCGGCGGGCGCGCTGATCGGCGTGGGGCTCGCGGCCGCGGCCCCGGCGGCCGTGGCGGGCTGGGTCGACTGGGCCGAGCTGCAACGCCGGCAGATGCGGGTCGGGCTGGTGCACGCGGCGGCGAACGCCACGGGAGTGTGGCTCTACGCGGGGTCCCTGGCCGCCCGGCTGCGGGGTCGCGCCGCTCTGGGCAAGGCCCTGGGGTTCGCGGGCCTGACGGTCGTCGGCGTCGGCGGCGCGATCGGCGGCCATCTGGCCTTCCGGCAGGCCGCGGGCGCCAACCGCACCGCGTCGGTGCCGGATCTGGTGGAGCCGGGCTGGCACGGGATCGGACGGCTCGCGGACCTGCCCCTCGGGCAGGCGGTCCGGCGGCACGTCGACGACGTGGCGGTCCTGGTCCTGCGCGAGAGCACGGACCGCGTGCACGCCCTGGTGGACTCGTGCAGTCACGCGGCCGGCCCCTTGTCCCGGGGCACGATCGAGGACGGCTGCGTGCGCTGCCCGTGGCACGGTAGCGTCTTCCGTCTGGAGGACGGCTGGAACGTCGGCGGCCCCGCGACGGCTCCCCAGCCCGTTTTCGACACCCGCGTCGTCGACGGCCGGGTCGAGGTGAGGCTGCGCGCCCCGGAGGCGTAGAACGGGCCCCTCCCCCGGCCGGACGTGACCTCTCCTTCGTACGGGACGCACGAGCCGGGGACACCGCTCGGCGGAGGCCGCCGTGCGCGGGAGAGCAGCCGCGTGCGGCGGGGCGGGGAAGCGCTCCGGTACGTGGGGCGGCCTTCGCTCCGGCCCTCTCGGAGGTCCGGGCGCGTGGGCCGTCCGGCCCGGTGGGGCGGCGCCCGTTCATGCCTTGCGGGCCAGCAGGTGGATCTCCTGGAACTGCCGCCGGTCGGTCGGCTCCGGCTCGCGGACCGTCCGGGCCGTCTCGGTGAGTCCGTACTCGCGCAGCAGTGCGGAGAGGTGGTCGGGCCACCAGCGGTGGGCCGGCGCGACCGCGTGGTCGAAGACCTGCGTCGGGTGCGCCGGGCCCTCGCTCGCCGAGAAGGCGATCAAAAGGTGGCCGCCGGGAGCCAGTACGCGGTGGAACTCCCCGAGGATCGGAGGGAGTTCGCTCGGCGGGGTGTGGATGACGGACCAGCGCGAGAGCACGCCGTCCAGCGCGCCGTCGGCGATGTCGAGGGCGTCCATCGAGCCCACCTCGAACCGCAGGTGCGGGTGGGCCCGGCGGGCCAGCTCTATCATCGCGGGCGAGGCGTCGACGCCGAACGCCTCCAGGCCGAGCCCGTCCAGGTGGGCGGTGACGTGACCGGGTCCGCAGCCCAGGTCCGCGACCCGGCCGTCCCCGTCCGCGCGGGCGACCTCGGCGAGGACGCCCAGCATCGCGCGGTCCAGGGGGCTGTCCCGCAGGCTGTCGCGGAACATCTCCTCGTAGGTGGCGGCGACGGCGTCGTAGGCCTCGCGGACGGTACCGGGAACATCGTGTTCGACCATGCCCGCGACAGTAGTCCCGGGCGGGACGGTGGGAAGTACGAGGGCCTCCCGGCCCGGCGCGGACGTCCGTCCTCCGCGCCGGGCCGGGAGGCCCCTGTTCGCCGTCGCGCCTCAGAGGGCGCCGACGATGTCCTCGACCCGGGCCTTCGCGTCGCCGAAGAGCATCGAGGTGTTCTCCTTGAAGAAGAGCGGGTTCTGCACGCCCGCGTACCCGGAGGCCATCGAGCGCTTGAACACGATGACCTTGCCGGCCTCCCAGACGGTGAGGACCGGCATGCCCGCGATCGGGCTGGAGGGGTCCTCGGCCCCGGCCGGGTTGACCGTGTCGTTGGCGCCGATCACGAGGACGACGTCGGTCTTGGCGAAGTCGTCGTTGATCTCGTCCATCTCCAGGACGATGTCGTACGGCACCTTGGCCTCAGCGAGGAGCACGTTCATGTGGCCGGGCAGCCGGCCGGCCACCGGGTGGATGCCGAACCGCACGTCGACGCCCTTGGCGCGCAGCTTCGAGGTGAGCTCCGCGACCGGGTACTGGGCCTGGGCGACGGCCATGCCGTACCCGGGCGTGATGACCACGGACCGGGCCGAGCCGAGCAGTTCGGCGGCGCTCGCGGCGGTGATCTCGGTGTGCTCGCCGTAGTCGACGTCCGAGTCCGACGGCGCCTCGATGCCGAAGCCGCCGGCGATGACCGAGAAGAAGGAGCGGTTCATCGCCTTGCACATGATGTAGCTCAGGTAGGCGCCGGACGAGCCGACGAGCGCGCCGGTGATGATCAGCAGGTCGTTGCCGAGCAGGAAGCCCGAGGCCGCCGCGGCCCAGCCGGAGTAGCTGTTGAGCATCGAGACCACGACCGGCATGTCGCCGCCGCCGATCGAGGCCACCAGGTGCCAGCCGAGGGCGAGCGCCAGGACCGTCACGACGACGAGCAGCCACAGCTCCGGCGTGATCACGAACCACACCGTGAGGGCGACGAACAGGGCGAGCGAGCCGAGGTTCAGGACGTTCTTGCCCGGCAGCACCAGCGGCTTGGAGTCGATCTTCGCCGAGAGCTTCAGGTAGGCCACGATCGAGCCGGTGAAGGTCACCGCGCCGATGAACAGGCCGATGAACACCTCGGCGTGGTGGATGCCGAGGGTGCCGAGCGCGTCCAGGGCCTTCGCCTCGTGGCCGTCCGGGTCGTGCTCGACGTTCAGGAAGCCGTTCCAGCTCACCAGGACGGCGGCCAGGCCGACGAAGGAGTGCAGCAGCGCGATGAGTTCGGGCATGCCGGTCATCTCGACGCCGCGGGCCCGCTGGAGGCCGATCAGCGCGCCGGTCAGCATCGCGACGCCCATCAGGCCGAGGCCGGCGGTGCTGACGTCGCCGTCCACCGCGAGCACGACCGTCGCGACGAGCGCGACGCCCATGCCGAGCATGCCGAAGGCGTTGCCGAGCCGGGCCGTCTCGTGCTTGGAGAGTCCTGCCAGCGCGAGGATGAACAGCAGCGCGGCAACAAGGTAGGCCGCCTGGGCGGCAATGGTCGCAGACATGTCAGCTCCGGTTGAACATGGCGAGCATGCGACGCGTCACCGCGAAGCCGCCGAAGACGTTGATACTGGCCAGGAGGATCGCCACGGACGACAGCACCGTGACCGCCGTGCTGGTGTGGCCGATCTGGAGGAGCGCGCCGACGACGATGATCCCGGAGATCGCGTTCGTCACCGACATCAGCGGTGTGTGCAGCGCGTGGTGCACGTGGCCGATGACGTAGTAGCCGATCACGATCGCGAGGACGAAGACCGTCACGTGCGGCAGCAGCGCCGCCGGCGCGAACGCGGCGAGGAGGAAGAGGGCCAGGGCGCCGAGGGCGACTCCGCCGAACCTCTGCCCCGCCGTCATCGGCGCCTTCTTCGGCGCGGGCTCCACCGCGGCCGCCGCGGGCGCGGGAGCCGGGGCCGCCGAGACCTGGACGGGCGGGGGCGGCCAGGCCGACTCGCCCGCGCGCACGACGGTGATCGAGCGCTGCACCGGGTCGTCCCAGTCGAGGACGAGCCGGGCGTCCTTCCCCGGCGTCATCAGCTTGAGCAGGTTGACCAGGTTCGTGCCGTACAACTGCGAGGCCTGCGCGGGCAGTCGGCCCGCGAGGTCGGTGTAGCCGATGATCGTCACGCCGTTCTCCGTGACGGTCTTCTCGCCCTTCACGGTGCCCTCGACGTTGCCGCCGTTGGCGGCCGCCATGTCGACGATCACCGAACCCGGCTTCATGCTCGCCACCATCTCGGCGGTGATCAGCGTCGGCGCGGGACGGCCGGGGATCAGCGCGGTGGTGACGACGATGTCGACCTCGCGGCACTGGGCGGCGTAGAGCTCGACCTCGCGCGCCTTGTAGTCGTCGCCCATCTCCTTGGCGTAGCCGGTCTTCGAGACCTCCACCTCGGGGGACTCGATCGACAGGTACTCGCCGCCGAGGGAGCGGACCTGGTCGGCCACCTCGGGCCGGGGATCGGTGGCGCGGACGATCGCGCCGAGCGAGCCCGAGGCGCCGATCGCGGCCAGGCCGGCGACGCCGGCGCCCGCGACGAGCACCTTCGCGGGCGGCACCTTGCCGGCCGCCGTCACCTGGCCGGTGAAGAACCGGCCGAACTCGTGCGCCGCCTCGACGACGGCCCGGTAGCCGGCGATGTTCGCCATCGAGGACAGCACGTCCATCGACTGGGCCCGGCTGATGCGCGGCACGGCGTCCATCGAGAGGGCGGTGAAGGGGCGCCGGACCAGGTCCTCGACCATCTCCGGGTCGAAGGCCGGGGCGAACAGGGCGATCACGGTCGCCTCGGGCCGGACCCGGTCGAGCTGGGACGGGGCCGGGGCGTTGACCCCGAGCACCACGTCCGCAGCCACCGCGTCGCCGACGGTCGCGCCGGCGGCCTCGTAGGCGCTGTCGGTGAAGCCGGCCGCGACGCCCGCGCCCTGGTCGACGACCACGTCGTACCCCAGTTTGCGGATCTGTTCGACGGTGGCCGGCGTGGCCGAAACCCGACTCTCACCTGCCCGCGCTTCCTTGAGGACTCCGACAATCACGAGTGTTCTCCGTTCGCTGCTCTGGCCGTCAACGGCGTGTTCCCGACTCGATCAAGAAGTGCGCGCCCGCGATGGTCCGGAGCACGCCGCTCAGCTTGACCGCCCGGGGCTCTCCTTGAACAGCACCCGCTGGTGAGGCACACGCAACACTTGACGGACCGGCTCCCATGCCTCACGCGACGGCGTGCGGGCGGGAGTCGCGACCGCCGGAGAGGCCGTGACGGCGCCGTCGCCACGGCCGGAGGCTCAGCCGATGCGGGTCCCCTCGCCGCTCACCCGGACGCGCGGGTCGCCCGCGCGCAGCGTCACCGTGAGCTCGCCGGGGCGGCCCAGGTCCTCGCCCTGGCGCAGGGTGAGGACGGCGTCCTCGGGGACGAGCCCGAGGTCACGGGCGTAGGCGCCGAACGCGGCGGCAGCGGCGCCGGTCGCCGGGTCCTCCACGACGCCGCCGATGGGGAACGGGTCGCGGACGTGGAAGACGGTGGCCGATTCCCGCCACACCAGTTGGACCGTGGTCAGGTCCAGACGCCGCATCAGGGCTTCGAGGCGCGCGAAGTCGTACGCGAGGTCGGCGAGCCGGGCGCGCGTCGCCGCCGCGAGGACGAGGTGGCGGGCGCCGGCGAAGGCGACGCGGGGCGGGAAGACCGGGTCGAGGTCGGCGGCCGGCCAGTCGAGCGCGTCGAGCGCCTCCGCGAGGTCGGTGCCGTCGACCGCCTCGACGTGCGGCTCGACGCTGGTGAGCGTGGCCCGGAGCGTCCCGCCCTCCTCGGTCACCTCCACCGGCACGGTGCCGGCGCGCGTCGCGAACACCAGCTTCCCGGGGCCCTCCCGCTCGGCGAGCGCGATGGCGGTCGCGACGGTGGCGTGCCCACAGAACGGCACCTCGGCCCGGGGGCTGAAGTAACGGATGCGGTACGCACGCTCCCCCGGGTCGCCGAGTCCCTCCGGGGGCGCGGTCAGGAACGCGGACTCCGAGTACCCGAGGTCGGCCGCTACGGCGAGCATGTCGCCGTCGTCCAGTCCGGTGGCGTCCAGAACGACGCCGGCGGGGTTGCCGCCGTCGGGAGCGCTGGAGAAGGCGGTGTAGCGCAGCACTTCGGGCCGCGGCGGGTTCGTCGTCATGGTCGTGGCAACTCCGTTTGGACCCGGGGCTATTCCTGGGCTCGGGTGGGGGTTCCGGGAGAACCGGACGGGGGTCCTGAGAGAAAGGCCGGGGGTTCGTCGGTCGTGGGAAGTAGGTCCCGCGCCCCAGGCGTCCTTCGCATCCGCCTGCCTAGGGTCGGTCCTCATGGAGAGCACGGAGACCGTCCGCCGCACGACGGCGGAGCGCGTACGCGACACCCTGGGGCGGCTCGCCGCCGAGCGGGACATGTGGGTGTCGACGGCGCACCCCGACCACGGGCCGCACCAGGTGCCGCTGTGGTTCCTGTGGGACGGACGGGCGGTGTGGATGTGCACCGCCGCCGCCTCCGCGACCGCGCGGAACGTCCTCGCGGAGCCCCGCGTACGCCTGGCGCTGCCGGACACCCACGACGTGGTACTGATCCAGGGCAGGGCGGAGTGCTTCCCGGACCGGGAGGTGCCCGAGGACGCGGCACGGGCGTTCACCGCCACGTTCGGATGGGACTCGCGCGCGGAGGAGGGCTCCTTCCTGTACATCCGCGTGGTCCCCGAGACCGTGCGCGCGTGGCGCGGCGAGCGGGAGCTGCGCGGGAGGGTCGTCATGCGCGACGGGGACTGGCTGGGGTGAGGGCGGGGCCGAAGCGGCCGCACCTGGCAGGTACCTCTCCGGCCCCGGCCGCCCGTCACCCCTCCGAGCGGCCTGCGGCCCGTACCCCTTCCCGGCCTCCGCTGAGCGGCGACTCCCACGCGGGGTCGTGCCGGGCCCTTCTCGCGAGGTGGGCGAGCAGGTGGTCCGCCGTGGCGGGGGCGGTGCGCGGAGGCGCGCCGACCACCACCAGCGCGGCGGTGACCCTCGCCGACGCCTCGTCGTCCGGCACGTCCGGGTCGGTGAGGAGGGGAAGCAGCAGCAGAAGGCGGGAGGCGGGGTCCTGGACTCCTTCGGCCGCGGAGGACGGGCCGTCGGCGATGCCGGTCAGTTCGCGCCACGTCAGCCCGGCTCCCGTGAAGTCCCCGTCCCATCCTCCGATCCGCCGGGCACGGTTCCCGTCCGAGTCGGTGAGGAGGTAGTCGGTGCCGTACTCGCCGATCAGGTTGCGGTAGACCACGACGGCTCCGGGGCCGGTCTCGGACGGCACCCGGAAGACCGGCCACCGCTCGGAATCGAAGAGGAGCTCGGACAGGGCGTCGGCGTCGGCGCCGTCCTCGCCGAACCACTCCGGAACCGGCCGCTCGGCGCAGGTCCCGTCACCGCACAGCACCGGAAGGTGGTTCGACCAGAAGCCCGGACGGTCCAGCAGCGGTTCGCCCGCCGCCAGCGGGCCGTCGTCGTATCCCTCGTATCCCTCGATCAGCATTCCTCGATCCTGCCACCGGCCGAAGGTGTCCCGGGGGCCTGCTCCGACCCTCCTTGCACCTTCGTCACCACTGGTGTCACCATTGGTTCGAAATGATGTGGCGCGACAGGAGGACGGGATGGCGCTCAAGGCGCGAGAGCTCGGGGGCACGGCGGTCACTGCGGTCGCGGGGGCCGGCCTGGCGGCGGGGGCGGTGTGGCTGTGGCGCAATCAGGGGGCGGTGGCCACGGGGCGGCCGGTCAACGAGTGGACGTTCACGCACATGTCGGCCCTGATGCCCACCGACACCGTGCCCCGGTCCTCACGACCACGGCCGTTCGTCCGGCGGACGCGAACCCTGGAGTGCTCGTACGCGTTCGACGGGCGGCGGCGCACGCTGGAGGAGTTCCACCGCCGCACCCACACCACCGGGTTCGCCGTGGTCCACCGCGGCGTCCTGGTCCACGAGAGCTATCCCGGCCGCTTCGCCTCGCCCGGTGCGCGGTTCCAGCTGTTCTCGCTGACGAAGTCGGTGACGTCGATGCTCGTGGGCATCGCCCTGGAGGAGGGCGCCCTCTCGCTGGACGACCAGGTAGTCTCCCACCTCCCCGAGCTGGCCGGTTCCGCCTACGACGGGGCGACGGTCGGGCACCTCCTCGACATGTGCAGCGGTGCCGGTGGCGTCGAGGACTACGCCGACCCCGGCGCGCCGATCAACCGCTTCGAACGGGCGGTGACCGGGGGCGGATCGGTCCTGGACGTCCTGCGCTCGCTGCCGCGCGCCGCCGAGCCCGGGACCGTATTCAACTACTCCACGCTCGACACCCAGGTACTGGGCCGGGCCCTGGAGGCGGCGACGGGCGTGCCGCTGGCCCGCTACGCGGCCCGGCGCCTGTGGGACCCGGTCGGGGCGGAGAGCGACGCCTACTACTTCCTGACCCGGGGGCGTCCGCGCACCGCGCTCGGCGGCGGTTCCTTCAACGCGACGGTCCGGGACCTGGCACGGCTCGGCGTACTGATGGCGCACGGCGGGGCCTGGGACGGGAGGCAGGTCGTGCCGGCGGCGTGGGTCGAGCGCAGCCGGGGGGCGGGGCTGCCGCACCTGGAGGTCGGCGCCCTCGGCGGGGACCTGCCCGCCCACTACGGGTACGCGAACCAGTGGTGGACGCTGGGCGGCGAGCACCGCGCCTTCACCGGCCTGGGCATCCACGGGCAGTTCCTCTGGGTCGATCCCGTCGCGGACGTGGTGGTGGTGAAGACCAGCGCCTGGCCGACGGCGGACGATCCGGAGCGGGACGCCGAGACGGTGGCCGCGCTCACCGCGCTCACGGCCTGGCTGGGTCAGGACGGCTGAGCGGACCGGAGAAGCCCTGGTGGCGGCCGGTAGCATGGCGGCCATGACGGAATCCGCAGGGCGGGGCGCACCCCCGGGGAAAGCCCGCCGTGGCCGTCCGCCGACCACCGCACTGAACCAGAAGCGCATCCTGGACACGGCCCTCGCCCTGGTGGAGCGCGAAGGGCCCGACGCGCTGACGCTCCGCCGTCTCGGCGCCGAACTGGGCACGAACCACACCGCGGTGCTCCGGCACTTCTCCGGCAAGGACGAGATCCTGCTCGGCCTCGCGGACCGGCTGGTCGAAGAGGCCCTCGACGGCTTCGCGCCCGCGGACGACTGGCGGGAGACGCTGGAGGCGCTGGCGCGGCGGATGCGCGCGGCCTGCCTCGCCCATCCCCGGGTCGCCCTGCTCTCCACCACCCGGGTCTCCCGGCGCGCCGCGGAGTTCCGGGGCGCGGACGCGGTCGTCGGCGCGCTCCGCGCGGCGGGCCTCGGCGACCGGGACGCGGCCCGCTACTACCGCTCCCTGGTCGACACGGCCCTGGCGCTCTCCTCCTACGAGGCCGCCTCGGCCGCGCTCGACGGCCGCGCCAGGGAGGGCGACAGGATGGCCTGGCGCCGGGAGTACCTCGCCGTCCCGCCGACGCTCTATCCCCATCTGGCCGCCGTCGCGCCGCACTTGGCCGAAGCCGACGACGACGACCAGTTCGAGACGACCCTCGGGCTGCTCCTCGACGCGATCGCCGCGCGCGTGGACACGGCCTGACCGAGCCGAGGGCGACGGCGGGGTCATTCCTGCGGCGCGGGCGGCTTCTCGTCGACGAGGTCCGCGTCCAGCAGGTCGTACAGCGTGTCGGCCGACGGCATGGTGGACGTGGGACCGGTCAGGTCCGCGGGGGCGGTCATGGCCGTGCCCGCGGCGAAGGCGCCGGTGAACAGTGCGGTTGCGATGAGCTTCTTCAAGGTTTCTGCGTCCGTAGTGACGGCGGCGGAACGCCCCGTCGGGGTTCGGGGCCCGCCCCGGTGAGCCGTCCCGGAGCGGAGTCGCAGATACGTTCCTGCGGAAGCTTCGGGACGGCTCGGGCGAGCAGTGGTCGGTTGTGGTCGTTTTCGGAATTCCAGACTCCCCAACGACTTCGCCCGCGATAGGGAACGACCCGTTCGGGTGATCTCACCCGTCGCTCCCCGGCCGCCCCCTCCACGGCCGTGACAGCCCCCGGCGCAGGAGCGCCGCCACCGCGCGCGTCAGCGGCGGCCCGGCGTCCCCTCCCGCTCGTCCAGGGCGGCCAGGAGGCGGCGGAGGGAGGCGCGCACGGCGCGGATCTCCTCGTCGGGGAGGTCCGTGAAGAGGGAGCGGTGCCGCTCCTCGGCCCGCGCGGTCACGCGGGCGAGCGCGTCCCCGCCGGCGGGCGTCGGCGTCAGCAGGGGCGAGGCGCGGTGGTCCGGGTTCGCGGCGAGGTCGGCGAGCCCGAGCGCCACGAGGTCGTTGGCGACGCGCTGGACGTTCTGGCGGCTGACGCCCAGGCGCCGGGCGGCCTGGGGGGCCGTGAGCGGCTCCTCGGACACGACGCTCAGCAACTGCCACCGCGCCTGGGTGAGCCCCTCCGCGGCGGCGGTCTCCTCGCCCAGCCGCCGCAGCGCACCGGCCGCCTCGTAGACGTCGGCGATCAGCAGGGCCGCCTCGTCGGGCATCGCACACTCCCCTCTCTTGACAACACATTGCCGAAAGCGCAACATGTTGTCATCCAATTCGTTTCCGATCCCCCAGGACACGACATGCCCAGGACCGACCTCTACCGGAATGTTCACATGGGACAGCGCGCCCGCATGTTCGCGCTGGCCGTCGAGCTCGGAGCCGCCGACCTCGACCGGGCCGGTGCCGCCACGGCGTACGCCGAACGCTGCCTCGCCCTGACCTCGGAACTCCGCGAGCACGCCGACCACGAGGACACCTTCATCCACCCCCTGCTGCGGGAGCGCGCGCCGGCCGCCGCCGACGCGCTGGACGCCGAACACCTGCGCCTCGACGCCGCCTTCGTCGCGCTCGACGCGGGCGCCCGCGCCCTGCCCGGCACCCCCGCCGACGGCCTGCCGGAAGCCCGGCACGGGCTGTACCTGGCCCTCAACGAGGTGATCGCCGCCTACCTGGCCCATCTGCACGCCGAGGAGACGGTCGCGATGCCGGCCCTGTGGGAGCACACCGCCGAGGACGAGCTGGAGGCCGTCTTCGCCGCCTTCCGCGCCTCCCGCACCGCCGCCGAAGGCCTGGCGGACCTCCGCGCGATGCTGCCCGCCCTGCCGGCCCCGACCCGGGCCGCGATCGTCCGCGGCGCCGTCGCGGCGACGCCGGGCGAGGAGCACCGCACCCTGGCCGCCGTCACCACCACCCTCGCCCCCGACCAGCGCGACCGCCTCTACACGGACCTCGGCCTGCCGGAGGTCTGGGCGCTCCACGGCTGACGGCCTCGTCCACGACGGGCGGGCCGCCGCCGAAGCCCGAGCACGCGGCGGAGAGGGCTCGTCAATTCCCCTCCCAGGTGGCGGCGTCGGGGTCGATGCCGTGGGCCCGCGCACCGGCGTCGACGACCCGGCGGAACCACGTGGCGAGGTCGGCGCGGACGCCGTCGTAGTGGGCGGCGAACCCCGGATCGGCCTCGTACATGCGGCCGAGGCAGACCTGCGTCTGCCGGGTGAGGGGGAAGTACGCGGAGAAGACCTCGCGGTGGCGGTCGACGAGCCGGTTCGCCTCCGGGCCGCCGGGCGTGACGCCGGCGTCCATCGCCTCCCCGAGGGCGCGGTCGAGGTCGGCGACGGCCCGCCACTCCTCCGGAGCGCACGAGGCCGAGCCTTCGGCGTACTGCCGCCATTGCGTGGTGTCGCCGTGGCGTCGACGGGCCCGGGCCGGCCCGTCCGGGTCCCACTCGGGGCCGGAGATCGCGGCCTGCCGCTCGGCGGTCAGCGGCAGGCCGCGCTCGTGGGCGTCGATCATCCGGTCCGGGCCGGGGGCGGGCACGGGACTCATCTCGAACGCGTTGTAGTAGGCGCTCATGCGCCCACCCTCCGGCCTCACGTCACGTGAGGGCCAAGCCGCGACCGTGGACACCGTCCGGCCCCGCACGACGGAGCGGTCACACGCCCTGCTGGACCGGTCCCGGCTTCAGCGCCTGTGTGCGGGTAAGGCCGTTCACCCGATCGCCCTTCTCGGGGTGCCGCGCGGGCCGGGCGGCAGTGAGGTCGGGGATAGCACCCCCTCCCGTAAGGAAGATTCATGAACACGCTGCTCTCTCGGCGCCGAATAGCCACCGTCGCCGCTTTCGGCATGGCGACCTGCGCGGTCGCCGCCGTTCCCTCCGCCGCCGTCGCCGCCGACAGAGGCGCCACGGCGGGCGGAAGCAAGGAAGCGAAGCCGACGGTGGTGCTGGTACACGGCGCGTTCGCCGACGCCTCCGGCTGGAACGCGGTCGCCGAACGCCTCCTGGACGCCGGGTACGAGGTCGTCGCCCCGCCCAACCCGCTGCGGGGACTGTCCAACGACGCCGCCTCCGTCGCCAGCGTGCTGAAGAGCATCAAAGGCCCGATCGTGCTCGCCGGGCATTCTTACGGCGGCGCTGTCATCACCCAGGCCGCCGCCGGGAATCCCGACGTCAAGGTGCTCGTCTACGTCTCGGCGTTCATGCCCGACGTAGGCGAGTCCCCGGCGGAGCTGTCCATGAAGTTCGCGGGCAGCGAGCTGGGACCGGCGCTCGCCCCCATCCCGTACGCCGACGGCACCGGCACGGATCTGTACATCAGGACGGACAAGTTCCGCTCGGTGTTCGCCGCCGACCTCCCCGAGTCCCAGACCCGCTTGATGGCGGCCACACAGCGTCCCGTCGCGCAGGCCGGCTTCGCGGAGAAGGCGACCGCCGCCGCCTGGAAGAGCATTCCCTCCTGGTTCGTGGTGTCGAAGAACGACAAGGCCATAGCCCCGGGCCTGGAGCGCTTCGAGGCCAAGCGGGCCAAGTCCCACACCGTGGAGATCGACTCCTCCCACGTGTCGATGATGTCCCACCCCGATGTCGTCACCCAGCAGATCCGTGACGCGGCCGGCGCCACCGCAGCCGGGGCGGGTAAGCACGCCGCCCTGGCCGAAACCGGGTCCCGCACCGCCGCCCTGGCCGTCGCGAGCGGCAGCGCCGCCGCGTTCGTGGTCATCGGAACGCTCCTGACCACCATGGCCCGCCGCCGTACCCGTTCCGGCAGCTGACCTTCCCGGACCGTGCTCACGGCCGACCGACGCGGCTCCGCTCCGGTCGGTCGAGCCCTGGAAGAGCCCGCCGAGGAAAACGGCCCGCTCTTCGCCGTCGCGGCGGGCGACGCCGGCCCCGGGTCGAGCACCGCGCGCCTGCCCGCCGCGACCGACGAGACCCTCGCGGAAGCGGCCGCCGATTCCGCCGGCGCCGACGTCGGCACACCCTTCTCCGGCCGGAGCCCGCGCGTCGGTGACACCGGCATGAAGCCGCAGACGGCGACGCCCGACGTCGCCGTCACGGTGTCCGGATCCTCGGCCATGACGGCCTTCACGCCCGGTCTCCGGTACACGATGACGAGCGGTGCCTCCACGGCGGGGCCGCAGGCCGTCGGCATGGCGGCGCTCCTTCCGCAGGAAGCGGCCGTGAACGAGACCACGCGCCGATCCCCGCGCACGTCCTCCCCTGCCCCCCTCCCGGGGCCTGTCGCCCCGGGACCCGGCCGCACCGTTCCCGGGACGAAGGCCAACCGGTCCGCGAGACGGAAGGCGGCTGTCCGGTCGACGCGCCGACGCGGTTCCTGCGGGAGAGCGCCCTTGCCGACAGGACGAGACGGGCTGATACCTCGTACCCCAGTCCTCCATTCGTCCGGGTTCTCCATCCGCCCGTGACGCACAGGCGCCGGCTCCGACGACGTGGCGGCGGTCCGATGATCGGGACCGCCCCGGGCAGCAGACCAGGCACGCCGGATCGCCTGTATGACCATCGGGCGAGGAAGTCGCCGACTCCCGCGCAACGCATATGACGGCTCGTCGGCGAAAGGTCGGCATCGATCCGATCGAGCCTTGCCGCAGACACCTGGAGACGCGACTCGACACGCTCCCTCCCGAACCCGGCAGACACCCGAGCCCCGAGCACGGGCCGGGCAGCGGACCGGACGTCCCGAGGCGACCGTCTTCAGCGGCCGTACCGCCAGCACGGCCCCGCGTTCTCCCAGTTCAGCGCAGTCGTCCGCGCGGCTTCAGGGGAACAGCGGGCAGTTCGGGAGCGGGCAGTCGGGCGCCGTCGTAGCCACGCACCTCGCCGAAGCGGTCGGAGGCGGCCGCCCAGTCCTCGCGCGCCTGCCTGATCTCCTCGTCCGTGCGGCCGATGAAGTTCCACCACATGACGATCTCCTCCTCGAAGGGCGGGCCGCCCAGGAGGACCGCGCGGGCCGGGGCGTCCGACTCGTTCGTCAGGGTGAGGGCGTCGGGGCCGGGGGCGGCGTAGCCCAGTTCGGCCGGGTGCAGGAGGGTTCCGGCCAGACGGACCTCTCCCCGGTCGACGAGCAGGCCGTGCTCGAAGGCGGGGTCGACGGGGAGCGTGACGGTCGCGCCGGGGGCGAGGAGGAGTTCGGCGCCGAGCAGGGGCGTAAAGGTCCGCACCGGGGAGGTCTCGCCAGCCAGGGTGCCGAGGAAGACCCTGACGTCCACCCCGTCGAGGCGGACCGTCCCGGGGGCGTGGTGCTGGAAGTCGCGGGCGGCGTTCCGGTGCTCCCCGGGGAGGGCGACCCAGAGCTGCACGCCGTGCAGGACCGTGGTGCGGGCGGTGGAGACCTCCGAGTGGCAGATGCCGTGTCCGCCCGTCATGAGGTTGAGCTCGCCGGGGCGTACGAACGCGTGGCTGCCCAGGCTGTCGCGGTGCTCGATCTCGCCCTCGAACAGCCAGCTCACGGTCTGCAGGCCGATGTGCGGGTGCGGGGCCACGTCCATGCCGCCGGACTCCGCGACGTCGTCGGGACCGTAGTGGTCGGCGAAGCACCAGGCGCCGATGAGGGTCCGGGACCGCTGCGGGAGCGTGCGCCGTACGGTCATCGCCCGCGGGCCGCCCAGGGGGACGTCCCGGGCGGACAGCACCTCGACCTCGGTCCCGACGGCCCCGACGCCTCCGACGGCCCCGGCCCCCGCCCCCGTGACCTCGGACCCGACCGTCCCCGAACCGACCTCCGTCTTGCCGCTCATTCTCGTCCCCCTCCGGAAACATGTAGTTTTATTTTAAACAATCATGGACGATGATAGCTTCCGCGACCGCGGAAGGCCCCGAGAACGGAGTGCGCAGTGAGCGATGTGGCAGGAGCCCCCGCGGCCGGACGGGTGTATCTCGACAAGCAGAGCCCCCAGGCCTATCACGCCCTGGTCCGGACGGCCGAGGCCGTGCGCGCGACCGCCGCCGACGCGGGGCTCGACCGGCTCCTGGTGGAGCTCGTCAACCTCCGGGTGTCCCAGCTCAACGGCTGCGCCTCCTGCCTCGACGTGCACACCCGCGCCGCCCTGCGCGCCGGCGAGACGACCCGTCGCCTCGGCGTGCTCGCCGCCTGGCGCGACACCGAGCTCTTCACGGCGCGCGAGCGCGCCGCCCTCGCCCTGGCCGAGGCCACCACCCACCCCTCCGACGCCCCCGCGCAGGAGCGCGCCTACGAGGAGGCCCGCCGGGCCCTCACCGACGACGAGCTCTCCGCCGTGATCTGGGTGGCGATCGCCATCAACGCGTTCAACCGGGTGTCGATCCTGAGCAAGCACCCCGTACGGGACGCCTCCCCCACGGCCTGAAGGGCCCGAAAGCCCCGGTCCGCCGGGCGGGCCGTAGGGTCGACGGTCGGAGAACGACCGCGCGGGTCCACGGTGTGACCGGGCTCACGTGCCTTCTTCGGGATCGGTGTCGACCGTCGGGGCCGTGCCAGGCGTATGCCCGGTGAAGCGAGAGACCCGGGAGTTGCCGTTGACCGTCGAAGAGTTCGAAGCGTTCTACGTCCAGTCGGTCGGGCGGCTCACCGGGCAGCTCTACGTCATGCTCGGCGATCTGCAGGAGGCTGAAGACGTTGTCCAGGAGGCATTCATCAAGGGCTGGAACCGGCGGCGCCAGCTGGACGGCGACAGCGGACCGGAGGCGTGGATCCGCACGGTCGCCTGGCGCCTCGCCGTGAGCCGGTGGCGCTTCCGGAGGCGTACGGCCGACGCCTGGAGCAGGCGCGCGGCCCCGTCCCACGCGGCCGGCCCCGGGCCGGAGCACGTGGTGCTCGTCGACGCCCTGCGCACCCTCCCGGCCCAGCAGCGGCGCACCGTCACCCTGCACTACCTGTGCGACCTCACCGTCGAGCAGATCGCGGGCGAGACCGGGCTGTCCGCCAGCACCGTCAAGACCCACCTCGGCCGGGGGCGCACCGCCCTCGCCGACCGGCTCAAGGACACCGAACAGGAGGCCGGATCCCGGTGAACGACCCCACCGATCCCTCCCTGAGGGCCCTGTTCCGGGCCGCCGCCGACCACGGCAGCCGGGAGGCCACGACGCTCCCGGTCGCGCAGGTCGTCGAACGGGGCAGGCGCGCCCACCGGCGCCGGCTGGCCCTCGCCACGGTCACGGCGGGCGTCGTCGCCGTCCTCGGCGTGGCGACGGCCGCCTCGCTCGCCCCCGGGCCCGCGGACCCCGTCCTGCCCGCGACGAGCCCCTCCGTACCCCCGCCCGGCCCCAGCCCCACCCACCGTCCCGAGCCCCTGCCGCAGGGGACGGAGAACAGCACTCCGCCGGGCCCCGGCAGCGCGACGACGGAGAGCCTGCGGACCCGTCCGCCGACGACCTCCAGTAGGACGACGACCCCGATGACCCCGCCGGAGACGGCGACGACCATGGCGACGACGACACCGCCGCGGGGCTGACCCGCGCCTCTTCTCCCGGACTTCCCGGACGTTTCGTGGACGCTTCCCACCGGTCGGCCGCCGGTCGCGTCCGCGCTCCCGGAGCGGCCCCGCACCACCGGGCCGCCCCGCCCTTCCCCGTACCCGCGTACCCGCGCGCACCGCCCCTTCGGCGTGCCCGCGTACTCACGGAGAGACCTCATCCATGCCGATCTCGGCACCGCCCTCCCCCGGGCACACCTCCGTACGGACGGATCCCGCCGTGCGCGCGGTCCCCTCGGAGGTCCCGCCCGCGCCCGTGCCGCCGCCCCGCCTCCGCCCCGCCGACCGCGAGGTCCTGTGGCTGTACCTGCTGACGCGGGTGGCCGTGTGGACGACCGCGTACTGCACCCGCTGGCTGTTCCCGGCGTCCGGTGACGCCCGGGTGCCCGAGCCGGTCCTCGCGCCCTTCGAGCACTGGGACTGGGGGCACTTCCTGAACATAGCCAGGGACGGCTACTTCCCCGGGGGGCCGGGCGAGGGGGACAACCGGGAGGCGTTCTTCCCCGGCCTCCCCCTGGTCCTGCGGGCCGTGCACGTCCTCGTGCCCCACTGGACCGTCGCCGGGCTCCTCGTCTCGCTCGTCGCCGGGGCCGTCGCCGCCGTGGCCCTCGCCCGGATCGCCGAGCTGCACCTGCCCGGTTCCGGCGCGGGCCGGCGCGCCGCCCTCTTCCTCCTGGTGTCGCCCTGCGCGGTCTTCCTGGCCGCCGGGTACAGCGAGGCGCTCTTCCTCGCCCTCGCCCTGCCCGCCTGGCTCGCGGCCCGGCGGCAGCGGTGGCTCCTCGCCCCGGCGCTCGCCGCCGGGGCCACCACCGTGCGGATCAGCGGGCTCTTCCTCGCCGCCGCGCTCGTCGTCCTCTTCCTGACGACGCGGCGGGACGAAGGGGCGAGCCGGAGGCGCGACGCCGTCTGGCTCGTCCTGCCCGGCCTGCCCGCGCTCCTCTACTTCTGGTACCTGTACGGGCGGACCGGCGACCCCATGGCGTGGAAGCACGCGCAGGAACGCGGCTGGTACCGCCACTTCCGCGCCCCCTGGGAGGCCTGGTCGCAGACCTGGCACGAGGCCTTCGGCCACACCCAGGCCACCGGCTACGCCGTCCAGTTCCAGGCGGACCTGCTCGCCATGGTGCTCGGCCTGGCGCTGCTCGCCGTCCTCGTCGTGCGGCGCCGCTGGCCGGAGGCCGTGTACATCGCGCTGACGCTGTGGGCGCTCGGCACCTCGTACTGGTACATGTCCGTGGCCCGCAGCACCCTCCTGTGGTGGCCGCTGTGGGTCGGCCTGGCCGTCTGGAGCGTGCGCAGGCGGTGGGTCACGATCACGTACCTCTGTCTGGTCGCGCCGCTGAGCACCGTCCTGGCGATCACCTTCATGTCGGGACGCTGGGCGGGCTGACGGCCGGGGAGCGGCCGTGCCGCAGGTGGCCGCGCAGGGTGGCGAGGGAGACCTCCTCCAGGCTCTCCGCGAAGACCCGTCCCGGCCCCGGCTCCACCGGGAGCAGGGAGGGGACGACCAGGACGACGCAGCCCGCCGCGTCGGCCGAGGCGGTCCCGTCCGGCGAGTCCTCGACGGCCACGCAGGACGCGGGCGGAACTCCCAGGCGGCGGGCGGCCGTCCGGTACGGGTCGGGGTGCGGCTTCGTGCGGTCGGTGTCGTCGGCCGAGAGGGTGAAGGCGAACGGGACGCGGGCGAGCGCGCCGCCGGTCACCGCGTCGACCACCGACCGGGGAGACGCGCTGACCAGCGCGAACGGGACGCCCTCGCGCTCCAGTTCGGCGAGCAGCCGTCCCGCTCCCGGGCGCAGCGGCGCGCCCGCGTCGACGCGCCGCCGGAAGGCGGTGGTCAGCGCGGAGGCGACCCCGGACGTCCCTCCGGCCTCCGTCGTCCCCGCTCCCTCCGTCACCTCCGGCAGGCCCGTGGCCCGTACGAGGTGGGCGGCGGTGTCCTCGACGGCGCGGCCGACGACCTCGGGGGCGTCGGCGGCCGTCAGGCGGTGGCCGAGCCGGGCGGCGACCTCCTCGGTGGCGTCCCACCAGAGGGTCTCGGTGTCGACGAGGGTGCCGTCCATGTCGAAGAGGACCGCGGCGAGTTCACTCACCGGCCGCCCTCCCGGCCACGACGAGGGCGGGGTGGTGGACGACGCCGAGGGCGACGCGTGTGCCCGGGGCGAGCGCTCCGGCGTCCCGCGACGGCAGGTCGGCCTTGACCGGCGTACCGGCGCGGTCGAGGTGGAGGCGGGTGACCGGGCCGAGGAAGGAGGCGGAGACCACCGTCGCGTCGCCGCCGGGGTCCTCGGTCACGGTGAGGTTCTCGGGGCGCACGAGCACCTCGACCGCGGGGCCCTTCGGCGCCTCGCCGTCGACGGGCAGCCGGGCGCCCGCGACCTCGACGAGGCCGGGGCCCGCGAGGCGGCCGGGCAGCCGGTTCATGGTGCCGATGAAGTCGGCGACGAACGCGGTCGCGGGGCGCCGGTACAACTCGGCCGGGGCCGCGCACTGTTCGAGGCGTCCGGCGTTGAGGACGGCGACGCGGTCCGCCATGGACAGCGCCTCCTCCTGGTCGTGGGTGACGAAGACCGTGGTGATGCCGAGGTCGAGCTGGAGCCGCCGGATCTCCTCCCGGAGGCCGAGGCGGACCTTGGCGTCGAGCGCCGAGAGCGGTTCGTCGAGGAGCAGGACGCGGGGGCGCAGGGCGAGGGCGCGGGCCAGGGCCACGCGCTGCTGCTGGCCGCCCGACATCTGGTGCGGGTAGCGGTCACCGTGCTGCGGCAGGCCCACCAGGTCGAGGAGTTCGGCGGCGCGGGCGCGCCGCTCGGCCGCCCCGGCCTTCCGCACCCGCAGGCCGAAGGCGACGTTGTCGCGGGCGGTGAGGTGCGGGAAGAGGCTGTACGACTGGAAGACCATCCCGGCGTCGCGGCGGTTGGCCGGCACGTGGGTGATGTCGGTGCCGTCGACGAGGACCTCGCCCGCGTCGGGGTGCTCGAAGCCGGCGAGGACGCGCAGGGCAGTGGTCTTGCCGCAGCCCGACGGGCCGAGCAGGGCGAGGAGTTCGCCCGGCTCCACCGTCAGGTCGAGTCCGTCGAGGGCGGTGGTGGGGCCGAACGAGCGGCGCAGGCCGCGGAATTCGACGCGCGCCCCGGTGACGGCCGCGGTCTCCGTCCGTTCCGCTGTTGCTGAGGACATGAGGGGTCAGGACTCCTTGCGGACGGTACGGCGGGGGGCGCGGAGGGAGGTGCGGGAGGGAGCACGGGGGCCGGTCGGTGCCGTTCCCGCCCGGGACAGGACGAGCAGCAGGGCCCAGGTGACGAGCAGGCTGAGCAGGGAGACGGCCACCGACATCCGGGCCTGGGCGCCGGAGATGGAGACGATCCACACCGCGAACGGCCGGAAGCCGAGGAGCGAGGCGACGGTGAACTCGCCGAGGACCAGGGCCAGGGTGAGGAAGGCGGCGCCCGCGAGCGAGGAGCGCAGGTTGGGCAGGATCACGCGGAGCATCACGTACGTGCGGCTCGCCCCGCAGTTGCGGGCGGCCTCGACGAGGGTCGGGACGTCGACGGCGCGCAGTCCGGCGTCGAGGGAGCGGTACACGAACGGCAGGGCCATGACGGTGTACGCGAGGACCAGGACGACGGGGAAGTCCTCGTTCTGAACGGCGAGGAACGTCTGGTAGAGCGGGGTCCGCGAGAGGTGGTCGGGGCCCCAGCGCAGGACCGTGGTGATGCCGGTGACCAGGGCGATCGGCGGCACCACGAGCGGCAGGGTGCACAGCACCTCGATCACCGGGCGCAGCCGGGGTGCGCCGAGCCGCACGGCCACCAGGGCGGGCACGGCGAGCAGCAGGGACAGCGCGATGGTGGCGGCGGCGAGCCCGAGGGAGAGCAGCAGGCTGCTCAGGAAGCCCTCTGCGCCCAGGAGTTCGGTGTACGCGGCGAAGGAGACGCCCTGGCCGGGGGTGTGGACCGTGAACACGAACGAGGCGATCAGCGGGACCAGGAAGTACGCGCCGCCGAGGCCGAGGACGAGTCCGCGCCACACGCGGGGGCGGGGGCGGGCGCGCCGTACGGGAGCGGCGGGCCGGTCGTCCGCCCGCGCCCCGGTCTCCGGCGTGGTGTCCGGGGCGGTGGGGGTCATCGCAGCCATCGGGCGCTCCTGCGCTGGAGGGGGAGGTAGAGGGCCATGACGAGTCCGGCGACGAGGATCATGTCGAGGCCGAGGGCGAGGGCGACGTTCTCCTGGCCGACCAGGACGTTCCCGGAGAGCGCGTCGGCGATCTTCAGGGTGACCAGGGGGACGGAGCCGCCGACGAGCGCGGCGGCCGTCGCGTGGGCGGCGAAGGCGCTGCCGAAGAGCAGCACGAACCCGCCGAGCAGCGAGGGCGCGAGGACCGGGAGGCCGACGTGGCGCCAGTACTGCCATCCATCGGCGCCCGCGTTCCGCGCGGCCTCGCGCCACTGGGGCCGCAGGCCGTCGAGGGCGGGGGCGGTCACCAGGACCATCAGCGGGATCAGGAAGTACAGGTAGACGACGGTGAGGCCGGTGAACGAGTACAGGTTCCAGCCCAGGGAGGTGAGGTCGGCGAGTCGGGTGACGACGCCGGAGATGCCGAGGGTCGCGATGAACGCGAACGCGAGCGGGACGCCGCCGAAGTTGGCGAGGACGCCGGAGGCGGTGAGGACCGCGCCGCGCAGGGCCCGGGAGCGGGAGGTGACGACGGCCTGGGCGATGAGGACGCCGAGGACGGAGCCGAGGAGCGCGGTGAGGGCGGAGAGCTGCACGCTGCCGATCAGGGAACCGAGGTAGGGGCCCTGGAGGGAGCGGCTCAGGTGCTCGCCGGTCGGCGCGGTGGCTCCGGTGGCCGGGTCGGTGCGGGTCACGGCCCCGTACACCA
The DNA here is from genome assembly GCF_040702165.1 of Streptomyces sp. NPDC086147. Lineage (NCBI taxonomy): Bacteria > Bacillati > Actinomycetota > Actinomycetes > Kitasatosporales > Streptomycetaceae > Streptomyces > Streptomyces sp. NPDC086147. The sequence goes on along the minus strand of NZ_JBFBJO010000004.1, from coordinate 354,957 downwards.
GGGCTCCGAGCGGGAGTCCGAAGCAGAGGGCGGTGAAGGAGATCAGCGGGAGGGCGGCGAGCCAGGGGCGGGGTCCGCGCCGCCGGCGGCGGATGCCGCCGGCGGTTCCCGTGGCGGGAGCGGCCTCCGTCGGGGAGGCGGTTCCCGTGGTGGGGGTGGAGGAGGCGGAGGACATCAGGAGACGGCCTTGTCCCACTTCTCGGCGAGGGTGGCCTTGGCCTTGTCGAGTTCGGCGGAGGCCGGGAAGGCGGGGGCGCCCTCGACCTTCGGGAGCTTGGCGACGAAGGTCTTGTCGGCGGTGCCGTCGGCGGTCATGGCCGGGAGCAGGACGGGGCGGGCGTAGCCCTTGAGCCAGAGGTTCTGGCCCTCGGCGCTGTAGAGGAACTCCATCCACAGGCGGGCGGCGGCCGGGTGCGGGGCGTCCTTGTTGACGGCCTGGGAGTAGTACTGGGCGTAGACGCCGTCGGTGGGGACGGCGACCTTCCAGTCGACGCCCTTGGACCGGAACTGGTCGGCGTAGCCGGCGTTGAGGTAGTCCCAGTCGATGCTGATGGGTGTCTCGCCCTTCTCGACCGTGGCCGGGGTGGACTCGACGGGGATGAAGTTGCCGCTCTTCTTCAGCGCGCCGAAGAAGTCGATGCCGGGCTGGATGTCGGCGAAGGAGCCCTTGTTGGCGAGGGCGGCCGCGTAGACGCCGCCGAAGGCCGAGCCGGACTTGGTCGGGTTGCCGTTGAGGGCGACCTTGCCCTTGTACTCGGGCTTGAGGAGGTCGGCGAAGGTCGTCGGGCAGTTCGGGATCCGCTTGGCGTCGCAGCCGATGGAGACGTAGCCGCCGTAGTCGTTGTACCAGCGCCCGGCCTCGTCCTTCTGACCCGCGGGGATCTTGTCCCAGGCCTCGACCTTGTACGGGGCGAAGAGGCCTTCCTCGGCGCCGCTGCGGGCGAAGGCGATGCCCAGGTCGAGGACGTCGGGGGCCCGCTTCTGTCCCTTGCGGGACTTGACGGCGGCGATCTCGTCGGCGCTGGAGGCGTCCGGGTTCTCGCTCTCGACCTGGATGCCGTACTTCTTCTCGAACGCCTTGATCAGCTCGCCGTAGTTGGCCCAATCCGGCGGCAGGGCGATGACGTGGAGCGCACCCTCCTTCTTCGCCGCCGCGGCGAGGGCGTCCAGGCCGCCGAGGTCCTTGGCGGAGGCCGCGGTGGCGGCCTTCGCGCCGTCGCCCTTCGCTCCGGCCTCGCCCTCGGGGGCGGCGCCGCAGGCGGTGACGGTGGTGAGGACGACGGCGCCGAGCAGGACGGCGGCACCGCGGACGGGGTTTCTGTGCACGGGTTCTCCCGGGAGCGAGGGTGGGACTTGTCAGGGGCGAGGGTGGGACTTGTCGGCAGTCAGCGCGAAACTTGTCTGGACAAGACGCCCCTAGTTCGCCCGCACCGCCTGTCCGGCGGGTGAACGGCGCGTGACGGGTCCCCCACGCCTCCCGGAAGACCCGGTGGCGGTGAACCCCAGTTGAACGCGGTGGAGTTGGGATGAACCGACGGGCCGCCGCGCGCCCGTGCCTCGGGTTAGGGTGGACGGAAGGACAGCACGCGCCGTGACCGCGTGCGCACAGCCACGCGTGGGAAGGGGGACGCCGTGACGGCGCTCTACGTGGAGATCGCGGAGGGGCTCCGCCGCTCGATCCTCAGCGGCGAGTACCCCGTCGGCGCCCGGTTGCCGTCCGAGAGCGACCTCGCCGACCGCTGGTCCGCCTCGCGCGGCACCGTGCGTCAGGCCGTCGCCCTGCTCACCTCCGAGGGACTGATCGGCTCCCGCCAGGGCGCCCGCCGCATCGTGCTCCGGCGCGAGCGCCGGCACAGCTTCGCCGAGCTGCACAGCTTCGCCCAGTGGGCGCGGGCCATGGGCTACCGGGCCACGAGCCGCTTCCTGCACCGCGAGCGGCGCCCCGCCACCCCCGAGGAGGCGCGCCGGCTCGTCCTGCCGGAGGGCGCCGGGGTCCTCGGCGTGCTGCGGCTGCGGTACCTGGACGGGGAGCCGGTGATGGTGGAGCGCACCGCGTACGCGGCCTGGGTCGCCCCCGCCGTCGAGGCCCTGCCGGTCGACTGCGCCTCGATCATGGACAGCATGGCCGGGGAGGCCGGGATCGTCGCCCACTACGGCGAGCACCTCATCGACGCCGTGCCGGCCGGCAGCGACGACGCCCGGCTGCTCCGCGTCCGCCGGGGCAGCCCCCTCCTGCGCCAGCGCCACCTCACCAGCAACCCGGACGGCCGCCCCATCGAGTGGACCGAGGACCGCTACCGGGCGGGGAGCGTCACCTTCAACGTGAGCAACTCCGTCGGCACGGCCCCGCTGGTCCGGGACCCGGGCGCGCTCCTCCTGTAGTTCCCCCTGCGAGCGGCGCGCTCCTCCTCTGGTTCCCTCACGGGCGGCGCGCTGCTCATGCAGCGCCCCTCACGGCAGGCGCGGCGCCTTCAGCGGGTTCCCCGGGTCCGCCGCCCGGTCGATCGCCGACTCGACGGCGGCGATCCGGTCGGCGAGGAGCCCGAGGGCGGCGACCGCGCGGGCGAGGGGGTCGTCCCCGGAGCCGCCGAGCGCCCGCGCGCGGACGTACGCGGCGCTCACCTCGGCCCAGCGCGCGGCCTGTTCCGGGGTGAGGGTGCCGCGCAGTTCGGCGAGGCGGAGGAGGTTGGCCTCGGCCTCTGTGGTGAGGGTCTGGGCCTCGGCGGTGTAGTGGTCGTCGATCACGGCGGCCAGCTCGGCGTCGTTCATGGCGGGCGAGATCCGGGCCGCGATCCTGTTCATGGTGCGGTACGAGCCCTGGAGCCGGAACGGCGGCGCGGTGCGGGCCGCGTCGCTGCGGGCGGCGGAGGCGATGTACTCCTCGTTGACGGCGAGGACCGTCTCGCGGGCCGTGAGGAGCCGCCCGAGGACGGCGAGGATCCGCTCCAGTCCGGCCGGGGCGTACGGGTGGGCGAGCCGGTCGCGGCGCGCGGTCGGGTCGCCGGCCGCGAGCCGGACGAGCAGCTCCAGGTCGGCCCGGTCGCGGCCCGCGAGCGGGGCGAGGACCGGGTGGGAGGTGAGGGCGTTCTCGACGAAGCTGAGCGCGAAGACGTCCTCCTTGCCGGTCAGGACGTCGCCGAGGTTCCACACGTCGGCCCGGTTGGCGAGCATGTCGGGCACCCGGAAGGCCTGCCCGGACTCGGTGTACGGGTTGCCGGCCATGCAGACGGCGAAGCGCTTGCCGCGCAGGTCGTGCCCGTTCAGGGTGCGGGTGGCGTCGCAGAGCGGGATGAACTTCTGGAGGAACTCCGGCGAGGTGTGCTGGATGTCGTCCACGTACAGCAGGACGTTGTTGCCCGCCCTCAGCGCGAAGGCGATCTTCTCCAGCTCCCGGCGGGCGGTGGCGTCGGGCGCCTCGGCCGGGTCGAGGGAGGTGGTGCGCTGTCCGAGGGCCGGTCCGTCGACCTTGACGAGGAGCAGGCCGAGGCGGTCGGCGACGTACTCGATCAGGGTGGTCTTGCCGTAGCCGGGCGGGGAGAGGAGCAGCAGCAGGCCGTGGGAATCAGTGCGCTTGGCGTCTCCGGCGGCGCCGAGCTGCTTGGCGAGGTTGTCGCCGACCAGTGGCAGGTAGACCTCGTCGACGAGCCGGTTGCGGACGAAGGAGGACATGACGCGGGGGCTGTACTCGTCCACGCGGAGCCGGGCGCGCTCGGCCGCGACGAGCTCTGCCCTGCGCTCCTGGTAGGCGCGGAAGGCGGGCACGTCGACGGCGGCGAACTCCCTTGTCCTGGCGAGGAATTCGTCGATCCGCACGTCGAGGGAGCGGTTGCGCACGCGGGGGTGGGCGCCCAGGAGGCCGGTGACCGTCGCGGTGGTCGGGGCGTCGACCTCGTACCGTTCGAGTCCGGGGCAGAGTTCGACGGCGACGGCCTCGGCGAGCACGCCTCCGTCGAGCACGTCCCCGTCGAGCGGCTCGCCGGAGGCGGAGGCGTAGGAGGTGAGCCAGGCCTCGACGAGCTGGCGCCGCGCGCCGGCGTCCGTGAGTCCGGCGAGGGCGTCGTCGTACGCGGAACCGCCCACGGTCCGGCGGAACTTGTCGAGCAGGGTGCGGGCCGCGGCCGAGACGGCGAAGCCGCTCGGGCCGGCGGCGAGCTCCTCGACCAGGTACGCGGCGGCGGTCGGGTCGCCGATCTCCCCGGCCAGTTCGTCGCGCAGCCCGTCGACGGCCGACGCGGCGCCGAAGAGATCGCGGGCGCGGGTCAGCGAGACCGCGCGGCGGGTCCACTGCTCGCGGGCGCCCTCGTCGGCCGTGTGCGCCCAGAAGAGCTGGGCGGCGGACCGCGCCGCCGCCGGGTACCGCAGCGGTCCGGCCCCTTCGTGGAGGGCGAGGAGCGTCTCCAGGATCGCCGCCGCGTCGTGGTCGTGGACGCCCCGCTCGTACCCCTCGTCGTACGCGGCCTCGGCGGCGGTCCGGGCGAGCGCGGGGAGGTCGGCGCCCGCGAGGCCGTCCGTGCCGTGCTCCGCGAGCAGCCGGGCGGCCAGGTGCTCGGCCCGGTAGACCGCGGGCGACTCGGAGGGCAGCGTCCGGTCCCAGAACGGGCGGGTCGCGGCGAACTCCGGGTCGGTGACGGGCGCGCGGTAGTCGGTCCCGGTGAGGGCGAGGGCGAGGGTGTCCCCGTGCGGGACGAGGGTGAGTTCGGGGGTCTGCCGGCTGACGGCGAACCGGTGCCGGCCGAGGCGGAGGGTGTCGCCGCCGTCGGAGAACAGCTCGGTGCGGTCGCGGAGCGCGCGCCCGGCCTCCTGGCGGGCGGCGCCGAGCCGGCCCTCCAGCTCCTCGGCCCGTACCTGGTCGCCGAGTCCGCGCAGTTCGGCGGTGGTGCGCCGGATCTTGGCGACCATCGGGTCGGAGGCGAAGTACGTGTGCACCTCGTCCGGTCCCGTCAGGGTGGCGGCCCGGCGGGCGATCGTCTCCAGGATGCGGTCGGCCGATCCGGCGAGGCGCTCGGCGCGGCGGGCGCGGGCGTCCTGGAGGGACTGCTTGCGGGCGGTGAAGGCGTCGTGGATCTCGGCGCGCCGCTCGGCGATGTCGTCGAGGAAGCCGTCGTGCTCGGCGAAGCGGGACTCCAGGTTCTCCAGCTGGAGGAGCAGGAGGCCGAGTTGGTCGTCGCAGTGGTCGGGGGTGTCGGCGGCGGCGAGCGCGCCCGTGACGGCCTGGCCGAGCAGGGCGAACTCGGCGGCGAACTCCGCCCGGCCCTCCCGGTCGAGGAGTTCGGCGCGGCGGGCGGCGAGGACGGCGCGGGCGCGGTTGAGGACGCCCAGGACGTCGGCGACCCGGCTCAGGATCGCGGTGCGGACGGTGGCGTCGCCGATGTCGAGCCCGGCGACGATCTCGCTGAGGGTCCGCAGGCCGGTGGTGCGGCCGTCGATCAGCTCCCCGACCGGGCCCGTCTCCGCGACGGTGGCGACCTCCCCGGCCTCGGCGGCGAGCCGCTCCGCCTCGGCGTGCTGGCCCGCGAAGGCGTCCTCGCCCCGGAGGAAGGCGACGGCCCGCCGGCCGGCCGCGGCGATGTCGGACTCGACGTCCGCCGCGAGGGCGTCGACGGCGTCCGTGTCGGCGTACCGCATCTCCTTCAGGGTGATCAAGTGGCCCTGGCTCTGCCGGAGTTCGGTGATGCGGGAGATCCACTCCTCCGCCGTGGCGGGCGCCTCGCCGCGGACGCGCCGGACGAGCCGGGCGATCCGCTCGGTCGCCCCGGCGAGGGCGTCGGCGGCCTGCCGGGTGAGGGCGGTGACGGTGGCGAACTCGTCGAGGACCTGTCCGGCGGTGGCGCGGAGTTCGGCGAGCGGGGTGCGCAGGTCCCCGGTCTCCGGGTCCCCCAGCCAGTGGTGGACGTCGCCGGCCCTCTCGCAGGCGGCGACGAGCGCCTCGTACACCTCGCCGGCGGGGGTGAGTTCGGTGGCCCGCCGGGCGATCGACAGGCAGTCGGAGATGCCCCGGACGAGGTCCGCGTTGCCGATGCGGGCCAGCGGGTCGTCGTGCACGGGGGCCGTGTGCGTCTCGGAGACGTACGGCGTCGCCCAGACCTGCACGGGGTGGACCCGGCCGGGTTCGCCGGACTCGCCGCGCAGGACGACCATCGTCCCGTCGTCGAGCAGCGCGTACCCCCGGCAGGCGAGCGGGGTGGCGATCTCCTTGCGGATCAGGTTGTACGGCAGGAGGAGGCCGCGGCCCTCCGTCTCGGCGTGGAAGGCGAAGAGGAGGTCCTCGCCGTTGGGCGAGCGGACCGCGCGGTCGAAGGCGAGGCCGGAGGTGTCGGTGTCGAAGGTCTTCACGGCACCGGAGGAGAGGCAGTAGCCGCCGGGGAAGACGACGCCCTCGTCGTCGGGCAGCCGCAGACAGGCCTGCCCGATGCCGTCGAGCCGGACGACGGTCCCGGTCAGCGCGTTGAAGACGAGGTACCGGACGGCGTCTTCCTTGTACGGGCGAACCCGGATCAGGGTCAGGGCGCCGACGACGGCGTGGGCGACCTCGGCGTCGGCGAGGGATTGCAGCGGCTCGTCGACCGGCTCCGAGTGAATGCCGTCGGCGGTCTCGGGGTCGTTCTCCGTCTTGACGGTGAGCGCCCCGCCGGTCGTGGAGACGTACAGGCGCCCGCCGAGCGAGATGTGGGGGTGCCGGCCGGAGACGTGGTCGTCCCGGGTGCTCTCCGTCCAGTCGAGGTCGTGCGCGGGCGGGAAGGTGTGGTCGCGCTCGCCCCGGGCATCGAGGAACCGCGCCCCGCCGGACGGTTCGAGGGCCCAGCGCAGCACCCGCAGGTCGTCGGCCTTCTCCCCGGTCCGGAAGACGGCGAGGAGCCGGTCCGCCACGCGCCGCAGCCGGAGCAGCCGGGCGCCCCGGAAGTAGCGGTGCAGCGCGGCGAACTCGCGGACGAAGCCGGGGTCGTCCAGGAGGCCGGGGACCGCGTCCCCGGGCAGCGGGTTCAGGTCCCGGTCGTGCAGGGTGAGGACGTCGGCGACCGCCGGTCCCTCACCGTCCGTGGCAAGCGGTCCCCCGCCGCCCGTGGTGACCGGGCTCCCGCCGAACAGCAGGACGCCGTCCCCGACAGCGACGACGTCGAGGAGCGTCCCGGCGCGTTCGGTGCGGACCCGGTCGGTGCCGGTGAGGGCGAGTCCGCCGGAGCCGAAGGCGGCGGTACGGGCGGTGTTGAGCGCCTCGGCGCGCCGGGCCAGTTCGCCGGCCTGCGCGGTGAGGCGGTCGCGCAGCACCGCGTACGTGTCCTGGTCGATTCCGGCGCTCATCCCTGTGCTCCCTATGTACCGTAGTGACTGCGGGTCCGGTGCCGGCCACTCCCCCGTTCGCCGGCACCGGACCCGTACCGACCGCCACCCCCGTGGGCGGTCAGTCCTTGGCCGCGCCGTTCAGCACGGCGGCCCCGGCCGGCGCGGACGGCGTCGGCAGGTAGCCGTCGAGCGCGCCGGACTTCATGAGCTTCGCGAGCAGCGCCGAGACGCTGAGGTCGCGCACGTCGGAGCTGGAGAGCGAGCCGAGCACGTTCGTCAGGTCCTCGGTGAAGGGCTGTGAGCCGTTCAGCCACGGACCGGCGAGGGCCTGCGCGGTCTGCGAGCTGTCGACGAAGCCGTCGACGGCCTTGCCGAGCGAGACGGACTGCACGAGCCGGTCGAGGAAGACGGAGTCGCCCCCGACGATGTTGATGTCGGCGTTCTCCAGGCCGGTGGCGAGGACGGTGGCCTGCGCCTCGGCGACCTGGCGCTGCACGTCGAGACCGGCGAGCCGGATGTCCTTCTCGGCCTCCAGGCGCAGGCGGTACTCCTCGTGGGTGCGGGACGCCTCGTCGAGGGCGGCCATCGCCGCCGCCTTCTCGGTCAGGCCCGCGGCCTCGGCCTTCAGCTTCTCGCCGATCGCGGTGGCCTCGGCGAGGGCCTTCTCCTTGGCGCCCGCGGCCTCCGCGAGCGCCTTCTCGCGGGCGCCGGCGGCCTCGGCGCGCAGCCGGGCCTCGGTGGCCCCGGCCTCCGCGCGGCCGGCCTTCTCGATGACGTCGGCCTCCTTGTCCCGGACCTGGACCGCCGCGAGCCCCTCGGCCGCGGCCTCGGCCTGGACGCCCTCGGCGAGGCGGATCTTGGCGCGGGCGTCCATGTCGGCGGCCTTGTTGCGGGCCTCGGCGAGGGTGAGCTCCTCGGCGGCCCGGTGCACGGCGGCCTGCTCGGCGGCCTCCGCGGCCTTGATGTCCTTGACCAGCCGCTCCTGGGCCTCGGCCTCGGCGGCGATCACGATCGCCTGACGGTTGCGCTCGGCCTCCTCGACCGCCCGCAGCCGCTTGATCGACTCCTCCTGCTCGGCGACCGTGCGGTCCACCGCGACCCGCTCGCGGATCACCTCGGCGATGTCCCGGCGCTCCGCCTCGACCTCCTTCTCGGCGGAGATGCGGGTCAGCTCGGTCTCCCGGTCGCGGGCGATGACCTCCAGGAGGCGGTCCTTCTCGATCCGCTCGTTCTCGACGGCGATGACCCGCTCGCGGTTCTTCTGCGCCACCGCGACCTCGCGGGCCTGGTTCTCGCGCTGGACGCCGAGCTGCTCCTCGGTCCTCAGGAAGGCGCTCTGCGCCCGCAGCCGCTCCTCCTCCACCACCCGGGCGGTCTCGGCCTCCTCGCGGGCCCGTACGGTGTCGATCTCGCGCTTCTGCTTGATCTCGGCGTCCGCCTGGCGCCGCTCCAGCTCCAGGATGGCCTCGCGGGCGTCGACGTTCTGCCGGGTGATCTCCTTCTGCTCGTGCCGGCGGAACTCGTTGGTGCGCACGTTCTCGGCGGCGGTCAGCTCGGTGATCTTGCGGATGCCCTGGGCGTCGAGGATGTTGCCGGGGTCGAGCTGGGCGAGCGGGGTCTGCTCCAGGTAGTCGATGGCCGCGTCCTCCAGGCTGTAGCCGTTGAGGTCGATGCCGATGATCTCGATGATCCGGAAGCGCAGCTCCTCGCGCTTGGTGTAGAGGTCGGTGAAGTCGAGCTGCTTGCCGACGGTCTTGAGCGCCTCGGAGAACTTGGCGTTGAACAGCTCCTGGAGGGTGTCCTTGTCGCTGGCCCGGACGGTGCCGATGGCCTGGGCGACCCTGATGACGTCCTCGACGGTCTTGTTGACGCGGACGAAGAAGGAGATCCGGATGTCGGCGCGGATGTTGTCCCGGCAGATCAGGCCGTCGCGGCCGGTGCGGGAGATCTCGATCGTCTTGACCGAGATGTCCATGACCTCGGCCTTGTGCAGCACGGGCAGGACGACCTGTCCGGTGAAGGTGACGTCGACCTTCCGCATCTTCGAGACGATCAGCGCCTTGCCCTGCTCCACCTTGCGGAACAGTCTGCCGATCACGAGGACCAGGACGAGGACGAAGAGCAGGACAACGGCGACGAGCACGCCGATGCCCACGGTGATGGTATCCATGTGAAACCCCGTGTGTATGAAGGAGATTGAGGGGTGTGGCGGCACCGCGTCCGCGCCGCCGGCCGATGGGCGGCCGCGGTGGGTCCGTCCCGGGCGGGAGATCCGCGCCCGGCCCGGGCGCCGTCGTCCGCCGGCCGTGAAGGGGCCGTACCCGGGGACCGGAGTCCTCCCGGGACGGCTACGGTTCGTCGGGGAAGAGCTTCGCCGTGCGCCGCGCGAGGCAGCGGCGCACGGGGGCGGCCGGGAGGCGGGCGCCGGCCGGGGAGAGCCCGCGGGCCGGCAAACGTCCACGGGCCGGGGAGCGGGTACTGCCGCCGGAGCGGGCACCGTCCGGGAGAAGGACGTCGGTCGGGGACTCACTCATCGTGCTTCCCTCCCCCTCGACGCGCGACTTTCGCTGCCCGTCCCCGGCGTCCCGCCGGCGGACGTGCCCTCCGTGGAACCATCGTGGCAGGGCCGTCCACTTGTTCGCATTGCCGGTTTCCGGCAATCTTGACGCATCCTTGATGCCGGTGACCGCCTCCTGGGCGGCGCCGTCCCGCGATCGGACCGGCGCGTCGAGGAGGGCGAGTGACGCACGGGGGCGGGGAGGACGAGGGTGGAACGAGTGGTGTCCGGGGAGTACCTGGAGGGGTACGGGGAGATCCTGGCGGGGGCCTCGGCGACGGGCCGGCGGCTGAGCCGCGACGAGCTGGAGACGCTGCGGGCCCGGGGCGAGCGGGCCGCCGAGGCCGGGATCGGGCTGCGCGCCCTGATACGGGCGCACCTCTCGGCCGCCGGGGAGCTGCGGGCGGAGCTGCCGCGCACTGCGGGCGACCACCTCCTCGCCGTCGTCGAGCAGGCCGTCGACGCCTTCGCGGAGGGGCACGAGCGGGCGGGGATCCTGGCGGTGCGTCAGGAGGAGGCGTCGCGCCGCGAGTTCATCGACGACCTGCTGTACGGGCGGAGCGACCTCGGCCGCCTCGCCCAGCGCGCCGAGCGCTTCGGCCTGCTGCTCGCCCACGCGCACGCGGTGGCCGTGGCGCAGGGCGGGGAGCCGTACGAGGACGGCGCCTCCGTCACCCGGGGCGTCGAGGCGTCCCTCGTGGCCCGGTTCGGCCAGCGCCGCATCCTGCTCACCACGAAGGAGGGGCGCCTCGTCTGCGTCGCCCCGGCCGACCAGCCGGAGGTGCTGTCCTTCTTCGCGAAGCAGGCGTACGCGGCGACCGACGGCGGACAGATCGCGATCGGGCGGCCCCACTCGGGCCCGGGCGGTGTGGTCCAGTCGTACGAGGAGGCCCTGAACGCCCTCGACCTGGCCGCCCGCCTGGACCTGAACGACCCGGTCCTGCGCGCCGCCGACCTCCTCGTCTACCCGGTCCTCACCCGTGACCGCCAGGCCATGGCCGACCTGGTGGTCAGCGTCCTGGGTCCGCTCCGGGAGGCGCGGGGCGGCGCCGGGCCGCTGATCGACACGCTCACCGCGTACTTCGACACCGGCTGCGTCGCCGCCGAGACGGCCCGGCAGCTCTCGCTGAGCGTGCGGGCGGTGACGTACCGGCTCGACCGCGTGCACCGCCTCACGGGCGCCGATCCGGGCGATCCCGCCCAGCGCTACACCCTCCAGACGGCCGTCATCGGCGCCCGCTTCCTGGACTGGCCGGACCAGGAGCCGTGACGGCGGCGCCTCACAGCCCCCGGCCGGAGGCGGGCGTACGGGAGCGTTCGAGGAGCTGGGCGAGGCCGGCACGGGTCGCGGCGATCACGACGCGGTCCTCGGGGCGCAGGACGTAGCCGGAGTGGAGGTCCCACAGGAGGCCCGGCGGGCCGTCGCGGTCGTGGGCGGCGGTGAGGTCGGGGCGGCGGGCCTGCGGGGCGGTGGTGTCGAGGGCGAGGACGCGCCAGGCACCGGGCCGGAAGGCCTCCTGGACCGTACGCCCCTCCAACTGGGGCTGTCCGGCGACGTCGAGCGCGGCGAAGAGCAGCACCCGGCGCTCGACGGGGATGGCGCCGAGGATCTGGCGGCCCATCATCGCGGTGGCGAAGGCGGGCGCGGCGAGGGTGGACACGCTGCGGCTGCGGGTGAGCGCGTCGGGGTGGGCGGCGCGCAGGGTGCGGTAGACGGCGGTGGCGAAGTCGTCGTCGTACAGGCGCAGGGCGACGAGCAGGTCGGGCGCGAGCGTGCGCGCGTACAGCGCGGCTTCCAGGTTGGTGGTGTCGGCGCTGGTGAGGGCGAGGAGCGCGTGCGCGCGGTGGACCTTGGCCGCCTCCAGGACGCCTTCCTGGGTGACGTCGCCGAGGACGACGGGGACGCGCAGGCTCCGGGCGAGCGCGACGCCGCGGGCGTCGGGGTCGTCCTCCACGCACACCACGGGGATGTCGAGCTCGCGGAGCCGGGCCAGGACGCGGGTGCCGATCTTGCCGAGGCCGAGCAGGACGACGTGGCCGGCGAGCCCGCGCGGCGGACGGCGCAGGGCGGCGGCGCTGCGGTAGGCGCCGAGAGCCTCCAGGGCGCCGGCGACGAGCAGGGGCAGCAGGGCGAGGCCGACGAATCCGGTGAGCAGCTGGAGGATCTGGCGGGGGGCGGATTCCTCGACGGCGGGGTCGGCGATCGCGAACAGGTCGAGCAGGGTGATGTAGACGGCGTGCAGCGCGGAGTCGTCGGTGACGAGGGAGGAGACGACGGCCAGGACGGTGACGGCCACGAAGACGCCGGCGAGGGCCCAGCGCAGCCGGCGCGAGAGGAGCTCCTTGAAGGAGGCGCCCCGGCTCGTGCGCCTGCGGGGCGTGGCCGGTTCGTGGGTGACGGCCTCCAGGACGATGGTGCCGCGCCCCGCGGCGGCCCGTACGGCGTCGTCGTCGGGGAGCAGCTGGGGGGCCTGCGGGCCGCTGCGGTCGGAGCCCTCGGCACCGGCCGGGTCGGTGGTCGTGGAGGACAGCAGGGCGAGGGTCGCGAGACCGGGCGCGGCGACGTCCCCGGGGCGGCTGGGCAGCCGCTCGGCGGCGCGCAGCAGCAGTCCGTCGGCCTGGACGATCTTGCGGGTGCCGGCGACGGCGGTGGCGGCGAGCGCCGGGGCGGTGGTGTCGGCGTCCGAGAGGACGATCGTCGAGGTGTCGTGCCCGCCGCGGACGTTCTCGGGGAGCGTGAGGTCGGTGGCCTGGTCGAGCAGCTCCGCCATGCGCCGGCCGAGGTTGCGGTTGTACATCCGCAGGACGAGCCGGATCCTCGGGTTGAGGCGGCGGGCGAGGAACGCGGCCCGCATGTTGGCCTCGTCGTCCTCGTAGAGCAGGGCGAGGGCCTCGGCCCGCGCCACGCCGACCTCCGCGAGGACCTGTGCGTCGGGCACGGCGGCGGTCACCTCCCGCACGCCCGGCCCCTGCCCGGCGTCCGCGCCGTTCCCCGGCGGCCCGCCGGGCCGTCCGACCGCCGCGCTCATCCGGCCGAGCAGCGCCGAGGCCCGGGAGACGCTCGCCGGCTGACCGGCCACCCCCTCGAAACCGACCGGCGGCGGCACGACCAGGGTGACGGCCTGCCGGTACACGTCGGCGAGCTCGACGGCGATCCGGTGCGCGAGCGTGTCGTCCCCGCACACGACCATGTGCCCACCGGTCCGCAACCGCCCGCTCGCCTGGGGCACTACGGTCATGGCCTCCCCCTCGCCTGCCGATCCCCACTCAAGGCCCGCTTCTTGACGTCCCGTCATGGGCGGTGTCGCTGCGGGCCGGATCATGGTGCCATACGGGGGGAGGGGGATTCATTGCCGGATCCCGGAAGACTTCGGAGTTGGTGACTGCCTGCCAGAAGCCCTCCGGTGAAACGAAGACCCGGGCCTCGAAGGCCCGGGTCCCTTTCAGAACGGTGCTACTCGGTGGTGCCGTGCACCAGGGTGCGGGCCGTCCACCGCTCGACCGTCCACTCGGGTGACCCGTCGTAGCCCGTACTGTGCCAGTCGGGCAGTGATGGCCGGGGCGTCGAGAGTGGTCCCCGGATTGTTCAGCAGCAGGTCGCCCAATCCGGCCGCCGCGAGTCTGCCGGGGGCTCGGGCAAGGATCTGTTCGGCCAGGACCGCGTTGATGTTCACGATCTCTTGTTCGTTGTGCCACTCCACCCGGAGCCCTCGCAGCATGCGCCAGGCCTCCGTGGCCGAACCGTAGACGTCGGTCGCGGCAAGCGCGTCGAAGGGGCCTCGGAGTTCGTCCGTCAACCACTCCGTTTCGAAGGAGGTCACGTCGTCGGAGCGGCGGACGCGGTCGCTCAGCTCGTCGAGGGCACGGGCGGGAACCAGGGAGACGAAGTGGAACGTGCGGCCCGCATCGACGTGGGAACGCAGATGCCCCCAGATTCCCTTGTCCCGGAGGGAGGCCACGTTCCAGCTGTTCGCGTTCCGGTTCTGCCGCTTGACCTGGTGCACCTCCGTCCCGCCGTCGTGGCGGTAGACGAACTCTGCGCCGTCGCCGAGCGGGCCCCCCGGCTCCAGCGTGATCGACGTCCCCGCGCCCAGGAGTACGTACAGGGCGTGTCTGATCGTCCAGGCTCCCTCGTAACGGTTGCCGAACTTGTCCATCTCGCCTCCCGGCCGTGGTGCCACCGAGCCCCCTCAGTGCCTTCTCCGGCGGTTTTCTCCGCCGCACACGTCCACGGACGCTACCCAGTGCGTGCCGGGCCACAACCCTTCACCGGAAACGCCGAAAGGGCCGTTTCGGATTGCTCCGAAACGGCCCCTCGGTTCACGACTCCTTAGAGTCGGGACGACAGGATTTGAACCTGCGACCCCTTGACCCCCAGTCAAGTGCGCTACCAAGCTGCGCCACGTCCCGATGCGCGTCCTCGGCGGTTTGCTCCCGCGTCGGCGTGCAGGGGAAACATTACCTCACTGCGGAGGGTGGGACGACGCACGGGCTGTCACCGCGTCGGTGGTGAGGAGGGACGCGCCGCAGGTGGTGGCCAGGGCGGTCGCCTCGGCGAGGGCCTCGGCGGAGCCGGTGACCCGGGCCAGGTCGAGGCGGGCGCGGGCCTCCTCGTAGCGGGACGGGGACGCGGCCAGGTGGTCGACGGCCTCGGTGAGGAGGCGGCGGGACTCGGGCGGGTCGGCGATGAGGGCCGCGCAGCGGAGGGCTTCGCCGAGGGCCGTGCGGGTGCCGATCCGCTCGGCGTGGGCACGGGCCTCGGCGGCGATCCCGGCCGCGCGGTCCGGGTCCGTGGGAGCGAGCGCCCGCGCGAGGTCCAGGGGCCACGGCGCCCACACGACGTGGTGGCGGCCCCGTTCGATCAGGGCCTCGGACGCGGCCTCCAGGGTGGCCACCGCCTCCTCGACGCGCCCCTCCGCGAGCAGGAGCCGGCCGAGGACGCTGGGGCCGTCGGGCAGGACGATCGCGCCCGGCCACGGCGGCCCGAAGGAGTAGCGGTCGGCCACGCTGCGCGCCTCCGCCGTACGGCCCCGGGCGACGAGCGTGTCGACGAGGAGGCAGGCGGTGTCCCAGTGCACGGGCAGGCCGTTGCCGACCCGGTCGGCCAGGCGCAGGCCCTCCTCCAGGTAGTGCTGCGCCCTCGGCAGGTTGCCGCGGCGCCGGTGGACCAGGCCCAGGAGAGTGTGGGCGAAGGCGACGTGGGCGCCGCTCCAGCCCGAGATCTCGAAGGCGCGGACCGCCTCCGTGAAGAGCGCCCCGGCCCGGTCGGGACGGTCGGAGAACGCGTACGCGATGCCGGTCAGCGCCGGGATCTCGAAGCCCCAGGTGGCGTCGGTCCAGCCGAGGCCCCGGGCCGGTATGCCGTCGACGAGGGCGAGGTCGCAGAGGCGGACGACCTCGTCGGCGGGCTCGCCCCGCATCATCGCGTCGAACCCGCGCACCGTGAGCAGGGCCCGCTCGGAGTTGTCCGCGCCGGTGAAGTGCGCGGTGAGGTCGGCCAGGCGGCGGGAGCGGCCGGGGCCGTCCTCCTCCGCCGCCTGGAACCCCTCGTACATGAAGTTCGCCGCCTGCAGACGGCGTCGGTCGGTGCCGGGCGGGGTGCGGACGGCCTCGTCGGCCAGGACCCGCGCGGCCTCCCTGAGCTGGTTGTTGTGGGCGAGTGCCTGCGCGAGCCGGTAGGTCGCGTCGATGCGCAGGCCGTCGTCCAGGCCCGGCAGGCCGAGCGCGGAGCTCAGGTGCCGGACGGTGGCGGCGGGCGCGGTCAGCAGGGAGGCGCAGCCCAGTTCGTACAGCACCCTGGCGTACGAGTCCGGGGCCGGCGGTTCCTCCAGGGCCCGCTCCAGACAGCGCCGGGCCGCGTCCGGGGCGCCCACGGCGAGGTGCTCGACGGCGGCTGCCCGCAGTTGGCGGACGACCTCCTCGTCCTCGTCCGGGTGCACTTCGAGGAGGTGCCGGGAGACGGCGGCCGGTCCGTGGCCCGCCGCGGTGAGCGCCCAGGCGGCCAGCCCGTGCAAGGCGGTCCGCGCGGCCGGTGACATCGAGCCGTACACGGCGGACGCGATGAGGGGGTGCGCGAACTCCAGGTGGGCGGAGTCCGGGTGGACGGGGCCGAGCTGGACGGGGTCGGGGTGGGCTGAGCCCGGGTCGGCGGGGCCCGGGTCGGCGGGGCTCTCGTGAGCGGGCGCTCCCGCGACCGCCGCGTTCGGGTCGTCCCCGGCGTCGGGGCCGGTGCGCGCCGCCCGGTCCGCGCCCGTCGTCACGATCCTCGCCTGGCGGAGGAGTTCGGTGTTCTCGGCGACCTCCGGTCCGCTCATGCCGGCCAGCGACGCCAGGAGGTCCGGCGTGCTGTCCGCGCCGAGGACGGCGATCGTCCGGGCGAGCCTGGTCGGGCCGGCGCCGAGCTCTTCGAGGCGGGCGACGAGCCCGCCGCC
Source organism: Streptomyces sp. NPDC086147 (assembly GCF_040702165.1). NCBI lineage: Bacteria > Bacillati > Actinomycetota > Actinomycetes > Kitasatosporales > Streptomycetaceae > Streptomyces > Streptomyces sp. NPDC086147. The sequence goes on along the minus strand of NZ_JBFBJO010000004.1, from coordinate 338,688 downwards.
GCGCGCTTCGGCGCCGAGGCCGCGGAGGAGGGAGGCGGAGCCCGCGACGGGTTCGAGCATCCGGTCGCGGGCCTTGGCGAGCAGTTCGACCGTCTCGTACGGGTTCCCGGAGGTCACCGTCCACAGTTCGCGGCAGAACGGTTCGTCCGCGTGGCCGCCCAGCGTGTCCCGGGCGAGCGCGGCGGTGGCGCCGAGCGTGAGGGCGTGCAGGCCCAGGGTCACGACGGCGCGGTCGGCGAGCGCGGCGAGGAAGGCCGGCACGCCGGTGCGCCGCGTCCCCTCCGACAGGGGCCGGTGCGCGAGGACGACGAGGGCGGGCAGCCGGCGGTCCCGCCGGATCCGGGTGAAGGCGTCGAGCCACGCCAGGGATTCGGCGTCGGCCCAGTGCGCGTCGTCCACCAGCAGCACCGGCGGCCGGTCCCGCAGCCGGTCCGCGAGCCGCCCCAGGAGCTTGGCCAGGCCGTCCCGCACGCCTTGCGGGTCGGCGGGAGCGGCCGACGGCGGAGGCGGCGGGGCGAGGCCGAGCGCGGGGGCCAGCAGGTCGAAGTGGCCGCCGCAGAGGAGGCGTACGTCCTCCTCGTCGAAGCGGTCGAGCGCGGGCTGGAGCAGCTGGCGGGTGACGTGGAACGGGACCGAGGTGAGGGTCTCGCCGCCCCGGGCCGTCAGGACGGTGCACCGGTCGCGTGCGGTGCGGTGGATCTCGTCGAGGAGGGTCGTCTTGCCGATCCCCGACTCTCCCCGGTAGACGAGGATGCCGCCGCGCGCCGGGCCGCCCTCCGTCGCCCCGGCGACGAGTTCGTCGACGGCGTGGGCGGCCGCGGCCAGTTCCGGATCGCGTTCGAGCAGCCCGCCGTGGGACCCGTCCGGGACGGCGGGCACGAACGGCGTGACGGGCGACGGCTGTTCGGGATCCGACGGCACCGGTGACTCACTCCCCTACCCGAGCTCCTTGCGCGCCGCAGCCGGCGAGACCCACGCGGACCGGCACGAAGCGCTTGTCGGACGAGCCTAGCGTTCCTGATCGTTCCGGGGGCGACAATGGAAGGGTGAACCGGACCACGCACAGCCGAGGCAGGGACCGCGACGAGGAGGGGCGGGCCCGCAGCGCCCGTCCCCGCGACGGGCTCGGGCGTCCGCTTCCGTACGGGGCGGAGGGGGTGCCCCGGCAGCCGGAGGGGGTCGTACGGGATCCCGGCGCGACCCTGCGCGAGGCGCAGCGGCTGCTCGACGCCGGGATGCCCTTCCACGCGCACGAGGTCTTCGAGGACGCCTGGAAGTCCGGTCCCGAGGCGGAACGGGACCTGTGGCAGGGGCTCGCCCAGCTCGCCGTGGGCCTGACGCACTCGGCCCGGGGCAACGCGGCGGGCGGGGCACGCCTGCTGCGACGCGGCGCCGACCGGCTGACGGCGGTGGGGGCGGGAGCGGGAGCGGTGGAGAGCGGGGCTTCGGAGGCCGGGGCTCCGGAGGTAGGAGTGTCGGAGAGCCGGGCTTCCGAGCGCGGTTCGTCCGGACCCGGATCCGTACCCCGATCCGGACCGTACGGGATCGACCTCGGCGGGCTCGTCTCCTGGGCGCGGGAGTTGGCCGGTCGTACGGAAGGGGGCGGGGCGGAGGGTTCCGTCACCGTCGATGCCGTCGCCGAGGCGCCGCGGCTGCGCCGGGACGCCTCCTGACGCCATCCGTCGCTTTCCCGCTCCTTCGGTCTCCCGGCGCCGTACGGGCGTGTGGCCGGCCCGCGGAGGCCCGCACCCCGTCTTCGGGGCCTCGCAAGCGGTGCCGGACGGCGTCCCGGCTCAGCCGGTGGCGCGCAGCGCCGGGAGGAGGACGGCGTCGACGAAGCTCCGCATGGTCGAGGAGTCCGTGAAGCGCTCCTCGCAGATCCGCTCGATGCGGAGCATGCCGAGGAAGGCGGGGGCCACGAGGTCGACGGCGGGGTTGCCGACCGCGACCTCGCCGCGCTCGACCGCGCGCGCCACGATCGTGTCGATGGCGGCGATCTCGGGGGCGATGACGGTCTCGTGGAACGCGGAGCGCAGGTCAGGGTACTGGATGTACGCCTGGGCGACGGCCTCCATGAGCCCGGCGTCGCGCTCGTGATGGGAGGCGGCGATGCGGGCGGCCTCGCGCAGGTCGCCGGCGAGGGTGCCGGTGTCGATGCCGCCGAAGACGACGCAGCGCCGGCGGGCGAGGGCGGCGGTGACGAGCCGCGGCTTCGTGCCCCACTGCCGGTAGAGCGTGGCCTTGCCGCACTTGGTGAGGGCGGCGACGCCCTCCATGGTCACCGAGTCGTAGCCGCCCTCGCGGAGGAGTCGGAGCACCGCGTCGTAGAGCTCGGTCTCGCGCTCCGGCGTGATCTTGCTGCGCCGGGCGGCGGCGGTCGCGGCCTGTGTGGACATCGGTCCCTCCCGGGCGGACACCTCCGTGTCCCCGCTGTGTCTCTCCCGTACGGGCCGGATCGTCCCTGCCCCGCGGGTCTGGCTCTGCACATACGAGAGTAGGGGGTGCACAATCGAGACGCAAACGTATCGAGACGCTTGCGTCTCGATGAAAATGGATCTAGGCTTCCCCCGTTTGTTGCCGATTTGACGGATTAGAGGGCCGCACGATGGCTGCCGGGATACGCGGGATACGAGGACCACGTCCTGCGGGACCGGGGGCGAAGCCCGTCGCCGGCCCCGCCGGGAACGGCGCCGGAGAGGAGCCGGAGGAGAGCGGAGAGGCTCCCGGAAGAGCCGCGCGACCGCCCCTCCTGCGCGAGCTGCTGCTCGTCACCGCCCTGTTCCTCGTCTACAAGTTCGGCCGGCTCTTCGCCAACGGCCACGAGGTCCGCGCCTTCCACAACGCCGACCGCGTCTGGGACGCCGAGCGCGCGCTCCACCTGCCGGGCGAGGGAGCGGTCCAGCAGCTCCTGCTGCACGGCGAACCGCTGGTCCGGGCCGCGAACACGTACTACGCGGCCGTGCACTTCCCCGCCACCGCCGCCTTCCTCGTCTGGCTGTACCTGCGCCGCCCGGCCCACTACCTGTGGTCGCGCCGCGTGCTCGCGCTCCTCACCGCCGCCGCGCTCACGCTGCACCTGCTGATGCCGCTCGCGCCGCCCCGGATGCTCGCCGCCGCCGGACTCGTCGACACCGCCCGCGTCTACGGCCCCTCCGTCTACGGGGCGGTACCGGAGGCGGACTCGATGGCGAACCAGTTCGCCGCCATGCCGTCGCTGCACTTCGGCTGGGCCCTGATGGTCGCGATCGGCCTGATCGCCGCCACCCGTTCCCGGTGGCGGGTGCTCTGGCTGCTGCACCCGCTGCTCACCCTGCTCGTCGTCGTCGGCACCGCCAACCACTACTGGTTCGACGCGCTCGCCGCCGCCGCGCTCCTCGGCCTCGCGCTGCTCGCCGTCCGCGCCCCCGGCCGGCGGACGGCGCCCCCACCCGTACGCCGTCCGGTCGAGGCGGCCCCCCTCACGGTCGGAGCCCTGCGATGAACCCCGCCGCCGGCACCGCGCTCGCGGTGCTCCTCTCCCTCGTCTCCGCCGCCGGGTACGCGCTCGCCGCCGTCGCCCAGTCCAGGCTGGCCGCCGCGTCGTCCGCCGCCCCCGGCGGACGCGGGGCGCTGCGCGCGCTGCTCGCCCGCGGGCAGTGGTGGTGGGCGGTCGGCCTGAACGCCGCCGGGGCCCTCGCCCACGTGGCCGCCCTGCACTACGGGCCGCTGACCCTGGTCCAGCCGCTCGGCGCGCTGACCCTCGTGGCGGCGCTGCCGCTCGGCGCGTACTGCGCGCGCCGGCGGGTGACCCGTACCGAGTGGCGCGGGGCCCTGTGGACCCTGGCCGGTCTCGTCGGCCTGGTCGCCGTCACGGGGCCCACGGCCCCCGGCGAGGCGCTCAGCCTGCGCGAGTCGCTGGTCGTCGCCGCGGCGACGGCGCTCCTGATCGCCGCGCTCGCCTCGGGCCGCCTCCAGGGGAACGGCGGGCGGGCCGGGCGCGGGCTCGGACACGCCACGGCCTCCGGTATCGCCTCCGGCGTCGCCTCGGCGCTCACCCAGACCCTGACGGCCGCGCTCGCCCTCGAACTTCCCGGCACCGAGCCGACCTGGTGGCAGACCGCGCTGCTCGCGGTGCTCATATCCGGCTTCGCGACGGGCGGGCTGCTGCTTTCGCAGGTCGCCTACCGGGGCGGGCTCGCCGCGCCGCTGGCCGTCGTCAACCTCTCCAACCCGGCGGCCGCCGCGGTGATCGGCGTGGCCCTCCTCGGCGAGACCTTCCGGGCCGGTGCCTGGGGCTGGCTCGCCGCCGCCGGCGCGTCGCTGGTCGCGGCGCGGGGCGTGGTGCTCCTGACGCGGGGCGGGGGCGGTACGGGAGGGGCCGGAGCCGTCGTGAGGACCGGCGGCGTCGCGGGGGAAGGCGTCGCCGCGGGTGGCGTCGGCGGTGTGCCGGCGTCCCGGATCGCCGCGCCGGAGGCCGAACCGGTGGGCGTGCCGCTCGCCGGATGAGGCCGGGCCGGCTCTCCCGGCCCGGTCGCCTCGCCCCGTCGCCCCACCACCTCGCCGCTCCGTCACTCCACTACCTCGTCGCCCCGCCACCCCGCCACCTCTTCACCCCGTCACCTGCAATTCGTCATCTTGACGACAACCGGACGCACCCCCTATCGTCAACATGACGACAAGGGGGTTTCCATGGCCGACATCACCCGGCGGGCCGGCTGGCGCCATCTGCGCTCCGCGCCCACCGCGCACATCCGCCACCAGCGACGGGGACGACTCGTCCACGACGGCGAGGGGCTCAGCTTCTGGTTCCGGCCGCGCACCGCCGCCCTCTCCGAGGTCCCGGTGAACGACCGGGAGCTGGCCATGGCCTTCCACGCCCGCACGGCCGACTTCCAGGACGTGAGCGTGCAGTCCACCGTCACGTACCGGATCGGCGACCCGGGCGCGGCGGCCACCCGGCTCGACTTCTCCGTCGACCCCGACACGGGCGTCTGGCGCGGCACCCCGCTGGAACAGATCGCCACCCTCCTCACCGAGACCGCCCAGCAGCACGCCCTCGACGTCCTCGCCCGCACCGCCCTCGCCGCCGCGCTCGTCGACGGCGTGGCGGCGGTCCGGGACCGCATCGCGACCGGTCTCGCCGCCGAGCCGCGCCTGCCGGACACCGGCATCGAGGTCGTCGCCGTCCGGGTCGTGGCGATCCGCCCCGAGCCCGAGGTCGAGCGGGCCCTGCGCACCCCCGCCCGCGAGCAGATCCAGCAGGAGGCCGACCGGGCCACCTACGAGCGCCGGGCGGTCGCCGTCGAGCGGGAGCGCGCCATCGCTGAGAATGAGCTCGCCAGCAAGATCGAGCTGGCCCGGCAGGAGGAGCGGCTCGTCGAGCAGCGCGGCACCAACGCGCGCCGCGAGGCCGAGGAGAACGCCGCCGCCGACGCGGTGCGGGCCGAGGCCGAGGCCGTACGGAAGGTCCGGCTCGCCCGGGCCGAGGCGGAGGCGGCGCGCGAGGTCGGCGAGGCGCGCGCTGGGGCGCAGTCCGCGTGGCTGCGGGCGCACGCGGAGGCCGACCCGGCCGTCCTGCACGCCCTCGCCGTGCAGCGGGCGGCCGAGAACCTGCCTCGCATCGAGCACCTGACGCTCTCCCCGGACGTGCTCACCGGGCTGCTCGCCCGGCTCGGCGGCGAGAACGGCGGGGCGCGGTCGTGAGCCTCGCGCCGCGCGCGGTGCTCGTGCACCGGACGACGGAGTACGAGGAGCTGCTCGCCCGGCATGGCACGCACGGGCAGGCCGCGTTCTTCCTCTCCGCGCGCGGCCGCTCGGTCGAGGCCGTGCGCGAACGGCACGAGCGGGCCCACCGGGCGCTCGCCGAGGTGGCGGGCGCCGTGCCGCTCGCATGGCGGCAGACCCGGGTGGAACGCGCCGATCTGGACCGGTTCCTGTTCGGGCCGGAGGACGTGGTCGTGGTGGTCGGGCAGGACGGCCTGGTCGCCAACACGGCGAAGTACCTGACCGGGCAGCCCGTCGTCGGCATCGACGCGGACCCGGGGCGCAATCCGGGCGTCCTGGTCCGGCACCGGGCGGAGCGGGCGCGGCGGCTGCTGCCGTACGCGGCGGAAGAGGGCGCGGCGGTCGACGAGCTGACCATGGTCGAGGCCGTCACCGACGACGCGCAGCGGCTCCTCGCGCTCAACGAGATCTACGTCGGGCCGCCGGGCCACCAGACCGCCCGCTACACGCTCGGGCTCGACGGGACGGACGCCCCGGCCGAGGCCCAGGCGTCGTCGGGCGTCCTCGTCGGCACCGGCACGGGGGGCACGGGCTGGCTGCGCTCCCTGTGGGAGCAGCGCTCCAGCGCGCTCGCGCTGCCCGCGCCCTCGGACCCCCGGCTCGCCTGGTTCGTGCGCGAGGCCTGGCCGTCGCCGACGACCGGCACCACCCGCGTCGAGGGCCTCCTCGGCCCCGGCCGGGGCCTGCGCCTCACCGTCGAGTCGGACCGCCTGGTCGCCTTCGGCGACGGCGTCGAGTCGGACGCGCTCGAACTGACGTGGGGCCAGACGGTCCGCCTCACGATCGCGTCGGCGCGCCTGCGCCTGGTGCACTGAGGCGGGGCTCCGTGCAGGTGCGGGACCACTGAGCCGGGGCTCCGCCCGGGAGTGGGAACACTGGGCCGGGCGCTCCGTCCAGGTACGGGAGTACCGAGCCGGGGCTCCGCCCGGGTATGGGAGCACGGAGCCGAGGGCTCCACCCGGGTACGGGAGCACTGGGACGCGGCTCCGCCCAGGGAGGTACGGGAGTACCGAGCCGCGGCTCCGCCCAAGGGCGGGAGCACCGATCCGGGGACTCCGCCCAGGTACGGGCGCACCGTCGAAGCGGCTCCGGTTCCGCCGTCCGCGCGGCCGGATCCGGTCGGTCCGGGCCGGGCGGCGTCCCGTACGGCGTTATGCTCGGCGCGCTTTGCCCGGATATCCGCCCGTCCCCCGCCGTCGGGCCGTCCGGGCCGCCCCGCGCCCTCCCGTCCCTCCCGGCCGTCGAAGGACACCCCATGGCCCCCGGCTCGCTGACCGTCTCCCCCGCCACGCCGCAGGACTGGGCCCTCGTGCGCTCCTGGGCCGCCGAGGAGGGGTGGAACCCGGGGCTCTCCGACGTCACGGCGTTCTTCGCGCAGGATCCCGGCGGCTTCTTCCTCGGCCGGATCGACGGGGAGCCCGTGTCCGCCGTCTCGGTCGTCACCTACGACGACGCCTACGCCTTCCTCGGCTTCTACCTCGTGCGCCCCGGACTGCGCGGCCTCGGCCACGGCCTGGCCACCTGGCGGGCCGCGCTCGGCCACGCGGGCGGCCGGGCCGTCGGGCTCGACGGCGTGCCCGCGCAGCAGGACAACTACCGGCGCTCCGGCTTCACGACGGCGTACCGCACGGCGCGGTACGTGGGCGCGGTCCCGGCCCCGGACGGCCCGCCGGCCGGTCTGGTGCCCGCCGGGCGGGTCGGTCCGGCCGCCCTCGCGGCGTACGACGGCGCCTGCCACCACGCCGACCGGCCGCGCTTCCTCTCCGCCTGGCTGGCGACCCCCGGGCACCGCGCCCTGGCCCGGGTCGTCGACGGACGTCTGACCGGGTACGGGGTGGTTCGTCCCGCCCGGGACGAGGCCCGGATCGGGCCGCTGTTCGCGGACACCCCGGCGGACGCGGCGGCCCTGCTCGACGGACTCGCCGCCGAGGCGAGGGACTTCGGTTCGGACCGGATCGCGGTCGACATGCCGGAGGTCAACCCGGCGGCGGCGCGCCTGGCCCTGGAGCGCGGCCTGGAGCCGACGTTCGAGACGGCCCGAATGTACACCGGCCCCGTCCGCCCGGTGGCCCGCGAGCGCGTCTTCGGGATCACCACGCTCGAACTGGGCTGATCCGGCGGGAACGGGGGAAGCGGAGAAGGAAGCGGCGGGAACGGGCCGGCGGAAGCCAAGGGCCCTAACCGGCGGGAGCCACGGGAGCCGCTGGCCCGGACCGGCGGGAGCCACGGAAGCCGCAGGCCCTACCCGGCGCCCCGCCCCCCGGCCCCCGTCCCCGCGGCCCTTTCCGCCGCCCCCGGCGGGCCCCGCGTCCCCTCCCCTCGCCGACCCCCCGCCGCTCCCTGAGGGGTGACAAGGGTTTTCCCCGTATCGGGTTCACCCCCCCGTTCCCTACTGTCCTCCGCACCGGCAGATATCATCCTTCGAATCGCACCGTGACAGGTGCATGCGAAGGGTGGCGTCCGCCGGTGACGGCCTTGACCCGGGCCGTCGCGCCGGTGGCGGCGCACGGGCCCCCCAAGCCCAGGGAACACCGGACCGCGACCCCCACTTCGCCCCCGTGTCCCGCGCCGCCGCCACTGCTTCGCAGTTACGTCGTAATCGAAAGGGCCACACCTTGAACGGTTCCAGGCGGAGAGTCATATCCGTGGTCGCGAGTGCCGCGATCCTCGGTGCCGCTGCCACCACCTCCGGGGCGTTCGCCGCCGCCCCGGCCGCTCCCACCCCGAAGCCCGCGCCGGTTTCGCAGGCGATCCAGGCGCTGCCCAGCGCCCCGGTCGAGAAGCTCATCGTCACCTACAAGAACCAGGCCGCCGAGGCCGGTTCCAACGCCGCCGCGCAGAGCGACACGGCCGAGAAGGCCGCGAAGACGGGCGAGAAGCTCTCCTTCGAGCGTCGGCTCGCCGCCGGCTCCGCCCTGGTCGACCTGGGCGACAGCGCCACCAAGCAGGACGTCACGAAGGTCATCGACGCGTTCCGCGCCGACCCGGCCGTCGCCTCCGTCGAGCCCGACATCCGCGCCTACGCGATGGCGGCCACGCCGAACGACACCGACTACACCAAGCAGTGGGACCTCTTCGAGGCCACCGGCGGCATGAACGTCCCGGCGGCCTGGGACAAGACGACCGGCTCCGGCGTCACCGTCGCCGTCATCGACACCGGCTACGCCGCCCACTCGGACCTGGCGGCCAACGTCGTCGCCGGTTACGACTTCATCTCCTCCTCCGCCGACGCCCGCGACAGCAACGGTCGCGACGCGAACCCGAAGGACGAGGGCGACTGGAACGCCACCGACAACGAGTGCGGCAGCGGCTCCAAGGCCTCCAGCTCCTCCTGGCACGGCACCCACGTGGCCGGCACCATCGGCGCCGTCACGCACAACACCAAGGGCATCGCGGGCATCGCGTACAACGCGAAGATCCAGCCCGTGCGCGTGCTCGGCAAGTGCGGCGGCTCGTCCGCCGACATCGCCGACGCCATCACCTGGGCCTCCGGCGGCACCGTGCCGGGCGTCCCGGCCAACGCGACCCCGGCGAAGGTCATCAACCTGAGCCTGGGCGGCGCGAGCTCGACCTGCCCGAGCGTCTACCAGACCGCCATCAACGGCGCCGTCACGCGCGGCACCACCGTCGTCGTGGCCGCGGGCAACAGCAACCTCAACACCTCCGGCTTCACCCCCGCCAACTGCTCGGGCGTCATCACCGTGGCGTCGACCAGCCGCGAGGGCAACCGGTCGTACTACTCCAACTTCGGCACCGCCGTGGACGTGGCCGCGCCCGGTGGCGAGACCCGCCGTGCCACCGACACGCCCGGCACCGTCACCACCCCCGAGAACGGCATCCTCTCGACGCTGAACTCGGGTACGACGACCCAGTCGACCGAGAACTACAAGCCCTACCAGGGCACCTCGATGGCGGCGCCGCACATCGCCGGCCTCGCCGCCCTCCTGAAGTCGGCCAAGAGCACCCTCACCCCGGCCGACATCGAGTCCGCGATCAAGGCCAACGCCCGTCCGCTGCCGGGCACCTGCACCGGCGGCTGCGGCGCGGGCATCGCCGACGCGACGAAGACGGTGAACGCCGTCACCACCACCACGCCGCCGGCCGGCAACGTCTTCACCAACGCGACCCGCGTGACGGTCCCGGACAACACCACCGTGTCGTCCCCGATCGCCGTCACCGGCCGCACCGGCAACGCGCCCGCCGCCCTCAAGGTCGGCGTGGACATCAAGCACACCTGGCGCGGGGACCTGGTCGTCGACCTGGTCGCCCCCGACGGCACGGTGCGCAACCTGAAGACCTCGTCGTCCTCGGACAGCGCCGACAACGTCGTGACGACCTACACGGTCAACGCGTCGGACGAGGTCGCCAACGGCACCTGGAAGCTCCAGGTCCGCGATGTGGCCACGGGTGACACCGGCTACATCGACTCGTGGAGCCTCACCTTCTAACGCACCACCGCACCACCTTCGACCCACCCCCCACATCAGCATCATCGCTGGTCAGCGACGCGCTCGTGGTCTACACCACGGGCGCGTCCTGGCGTTGTGGGAGCGCGTGCCACCGGAGCGCGCTGTCCGTATGCCGGACAAGGGGCCTGGACTCCGCCGGTGGGCTCCGTATTCTCTGCGCACGGGGCTCATGGGCCGGGGGCCCGAGCGGCCGGAGGTGGTGGACAGTGACGACAGCTCCGCACGTCGCCCTGCGCCCCGCGGGCGTGGGGTCGAATCCCGCGCCGGTGGGCCGCGAAGAACTCCTCGCCCGGCTGGAACGCGCCCTGCACACACGCGGCCGCGCCCTGCTCACCGGACCGGCCGGCGTCGGCAAGACCGAGGTCGCGCTCGCCGAGGCGGCCCGCGCCGAGGCGCGCGGCGAGACCGTGCTGTGGCTCGCCTCCCTGCCGTCCGACCGCGAGATACCCGGCGCCTCGGCCGCCGCGCTCGTCGCCTCCGTGGCGGCGACGGTGGCCCCGCCCGGCTCCGGGCCCGTCCGCCCCGAGCCGTCCGACGCGTCCGGGCCCGGGGCCCCCGTCCCGGTCCTCCCGGCCCTCGGCTCCCCCAGGGCCCCCGCGGACCGGGCCGCCGTCCCGCACTCCGCCCCGGCCCCCGTCGCGGGAGTCCCCGGAGTCGCCGGAACGCACGCCTCCGCGGCGTACGGCACCGATCCGTACGCCACCGGCGCGTACGCCGCGGGCCCGTACACCACCGGCGTGTTCGCCTCCGGGGTCTTCGACGAGCTGCCCGGCCCCCAGCGCACCGCCGTCGCCATGCTCTGCCGCGAGGCACCGATCGACGCGGACGGCTGGGACCCGATCGCGCTGCGCCTCGGGATCGCGCAGATCCTGCGCACCCTGACCTGCCGGGGGCCCGTGCTGCTCGTCGTCGACGGGGTGCAGCACGTGGACGCGGACAGCGCGGACCTGCTGCGGTTCGCCCTCCACCTGGCGCCGCCCGCGCTGCGGGTGGTGGCCGTGGAGACCCCCGAGCCGTACGGGGAGGCCCGTGGTCCGTACGGCGAGCCGCACCGCTCCGAGGACCCGCACGCCAGCCACCTCTGGGTGCCCTCGGAGGCGGACGTGCTGCGCGTCCCGCCGCTGCACGCCGACGAGATCGCCGAGCTCCTCATCCACCACCGGCTGCCGTCCCGGATGGCCGGCCGCATCCACCGCGCGAGCGGCGGCAATCCGCGGCTCGCGCTCGCGGTGGGCCGCTCGCTGGCCGACGCGCGGACCCCCGTGCACCACGCCGAGGCCCTGACGCTCTCCGGGCGCGCCCGCGACCTGGCCCGCCAGCTGCTGGGTGCCGCGCCGCCCGCCGTACGGGAGACGCTGCTGCTGGCGGCCCTGGCGCTGCGTCCGTCGGCGACGCTGGTGCGGCGGGCCGGGCGGCCCAACGCGGAGGCGGACCTGGCAGCGGCCGAGCGGGCCGACCTGGTGTCGCTCGCCGAGGACGGTTCGGTGACCTTCACCGCGGGACTGCTGCCCTCGACCCTGGTGCACGACGCCTGCTGGGCCGAGCGGAGCGCCGGGCACGCGGCCCTCGCGGAGGTCGTGGACGACCCCGTGGAGGCGGTGCGGCACCGGGCGCTCGCCACCGACAGCCCGGACGAGGAACTGGCCGCCGAGGTCGCGGACGCCGCCGATCTGGCCCGGCGGCGCGGGAACAGCGCGCTCGCCGCCGAACTGGCGCTGCTCGCAGCCGAGTCGACGCCGGGGCGGCACGGCACGCGGCGGATCGCGCGGCTCGTGGACGCGGCCGAGGAGGCCGCGCGGGCGGCCCGCGCCGACCTCGCGATGCGGGCCGCGACCGATCTGCTCGCCCGGGACGCCGTGCCCGCCGACCGGGTGCGGGCGCGCCTCGCCGTGCTCGACACGGCGGGCCAGGGCCTGACCGGCCTCGACGAGATGTACGTCCACGCCATGGAGGACTCCGAGGGCGACACCGCCCTGCGGGCCGCCGTACAGCTCCGGCTCGCCGTCAAGTACGTGCTCGCGGACGGCGATCCGCACCGCTCGCGGACGGCGGCGGTCGAATCGGCCGCGCTGGCCGCCTCGATGGGCGACCCGCGCACGGCCGCGCAGGCGCTGACCGTGCAGGCGCGGATGGAGCGGGCGCTCGGCTCGCCGGACGCGGATGCCGTGCTCGCCCAGGCGCGGGCCCTTGAGCTGGCCGAGCGGCCCCTCGGCATCCGCAACGCCGCCCAGATCCTGACGATCCGCCACGCCCTCTTCGACGACCGGCTCGTGGAGGCCCGCGACGAACTGGGCGCGCTCCTGCCGCTGGTGCAGCGGCGCGGCTCCGTCGAGGACGCCATCGAGCTCTTCCGCACGCTGGCCGAGATCGAGTCCCGGATCGGCCCGTGCGCGGCGGCCCTCGCCCACGCCGGGCAGTCCCTCGCCCTCACCCTGGAGGCGGGCCTCTCCCCCGGTCCCGCCTGGTACGCGCTCGCGCTGGCGGAGACGGCGGGCGGCAGCTTCGCGCGGGCCGCGAGCTACGCGCGCCGCAGCGTGCAGGCCTCGGAGGAGGAGGGCGACCGGGTCTTCCTCTCCCGCAGCCGGTACGCGCTCGGCCGGGTCCAGCTCGTCAACGGGGACGTGGCCGCCGCCCTGGAGACCCTGCGCCGGGTGCAGGCCGACGAGCGCGCCCAGTCGACCGTGGATCCGTCGATGCTCCGCTGGCACGAGGAGCTGGCCGAGGCGCTGCTCGCGAACGACGCCGCCGACGAGGCCCTGGCGCTCCTCGCGGAGGTGCGGCCGGTGGCGGAGCGCCTCGGGCGGTCCACGGTCCTGCTCGGCTGCGACCGGACGTACGCCCTGTGCCTGGCGGCGGAGGGGCGCACGGACGAGGCGGCGGAGCTGCTGACCCGCACGGCCGGGGAGTTCGGGCGGGCGGGGCTGCCCCTGGAGCGGGGCCGGGCACTGATCGCCCTGGCCCGGGTGGAGCGCCGCCGGAGGCGCCGGTCGGCGGCGCAGGGCGCCCTGCACGAGGCGGCGTCGGTGTTCGAGCGGGCCGGAGCGGCGCCGTGGCTGGCCCTGGCGGGCGAGACCCCGGCGGGCGAGGGGCCGGCGGGCGGCCCGGGCGGCGAGGAGACCGCCCCCGCGCTCTCCTCCCTCACCGAGGCGGAGCTGCGCCTGGCCCGGCTGGTGGGCCAGGGCGCCAGCAACCAGGAGGCGGCGGCGAAGCTGTACCTGAGCGTGAAGACGGTCGAGGCGCGGCTCACCCGCATCTACCAGAAGCTCGACGTCCGTTCCCGGGCGCAGCTCGCGACGGCCCTCAGACCGTGAGGGCCGTGGATCCCGTGAACGCCGTGGCGTAGGTGCCCCGGGCGGTGGTCCCGTCGGGCCGCTGCCACTCGCCGGTCACCCGGGCCGGCTCGCCGTCGGCCGTTCCGCCGCCGGCCGTCCCTCCACCGGCCGTTCCGTCGTCGGCCCGCAGGACGCGCCGGAGCCGCAGGACGAGCGGCGCGGGCGCGCCGGGCTCCCGCAGCACCACGTCGGTGTGGTCGGGGCCCTCCTCGACCCGTACGGGCTCCGCGTCCGCGCCGGTGCCGTCCGGGGTGAGCGGCGCGACGGCGACGGTGGGGTCGGGCGTGTCGGTCGCGGTCTGCTCCTGCGGTTCGGCGCGGCCGTCGAGCAGGGCGTGCAAGCGCTCGACGAAGACGGGGTCGTGGACGGCGTCGTAGATCCAGCGCTTCCCCAGGACACCGTGTTCGGAGGTGCCGACGAGGGCGCGCTCGGCACCCGCGAGCGGGTCCGCGCGGTAGGTCAGGGGGACGTGGTGGGCGACCGCGTCCGGGCCGGTGCCGTCGGTCACCACCATGAACTCGATGCCCACCTCGCCCTCGGGGTCGTCGAGGCGGAACCCGCCCGCCCTGACCAACCGCGGTCCCTCGGCCCCGCCGGCGTACCAGGGGCGGGTGGGCAGCCACGCGGTGAGCAGCTCCAGCTTGGTGGGCTGCATCGTGGTGCGGTGGATGACGGCCATCGTGCGCTTCTCCCTCTCGGTCGGGATCTTCCCCGCCCCACCGTACGAGCCTTTCCACGGTCGCCGTACGAGGCCGTGCGGGCGGTCCTCGCGTCCGGCTCGCACCGTGCCTGATAACGTCCGAAATTACTCATTCACGGCATGTGCGGCACCATGCCGCTTCCTCGTCCGGACAGGAGCAGGAATGACCGGTGGACCCGAGCCCATCAACGCCGTCGCCCGCGAGGAGCTGGAGAAGGAGCTCGCCGAGCTGCGCTCCGAACGCGATTCGGTCACCGCCACCCTGCGGGACGGCGGCGGCGACCAGACGGGCGACAGGGCGGACCAGGCCGACGAGTTGATGCGCGCCGACGAGGCCGACCGGCTGAACGGGCGCATCAGGGAGATCGAGGACCGTCTGAAGGCGGCCTCCGTCGCCGAGCCGCCGGCCGCCGGCTCGGTCGGCGTCGGCAGCAGCGTGACCGTGCGGTTCGACGACGGCACCGAGACCACCGTGCGGATCGTGGAGCTGGCCGACGCGCTCAACCCCGGCCTGGTGACCGGCGACAGCCCGCTGGGCAGGGCGCTGCTCGGCCACGGCGCCGGTGACACCGTCACGTACGAGACGCCCGGGGGCCGGGCGACCGCAACCGTGGTCTCGGTCGGCTGACGGCACCGTGCGGGAGGCGGACGGCGGGCAGGAGCGGAAGGGGCTCAGGGAGGCCGACCGCAAGGGCGGGCCCGGGCACACCGTCCTGGTGGCCCTGGTCTTCGCCGTGCCGGTCACCAAGCTCACCTACACGGTCGGCGGCGGGGACGCGGTCCGGGACGTGCTCGTGGGCATGGAGCCGGCGAACTGGCCGGACATCCTGCTCGGCATGGTGATCACCGATCCGCTGCTCGGATCGGTGCTCGCCGTCGTCGTCTCCCGCGTGGTCTTCGCCCTCTTCGCCGCGCGCGGCGCCGTGCCGACGGGCGGCAGGCGGACCCGGTCCCTCCAGCGGCTCGGGCTCACGGCCGTCACCCCGATCGCCGTGGGCGTCGTCGACGCCTGCTTCTTCGGGCCGTGGTGGGGGCTCGGCACCGGGCTCGCCTCCTTCGCGCTGCGGCAGGGCGTGATCGAGGAGTACCGGACGGGACGGCGCCGGGTGCACCGGTCGCGGGACCGGGAGGAGCACCACGACACCGGGTACCGGCCGCCCGGCTGGCTGCGCCGGGCCGCCGGGGCCGAGCAGTGGGTGGCCCTGGTCCTGACCGTCGTCGTGCTGCCGGTCCTGTTCTTCGTCTCGGCGCTCGACGGGCAGTCGTGGACGTCGATCGTGACGTGCCGGGTCACGAGCGGCGCCGGGACGGCGGACGACCGGCTGATCGAGCTGAGCCGTAAGGGCAACGGCGTCGTGGGCTGGAACCTGGACGCCGGGGAGATCTCCAACGGCGTCGACTGCGTGAGCGAGGAGAGCCGGTACGTACGCGAACCGTGGTGGCGCGACTGAGCCCCCGGGGCGCCGGGGGCGTCAGCCCGTGACGATGCCGGTGACCAGGTTGATGGTGGTGGCCAGGATGCTGGCCCCGAAGACGTACGACAGCAGGCAGTGGCGCAGGACGATCGCGCGGAGCCCGGCGGTGGAGACGTTGGTGTCCGAGACCTGGTAGGTCATGCCGAGGTTGAAGCTGAAGTAGAGGAAGTCGCTGTACCGGGGCGGGGCCTTGGTGTTGAAGTCGATCCCGCCGCCCGGTTCCGGGACGTAGTAGTGGTACGCGTAGCGGGTGGCGTACATCAGGTGGAGCGCCGCCCAGGCCATGAAGACGCCGCAGAGGGCCGTCGCGGCCGCCGCGTGGCTCAGGTCGGTGCGGCCGACCAGGAGCAGCACGATGATGCCGACCAGTCCGGCCAGGGAGGTCGCGACGACGGCGAGCTCCTCGACGACGGGCCGGAACTCCTCGCGGCGGACGTTGTGGTGGGTGGTGGTGGCGTCCATGGGCCACAGGACGATCCAGCCGGCGACGACGAAGGCGGTCTCCGCCACGGCGATGCCGGCGAGGACGCCGAGCGGCGCGTGGGTCGACACGGCGACGAGGAGGCCGGCCACCGCGCCGACGAGCGCCGCCCCGACGAGCCGGGGGACGGCTCCGAGCAGCCGGGCGCGCACGGCTCAGGCTCCTTTCCGGCTGCCGACGCCCGGGGACTCCCCGGTGGCGGCGGTGTCCGGCGCGCCGGGGAGGTCGTCGAGGAGGTCGGCGCTCGGCACGAAGAAGAGGCCGCCGGTCACGGCCCGGGAGAAGTCGAGGATGCGGTCGGTGTTGCCGGGCGGATCCCCGAGGAACATGTTGCGCAGCATGCGTTCGGTGACGGCGGGCGTCCGGGCGTAGCCGATGAAGTACGTGCCGAACTCGCCGCTGCCGACCCGTCCGAACGGCATGTTGTCGCGCATGATCTTCTGCTCGTCGCCGTTCTCGTCGGTGACGGTGTTGAGGGCGATGTGCGCGTTCGCGGGTTTGACGTCGTCGGGCATCTCGACGTTGGACTCCTTGCCGCGCCCGATGACCCGTTCCTGCTCCTCGACGGCGAGCGCGTCCCAGGCCGCCATGTCGTGCACGTACTTCTGCACGACGACGTAGCTGCCGCCCTCGAAACCGGGGTCCTCGGCGCCGATGTGGACCGACTCGGCGGCCAGGGTTCCGGAGGGGTTCTCGCTGCCGTCGACGAAGCCGAGCAGGTCGCGCTCGTCGAAGTAGCCGAAGCCGTGCACCTCGTCGACGACGGACACCGAGGTGCCCAGCCGGTCCAGGACGAGCCGGGCCAGCTCGAAGCAGAGGTCCGCGCGCCGGGCCCGCAGGTGGAAGAGCAGGTCGCCGGGGGTGGCGGGTGCGCGGTGGCGGGGGCCCCGGAGGGCGGGGAAGGGGTGCAGGCCGCGCGGGCGCGGGTCGCCGACGAGCCGGTCCCACCCCTCGGACCCGATGCCGACGACGCAGGTGAGGCCGTCGGCGGGGGCCCGGAAGGCGACCGAGCGGGTCAGCCCGGTGACGTCCTGGAGCGCGTCCCGCACGGCGGCCTCGGCGCCGGGGTGGACGGTCACCACCAGGAAGAGGGCCGCCCGGGAGGGGGGCACGAGGACGGGCTGGGGTACGGCCATGGCGCTCCCGCCGGAGATGTGGCCCCGCAGAACGGAACGAGAAGTCGGACAAAAGGTACTCAGGAGACAGCTTCAGCGTAGGTGGGCGCGATCTCTCGCGCAGCCCGGCACGGCGGTCTCCACCGGGGGCGGGCGGTGCGCGGTTCGTACGGCGACCGTCTCCGGGCCGGGCGGCGCGCGGCCTCGCGCGGCCGGTCCTTCCGGGCCGAGTGGCATGGGTACGGGGGCGGACATAGCCTGCCCGAAGGGGCTGTTCCGTCCCGTACCGCCCATGCCCCGCGGGGCGAGAGGGTGAAGATCCTTGAGCACCGACCAGGAAAAGCCGGAGACCCTCCAGGACACCCCCGAGACCCTGGAGCCCCGCGTGGGCCCGGCCCCCGAGGGCGATCCGGAGTTCCACCCGTACCACCACCCCGCCGCCGGCTGGGGCGCCGCCAAGAGCGTCACCGGCTTCATGGTCCGCGAGGGCGCCCTCCCGCTCGACGGGCCCCGGGCGATCATGAAGATGAACCACGAGAACGGCGGGTTTGACTGTCCCGGCTGCGCCTGGCCCGACGACACCAAGGGCCTGCACCTGGACATCTGCGAGAACGGGATCAAGCACGTCACCTGGGAGATGACCCGCAAGCGGGTCGGGCGCGAGTTCTTCGCCGCCCATTCGGTGACCGAACTCGACGGGTGGAGCGACTACGCCCTGGAGAACGAGGGCCGGCTCACCGAGCCGATGGTCTACGACCCGGAGACCGACCACTACGTGCCGATCACCTGGAAGGACGCCTTCGCCCTCGTCGGGCGCACGCTGCGGGAGCTCGACCACCCGGACGAGGCGACCTTCTACACCTCCGGCCGGCTGGGCAACGAGGCCACCTTCCTCTACCAGCTGATGGCACGCGAGCTGGGCACCAACAACCTGCCCGACTGCTCCAACATGTGCCACGAGGCCAGCGGCCGGGCGCTCCAGGCGGCGCTGGGGACCGGCAAGGGCACCGTCGACCTGGAGGACTGGCAGACCGCCGACGCGCTCTTCGTCATCGGCGTCAACGCCGCCTCCAACGCGCCCCGGATGCTGACCGCCCTCGCGGAGGCGTACGACCGCGGCGCGCAGATCGTGCACGTCAACCCGCTCGTCGAGGCGGCGGCCACCCGCGCGATCATCCCGCACGACTTCAAGGACATGACCACCTTCCACTCCACCCGTACCAGCACCCTCAACCTCCAGGTGCGCGTCGGCGGCGACATGGCGCTGCTGCGGGGCATGGCCAAGGCGGTCCTGGAGCAGTCCGCGACCGACCCCAAGGCCCTGGACCGGGAGTTCGTCGAGCGGCACACCAGCGGTTTCGAGGAGTACCGGGCGGTGTGCGAGGCGACCCCGTGGGAGGAGCTGGAGACCCAGTCGGGGCTGAGCCGGGACGACATCCTGGAGGCGGCCCGCGTCTACCGCGAGGCCGACCGCACCGTCGTCAGCTGGTGCCTGGGGGTCAGCCAGCACGAGCACGGCGTCGACACCGTCCGCGAGATCGTCAACCTGCTGCTGCTCCGCGGCAACCTGGGCCGCGAGGGCGCGGGCCCCTCACCCGTACGCGGGCACAGCAACGTCCAGGGCAACCGCACCTGCGGCATCGACCACCGGCCCACCGCGGCGTTCCTGGACCGGCTCGCCGAGGTCTGCGGGATCGACCCGCCCCGCGAGCACGGCAAGGACACCGTCGCCAGCATCAGGGCCATGCGCGACGGGGAGGTCAAGGTCTTCGTCGGCATGGGCGGCAACTTCGCGCTCGCGGCCCCCGACACCCCGGTCACCTACGAGGCGCTGCGCAACTGCGAGCTGACCGTCCAGGTGAGCACCAAGCTGAACCGCAGCCACGTCGTGCACGGGCGGCGGGCGCTGATCCTGCCCTGTCTCGGCCGGACCGAGAAGGACCACCAGCGCAGGGGGATCCAGAGCACCTCGGTCGAGGACTCGATGAGCATGGTGCACATGTCGGTCGGCATGAAGCGCCCCGCCTCGCCGCACCTGCTCTCCGAGCCGGCGATCATCGCGGGCATGGCCCGGGCCGCGCTGCCGGACAGCGCCACGCCGTGGGAGTGGTACGTCGAGGACTACGACCGCATCCGGGACACCATGGCCCGGGCGCTCGACGGCTTCGAGGACTTCAACCGGCGGGTGCGCCTGCCGCTGGGCTTCCGCATCAAGCAGCCCGCCCGCGAACTGGTCTTCCTCACCGCGTCCGGCCTGGCCGAGTTCTCCTCCTCCGAGCTGCCCGACGTACTGCCCGCCCCCGGCGAGCTGGCCCTGGGGACCATGCGCTCCCACGACCAGTGGAACACCACGATCTACTCCGACGACGACCGCTACCGGGGCGTCAAGAACCTGCGCACGCTCGTCTTCATGAACCGGGCCGACATGCGCGAGCGCGGCATCGCCGACATGGGCGCGGTGGACATCACGAGCACCGCGCGGGACGGCAGCCACCGGCGCCTGAACGGCTACCTCGCCGTCCCGTACGACATCCCCCGGGGGTGCGCGGCCGGCTACATGCCCGAGATGAACGTCCTGTGCGCGCTGGACGACTACAGCACCCAGAGCGACCAGCCGATCATGAAGCACGTCAGGGTCACGATCGTCCCGGCGGGCTCTTCCGCGTGACCGCGTGACGGTACGGGTACGGCCACGGGGCGCACCCCGCGTCGCGCGCGTCTCTCCCGGGGCGGCTACCGTCGGCGGTCGGGCGGCGTGACACCGCGGCCCCGGGATCCGGCGTCCGGTCCACCGGCCGGAGCCAGAGGGAGGAAGAACCATGGGACGAGTGACCGCGCGGCGGCGCGTCCTGCGCGTGCGGGAGGGAGGGGCCTCCTACCGCCCGGACACGCTGGCCGCCGAGGAGCCGATGGAGATCAGGGTCGGCGGGCGTCCGCTGACCGTGACGATGCGCACCCCGGGCGACGACTTCGACCTCGCGGCCGGGTTCCTGGTGAGCGAGGGCGTGGCGCACGCGGCCGGGGACGTGGCCGGGATCCGGTACTGCGCGGGCGCCACCTCCGACGGCGGCAACACGTACAACGTGGTCGACGTCGTCCTGGCGCCGGGCGTGGCCGCCCCCGACGCCTCCCTGGAGCGGAACTTCTACACGACGTCCTCGTGCGGCCTGTGCGGCAAGGCCAGTCTGGACGCGGTGCGCACGACGGCCGCCTGGTCCGTCGCGGAGGACCCGCTGCGGATCGGCCCGGAGGTGCTCACGGCCCTCCCCGACCGGCTGCGGGCGGCCCAGCGGGTCTTCGACAGCACGGGCGGCCTGCACGCGGCCGGGCTCTTCTCGGCCGAGGGTGAGCTGCTCTGCCTGCGGGAGGACGTCGGCCGGCACAACGCCGTGGACAAGGTCGTCGGGCACGCCCTGCGGTCGGGGATGCTGCCGCTGCGCGGGACGGTCCTGATGGTGAGCGGCCGGGCCTCCTTCGAGCTGGTGCAGAAGGCGGTGATGGCGGGGATCCCGCTGCTCGCGGCCGTCTCCGCGCCCTCCTCGCTCGCCGTGGACCTGGCGGCGGAGAGCGGACTGACCCTGGTCGGGTTCCTGCGCGGCACGTCGATGAACGTGTACTGCGGGGACGAGCGCCTTGAGACCGCCCCGGTGGCCTGAGGCAGGCCACCGGGGCGGTGCGGGCGGTGTCCGGCGGCCCTACGCCGCTTCGGCGGGGCTCTCCGCGTCCTCGCGGTGCGCGCCGCCCCCGGCGTCGCCCTTGCGGACCGTGCAGTGGATCGAGTCGCCCACCACGTCGGCGACGATCGTGTCGCCGGGCTCGGCGTCGCCGCCGAGCAGCAGGGAGGCGACCCGGTTGTCGAGCTCCGTCTGGATGGTGCGGCGCAGCGGCCGGGCGCCGAACGCGGGCTGGTAGCCGTGGGCGACGAGGAGCTTCTTCGCCGCCTCGGTGACGTCCAGGGTCATGCCCTGCGCGTGGACGCGGTGCTTGCTGCGGTCCAGGAGGTGGTCGACGATCTCCGACAGGTCCTCCTCGGTGAGGCTGTGGAAGACGATGATGTCGTCGATGCGGTTGAGGAACTCGGGCAGGAAGCGCCCCCGCAGGTCCTCCATCAGCTGGTCCTTGAGCTCGGCCGCGTCGCCCCGGTGGTCGAGGATGCGGTGGGCGCCGATGTTGGACGTCATGATGACGACGCAGTGGCGGAAGTCGACCGTGCGGCCCTGCCCGTCGGTGAGGCGCCCGTCGTCGAGGATCTGGAGCAGGGTGTTGAAGACGTCCGGGTGGCCCTTCTCGATCTCGTCGAACAGCACCACGCTGTAGGGCTGGCGGCGGACCTTCTCGGTGAGCTGGCCGGCCTCCTCGTAGCCCACGTACCCGGGAGGCGCTCCGACGAGCCGGGCGACCGTGTGCTTCTCCTGGAACTCGCTCATGTCGAACCGGATCATCCGGTCCTCGTCGCCGAAGAGCAGGTCGGCGAGGGTCTTGGCGAGCTCGGTCTTGCCGACGCCGGTGGGTCCGAGGAAGAGGAAGGAGCCCACGGGCCGGTCGGGGTCGCCCATGCCGGCCCGGTTGCGGCGCACGGCCTCGGAGACCGCCGTGACCGCCTCGTCCTGGCCGACGATCCTGGCGTGCATCTCCTCCTCCAGCCTGAGGAGCTTCTCCTTCTCGCTGGCGGTGAGCTGGGAGACCGGGATGCCGGTGCGGCGGGAGACGATGTCGGCGATGTCGCCGGCGGTGACGGAGACGACGCCCTCGCGCCGCTCCTCGATGCCGGCGAGCTCGCCCTCGACCTCGGCGATCTGCCGCTTCAGGTCGGAGGCCTTCTCGAACTGCTCGCCCGCGACGGCCTGGTCCTTCTCGCGGCGCAGCTTGGCGAGCCTGTCCTCGCGGCTGACGACCTCGGTGGAGCGGCCGCCGCTGCGCAGCCGCACCCGGGCGCCGGCCTGGTCCATCAGGTCGATGGCCTTGTCGGGCAGGAAGCGGTCGCTGATGTAGCGGTCGGAGAGCTCGGCGGCGGCGGCGAGGGCGCCGTCGGCGAAGCGGACCTGGTGGTGGGCCTCGTAGGCATCCCGCAGCCCTTCGAGGATCTGCACGGTCTCCTCGACGGTCGGCTCGGGGATCAGGACGGGCTGGAAGCGGCGTTCGAGGGCGGCGTCCTTCTCGATGTGCTTGCGGTACTCGTCGATGGTGGTCGCGCCGACCACGTGCAGCTCGCCGCGGGCGAGGGCCGGCTTGAGCATGTTGCCGGCGTCCATCGAGCCCTCGCCGGTGGCTCCGGCGCCGACGACCGTGTGCAGCTCGTCGATGAAGAGGACGATGTCGCCCTGCGCCTTCTGGACGTCCTCGATGACCTTCTTCAGGCGCTCCTCGAACTGTCCGCGGTACTGGGCTCCGGCCACCATCCCGGAGAGGTCGAGGGAGACGACCCGCTTGTCCTTGAGGGTGTCGGGCACCTCGCCCGCCACGATGCGCTGGGCGAGGCCCTCGACGATGGCGGTCTTGCCGACGCCGGGCTCGCCGATGAGGACCGGGTTGTTCTTGGAGCGCCGGGAGAGGATCTCGATGGTCTGCTCGATCTCCTCGGCCCGTCCGACCACGGGGTCGAGCTTCCCGGCCTTCGCCTCCTCGGTGAGGTCCCGGCCGAACTCGTCGAGGGTGGTGGCCGGCTGCTTCGGGGCCGCCGGGGCGCCCTCGCCGCCGAAGGCCGCCTGGTCCGCGGCACCGCGCAGCTTCGAGACGTCCAGGTCCTCGGCGCGCAGGAAGCGGGAGGCGCCGGAGTCGGGGTCGCCGAGGAGGGCGCCGAGAATGTGCTCGGGGCCGATGTACGACACGCCGGAGGCCTGCGAGCGGGCGTGGGCGAGGGCGAGGGTGCGTTTGGCGGCCGGAGTGAGGCCGGGCTCCGAGGAGGGCTCGGCGGACTCCCGGGGCAGCACCTCGGCGATCCGGTTCGCGAGGGTGTCGGGGTCCACGCCGCCCTCGGCGAGCAGCCTGCGGGAGGGGCCGACCTGGGTGGCGGCCCACAGCAGGTGCTCGGTGTCGAGGTCGGACGTGCCGTCCTCGACCGCCTTGCGGGTGGCCAGGTTGAGCAGTTCGTGCGAGGACTCGGTGAGGAGCCTTCCGATCGGCACGCGTTGCACGGCCGGGGGCGAGGAGGCCGGCGACATGCCGAAGAACCGGTTCAGCATCTCGCTGAACGGATCGGAGGAACCGAAGGGGGAACCGAACGCCATCGACATGTCTGCTCCAGAGAAGCGCGGGGGGATCCCTCTCACCGAGCGGGGGAATCCCTCTCACTGAAACGCCATGTACACCGCTCCGCAAACGGAACGGACACGGGTCCGGGCCGGGTGAGGGCGGGGCTCGGGGCCGACGCGGGTGGGACTCGGAAGCTGGTGCGGGTGGGACTCCGGCACCAACGCAGAGGGGACCCGGTCCCTTTGCGGGCTGGACTCCACGCACGACCCGAACGAAACGTCCGACACGCCCGCCCCGCCCGTATCGTCCGTGTTCCCGGGTCCCGGGGGCCCCTCCGCCGACGATGGCTCCATGAGCTCCGCGATCCCCCCGCACCCCCACGGCCCGCAGGTCGGCGCGGCCGCGCTGATCCGGCGCCCCAAGCTGTGGCTGGTGCCGACCGTCCTGAGCGCCCTGGTCGCCCTGGTCCTCTCGCTCCTCTACATGGGGGGCATCCTCAGCCCGTCCGACAACCTGCACCGGCTGCCCATCGCCCTGGTTGACGAGGACCAGGGGCCGCCGCCGCCCGGGCAGCGGGAGAGCCTGGGGCGGCGGATCACCGACTCGGTCGCCGCGGCCGGTGCCTCGGACACCGGCGTCGACTGGCGCCGGATGGACCGCGCGGCGCTCCAGGACGCGCTGGAGTCCGGGAAGGTGTACGGCGCGCTGGTCGTCCCGGAGGACTTCACCGCGTCCGTCACGGCGCTGACCACGAACCGGGCGACGGCCCGGCCGAGGCTCGACGTGCTCACCAACCCCGGTGTCGGCAGCCTGGGTTCGTCCATCGCGTCCCAGATCGCGCAGACCGCCGCCCACCGGGCCTCCCTGGACATCGGCGAGCGGCTCGCGGCCCCGGCCACCGTCCCCACCGCGCGGCTGCTGCTCGCGGACCCCGTGGAGGTCGTCGTCGGCGTCGGCCATCCGATCGGCCGGCACAGCGGCCTGGGCCTCACCGCCTTCTACTACACCCTGCTGCTCGTCCTCGGCGGCTTCATCGGCGGGAACATGATCAGCAGCGGCGTGGACACCGCGCTCGGCTACGCGGACAGCGAGCTCGGCCCCTGGCACACCCGCCACGCGACCGTGCCCATCAGCCGCACCCAGACCCTGCTCCTGAAGATGCTCATGACGGCCGGCATCTCGGTCCTGACCACCACGCTCGTCATGGTGGCCACGGTGGCGATCCTCGGCATGGACGCCGACCACCTGCCGACGCTGTGGCTGTTCTCCTACTGCGCCACGGTCGCCGTCGGCCTGGGGGTCCAGGCCATCAACGCCGCCTTCGGCGGCATCGGCCAGCTCGTCTCCATGTTCGTCTTCATCGCCCTCGCCCTGCCCTCCTCCGGGGCGACCGTCCCGCTGGAGGCCACCCCGGGCTTCTACCGCTTCCTGGGCGTCTTCGAGCCGATGCACCAGCTCAGCGAGGGCGTCAGGGCCATCCTCTACTTCGACGCCCGCGCCGACGCCGGTCTCGCGCGCGGCTGGATCATGATCGCGGTCGGCGTGGTCGCGGCCCTGCTGTTCGGCTTCGCCATGACCCACTACTACGACCGCAGGGGGCTGCGCCGGCTCACCCCGCAGCCCGAGTGAGCCGCCCCCGCCGCTCCCCTACTCCTCCTCGTCCCACGGCGGTTCGAGCTCGTCGAAGTCGAAGGGCGGTTCGTCGTCGTACGGAGCGGCGGGCGCGGGCGCGGACCCGGACGCCCCGGCCCCCCGCGCGGGTGCCGCCGGGGCCGGGCCGGACGCGGCCGGGGCCGGGTCCTGCCCGGCCGACGGGGCCGTGGAGCCGGCCTCCGCCAGCGTCTCCAGGACGCCTTCGGCGTACTTGGTCAGCTTGGCCTCGCCGACGCCGCCGACGGTGCCCAGCTCCTCGACCGTGGCGGGGCGCAGGGTCGCGATCTCCCGCAGCGTCGCGTCGTGGAAGACGACGTACGCCGGGACGCCCTGCTCGCGGGCGGTCGCGGCCCGCCAGGCGCGGAGCGCCTCGAAGACCGGGACGGCCTCCGCCGGCAGGTCGACCGGCACGCGGGCGTCCTTGCCGGAGCGGCTCCCGGACTCCTTCCGGGCCGGGGCGGCCGCCTTCTCCTTGCGCATCTGGACGGTGCGGCGGCCGCCCAGGACCTCGCCGCTCTGCTCGGTGAGGACGAGCGTCCCGTAGTCCCCCTCGACCGCGATCAGCCCCTGGGCGAGGAGCTGGCGGACGATCCCGCGCCACTCGGCGGTGCCCAGGTCGGAGCCGACGCCGAACACCGAGAGGGCGTCGTGGTCGAACTGGATGACCTTGGCCGTCCGCTTGCCCTGGAGGATGTCGATGATCTGGCCGGCGCCGAACTTCTGGCGCCGCTCCTTGGCGAGCCGCCACACCGTGGACAGCAGCTTCTGCGCGGCGACCGTGCCGTCCCAGGACTCGGCCGGGGCCAGGCAGGTGTCGCAGTTGCCGCACGGCTCGCCCTTCTGCCCGAAGTACTCCAGGAGGCGGACCCGGCGGCAGTCGACGGTCTCGCAGAGCGCCAGCATGGCGTCCAGGTGCATGGCGAGGCCCCGGCGGTGCTGCTCGTCGCCCTCGGAGGAGTCGATGAGCTTGCGCTGCTGGACCACGTCCTGGAGGCCGTACGCCAGCCAGGCCGTGGCCGGCTCGCCGTCGCGGCCCGCGCGGCCGGTCTCCTGGTAGTAGCCCTCGACGGACTTCGGCAGGTCCAGGTGGGCCACGAACCGCACGTCCGGCTTGTCGATGCCCATGCCGAAGGCGATCGTCGCCACCACGACGACCCCGTCCTCGCGCAGGAAGCGGGCCTGGTTCGCGGCACGCGTGCGGGCGTCCATGCCGGCGTGGTACGGCACGGCGTCGACGCCCTGCTCGACCAGGAGCGCGGCGGTCTTCTCGACGGAGGACCGCGAGAGGCAGTAGACGACCCCGGCGTCCCCCGCGTGCTCGGTCCTGATCAGCTCCAGGAGCTGCTTGGACGGGTTGTTCTTGGGGACGATGCGGTACTGGATGTTCGGCCGGTCGAAGCCGGCGACGAAGTGCCGGGCGTCCTCCAGGCCCAGCCGCTTCGCGATCTCGGCGTGGGTGGCCTCGGTGGCCGTCGCCGTCAGCGCGATCCGCGGCACCTTCGGCCACCGCTCGTGCAGCATGGACAGGGCCAGGTAGTCGGGCCGGAAGTCGTGGCCCCACTGGGCGACGCAGTGCGCCTCGTCGATCGCGAAGAGCGACACCCGGCCCCGGTCCAGGAGCCGCTGCGTGCCCTCGGTCCGCAGCCGCTCGGGGGCCAGGTAGAGCAGGTCCAGCTCGTCCGCGAGGAACGCCTGCTCGACGGCCTGCCGCTCGTACGGGTCCTGCGTGGAGTTCAGGAACCCGGCCCGCACCCCGAGAGCCCGCAGCGCGTCCACCTGGTCCTGCATGAGCGCGATGAGGGGCGAGATCACGATGCCCGTGCCGTCCCTGACCAGGGCCGGGATCTGGTAGCAGAGGGACTTGCCGCCGCCGGTCGGCATCAGCACGAGCGCGTCGCCGCCGCCGACGACCTGCTCGATGATCTCCTGCTGCTCCCCCCGGAAGGAGCTGTAGCCGAAGACACGGTGGAGCACCCGGGCGGGCTCGGAGATCTCTGGGGAAGCGTCGGAGAGGACCATTCGTGAAGCGTATCCGCCTCCGCCGACACCCCGGTCCCGTCCGCCGCAACCTGTGGACAACCCGGTCGACCCGGCCTCCGGCAGCCTGTGGACAACCCGCCCGGGTCCCCCTCGACCCCTCACCGGCGCAGCTCGGCCCCCTCCCTGGTGTCGTCCAGGAAGCCGCCCGACTGGTGCTGCCACAGCTTGGCGTAGGCGCCGTCCGCGTCAAGGAGCGCCTGGTGTGTGCCCTGCTCCACGATCCGGCCCCGGTCCAGGACCACGAGCCGGTCCATCCCGGCCACCGTGCTCAGCCGGTGGGCGACGACGAGCGCGGTCCGCCCCTCCATGAGGCGCCACAGCGCCTCCTGGACGAGGAGCTCGCTCTCGGAGTCCAGGGCGCTGGTGGCCTCGTCGAGGAGGAGGACCGGGGCGTCGCGCAGGATCGCCCGGGCGAGGGCGACCCGCTGGCGCTGGCCCCCGGACAGCTTCACGCCCCGCTCGCCCACCATGGTGTCGAAGCCGTCGGGGAGCGCGTCGGTGAACTCCGTGACGTGCGCCGCCTCGGCCGCGCGCCGGATCTCGGCCTCGGTGGCGTCCGGCCGGGCGAAGGCGATGTTGTCCCGCAGGCTCCGGTGGAACATCGCCGGGTCCTGCGGCACGTAGGCGATCATGCTCCGCAGGTCGGCCTGGCGCAGCCGGCTGATGTCCTGCCCGCCGATGAGGATCCGGCCCCCGTCGACGTCCGCCATCCGCAGCAGCAGCCGGGTCAGGGTGCTCTTGCCGCCGCCGGACCTGCCGACGAACCCGACCTTCGCCCCGCCGGGCACGTCCAGGTCGAGCCCCTCGAAGAGGGGCTTCGCGCCCGCGTGGGCGAAGGCGACCTTCTCGAAGCGGACGCCGGCGCCCCGGGGCTCCAGCGGCTCCGGTTCCTCCGGGTCGAGCACGGTGGGCGGTTCGAGGAGCAGCTCGGTGAACTGCCCGGCCTCCGTCATCGCGCTCTCCAGGCGCCGGTAGATCTGGTTGAACTCGAACATGATCCGGGTCGCGTTGGAGTAGTAGGTGAAGGCCACGATGACGGCCTCCACGCCGTGCTCTCCCCCGCCGAGGGTGACGGCGAGGACGAGTCCGAGGACGTTCGTCAGGACGGACATCGGCGCGACGAGCGTGTCGATGCGCAGGTTGCCGTAGTCCCAGGACCTCAGGGTGAGCCTTCGCGACTCCGCGACGCGGGAGCGGTGCTCGGCGGCCTCCCGGTCCTCGGCGGCGAACGACCGGACCGTGTCCATGTTCATCAGGCTGTCGGCGACGTGCCCCGACACCCGGGCGACGGCCTGCTCGCGCCGGGCGACGAGCGCCTGGCGGCGGCGGATCAGCGGGGTGACGCACAGGCCGGTGAAGACGATCAGTGCCAGGAGGCCGACCACGAGCAGCGGGTCGTACTGCCAGAGCACCACCGAGGCGAAGATCAGCGGCACCAAGTTGCCCATGATCGAGAAGGTCAGCGTGTCGACGAACACCTCGAAGCGGGAGGCGAAGCCGAGGACCCGCTTGGTCAGCGATCCGGCGAAGTTGTCGTGGAAGAACGAGGAGTCCTTGGCGAACAGCTCGTCCATGCCGACGACGTAGAGCCGCTCGATGCCCCGGGCCTCCAGGCGGTGCAGGCAGTGCAGTCCGACGCGCCACAGCGTCTCGCCGGCCAGCAGCACGCCGGCGAACCCGAGGACGTACGGGAGGTGCGCCCCGACGCCGCCCGCGTCGGCGCCGTCCCCGGCGACCCGTCCGACGAGCTTGGCGACGACGAGCGGCGCGACGTAGAGGATGCCGATGTTGCCGAGCGCCGGCAGCAGCATGGCCGGCGCGGTCAGCCACCGCAGACGGAGCAGTTCCCGTCCGTAGTGGCGCAGGGCGAGGAGTACCGAACCCTCGGACGGTAATCCCTCGCGCGTTTCAGGTGATCCCATACCCAACCCCTTCCTGTCGTACCGAAGGTGAGGAACGGGAGTCTCCCGCGCAAACGCCTCCCCGGTCCACGTGTTTTCGGCGGCCCCCGGGGAGGCCGGGGCAACCTCCCGGGCCCCCGTCGCGTCCTTCCGCACAGGACCCGACGCCGACCGGCGGTCACCGACCCAGGAGCCAGGACACCCCATGAGCGACAAGGCCCGGACCCTCTTCGACGCGCTCGACCTCGACCGGGACGGCACCCTGACCCGTACCGAGGTCATCAACGCCCTGCGGTCCGAGGGCCCCACGCTGGCCGCGCGGGGCGTGATCCCCTTCTGGGGCGTGGGGACCGACGACGACTCCTCGGCCCTGTTCGACGAGGCCGACATGAACGGGGACCGCGTGCTGTCCTTCGAGGAGTTCGCGACGCTGGTGAACCGGCGTTTCGGCTGGTGAGCCCCGGGCGGCCCGGACGCGCGAACGGCACCGCGCGGGTGGCGCGGTGCCGTGGCAAAGGCCGGTGACGGCCCGGGGACGGACGGGTCAGACGGAGACCGCGGGGAGCACCCCGGTGACCGGGGCCGCCAGGTCGGTGAGCTGGTGGAGCTGCTGGAGGTCGTGGATCCGGTTCAGCCCGCCGAGCTGCTCGGAGAGGCCGGGGAGCTGGGCGGCCTGCTCCTCGGGGAGACCGGTCGCGGCCAGGGAGTCGAGCTCCGTGACCGGGTTGATCGGCGGGCCGAGCGGGCCGGCGGCGGGGGCGGCGCTCGCCGCGGACGCGCCCAGGCACGTGAAGGCGGCGGCGACGGCGAGGACGGAGGAGATGCGTCGTGCTGAGGTCATGCCCCGACCAACGCAACCGGACCGCCGGCGGACACGGCCGGCCCCGTTCCCACCGCCCGAACGGGGGCCCGCCGCGAGAGAAGCGAAGGGGCGAGGAAAGCGAAGAGACTATTTTCATGGAAGGTGAGAAGGAAGCCTCTTCATGGCCTCGCCCGGGACGACCGTAGCAGTCAGGCGGGGATCAGGTCGCGCAGATTTTCCGGAGTGAAGACGCGCGAGCCCGGGGGCAGGCCGGCGGGGCGGTCCAGACCGATGTACGTGACGGGGCCGTCCGGCACCGCCGTGCCGTCCCACGCGGCCGGCGCCGGGGCGTCGTCCGCCATCAGGCCCACGAGGTGGCGGACCGTCAGCGGGGTGCGGGCCAGCAGTCCCCTGAGCAGGACCGCGACCGACACCCGGTTCTCCTCGACGCGGTTCGCCGACGGGCTGCCCTTGAGGTACAGGTGCAGCCAGCGCGCGTGCCAGCGGCCGTCGTCGTCCCGTTCGAACGCGAGCGGCAGCGCGACCCGGCCGGGGCCGCGCAGGTCCGACCTCATGCGGACCGTGCGCGGCTCGAAGGGGCGCCCCTTCTGTTCGGCGTCGCGGAGCATGAAGCCGAAGAACGACTCCTCGACCTCCTCGAAGCCCTCGCCGGAGTAGATGTTCACCTGCGGGACGACGTACGTGCCGCGCACGGCGCCGAGCCGCAGGTCGATGAACTCCGAGGCGCCCTGGGGAGCGTCGGTGATGTCACCCGAATGGGCGCCCTCGACCGCGGTGAGGGCGGTGTACGAGAGCCAGGTGACGGTCCGGTGGTCGGCGTCCAGGACGAGGGCCGACAGGTCGTAGTCGGTGCTCCGGCCCGTCTGCTTCCAGTAGGTGAAGAAGCGCAGCAGGTCGCCCTCCACCGGCGAGACGGAGCCGCGCGGCAGGACGCCGAGGCCGTCGGCGGTCGCCCTGCCGCTGAGCGGGAGCGCCACGTCCAGGACGGCGGGGTCGACGAACAGGCGGCCGGGGGCGGGGAGCCGGCGCCGGGTCTCGGCGTCGAGGGCGGCGCACAGGCGTTCGCGCGCGGCGTCCGGCAGCGGGGGCCTGGTGTCGGCGGTGACCCAGGCGCCGCCGAGCCGGTTGACGAAGACCCGGCGCTCCCCGTCCTCGCCCGTCCGGTTGCGGAGGTGCTCGCGGAGGGAGAGGACGACGCGGCCGGAGACCTGCGGGAGGGCCCGCTCGCACGCGGTGACGACGGCGTCCAGCTCCTCGGGGCCGTCGGCCGCGCGGAGCAGTCGGTCGAGGGCGCGCAGGAGCCGGCCGGGGGCCGAGGCCAGCAGTTCGACCGCGCCGGTGACGTCGTTCCGGCCGAGCAGTTCCTCCACGCGGCTGTCGAAGGACGGGGCCGCCCGCTCGCCCCGGGCGACGGCGAAGACCTCGGCGGCGTGCGGCCACCGCGGGTACTCGTGCGGGTGCAGCCGCTCGCCCAGGCGCTTCCAGGCCTCGCGGTGCGCGGAGACGTCGGCGAGCTTGACGGGGCTCGCGGCGACGACGGCGTCGAGGCCGCCGAGCAGGGCGCGGCGGACCGGCCGGGACAGGGCGCGGAAGCGGGTCGGTTCCCGCAGGGCGACGTCGCCGTCGGCGAGCGCGCACGCCAGGCGGAGCACGTCGGTGACGGTGTCCAGGAGCGGGTCGGCACCGGCCGCGAGCCGGGCCCGGTTGACGACGGCGCGGATCTCCCGGACCGGGATCTCCTCGGGCTGGGGCCCGTCGGCGCGGTGGGCGGCGAGGACGGCGAGGTCGCGCAGGTGGTCGTCGCCGAGCGGGGTGGTGCTTCCGGCCAGGTCCAGGTAGAGGGCGGTGGCCTCGTCGTCGAGCGGGCGGCCGGGGTGCAGCACGGTCACGCGGTCGCCGGCCGAGGCGATCAGCTCGTCGTGGGCGGCGAGCATCTCCTCGTAGGTGTGCCGGTAGGTGCCGTAGGACGGGAGGTCGAGCAGGTTCAGGACGCCGGTGCGCAGCCGTTCGGTCACGCTCTTCCGCGCGGAGGGGTCGGCGAGGGCCTCGGTGACGCACCGCGCCCAGAACTCGTGGGTGTCGGGCACGCCGGCCGGGAAGTCCACGAAGCAGACGTTGTGCCGGACGTGGTCGCCGACCAGTTCCCGGACGGTCTCCAGGGTGCGGACGGCGGTCGTGAGGACCGTCTCCCGCGCGAGGCCGGAGAGGGCGTCGAACAGGTCGGCCGAGAGCTTGAACCCCGCCGTCGCCAGGGCGGCGTCGAGCTGCCGGACCGCTCCGGCGCCGTCTCCGGCGGGGCCGGCCGGGACGGGGACGCGGCGGGTGTGGCGGACGACCAGACGTTCGAGGGCGTGATCCATCCGGGCATGCTGCCAGCCTTCCGCACGCACGTGCATGCGGTTTTCTCTCCGGGGCGGAGGGTCCACGTGCGGATCTCGTCCGATGCCGGAGGGCCCGTCCGGCGGGATCGGAATCGGATGGTTGACGAGCGGGATCCGGGGAACCCGCCTAACGTGACCGAAGTACCCCAGTCGACCAGAAAAGGGGCGTATCAGTCATGGGTGAGAGCCACATGGACAAGGCCAAGGGCAAGCTCAAGGAGGCGGCCGGCAAGGCGACCGGCAACGAGCGCCTGAAGAGCGAGGGCAAGGCCGACCAGATGAAGGGCCAGGCCCGCGAGGTCGGCGAGAAGGCCCAGGGGAAGGTCGAGGGTGTCCGCGACTCCCTGAAGCGCGACGACTCCTAGGCTCGCACCTCCGAGACGCTCGGGCCGTCGTACCGCGCTCTGGAGGGCGGCCCGTACGGCGGAAGGACCGCCCGGCACCGGCCGGGCGGTCCTCCTCGCGTTTCCGGAGGCCTCGGGTACGGACCCCGGAGCCGTCCGCACGCGCCTCGGAGCGCCGTCCGTACCGGCCTCAGGGAGTCGTCCGTACGGGGAAGCTGAAGGTGCGCCCCTGCCCCTTGAGCCACGGCAGCACCTGTCGCAGGGCCGCGACGGTCTGGGCGCGGTCGCCGCCGCCGTCGTGGAAGAGGATGGTCGGCCCGTTGGACAGCTCGGTCTTGACCGTGTTCACGATCGAGGCCGTGCCGGGCAGCTCGAAGTCCTTGGTGTCCACGTTCCAGCCGAGCGGCCGCATGCCCGCCTCCGCGGCGATCCGCCGGCTGTCCGGCGTGAAGGCCCCGCCGGGCGCCCGGTAGTACTCGACCTTCGCTCCCCCGGCCGCGTCCTCGATCATCTTCTTCGCGTCCAGGATCTGCTGCTTCTGGTACGCGACGGACTTCCGGTCCATCGCGGTGTCGTGGGAGATGGTGTGGTCGCAGAGCCGGTGCCCCTCCGCGACGACCCTCCTGACCAGGTCGGGGTGGCGCTTCGCCTCGGGCCCCACCATGCAGAACACGGCCTTGACGCCGTGCTCCTTCAGGATCTCCAGCATCGGGGGCGTCCAGCGCGGGTCGGGCCCGTCGTCGATGGTGATGTTGACCGCCCTGCCGCCCGCCTCGGCGTCGTGCGCGATGCTCTCGGGCATCTTCTTGGGCGGCGCCTGGGCCGGGCTCCCGGCTTCCCCGGCCGGCGACCGCACGGCCGTCGGCCGCCCGCTCCCGGCGTCGGCCTCCGCCTCCGTCTGCGTGACCGCACTGGCCGCCCACACCGCCAGGCTGAGTCCGACCGCGGAGGCGACCACCGCTATGTGCGCCGCGTACTTGTTCCGCCCCATGGAATCGACCACTCCCCGTTGTTCCAGGTCCTTCTCCCGCGTGAGAGGACGGTGCGGACGACGAGAAGGTTTCATCCGGGCGCCGGGACGTTCGCCGCCGCCGGGAGGCGTACGTCACCTCGGGCGCACGCGTCCCACCACGTGAGGAGCGCGCCCGACGGCGGGGCAGGACGGCGGCGGGGCCGAAAGTCGGCCCTCTGGCCGGGAGTGCGCGGTGTCCGGCCGGTGCGGCGGACGCGCCGGGCGCGCGGACCTGTTGCGTACGCGCCAATGGTGTAGCCCACACTGCGGGGAGCCGCCGGAGGCGGGGCCGGCCGGCGGCGGGGGGCCGCACCCGTCGCGGCGTGCGCGGATGCGGCCGGCGGACGCCCGTCACGCTTTCCTTCCAGCTCCTTCACGGGAAGCGCACTTTCGGCCGCCGGCCGCCCGGACCGCCCGCGCGGGGGCAGACGCCGGGCCGCGCCCGTCCCTAGCCTCCCGAGCCATGCGATCCCACCTCACGAGACGCCTCGGTCTCACCGCCGTCCTCGCCCTCTTCCTCGCCGTGTTCGGCCTGGCCCCGACCGCGAACGCGTCCGCGTCGCTGGCCTCCGCCGAGCTGTCCTTCAGCACGGACGCCGCCACGACCACCCCCGGCGGCACGGTGAACCTGTCCATGACGCTGAAGAACAACCACTCCTACGACGTCTGGTTCGTCTACCAGACGATCGACCCGACCTGGCTCACCACCCAGCGCCCGGACCTGAAGTACTCGTTCACCGGCTGTTCGCTGGTCGGCCCCGGCGGCAGCACCCCCTGCGCCGGCACCGGCCCCGCCAACCTCGGCGCCAACTACGGAGCCACCGTCCCGCCCGGCCAGAGCAGGACCGTGACCCTGACGCTCCAGGTCGCCGCCGACTCCGGCTGCAACGGCAACATCGGCTTCTACTCCTACTTCTACGCCGAGTTCAGCGACAGCTCCAGCGTCAGCGGCGGTCCGGTCTACACGCCCGAGACCCGCGTCCTCTGCGCCTGACGATCTCCGGCCGGGCGGGGCAGCGCGTCCGGAAACAGACCCTCGCCCCGTCCGGCCCACCGGTCTACACCAATGGCAGCCGCCCCGGCGGCCCCACGATCCGCCGACGCCCCGGCCACCGCTCCCACCTGGGCATCGAACCCCGGGTGCGGAGGGCGGCCGGGGCCCGGACCGGGCTCCGGTCCGATCGTCACACCGGAATCACCGCCCCGGACGCCCGCGTTTTTTCGTCACCTTTCGCGGCGGGACCACGAAAGCTCCACAGATACCTCACCATTTGACGCGACGGAT
Organism: Streptomyces sp. NPDC086147; assembly: GCF_040702165.1. NCBI lineage: Bacteria > Bacillati > Actinomycetota > Actinomycetes > Kitasatosporales > Streptomycetaceae > Streptomyces > Streptomyces sp. NPDC086147. The sequence continues at coordinate 303,722 of NZ_JBFBJO010000004.1, read as the reverse complement.
GCGTGGACGACCGGCCTTCGAGGGGGATGCCGGCGCCCACGAGGGGGTGCGTCCGCTCCTCGGAGCCGTACTCACCCCTGCTCCGGGAGGGGACACCACCGCATGAAGCGGCTCATAGGCACCACCCTGTTCACCACGGGCGCGCTCGTCGCCGCCCTCGCCCTGCCGGGCACGTCGGCGCAGGCGGCCGGGACGGATCCGCGCATCGACCTGAGGGTCCTCGTCGTGACCGACGGCGGGCCGGCCACCGACGCCATCGCCGCCGAACTGGACGCCGCGGGAACGCCGTACACGGAGATCGACCTCACCCGTGCCGACCGTCCCGTCATCGACGCCGCCTACCTCGCGGACAGCGTCGGCGGCCGGAACCGGGCCAAGTTCCAGGCCGTCGTCCTGCCGAACGACAACCCGTTCCCGGCCGGCTCCGCGGAGATGACCGCGCTCGCGGACTACGAGCGGACCTACGACATCCCGCAGGTCGACGCGTACACCTACGCCCGGCCCGAGGTCGGCCTCCAGTACGCGGTCTACGGCGGGTACGCGGGAAGCCTCGACGGGGTGCGGGCGCAGACGACCCCGGCCGGGCTCTCGGGCCCGTTCGACTACCTCGAAGGGGCCGTGCCGTTCGAGGACAACTCGCCCTCCGTGGGCGAGAGCTACGCCTATCTGTCGACGCCGACGGCGGGTGCCGACTTCACCCCGTACGTCGAGGCGGCGATACCCGGGACGACCAAGCGCGGGTCCCTGGTCGGCGAGTACCGGCACGACGGGCGCCGCGAACTGGTCGTCACGTTCGTCTACAACCAGTACCAGCAGCAGTTCCGCCTCCTCGCCCGGGGCATCGTGGAGTGGATGACCGGCGGGACGCACCTGGGCGCCTCCCGGAACTACTTCGCCGTCCACGTCGACGACGTGTTCGCGGCCGACGACCGCTGGAACTCCACGCTCAACTGCACGCCCGGCGACGTGGACTGCACCGACCCGAACGCGGTGCCGGACCCGATCCGGATGACGGCCGCCGACGTGGACCACGCCGCCTCCTGGCAGACCTCGCGCGGCTTCACCCTGGACATGGCCTACAACGCCGCCGGCACCGTCGACTTCCGCGCGGACAACAACGGCGCGGACCCGCTGGCCGACCGGTTCGTCGCCAAGCGGAACGACTTCCGCTGGATCAACCACACCTACACCCACGCCTTCCTCGGCTGCGAGCAGAACACCAGCGTGGTGCCGTGGCAGTGCGCCACGAACCCCAACGGCTCGATCAAGTGGGTCTCCCGGCAGAACGTCTCCGACGAGATCGCCCTCAACCGCGTCTGGGGCCAGCTCAACGGCCTCCCGCTGCAGAACGACGAGCTGGTCACCGGCGAGCACTCCGGACTGCGCGTCCTGCCCCAGCAGAACGCCGACAACCCGAACCTGGGACCGGCCCTCGGCGACAACGGCATCGGCTGGCTGGCCTCGGACAACTCCCGCGAGCCCGGACAGCGCCAGGTCGGAACGGCCACGACGGTCCCCCGCTACCCGATGAACGTCTTCTACAACGCGGGCCGGGCGGCCGAACAGGTCGACGAGTACAACTGGATCTACACCAGCCGCGCGCAGGGCGGCAGCGGGATCTGCGAGGACAACCCGGCCACCACCACCTGCCTGGCCGCCCCGCTCGACCCCGCCACCGGCTACGCGGACCACATCGTGCCCCTGGAGCGGCAGATCGCCCTGGGCCACGTCCTGGCCAACGATCCCAAGCCGCACTTCATCCACCAGTCGAACCTGGCCGAGGACCGCATCGCCTACCCGGTCCTGGACGGCGTCCTCGACGCCTACGACGCGCTGTTCGCCCCGAGCACCCCGGTGGTGAACCTGCGGATGAAGGACATCGGACGGGAGCTCCAGCGGCGCTCCGCCTGGCGCACGGCCGTGCAGAACGGCCAGGTCACGGCGTACCGCGTCGGCGCCACGGTGACCGTCGAGGGCCCGAGCGGCACGACGGTCCCGGTGACCGTGCCCGAGGGCACCCTGCGGTCCGGCTCCGCCTTCGGCGAGGCGTACGCGGGCGGGCGCTCCGGCTGGACGTCCCTCGCGGGCGCGCCGCTGTCCCTGGCGCTGCCCTCCGCCCCGGCCGTCGACGCGGGCGGCTCCGCCCCGGCCGCGGTCCCGGCCCCGGCGCCCGCCGCCCTGGTCCCCGAGGGCGTGGCCGAGCCCGTCTCCCCCGGCACGGGCGGCTGACCGCCGTACCACCCGGCGCTGATCCCGTACGGGCAGCGAGGTCCCGGCCGTCCACCGGCGGCCGGGACCGGCACGACCACTCCCACCACGGCCGTGGAGCACACACCTATGCACGTTCACCGCGGCGAGCGGCGCTCCGGCGCCCCGCGCGTCACCCTCCTGACCGAAGGCACCTACCCGCACAGCCACGGGGGCGTCAGCGTCTGGTGCGACCAGCTCGTCACCGGCATGCCGGACGTCGACTTCGACGTCCTCGCCGTCACCGGCTCCGGCCGCGAACCGCTCGCCTGGGACCTGCCGGCCCACGTCTCCCACGTCCTGTCCGTGCCCATGTGGGGCCCGGCGCCGGAGGGCCGGCCACCCCGGGGCAGGGCGGGCAGGCGGCTCGCCGACGCCTACGAGAAGTTCGTGACGGCGCTGCTCGACCCGGGCGCCGAGGCCGGTTTCGGCCCCGCCCTGTACGTCCTCGCGCACGCCGCGGGGGACGGACAGCTCAGCCCGTTCCTGCGGAGCGACGCGGCGATCTCGGTCCTCACCTCCGTGTGGCGGCGGCCGGGGCTCGCCGTGCGGGAGGCCCGGCCGACCCTGCACGACGCGATCACCGCCACGGCCCTGCTCGAACACGCGCTGCGGCCGCTGTCCGCGCCGCCGCCCTCGGAGGGCGTCGCGCACGCCGTCAGCGGCGGGGTGGCCGCCCTGCCGGGCCTCGCGGCCCTGGAACGGAACGGGGTGCCGCTGCTGCTCACCGAGCACGGCGTCTACCTGCGCGAGCGCTACCTCGGCTACCGCACCGCCCCCTACCGCTGGCCGGTGAAGGCCGTGGTCCTGGGCTTCTTCCGGCTGCTCGCGGAGGAGAGCTACCGCAAGGCGGCCCTGATCACCCCGGGCAACCGCTACAACCGGCTGTGGGAGGAGGAGGGCGGCGCCGCCCCCGAGTCCATCCGCACCGTCTACAACGGCGTCGACCCCGCCGCCTTCCCGCCCGCCGGGCCCGAGCCGGACGCCCCCACCCTGAGCTGGGCCGGGCGCGTGGACCCGATCAAGGACCTGGAGACGCTGATCCGTTCCCTCGCCCTGGTACGGGAGCGGATGCCCGAGGTGCGGCTGCGGCTCTTCGGCGGCACGCCCCGGGGCGGCGAGGCCTACCGGGAGCGCTGCGAGGCCCTGGCGGCCGGGCTCGGCCACGCGGACGCCGTGACCTTCGAGGGGCGCGTCGACGACATCAAGGACGCCTACGCGGCCGGCAACGTCGTGATGCTGTCCAGCATCAGCGAGGGCTTCCCGTTCACCCTGATCGAGGCGATGTCGTGCGGGCGGGCGACCGTCTCCACCGACGTCGGGGGCGTGCGGGAGGCCGTCGGCGACACCGGTCTCGTGGTGCCGCCGCGCGACCCGGCCGCGATGGCGGAGGCCGCCCTGACCCTCCTCGGCGATCCCGTCCGGCGCCGGGCGATGGGCGAGGCGGCCCGGCTGCGGGTGATCGAGCGGTTCACCCTCCGGCAGACCGTCGACACCTTCCGCGCGATCTACCACGAACTGGCCGCCGGTGGGCGGCGGTCGGAGCCGGCCCGGATCGTCCTGCCCGTCCCGGCGGTCAGCCGCACGGGGAGCCTCGCCGGATGAGCGGGCCGATCTCCCTCGAACCCGGCGGGGCCGAGCAGGACACGCTCGCCATCCGCCTGGCCGTGCCGCGTCCCCGCCGGTTCCTGGACGACGCCACGCTCGCGATCCGGCTCCCCTCCAAGGGCCCCGACGAGGAGGCGGTCAGCGCGCTCGCCGCCGAGCTCGCCGACCGCATCGGTCCGGCCGTCCACCCCTACGAGGTGGCCGCGCTCCTGGAGGCGGACGGCCTGTCCGCCGTCGTGATCAAGGAGCGGTACGGCCACCCCACCCTGTTCTCGCTCGCGGCGGCGCTGTACGAGCGGGTACCCCGGGCGTTCCCCGAGCCGGCCGCGCCCCCGGACCCGTGGCGGCCCGACACCGTGCGGTGCCTGCTGCGCGGCCTCCTGTTCGCGCTCCCGGCCCTGGCGTACCTGCTCACCGGACCGCTGTGGCGGATCGACGAGCACGCCCCCGTCCTGGTCACGGCGGGCGTCGTCTCCTGGGCGTGGGGGCAGGCGCTCGGGCACCGGGCGCACCTGCGGCTCACCACGGGCCGGCGGGAGGCGTCGCGCACGCTGCTGGCCGGTTCCGTGCTGGGGGCGTGCGTGGCCACGGGCCTCGCCGCGATCCCCGCCGGGGGCGGTCCCGCCACCGTGGCGGCGGCGGCCCAGTCGCTGTACCTGGCGGCTGCGGGCGTCCTGCTCGTGCTCGGCCGGGAGCGGCTGCTGCTCGCCGCGCTCAGCCCGCTGATCGCCGGTGCGGCCGTACTGCCCTGGTGGGAGCCCGGCACCCTGCTGCGGCTCACCTTCCCGCTGCTCGCGCTGCTCGCCACGCTGGCCGTTGCCCTGCGGGTGCTGGCCTCCGGCCTCGCCGTCCCGGCGGCCGAGGGCCCGCGCCCCCGGCTGCACGGCTCCGTGCCGTACGGCCTGTTCGGGCTCGCGGCGGCGGTGCTCGTGATGCTGGAGGGCCGGCGGGACCCGTACGCGGTCATCGTCCTGACGCTGAGCATGGGCCCGGCGGAGTGGCTGCTCTACCGCTACCGGGGCTGGTCGGTCGCCGCGCTGCGCGCCAGCGCGACGCCCCGGGCGTTCCTGCTCCGCTCGTCCGGCGTCCTCGCCCTCTGCCTCCTCTGCTACCTGCCGCTCCTGCTGGTCCCGGCGCTGTTCCTGGGCTCCGGCCCGGCCGCGCTGCTGTCCCTCGCGGCGTTGCTGTGGACCGCCCTCCTGCTCCAGGCGTTCGGCGTGGCCTGGCCGCCCGCGGTGGTCTGCCTGGCGACGGCCGCGGGCGCCGCGGTCGTCACCGTGGCGGGGCCGCCCGGCGGGTCCGCCGTGCTGTCGTCGATCTGCGCCGCGGCCGCGGTCTGTCTGGCGGCCTGTGTCGTCGCCCTCCTGGGCCGGCCGTCCCCGCACGTCTGACCGGACCGCCCGCCCACCGCTCCTCATGCCCGTCACCGTGCTGTTCCCGTCGAAAGGACCGAAGAGTTGACCTCCGCACCGCTCGCCGCCGTCACCGGAGCCGAAGGGTTCATCGGCTCGCACCTCACGGAGGCGCTCGTCGCCTCCGGCCACCGGGTCAGGGCCATGGCCCAGTACAACTCGTTCTCCTCGTACGGCTGGCTGGAGACCCTCTCCCCCGACGTCCTGGACCAGGTGGAGATCGTGCTCGGCGACGTCCGCGACCCGGGCTCGGTGCGCGGTCTCCTGGAGGGCGCGGACTGCGCGTACCACCTCGCCGCGCTCATCGCGATCCCGTACTCCTACCAGGCGCCGCACAGTTACGTGGACACCAACGTGACCGGCACCCTCAACGTCCTCGAAGCCGTGCGCGCCCTGGGGACGCCCCGCCTGGTGCACACCTCGACCAGCGAGACGTACGGCACGGCGCAGACGGTCCCGATCACCGAGGACCACCCCATCAACACCCAGTCGCCGTACGCCGCGTCGAAGGCGGGCGGCGACCGGCTCGCGGACAGCTACCACGCCAGCTTCGGCACCCCCGTGGTGACGCTCCGCCCGTTCAACACCTTCGGCCCCCGGCAGTCGATGCGGGCCGTGATCCCCACCGTCATCGGCCAGGTGGCGGCCGGGGAGCGCACCCTGACCCTCGGGGACCTGCGCCCCACCCGGGACTTCACCTACGTGAAGGACACCGCGCGGGCGTTCCTCGCCGTGGGCACGGCCCCGGCGGAGGACGTCGTGGGCCGCACCCTCAACGCGGGCACGGGCGGGGAGATCTCCGTCGGCGACCTGGTCGCGCTGATCGGCAAGGTGATGGACACCCCGCTCGACGTCCGCGAGGACCCGGCGCGGCTGCGTCCCGCCGACTCCGAGGTGATGCGGCTGGTCGCGGACGCCTCCCGGCTGACCGCGGCGACCGGCTGGCAGCCGGACCACTCCCTGGAGGAGGGCCTCGCGCGGACCGCCGAATGGTTCACCGACCCCGCGAACCTGGCCCGCTACAAGACCGGCATCTACAACATCTGACCCGTCCGGCACGTCCCGCAGGAGGTATGCCATGCACGCTGTGATCCTGGCCGGTGGAAAGGGCGTCCGGCTGCGGCCGTACACCACCGCGCTGCCCAAGCCGCTCGTCCCCATCGGCGACCAGCACGCGATCCTGGAGATCGTGCTCCGCCAGCTCTCCCAGGCCGGCTTCACCCACTGCACCCTCGCCATCGGGCACCTCGGCGAGATCATCCGCGCCTACGTGGGCGACGGTTCGCAGTGGGGCCTGAGCATCGACTACGCCACCGAGGAGAACCCGCTCGGCACCATGGGCCCGCTGCTCAACCTGCGCGACCGGCTGCCGGAGCACTTCCTCGTCATGAACGGCGACGTGCTCACCGACCTCGACTACGCCGACGTGCTGAACCGGCACGAGACGTCGGGCGCGCCGCTGACCATCGCCACGTACGCCCGCAAGGTGCACATCGACTTCGGGGTGCTGACCACCGACGACAGCCGGGTGGTGGCCTTCACCGAGAAGCCCAGCATCGACTACCGGGTGTCCATGGGGGTCTACGGCGTCTCCCGGAAGACCCTCGACGCCTACACCCCGGGGCTCCCCCTCGGCTTCGACGAGCTGGTCCTCGACCTGCTCGCCGCCGAGACGCCCCCGCACGCCTACGACTTCGACGGCTACTGGCTGGACATCGGCCGTCCCGACGACTACGACCGGGCCAACGCGGAGTTCACCAGCCGCAAGTCCCTCCTGCTCAAGGGAGCCTGAACAGCGATGCGCATCCTCGTCCTCGGCGCCGGCGGGTACCTGGGCGGCCACGTCACCGAGCGGCTGCGCGCCCTTCCGGGCGCGCGGGTGCTCGTCGGCGGCCGTTCCCCGGGGGCCGACGTCGCCGTCGACCTCGCCGCCGACCGCCCGTACCTCCTGGCGGGGGCGCTCGCGAAGGCCGCGCCCGACGCCGTGGTCAACTGCGCGGGCGCGACCGGCGGCGACGCCGTCACGCTCGCGGAGGTGAACGCGCGCGGGCCCGCCGCCCTGTGCGCGGCCCTGCGCGAGGCCGCGCCCGGGGCCCGGCTCGTCCACCTGGGGTCGGCCGCCGAGTACGGGCCGGGAACGCCCGGTCTGCGGGTGGCCGAGTCGGAGCCGTGCGCCCCGGCGGGGCCGTACGGCGCGACCAAGCTGGCGGGCACGGTGGCGGTGACGGCGTCGGGGCTCGACGCCGTGGTGCTGCGGGTGGGCAATCCGGTGGGCGCCGGGGCGCCCGCCACGGGCCTGCCGGGCCGGGTCGCCGCGCTCCTCGCCGAGGTGGCGGATCCCGGGGACCCGGAGGGGGAGCTGCGGCTCGGCGACCTCTCCGCGTACCGCGACTTCGTGGACGTGCGGGACGTGGCCCGTGCGGTGGAACTGGCGGCGACCGCGCCCGGTCCGCTGCCGCCCGTCCTGAACGTCGGCGGCGGCGAGGCGCTTCCCGTACGGGAGTTGGTACGGCGCCTCGCGGACGCGGCCGGGTTCCGCGGCCGGATCGTGGAGGAGGGCGGGGACGGGGGCGGTTCCGAGCGGTCCGCGCGGGTGTCCTGGCAGTGCTCGGACGTCACCGCGGCCGCCGCCGCCCTGGGCTGGGCCCCGGCCCATTCGCTCGACGCGTCGCTCGCGGCGCTGTGGGAGGCCCGGCCCCGCTCCTTCGTGCCCGACGGGGTGGCGGCGCCGTGAGCCTGCTCATCCCTTTGTACGTCCACCCCGCCGAGGACCCGGACGCCTGGCACCGGCTGATCAACGGCGCCGCGCACACGTACGCCGTCGTGCTCAACCCGGCGAGCGGCCCCGGCGACGCGCCGGACCCCGCGTTCGCCGCCGCGGCCCGCGCACTGCGGTCCGCGGGGGCCCGGCTGCTCGGCTACGTGGACACGGACTACGGCATGCGCGACGCGGAGGTCGTCACCGAGGAGGCGCTCCGGCACCGGGAGTGGTACGGGGTGGACGGCTGCTTCCTGGACCAGACGACGGCGGGGCGCGACGGCCTGCCGGCCTGCCGGCGCACGGTCCGTTCGCTGCGCAGGGAGGGCATCTCCCCCGTGGTCATCAACCCGGGGGTCCACCCGGCCCCCGGGTACGTGCGGCTCGCGGACCTGACGGTCACCTTCGAGGGCCACTGGTCGACGTACGTCTCGACGTTCAGCCGCCCGTCGTGGACGGCGCGCCTGCCGTCCGAGCGGCTCTGCCACCTGGTGTACGGGGTGCCCGCCCCGCTCGTCCCGCTGGCCGTGCGCACGGCGCGGGAACGGGGCGCGGGGGTCTGCGGCCCGGTGACGGGAGAGCCGCCGAACCCCTGGGCGGGGCTGACCCCGGCCCTGGCGGAGGCGGAGCGGTGAGGCGGCGCCCGGGCGCGGCCCTCGCCGTCGCGCTCCTGGCCCTGGCCCTCCTCGCGGGGTGCTCGGGGAGTACGGGGGGACAGGCCGAGGGGACGGGCACGAGCGGGCCGGACACCAGCTCCGCGACCACCCGGCCCACGGGCCCCACGCCGGTCCCCGTCCCCACGACCGGCGGCCCGACGACGTCCCGGCCGCCCGGTCCGGCGCCGAGTCCCACGACCGGCCGGCCGGCGACCGGCCGCCCCTCCCCGGAACGCACGCCCACCCGCCGCCCCGCGACCGGCGCGCGCTGGCAGCCACGCCCCGGCCTTGCCTGGCAGTGGCAGCTCAACGGCAGGGTGGACCCGTCCGTCGACGTGCCGGTGTACGACATCGACGGCTTCGAGAACAGCGCCGCCGACGTGGCCCGGCTGCACCGGGACGGGCGCAAGGTGATCTGCTACGTCAACGTGGGTGCCTGGGAGGACTACCGGCCCGACCGGGACGCCTTCCCCAAATCCGTCCTGGGCGGGCCCAACGGCTGGCACGGCGAACGCTGGCTGGACATCCGCCGCCTCGACGTCCTGCGCCCCCTGATGGAGCGCCGGTTCGACATGTGCCGCGACAAGGGCTTCGACGCGGTGGAACCGGACCTGGTGGAGGGCTACGGCAACGACACCGGCTTTCCCCTGACGGCGACGGACCAGCTCCGCTACAACCGCATGATCGCGGACATCGCCCACGCGCGCGGCCTGGCGGTGGGCCTGAAGAACGACCTCGCCCAAATCCCGCTGCTGGTCGACCACTTCGACTTCGCGGTCAACGAGGAGTGCGCCCAGTTCGACGAGTGCGGGCTGCTCGAACCCTTCGTCGCGGCGGGCAAGGCGGTCTTCCACGTGGAGTACGAGGAGTCCCCGTCCCGCTTCTGTCCCCGGTCCCGTTCCCTCCGCCTGTCGTCGATGCTGAAGAACCCGGAGCTGGACGTGTGGCGGAAGCCCTGCTGAAGCCCTTGCCGGCCGGTGATCGATCTCCGGCGTCCCGGGCGCCGTCCGGCGCGGCTGAGGTGTGTCCGCGACGACACCATGCCCGCCGCCCGCCCAGGAGGTCATGAGTGGGGCCGGCCGAACCCCCGCCGATACGCGTGCCGGTCGGGGAGGGGTCCCCGCGCTGGACGAGCCGCACCGTCCGGCGACGGGTGCAGGCGCTCTCGACGCCGGTGGACCTGGCGGTCTCCGCCAGCCTTGGCGGCGAACTCGCCTGCATTCAGGGCAAGTTGTCGGTAATTTCCCGTGGTGTCGGATATACTGAGAAACTGGGCACACCGGGAGCCGACGTTCGGGTTGTCGCCGGAGTGGCTGCTGGCCGACGGGAAGCCGTTCGTCGACGGCTTCGTCCTGTCCCACCCGGAGCAGTCGGAGCGACTGGCCCGCGTCTGCGCCGAGGCGCAGGGCCACGGAGGTCGTACCGCTGCCGGGAGGTCCGGAGAGGAGCGCGACCCGGGGGCGTCCCTCCCGGGGGCGGGTCGCCTCCCCCTGGTCGCCCGTCCGCCTCGGGCCGGCCCGATACGCCGCCACCTCCGCACTCTCGACCTGCCGCCTCCATGTTCCGGACGCGCCCCCTCCGCCGCCCCCGGCACCCCCCGCATGCCTCACGACAGGCGGGGCAGACGCCCCTCGCATACCGTCGACGAAGACGAGGACGAGGAGGCAGATCCGTGGAATCCGTGGACCGGACCGCACCGGCGGGCGAGGCCCCGGTGGCCGCCCCCGAGACCGTTTCCGCCCTGACCCTGCGGGTCAACGGCACGGACCGCGCCCTCACCGTCGACCACCGCACCACCCTGCTGGACGCCCTGCGCGACCACCTGGACCTCACCGGTTCGAAGAAGGGCTGCGACCACGGGCAGTGCGGGGCCTGCACCGTCCTCCTCGACGGCCGGCGCGTGAACGCCTGTCTGCTGCTCGCCGTCGCCTGCGCGGGCGCCGCCGTCACCACGGTCGAGGGCCTCGCCGACGACGACCGGCTCCATCCGGTCCAGGAGGCGTTCGTCGCCCGGGACGCCCTGCAGTGCGGCTACTGCACCCCCGGCCAGATCTGCTCGGCCGTCGCCCTCCTCGACGAGGCCGCCGACGGACAGCCGTCGTACGTGACGCCGCCGGAGCAGCCGCCGGGCGACCCCGTGCCCCTCACCCCGTACGAGATCCGCGAGCGCATGAGCGGGAACATCTGCCGCTGCGGCGCCTATCCGAACATCGTCGACGCGATCGAGGAGGCCGCGCGGTGAAGCCCTTCGCGTACGTCCGTCCGGAGCGCACCGAGGAGGCGATCGAGCGGTTCGCCGCCCAGCCCGGCGCCCGGTTCCTGGCGGGCGGGACCAATCTCGTGGACCTGATGAAGCTGGGCGTCGCGGGGCCGCCGCTGCTCATCGACATCAACGGGCTGCCGCTCGACGCCGTCGAGGAGACCGCCACGGGCGGGCTGGACGTCGGCGCGACCGCGCGCAACAGCGACGTCGCCGCCCATCCGCTCGTGCGCGCCCGCTACCCCGTCCTCTCGCAGGCCCTCCTGGCCGGCGCCTCCCCCCAGCTGCGGAACGCGGCCACCACCGGGGGCAACCTGCTCCAGCGCACCCGCTGCCCGTACTTCCAGGACGCGTCGAAGCCGTGCAACAAGCGTGCGCCCGGTTCGGGCTGTCCCGCCCGGGAGGGCGTCCACCGCGATCTCGCGGTGCTCGGCCACTCGGCCCACTGCGTCGCCACGCACCCGTCGGACATGGCGGTCGCCCTGGCCGCCCTGGACGCGGAGGTCCGGCTGCGCGGTCCGGCGGGCGAGCGGACGGTGCCGGCCGCGGAGTTCCACCGGCTGCCCGGCGACCGCCCGGACCGGGACACCGTCGTCGAGGACGGCGAGCTGATCACCGGCGTGACGCTGCCCGCGCTGCCGACCGGTGCGCGCAGTGCCTACCGCAAGGCCCGCGACCGCGCCTCGTACGCCTTCGCGCTCGCCTCCGTCGCCGCCGTCCTGACCGTCGAGGACGGACGGATCGGGCACGCGGCCCTCGCCTTCGGCGGCCTCGCCCACAAGCCGTGGCGGGCCCGCGCGGCGGAGGAGGTGCTGCGCGGCGCCCCGGCGACCGCCGAGACGTACCGGCGGGCCGCCGACGCCGAGCTCGCCGCCGCCGAACCGCTGCGCGACAACGGCTTCAAGGTGCCCCTCGCCCGCAACCTCGCCGTGAGCGTGCTGCACGACCTCGCGTCCCGCACCGACGCGGCCTGAACCACCCGACGCCCACCACAGGAGGCACCGCGCCATGACCAGCCAGCTCGTGCGGCCGACGACGGGGGCCGTCCGCCGCGACGCCCGGCAGAAGGTGACGGGCGAGGCCCGCTACGCCGCCGACCGGACGCCGCCCGGCTGCCTCCACGCCTGCCCCGTGCCCGCCGGCGTCGCCCGCGGCCGGGTCACCGCCGTGCACGCCGACGCGGTCCTGAAGCTCCCCGGTGTGCGCGCCGTCCTCACCCACGAGAACGCGCCCCGGCTGGGCGAGGCGGACGACCCGACGCTCCTGCTGCTCCAGGACGACCGGGTCCCGCACCGCGGCTGGTACGTCGCCGTCGTCGTCGCCGACACCCCGGAGATCGCGCGCGAGGCCGCCGAGGCCCTCGCCGTTGACTACGCCGCCGAGGACCACGACGTCCTGCTGCGCACCGACCACCCGGACCTCTACACGCCCGAGGAGGCCAACGGCGGCCATCCGGCCGTGCGCGAGCGCGGCGACTTCGACGCGGCCTTCGCCGCCTCGCCGGTGCGGCTCGACGCGACGTACTCCATGAGCGCCCTGCACAACCATCCGATGGAGCCCCACGCGTCCACGGCCCACTGGGAGGAAGACGGCCTGACCGTGTACGACTCCAGCCAGGGGGCGACGACGGTGCGGGACGTCCTCGCGGGGCTGTTCGAGCTGCCGCCGGAGCGGGTCACGGTCGTCTCCGCCTTCGTCGGCGGCGGCTTCGGCTCGAAGGGCACGCCCCGGCCCCCGTGCGTCCTCGCGGCGATGGCCTCCCGGCACACCGGCCGCCCGGTGCGGCTCGTCCTGCCCCGCCGCGAACTCGCGGCGGTCGTGGGCCACCGCGCGCCCACGGTCCAGCGGCTGCGGATCGGCGCGTCGGAGGACGGCGTGATCAGCGCCCTCTCCCACGAGGTCGTCACCCAGACGTCGACGGTGAAGGAGTTCGTGGAGCAGGCCGCCGTCCCGGCCCGCGCCATGTACACCTCTCCCCACAGCTTCACCGGTCACCGGGTGGTGGCCCTGGACGTGCCGTCGCCGTCGTGGATGCGCGCTCCGGGCGAGGCGTCCGGCATGTACGCCCTGGAGTCGGCCATGGACGAGCTGGCCGGGGCGGCCGGCGTCGACCCGGTGGAGCTCCGGCTGCGCAACGAGCCCGACGCGGAGCCCGACAGCGGCAGGCCGTTCAGCAGCAGGGGTCTCGCCGACTGTCTGCGGGAGGGCGCGCGGCGCTTCGACTGGAAGGGCCGCGACCCCCGGCCGGGCGTCCGCCGCGACGGCGACCTGCTGTGGGGCACGGGGGTGGCCTCGGCCACCTATCCCGTGCTCCTGAGCCCGTCGAAGGCATCGGCGCACGCCGAGCCGGACGGGCGGTACACCGTACGGGTCGACGCCACCGACATCGGTACGGGCGCGCGTACCGTCCTGGCCCAGATCGCCGCCGAGGCCCTCGGCGTCCCGCTCGACTCCGTACGGGTCGAGCTCGGCAGCAGTACCCTGCCGGACGCTCCCGTGGCGGGCGGCTCCTCCGGCACGGGCTCGTGGGGCTGGGCCGTGCACAAGGCCTGCACCGCCCTGCGCGGGGAGCTGTCCGGCCGTTCGGGCCCGCTGCCGCCCGAGGGCGTCACGGCCGAGGCGGACACGGAGGAGGAGACGGGTCGGGAGTCCCCGTACGCCCGGCACGCGTTCGGCGCCCACTTCGCGGAGGTCCGCGTCGACACCGTCACCGGCGAGGTCCGGGTGAGCCGGCTGCTCGGCGTCTACGCGGCGGGGCGGATCCTCAACCCCCGCACGGCCCGCTCCCAGTTCATCGGCGGGATGACGATGGGGCTCGGCATGGCCCTGACCGAGCACAGCACCATGGACCCCGCCTTCGGCGACTACACCGAACGCGACCTGGCCTCCTACCACGTGCCGGCCTGCGCCGACGTGCCGGAGATCCAGGCGCACTGGGTGGACGAGCACGACCCCCACCTCAACCCGATGGGCAGCAAGGGCATCGGGGAGATCGGCATCGTCGGCACGGCCGCGGCGATCGCCAACGCCGTCCACCACGCGACCGGCGTGCGCCTGCGCGAGCTGCCCCTGACCCCGGACCGGCTGCTGCCGCACCTGTCGGCCCGAGGAAGCACCGCCGACTGAGGACGTACCGCCTGGCCCGAGGACGCACCGTCGGCCCGAGGACGCGCGAAAGGCCGTTCTCCCTGTACGAGAGAACGGCCTCCGACCTGCGTTTCCGCATGGTCGGGACGACAGGATTTGAACCTGCGACCCCTTGACCCCCAGTCAAGTGCGCTACCAAGCTGCGCCACGTCCCGGTGCCCGTCTGACCTGCGGGTTTTCCCCTGGCCGAACGCGCATGAGAACAATACCGCACTTTCCCGGGTGGTCACGAACCCCTTTCCCGACGCCTCCGGGCGGGCGTGCACCGGGGGCGCTTCGGTCACCCTCCGTGACGCTCCCCGCTGGCCCTCTCACGCTCGCACCGCGCGGACGGGGCTCGCGAGAGGGGGCGGAATGCCGCTCTTCTGTAGCGGAAGCGACTCATATGGGGAAGGTGCGGGGCCCACGACCATATGTCTGGACCTTTTTTGCCTCTGGCATGTGGCAGAAACATGCCCACCGACGGAGAGGGCGGATAGGGCTGAGGAGGCCAAGTCCACCCGAAACATAGTCGAACTCAATCGTCAACCGCTCCTGTTTCAGACAAACTTCGTTCCGTTATTGATCCATCACAGAAAGATCAACACCATGAAGAGGTCGGCCTGTTCGGGACGGGACCACTGCCGATGCACCACCTGATCGGACAGATGCCGATCAGGCGTTTCGCGGGAGGACTCGTAATGAACAGCTACTTCAGCAGTCGGCTGCATCATGAGCTCAGGCAGACGGTCCGGGACTTCGCGGAGCGTGAGGTCCGGCCACGCATAGCCGAGATGGAGGCCTCCCGGACGGTTCACCACGAGCTGTCCCGGATGATCGCCGAGCAGGGCTGGCTGGGCGCGACGATCAGTCCCGAGTACGGCGGCATGGGCGCCGGCCACCTGGCCAAGACCATCATCATCGAGGAGCTCTCCCGGGTCAGCGGCGCCATGGGCGCCATGGTCCAGGCCTCCCAGCTGGGCACCGCCAAGATCGTCCACTTCGGCAGCGACGAGCAGCGCAAGACCTGGCTCCCGGCGATCGCCGCCGGCGAGTGCCTGCCGACCATCGCTGTCACCGAGCCCGACGCCGGCGGCCACGTCCTCGGCATGAGCGCCAGCGCGGTCCGGGACGGCGACGACTACGTCCTCAACGGCAGCAAGGTCTACGTGGGCAACAGCCACGTGGGCGATCTGCACGGCGTCGTGGTCAGGACCGGTCCCGGCTCGAAGGGCCTCAGTGCGTTTCTGGTCGAATCCGATCGACCCGGTTTCAGGACCGGTCCGCAGCAGACGGCCATGGGACTCCACGGCTTCAGCTTCGGCGAGCTGATCTTCGAGAACTGCCGGGTGCCGGCCGCCAACCGGCTCGGCGACGAGGGCGACGGCCTCTCCGTCGCGTACTCCTCCAGCGTGCTGTACGGGCGGGCCAACCTCACCGCCGTCTCCCTCGGCATCCACCAGGCGATCCTGGAGGAGACCACCCGCTTCGCCTCCGAGCGCATCCGCTACGGGAAGCCGCTCCACGACCTCCCCACGGTCAAGCTGAAGCTGGGCCAGATGCAGTCCCGGCTCATGATCGCCCGGCTGGCCGCGTACCACGCCGTGCACCTGCTCGACCAGGGCCTCTCCTGCGACGCCGAGCTGATGAACGCCAAGCTCGTCAACGTCGAGTCGGCGATCGACTCCGGCCGCAACGCCATGGAGGTCCACGCCGCCGCCGGGCTCTTCACCGACCGGGCCATCGAGCGGTACCTCCGGGACGCGCACCACATCTTCGCCCCCGCCGGCACCTCCGACATCCAGCTCCTGCGCCTGGCCGAGGTCGCCCTCGGCCAGGACAAGGGAAGCTGGTCGGAGCGGCTGTCCGAGCTGGTCCGCACGCCGGAGCCGGAGCCGCTGGCCGTCTGATCCGCGATCGGCCCCGACGGGCCGGGGGCCCGGTACGGTCACCGCCGTACCGGGCCCCCGGGCCGTCGTCGTACACCCGAAGGGCCCCGACCCGTCGTACACCCGACGGTCAGAGCGCGCCGTCCTCGCGGCGGTTGATCTGCTCCATCAGCTCCGCGGCCATCGCCTTGATGGTCTCCAGACCGGCGCGGCCCCACGGGCGCACGTCGGTGTCGACCACGCAGATGGTGCCGAGCGCGACCCCGGTGCGGTCGATCAGCGGCGCCCCCATGTAGGAGCGGATGCCGATCTCGTCCACGACCGGGTTGCCCGCGAAGCGCGGGTAGTCGCAGACGTCCTCCAGGACGAGCGCCTTGCGCCGCACCACGACGTGCGGGCAGTAGCCGTGGTCACGGGCCATGAAGCGGCCGACGCCGCCCGCGCCCGCGGCGGCGGCGCCCAGGTCGCTGCCGGAGTGGGTGCCCTCGGGGGTGTGGAGCCCCGCGAAGAACTGCCGGTTCTCGTCGATGAAGTTGACCATCGAGAACGGGGCGCCGGTCATCTCGGCGAGCCGGTGCGCGAAGTCGTCGAACGCCGGCTCCGGCCGCTCCCCCAGACCGAGTTCGCGCAGCCGTCGCACCCGGGCCGGCGCGTCCTTGTCGTTCGGGGTCAGCAGGAGGTGACCGGTCGGGTCGTAGGTCATGGCGTGGCTCCGTAGCTCGGCACGGTGTCCGGGAGGGTGGTGAGCAGGTACTGGACGAGGGTGAGCAGGGTGCTGATGCCGGAGCTGGAGATCCGGGCGTCGCAGAGGACGACCGGCACCTCCGGGTCGAGGTCGAGCGCGGACCGCACCTCGTCCGGCTCGTAGCGGTGGGCGCCGTCGAACTCGTTGATCGCGACGACGAAGCGGATCCCCCGCCGCTCGAAGAAGTCGACGGCGGCGAAGCACTCCTGGAGCCTGCGGGTGTCGGCGAGGACGACCGCTCCGAGCGCGCCCTCGGAGAGCTCGTCCCACATGAACCAGAAGCGCTCCTGGCCCGGGGTGCCGAAGAGGTACAGCACGTGCTGGTTGTCGAGCGTGATGCGGCCGAAGTCCATGGCGACGGTGGTCGTGGTCTTCGACTCCACGCCCTCCAGGCTGTCGGTGGCTGCGCTGACCGAGGTCAGGAGCTCCTCGGTGCTCAGCGGTTCGATCTCGCTGACGGCGCCCACGAGGGTCGTCTTGCCCACGCCGAAGCCGCCCGCCACCAGGATCTTGACCGCGGTGGGGAAGGAGTCGGCGGGGAAGGAGTCGGCCGCGAAGCTCTCGTGGCGCTCAGAGCCGTTGTCGTAGGCCATCGAGCACTGCCTCCAGCAAGGAACGGTCGGTTGGGTTGGCGTGGAACCGGGGCGCCCGGGCGGTGAGCGCCCCGCAGTCCACGAGGTCGGAGAGCAGGACCTTGGTGACGACGGCCGGCAGCCTCAAGTGCGCCGCCACCTCGGCCACCGAGGTGGGCCCGTCGCACAGCCCGAGGGCCAGGCTGTGCTCGGGACCCATGTGCGCCTGGGGGGACGAGCCGGTCGCCATCACCATCGACAGCAGGTCGAGGGCGGTGGTGGGCTTGGTCCGGCCGCCGCTGACGGTGTACGGGCGGATCAGCCGCCCGGCCGCGTCGTCGAGCCAGGGTCCTTCCTGAGGGGACGTCACGACTACTGCCCGAAGCCGCCGAGGGCGCCGGCTGCCTGCCGGGCGGGAGTGACCAGGTACGGCCGGACGCTCTTGACGAGCATCGCCATCTCGTAGCCGAGGACGGCGGCGTCCGCCTCGCGCCCGGCGAGGACGGCCAGGCAGGTGCCGGAGCCGGCGGTGGAGACGAACAGGAGGGTGGAGTCGAGCTCCACGACCACCTGGCGGACCTCGCCGCCGTCGCCGAAGCGGGCACCCGCGCTCCGGCCGAGCGAGTACAGGCCGGAGGCGAGCGCCGCCATGTGGTCGGCGGCGTCGGGGTCGAGTCCGTGGACGGATTTGACGAGGCCGTCGGAGGAGAGCAGAACGGCGTTGCGGGTGTACGGGACCCGCTGGACCAGTCCGCTCAGCAGCCAGTCGAGGTCCGAGGAATGGCCGGTCGGCGCATTGCTCGCCATGGTGCATCTACTCCTTGTGCGCGTCGCCGGGACGCGGCGACGCATGGGGGGCGGGCTGGGATTCGGCGAGGCCGATACCGCGCTGGAACGCGGCCATCAGACCCGGGTCGTGCAGGGCGTGCTCCTCGTTCCTGCGGGCCACGGGCTCCTCCCGCAGCTGCGGAACGAGGTGCTCCTGCGCGCGCCGCTTGGGGAGCAGGGGCCGGCCGTTGTCCTCGGCGGAGGGTGCCGGGGGCAGCGGCGAGACCAGGGAGGCCGGCGGGCCGGGGTGCCCGGTGTCGGCCGGACGGTTCGGGACCAGGGGGGTGTGGCCGGTGGTCACGGGGGTGTGGCCGGTGTCCCCGTATCCGCCGGTCTCCCCGTATCCACCGGTCTGCGCGGTCGTACGGGGGTACGCGTGCGAGCCGGTGGCGACGGCCTCCTCGTGGTGGGCGGGGGCCCGCTCCGGGGAGGGCGCGGACGCCGGTGCGGCCGCCCCGTCGAATAGCGCGGGCACGGGTGCCTGCGGGTGGGAGGGGACGGTGTGGGACGGGACCTGGGCCGGCACGGGGGCCGGGTGCCGGGGGTCCGGCGCGTGGCCCGGGGACGGGACCGGCGCGTGGGCCGGGGCCGTCTGCGGGGCCGTGACGGCGGGCTGGGGCTGCATCTGCACCTGGCCGGGCGGGATCGCCGAGGATCCGACGGTCGCGGCGGCCTGGCGCTCGTGCTGGGCGAGGCCCTCCGGGTCGGCGCCGAGGAGGCCCTGCGGGAGGACGAGCACGGCCTGCACGCCGCCGTAGATGTTGGACTGGAGGCGTACGGCGATGCCGTGCCGCCGGGCGAGCGCCGAGACGACGAAGAGTCCGATGCGGCCGTCCTGGAGCAGGTGCGAGACGTTGACCTGGTCGGGGTCGGCCAGCAGGGCGTTCATCTTGTTCTGCTCGGCGGCGGGCATGCCGAGTCCGCGGTCCTCGACCTCGATCGCGAGGCCCGCCGTGACGTACTGGGCGCGCAGCAGCACCGTGGTGTGCGGCGCGGAGAACAGCGTCGCGTTCTCGACGAGTTCGGCGAGGAGGTGGATGACGTCGGCCACGGCATGGCCCCGGAGCGTACCGTCGATCGGGGGTACGAGCTTCACACGCGGGTACTGCTCGACCTCGGCGATCGAGGAGCGGAGCACCTCGGTCATGGTGACCGGGTTCGACCACTGGCGGCGGGAGATGGCGCCGCCGAGCACGGCGAGGTTCTCGGCGTGGCGGCGGATGCGGGTGGCCAGGTGGTCGACGTGGAACAGGCCCTTGAGCAGCTCCGGGTCCTCGACCTCGTTCTCCAGCTCGTCGAGGAGCTGGATCTCGCGGTGGACCAGGGACTGGAGGCGCCGGGCGAGGTTGACGAAGACCTCGACCTTCTGTTCGTTCCCGACGCTGCTGGAGAGCCGGGACGCCTGCACGACGGCCGCGACGGCGGCTTCGTGAGAGCGCGTCAGTTCCTGCGAGAGCAGGTCGAATTCGTCACCTGTGGCGGTCGCGGCCGGCGGTACGGGGCGGGGCGGGGCCCCTTCCCCCCTGCGCAGCTGTTCGACGATCGCGCGCAGTTCGCTCTGGCCGCGGGCACTGGTGCGGCGCAGGGCGTTGCAGCGGTCCAGGACCGCCTTGGCGGCGCGGTCGGCGCCGAGCGCGGCGGCCGCGACGGAGGCGACGGTGAGGGCGGCGGCGCCGGTGAGGGCGGCCCAGAGACCGGGGGTGGGGCTGGCTCCGGTGGAGCGGATGGTGAAGAGGACCGCCGCCGCGCCGCCGAGGGCCACCGCGACGGCGGGGAGCACGGAGGTGCGCAGGAGCTGGGGCCGGATGCGGGCTTCCGCGGGGAGCGGCGCGGGGGGCTGTGCCGTAGGGGTGGTGCCGTTACCGGTGGCGGAGCGGGCGCCCGGCCGGCCGTGCCGCCCGCCCTCGCGTCGGTCGGAACGCGAGGCGGGTGCGCGAAGTTGAGACATGAGTGTCCTTGGTACGTGCCCAGGAGTCGGCGTACTGCGGGGAGCGTGGTGGGGGCGTGCTGGGTGTTCTACCGGGGTGGACTGAAGCGGGCGTCTACGGATTCGTCTACGGAAGTGCGGTGAGCCTACCGATGATCATCGACCACACACTGTAGTCGTCAACCGTTCATGTGCGGTGCGCAGTTGGCAAACTTACCCGCACAGGGACCCTGCCTGGTATCGCCCCTCGTACAACAGGCCGAGAACAGTCGGCCGGAACTCGTCCACGCGGCGCGGAGTGATCGCCGGGAGGCGGGAGCGGAAGGGCGCGGAGGCGTCCTCGCACCTCCGTCCCTCGGGGAAATCGCTCCCGACCGGAATCCCCGGCGGGAATGCGGACCCGCCGGGTCCGCCCGTTCTCTGCCGATTCCCGCGATCTTCGGCGCATCCGTCCCGCATCCGTGAAGGACGCCTTCCGACACCCGGCGGGCACGTGCCACGGTGGCCGGATTCGCACGTTCGTCCGACCTCGGGGGTGGGGGCGCATCACGGTGGGTGAAGACGCGCCCCCCTCCCGCCCGACCCGTGGGAACGGGCGCCGCATTCCGCTTGCCCTCCGCGGCCCCAGCGGCTTAGGCTCCCCTTAGTTAGTGGGGGTAACTATGCTATGCGGAGGGCGCGAATGGTACCAACCGGTGGTCGGCCACGTCAGATCGAGACGGCCGACATCGTCCGGGTGGGGCGGGAGATCGGGCTGCGGGACCTGAGCATGAACGCCGTGGCGGCGCGTCTCGGAGTGTCGTCCACGGCCCTGTACCGCCACGTGGACGGGCGGTGGGGGCTGGAGCGGCTGGTGGGCGAGAGCCTGCTCGCGGAGCTCGACCTCCACGACGACCCGGCCGACGGGCCCGTACCGCATCTGCTGTCCACCGCGCTCCAGTTGCGGGCCTTCATGCTGCGGCACCCCGGCCTGACCTCGTACGTGCAGACCCTGTTCCCCCGGGGTGAGGGGGGCCGGCGGCTGCTCGCCGCCGCGGCCGCGTCACTGGTGCGGCGCGGTTACTCCACGGAGGCGGGCATCGTGCTCTCGGCCGCCGCCGCGTCGGTGGTCATCGGGTACGCGGCGACCGAGGAGATCCAGCGCGAGAGGGCCGGGGAACTTGACGCGCAGCGGCAGGGCGCCGAGGAAGCCCTGCTGGCCGACGCCCACCTCGGCGAGGCGCACCGCGCCCTGCCGACGATCACCCCCGACGCATACGTCCGGCTGTGGCTGGGGGCCGCGATCCGCGGTTTCGTGGAGGCCGCGCCCCCCGGACGGCCCGTGGACGAGATCAGGGCGGCCCTGCGTGCCGCCGGAGAAGGACAGTGATGGCCGGACGGGGCATCAACGGGGTGATCATGCGCGCCTACGGCGCGCGCGACCACGAGGCGACGGTCACCGGGACGTAGCTGCTCGCCCCGCACTTCCTGCGCGTCCGGATGACCTCCCCCACCCTGCTGCGGGACGTGGTGGTGGCTCCGGCGGCGCACGTGCGCTTCTGGATGCCCGGGGCGGACGACGGCGCGGTGGACCGCGCCGCGCGCCTGGCCCGCGTCGACACCCTGGTCGACCGCCTGCCCGACGGGTGGGCCGGCCGGGTCGGCGAGGCCGGTACGACGCTCTCCGGCGGCGAGCGCCAGCGCGTCTCCATCGCCCGCGCGCTCCTCAAGCCCTCCCCGGTGCTCCTGATCGACGAGGCCACCAGCGCCCTGGACACCGAGAACGAGGCCGGCGTCACGGCCGCCCTCACCACCGACCCGGTCCCCCGCACCCGGGTGATCGTCGCCCACCGGCTCAGCAGCATCCGCGCCGCCGACCGCGTGGTCTTCCTGGAGGACGGCCGCGTCGTCGAGGACGGCCCGGTCGACGAACTCCTCGCCTCCGGCGGTCGGTTCGCCGACTTCTGGCGCCGACAGGACGAGGCCGGCGGCTGGCGGCTCGGCGGGTAGGGCCGGGCCCGCCCCGGGCGTCACCGGCTGGCCGGTGGAACCGTCCCGGGCGTCACCGCCCCGTCGACAGAGATCTTCCGGACGTCACCGCTCCCCCGCCGCGAGGTCCAGGTCACCGCGCGGCTCGGGCGCGGTCCCGACGGGGCGGGGGCGGCGCCACGGGCGTGCGACCGGGTGGGAGAAGGACCGCCACCAGGCCTCGGACGGCAGCTTCCCCGCCGGCTCGAACGGCTCGCCGGGGCGGGGGAAAGCCACCGCCTGGCCCGCCTCCTCAGCCGCGTCCTTCGTCCACTCCCCCGGCTCGGCCCACGGGTGCGGGGCGAGGTTGAAGGTGCCCCAGTGGATCGGCAGCAGGACACCGGCCGGGTCGCCGCCCTGGAGGTCCAGGTGGGCGCGCACGCCCTCGGCGGGGGTCATGTGGATGTCGGGCCAGAACTCCGAGTAGGCGCCGAGCTGGATCATGGTGGCGTCGAAGGGGCCGTGGGCCGCGCCGATGTCCCGGAAGCCGGAGAAGTAGCCGGTGTCGCCGCTGTGGAAGACGCGGTGCTCGGGCCCCCGCGCGACCCAGGAGGCCCAGAGGGTGTGCTGCCTGTTGCGCAGGCCCCGGCCGCAGAAGTGGCGGGCCGGGGTGGCCGTGAGGGTCAGGTCGCCGATCTCGGTGGACTCGTTCCAGTCCAGTTCCCGCAGCCGGGAGGCGGGCACGCCCCAGCGCTCCAGGTGCGCGCCGACGCCGAGCGGCACCGCGAAGAGCGTGTCGGTGGTGGCGAGCTCCTTGATCGTCGGCAGGTCGAGGTGGTCGTAGTGGTCGTGCGAGATCACCACCACGTCGACCGGGCCGAGCGCGGCGAGCGACGCGGGCACCGGGTGGAGCCGCCTGGGCCCCGCGAACGGGAACGGGGAGCAGCGGTCGCCCCAGACCGGGTCGAACAGGACCCGGTGGCCGTCGATCTCCGCGAGGACCCCGGAGTGTCCCATCCAGGTGAGGCGCAGGCCGGTGGCCGGGGGCCGCGCGAGGTCGGCCACAGTGGTGGGGTGGACGGGTATCGCGCCGGTGGGGGCCCGGCGGGCGCGTCCCTCCTTCTCGAAGTAGGTCCTGGCGAGCTCGACGGTGGAGCCGGAGGGGCCGCGCCGGGCCTGTTCGGGATTCTGGAAGATCCCGTCCCTGAAGTTGGGCGAACGCCGGATCCGGGCGAGGCGCTCGCCGGTGGGTTCCGCGCCGAAGGACTCGGGGCGCGGGGCGCGCAGCCCGGCCCGTGGCGAACGGTCTGAGCCGGTGCCGGTCACAGGACCTCCTGATCTCTGGGGTCATTCCATTATGGGCGGCCCGTGGAGGGAGAGAGGGGGCGCCCGCCGAGCCCGGTCCTGGCGGGCGCCGACGGCGGGGGTGAGCAATGACGGAGGGTTCTGACGCGGGCACGCACCGGCGTTTTTTGTGATCATGCTCGTGTCATGTGCTGTGTAGGCTGCCGGGCGTGACGAGAGTGCGGTTGAGCGTGGCCGAGCGGCGGGAGGAGCTGCTGCGGGCCGCCGTGGAGCAGATCGAGGCGCGCGGGGTCGCCGCCGTGCGGATCGCCGACGTGGCCTCCGCGCTCGGTGTGAGCAACGCGCTCGTGCTCTACCACTTCGCTTCCAAGGAGCAGCTGGTCGCGGCCGCCTTCGCACACGCCGCCGAGGCCGACCTGGCCCATCTGCGGCGGCTGCTCGGCCGGCGCACCACGGCGGTGCGGCGGCTGCGGGCCGCGGTCCGCTGGTACGCCCCGACCGGGCAGGCCAAGGGCTGGCGGCTGTGGATCGAGGGCTGGGCCGCCTCGCTGCGCGACCCGGAGCTGCGCCGGGTCGCCGCCTCCCTCGACCAGGAGTGGAAGACGGCGCTGACCCGGGTGATCGCGGAGGGGGCCGCCGCCGGGGAGTTCCCCTGCCCGGACCCGGCCGAGGCGGCCTGGCGGCTCACCGCCTTCCTCGACGGCCTCGCCGTCCAGACCACCGCCTACGCCGGTCCCCTCTCCCGCACCGCGATGCTCCGCTGGGCCGACGCCGCCCTCGCCCGGGAGCTGGACCTTCCGGACGGGGGACGCCGGGAGTGAGGGGAGCGGGCGGCCCGGAGGGATCCCGATCCGCCGGAGCCGGTTCGGCGGGCCCCGGCGTCCGTCAGAGCAGTTCGAAGACCGCCGAGACCGTGATCTGCTCCTCGATCTCGCCGGGGGCCATGGGGACGCCCGAGTCCTCGGCGGCGAGGGTGGGTGCGGCTCCGCCGGGGCCGGGCCGCACGGACTCGCCCTCGCTCAGCGAGACGAGGCGGCCGAGCCGGTGGCCGCTGAGCCGGGCGTGCTGCGCGGCCTTGTCGTACGCGTCCCGGAAGGCGGCCTCCCGCGCCTTGGCCCGCAGCGCGGACGGGTCGGCCACGTCGAAGACCACGCCGTTGATCCGGCCCGCGTCCCGGGTGGCCTCGTTGACGGCGCCGACGACCTGCCCGGTCCTGTCGATCTCCCGGACCTTCACGGAGAAGGCCTGACCGGCCTGGTAGCCGGTCACCCGGCTCTCCCCCTCGGCGCTCTGGGTGTAGACCGGAGCCAGCGAGAGGCTGTCGGTACGGATGTCCCGATCGGCGATCCGCTGCTCGCGCAGCACCGCGAGGAGGGCCTCGGCCGCGGTCTTCTGGGCCGCCATCGCCTCCTTCGCCGTCGCCCGGCTGGCCTCGACCCCGATGGACAGGATCGCCAGGTCGGGCGCGGCGGACGCGCGTCCGTGCCCGGCGACGGTGACCGTGGCGGGCGCGGCCTCCCGGGCGGCGGGGAGGGACGTCCCGGCGGGCGCGGCGGCCAGGGCGGGGGCGGCGGTGCCGGCGAGGAGGCCGCCGAGCAGGGCGGTGGCGGCGAGCAGACGGAAGGTGCGGGAGGCACGGGCGGCGCGTGGCCGGGGAGTCGTCACAGGCGGTCCCTTCGGATGTGGGTGCCGGGGCTCCGGCGGGCACATCCCAGCACCCGGCGCCGCCGCGTCCGGTACGCCACTCCTGACCGGCGTCCCCCTTCCCCTGTCCGTACCAGCCGGGTACCGCCACCGGGGCACGCGGCTCAGGTCTGGACGAGCGGCTCGTACGCCTCGGGGCGGAGGCCGAAGGTCCAGGCGACGCCCTCCCGCGCGGTCCGGGTCGCGGGCGGCACCCGCAGCCAGTACGTGCGGTGGGTGCCGTCCGGTTCGGGCGTGGAGTTGACGACCTCGACCATCGCCACGTCCTCGTCGTCGTCCAGCTCGATCCGCCACAGGACACCCGTCTCGTCGCGGTGCTCGTGCCGGGCCCCGGAGACGGCGAGGTAGCGGTCGTAGCCGTAGTGCTCGAACATCACGCGCCGCAGCTCGGCGTTCTCCTCCTCGCGTATCCGCTCGGGGGTGAGGTCCTCCAGGCCCGCCAGGAAGGCGGCGGAGACCGTCATGCCCCGCCAGGCGTGGAGGGCGAACCCGTCGGGGTAGGCGAGCGCCGGCCCGTCGCCCCGGTCGAGGCGCCCCGCCTCGTCGCGGTGTAGCTCGACGGGCCGCTCGCAGACCACGGCGACGTTCTCGTACGGCCACCACCAGCCCGCGTGCGCGGCGACGGCGGCGAGTCCCGCCAGGCGCTCGCCGTGCCCGTCGAAGGCGGCGAGCCAGGCGGCGTCGTGCTGGCCGAGGACGGCGTCGAGCAGCACCAGACGGGCCCCGCCCGGACCGCCGGCGTCCTCCGCCGCCTCGCGGGCCTCCGTCACCGCGGCCCGTATCCGGTCCGCGAGGGCCCGGTTGAGGTCCCAGAGCGCCGCCCCCGTCGCCTGCCAGTGGGCCGCCCAGCCCGCCGGGCCGAGCGCGTCGTGGAGGCGGCGGCGCTCCTCGGCCCACGGCCGGGTGCGCACCTCCTCCCGTACCGAGCGGCCCCGGTCCGCCAGGTCGTCCAGGAACGCGACGGCGGCGAGCGGCGAGTCCGCCCAGAGGACGCGCTCCGGCTCGGCGAGGCCCGCCGTGCGGTAGGCGAGCCGGACGCCGGCCTCGGCGGCGGCGCGGTCGGCGGGCCCGGTGGCCGCGGCGACGGCCCGCCACTTGTCCTGTGCGGTGGTGCGGTTCATGTCTCGGTGTCCCCCGGGTTCCTCAGGTCGACGGGTCGGTGCGTCGGTGGAGTGGTGTGTCGGTGAATCAGTGGATCGGTGCGTCGACAGGCCGGTGCGTCGACAGGTCGGTGCGTCAGTCCGCGACGATCCGGTACGCGCCGGGCACGTACTCCCGCTGGCGCACCACCCGGTACCAGCCCTTCGGCAGCGGGATCGGGGCGTGCTCCTCGTGCACCACCCGGCCGCCCTCGGGCAGTTCGAGCAGGAAGGGGCCGTAGGGCCCCGGCTCCCGCACGAGACGGCCGGGGCCGGGGATCGCGTGGGCGTGTCCGGTGACCTCGCCGAAGGCGAGGACGAGACGGCCCCGGGCGTCCCTCGGCTCCCCCGCCGCCGTCCTCGCGCGCTCCGGAACGGCCGTCTCGTCGACGGGCGCGATCAGCACGTCTCCCTGCCGGTACATGGCTGTCCCCTCCCCGTTCGGCACGGTCGGCCGAACACGGGAACGACGCTAGGGGCCGGCACTGACAATCGGCCCCGCCCCGGATCCACGAGACCCCCGGCCCCGTACCGCACCCGGCGCGGGCCCTGTCGGTGCCGCTTGGTAGAACTCAGGGGTTCAGCGACACACGCCGTCCGTCCTCTGGAGCACCGTCATGACCATCGGCCACCACCTGCAGGAGTTCCACGGCCTTCCCGTCTTCGAGTTCCCGGACGCGGCCGCGCCGGTCGAACTGCCCGACGCGGCCGGGGTCGCCTGGCGGATCTCCGCGCCGACGTACTCCGACCCCGGGGACGAGGACTGGGGCTCGCGCTTCGAGCGGTTCCTGAAGGCGGTCGACGCCCCGCGGGTGCGCGCGCTCGTCGTCGGCGGCTGGGACGAGCCGTACGAGACCTCGTCGGCCGGCGTCGTCGCCGCCCTGATGGGCGCCAACAACCGGCTCACCGGCCTGGAGGCGGTCTTCCTCGGTGACATGACCTTCGAGGACTGCGAGATCTCCTGGATCGTCCAGTCCGACGTGACGCCGCTGCTCGCCGCCTATCCGGCGCTGCGCGAGCTGGGCGTGCGCGGCGGCACCGACCTGGCCTTCCCGTCGGTCCGGCACGCCGCCCTGGAGACCCTGGTGGTGGAGACCGGCGGCCTGGGGGCCGAGGTCGTGCGCGGGATCGTCGGCAGCGACCTGCCCGCCCTGGAGAACCTGGAACTCTGGCTCGGCACCGACGAGTACGGCGGCGACAGCACCCCCGGGGACCTGGCGCCGCTGCTCGCCGGCACGTCCTTCCCCGCCCTGCGCCACCTGGGCCTGCGCAACAGCGTGATCGAGGACGCGGTCGCCGCGGCCGTGGCGGGCGCGCCCGTCGTGGCCCGGATCGAGCGGCTGGACCTGTCCATGGGCGTGCTCACCGACGAGGGCGCGACGGCCCTGCTCGACGGGCAGCCCCTGACCCACCTGTCGTACCTCGACCTGTCGCACCACTACCTCTCGGAGCCGATGCGGGAGCGGCTGGAGGCCGCTCTCGTCCCGCACGGCGTGACCGTGGTCCTCGACGACGCGCAGACGTCGGAGGACGACGGCGACGGCGAGGTCCACCGGTACGTCGCGGTCGCCGAATGACCTCCGGCCCGCGCCCCGTGGTCGTCGGCGTCCCGGAGGGCCGCCGCGTCGCGTTCTTCCAGGACGCGCTGCGGTCCGCCGGGCTGCCCGGGGCGCGGGTCGTGTCCTGGCCCGACGTGCTGCGGGGCCGGGCCCGGTTCGCGGCGGGCGAGACCGTGCGCCTGGACTCGCCCGGCGAGGAGCCGGAGACCGACCGGCTGCTGCGCGGGGTCGACGACCCGGCCCGGGTCGAGGGCACCGGCCGCTGGTACGGGCGGTTCACCGCCGCCGTGACGGACCTCGCCCGGAACGCCGGGGAGGCGGGAGCCGTCCTCGTCGACGACCCCGCCGAGCTGCCGGTCCTGTTCGACAAGCGGCTGACCCACGGCCGGCTGCGGACGGCCGGCGTGCCGGTGCCCGAGTCGCCGACCTCCGGCGCCGCCGCGCCGGCCGTGCGCGGCTGGGCGGACGTCCGGGCGCTGACGGCCGGGACCGGGATGCGCCGGGTGTTCGTGAAGCTCGCGCACGGCTCCTCCGCCTCGGGGGTGCTCGCGGTGGAGACGAACGGCGCGGGCCGGGTCCGGGCCACCACCTCGGTGGAGCGCGATCCGGACGGGCGGCTGTTCAACTCCCTGCGGGTGCGGCGCTACACGAGCGAGGCCGAGGTCGCCGCGATCGTGGACGCCCTGGCCCCCGACGGCCTGCACGTCGAGCGGTGGCTGCCGAAGGCCGTCCAGGACGGGCGGGCCGCCGACCTGCGGGTGGTGGTGGTCGACGGGCGGGCCACCCACGCGGTGCTCCGCACCAGCCGCTCCCCCCTGACCAATCTGCACCTGGGCGGGGCCCGGGGCGACCTGGACGCGGCGCGGGCCGCGATCGCCGCCGCCGGCGCGCGGTGGACGGACGCGCTGGAGGTGTGCGAGCGGGCCGCCGCCGCGTTCCCCGGCACCCGGTGCGTGGGCGTCGACCTGCTGCCCGCGTCCGGCTGGCGCCGCTTCGCCGTGGGCGAGGTCAACGCCTTCGGCGACCTGCTGCCCCGGCTCACGGGCCTGCCCGGCGGCGGGGCCGAGGGCCTCGACACCTACGCGGCCCAGGTGGCCGCGCTGTTCCCCCGTACCGCACACGTCTCACGTACGACGAGAGCCACCCGCACCACAGGAACGAGCACCGCGTGAACCAGCCCGACATGAACGCGATCGTCGGCAGCCACGACCTGCTCCTGGTCACCCTCGACACGCTCCGGTACGACGTGGCCGCCGAGCTGGCGGCCGCGGGCCGCATCCCGAACCTGGCCCGGCACCTGCCCGGCGGCGCCTGGGAGCGGAGGCACGCGCCGGGAAGCTTCACCTACGCCTCCCACCAGGCGATCTTCGCCGGCTTCCTGCCGACCCCGGCCGCGCAGGGACCCCATCCCCGGCTGTTCGCGGCCCGGTTCGCGGGGAGCGAGTCGACGGCCGACGGCACCTGGGTGCACGACACCCCGGACTTCGTCTCCGGCCTCGCGGCCGAGGGGTACCGGACGGTCTGCGTCGGCGGGGTGGGGTTCTTCGACAAGCGGCCGCCGCTCGGCTCCGTGCTCCCCGGGCTCTTCCGGGAGAGCCACTGGGAGCCCTCCTTCGGCGTCGCGTCGCCGACCTCGTTCGAGTCCCAGGTCGAGCGCGCCGAGGAGGTCGTGGCCGGACTCCCCCGCGAGGAGCGGCTCTTCCTCTTCGTCAACGTGTCGGCGCTGCACCAGCCCAACTGGTTCCACCTGCCGGGGGCGACCCGCGAGGCGGGCGACTCCCGGGAGACGCACGCGGCGGCCCTGGAGTACGTCGACCGGCACATCGGGCGGCTCTTCGCCGCGATGGGCTCCCGGCGCCCCTGTTTCGCGATCGTCTGCTCCGACCACGGCACCGCGTACGGGGAGGACGGCTTCACCGGTCACCGGCTCGGCCACGAGGTCGTGTGGACGGTGCCGTACGCGCAGTTCGTCCTGCCGGGCCCGGACGGGGAGGCCGCCGCGTGAGCACCACCGACCACACCCGGGGAGGCCTCCGCGTGAAGACCACCGACCACGCCCCGGGAGGCCACCGCGTGAGCACCCGCACCCCCGCGCCCGCCCCCCGCCCGTACCGCAGCTACGTCTACGCCTACCCGCACAAGACCGCGTACCGGGAGCTGTCCGAGTCCCCGGAGCTCGCCGCGCTCTGGGCCGGGGAGCCGAAGGACGCGCTCTCGCTCTACGCGCACGTGCCGTTCTGCGAGGTCCGCTGCGGCTTCTGCAACCTCTTCACCCGGATCGGCGCGCCCGGCGAGCTGACCACCCGCTACCTGGACGCCCTCGACCGGCAGGCGACCGCCGTGCGCGAGGCGCTCGGGGACGCGGAGCCGGTGCGGTTCGCCACGGCCGCGTTCGGCGGCGGCACGCCCACCTTCCTGACCGCCGCCGAGCTGGAGCGGCTCTGCGACATCGCGGAGCGGCGCATGGGGGCGGACCTGCGGGCGGTGCCGCTGTCCGTGGAGACCTCGCCCGCGACCGCGACCACCGACCGGCTCGCGGTGCTCGCGGAGCGGGGCGCGACCCGGCTCAGCATCGGGGTGCAGAGCTTCGTGGAGGCCGAGGCGCGGGCGGCGGTCCGGCCGCAGCGGCGCGCGGACGTCGAGGCGGCGCTCGGCCGGATCCGGGACACCGGCGTCCCCGTGCTCAACGTCGACCTGATCTACGGGATCGACGGGCAGACCGAGGAGTCCTGGCGCCGCTCCCTGGACGCGGCCCTGGCCTGGCGCCCGGAGGAGCTGTACCTCTATCCGCTGTACGTCCGGCCGCTGACCGGTCTGGGCCGGACGCCCCCGGAGGACGACCGGGAGTGGGACGAGCGGCGGCTGCGGCTCTACCGCCGCGGCCGGGACCACCTCCTGGAGCGCGGCTACGAGCAGGTGTCGATGCGGATGTTCCGGCGGCGGGACGCGGCGCCCCTGGGGCCGGATGACCACGCCTGCCAGACGGACGGGATGATCGGTCTGGGCTGCGGGGCCCGTTCGTACACCTCGGCCCTGCACTACTCCTTCGACTACGCCGTCGACATGCGGGAGATCCGCTCGATCATCGACGCCTACACGGAGACCGGCGACTTCTCGCGCGCCCGGGTGGGCCGGTGGGTCGACGCCGGGGAGGCGCGCCGCCGCCATCTGCTCCAGTCGCTGCTCCAGGCGGAGGGAATGCCGGTCGCCGGGTACGAGGAGCGGTTCGGTTCCTCGCCGTTCGCGGACTTCCCCGAGGAGCTGGGCCGGTTCGAGACGCTCGGCTGGCTGGACGGGGAGTCCCCGGCGGGGCTGCTGCGGCTCTCGCCGGAGGGCCTGGCGCACTCGGACGGGCTCGGCCCGGAGCTGTTCTCCCCTGGGGTGCGGGCCGCGATGGCCGCGTACGAGCCGAAGTAGGGGGCGGCCGTGGACCTGACGCTGCTCTACCGGGGGCCGCTCTCCTCCTGCGACTACGACTGTCCGTACTGCCCCTTCGCCAAGCGCCGGGACAGCCGGGAGCAGTTGCGGGCGGACCGGGCGGCGCTCGAACGGTTCACCGGGTGGGCCGCCGCGCAGACCGGTGACCGGCTGCGGATCCTGTTCACGCCGTGGGGCGAGGGCCTGGTGCGCTCCTGGTACCGGCGGGCGCTCGTCGAGCTGTCGCGGCTGCCGCACGTCGAGCGGGTGGCGATCCAGACCAATCTGAGCTGCCGGACCGACTGGCTGGCGGACGCGGACCCGGAGGCCGTGGCCCTCTGGTGCACGTACCACCCCGGGCAGACGCCGTACGAGCGCTTCCTCGCCAAGTGCCGTGACCTGACGGAGCGGGGCGTGCGGTTCAGCGTGGGCGTGGTGGGGCTCCCGGAGCACCGGGAGCACGCGCGGCGGCTGCGGGACGCGCTGCCGCCGCACGTGTACCTGTGGGTGAACGCGGCCGAGGGGCACGCGTATACCGACGCGGAGGCCGACGGGTGGACGGAGCTCGACCCGCTCTTCCCGTACAGCCGGCATCCGCACCGCTCGGCGGGGCTGCCCTGCCGCACCGGCGAGTCGGTGATCTCGGTGGACGGCGCGGGGACGGTGCGGCGCTGCCACTTCGTCAAGGCCGAACTGGGGAACCTGTACGACGGTTCGTACCGCGCCGCCCTGCGCCCCCGCGCCTGCCCCCTCGCCGTCTGCGACTGCCACATCGGCTACGTCCACCTGGAGACGCTGCCGCTGTACGACGTGTTCGCGGGCGGGGTCCTGGAGCGGATCCCCGCCGCGCCGCCGACTACAGGGGCATGAGGTCGCCGAGGGGCATCAGGTCGGGGCGCTTGGCCTCGACGTGGTCCCCGGAGCTCTCGCCGCGCAGCCGGCGTCCGATCCAGGGCACGAGGTACTCCCGCGCCCACTGGATGTTGTCGCGGCGCACTTCGAGGGAGCCGCGCGGCGGGACCGGCGGCCACACCTGGTCGGGGTCGGCCGGCACCGGCAGGCCGAGGACCTGGGCGGCGCGCAGGGCGACCCGGGTGTGCCCCTCGGGCGAGAGGTGCAGCCGGTCGCCGTCCCAGGCCCGCCTGTCCTGCACGGACTTCAGGGACCACAGGTCGAGGACCGGGCAGCCGTGGCGGTCCGCGATGGCGCGGACGTGCGCGGTGTAGGTGGCGATCTTGCCGCGCAGGTGCCGGAGCACGGGGACGTCGCGGGTGTCGAAGCCGGTGGTGATCATGACGGTCCCGACGGCGGAGGTCAGCTCGGCGACGGCGCGCTCGAAGCGCTCGGCCACGTCGTCCGGGTCGGTGCCGGGGCGGATGATGTCGTTGCCGCCCGCGCAGAAGGTCACCAGGTCGGGGGCGAGTTCCTTCGCCCGGGGGACCTGTTCCGCCACGATCTGGTCGAGGAGGCGCCCGCGTACGGCCAGGTTGGCGTAGCGGAAGGCGTCGTGCTCCGGCAGCTGGTCGGCGAGCAGGACCGCGAAGCGGTCCGCCCAGCCGACGTACGTCCCGTCGGGGCCGGGGTCTCCGACGCCCTCGGTGAAGCTGTCACCGATCGCCGCGTACGACCCGAATGCGTTCTTGTCTCTTGATCTCGAATCGTCTGCCACGGGGTCACATCCTTCCCTTTCGCATGTGACCTACGCGACCGTAAGGAGGGGTTGACGACGGGTGACATATGCCACCGATAAAGATTCGCCCAAGTCGGAACAGGCCGACGGCCCGGCATGCGCGTGCCGGGCCGTCGAAAAGGGTGTCCCCTTCGGCGCGTCAGACGGAGACGCCGTGCTGGCGCAGGTAGGCCAGCGGGTCGACGTCCGAGCCGTAGCTCGGCGTGGTGCGGATCTCGAAGTGCAGGTGCGGGCCGGTGGAGTTGCCGGTGGAGCCGGAGAGGCCGATCTGCTGCCCGCCGCCGACGCTCTGCCCGGCCGAGACCGAGAGGGAGGAGAGGTGGGCGTACTGCGAGTAGTTGCCGTCCGCGTGCTTGATGACGACCTCGTTGCCGTACGAGCCGCTCCAGCCGGCGGAGACGACCGTGCCGGCGCCGACGGCGCGGACGGTGGTGCCGGAGGAGGCGATGAAGTCGACGCCGGTGTGGTAGCCGGAGGACCACATCGAGCCGGAGGCGCGGTACGGGGTGGAGAAGCCGCCGGTGACGGGGGCGACCCAGCCGGAGGAGGAGGCGGTGGAACCGGTGGAGGACGAGGAGCCGGTGGAGCGCTCCGCGGCCTTCGGGGTGGCGGCGGCCGGGGCGGCGGCGCGGCGGTTCTCGCGGGAGGCGCGGGGGGCGTCGTCGCCGTTCTTGCCGGACTCCTGGGCGCTGTGGGTGCTCTTCGGGCCGACGGGGGCGGAGCCCTTGGCGCCGATGGTGAGCTTCATGCCGGGCAGGATGAGGGAGGGGTCCGCGCCGATGGTCCGGCGGTTGTCCTCGTACACCTTCTGCCAGCCGCCCTCCAGGTGGTGGTCGGAGGCGATCTTCGACAGGTAGTCGCCGGAGACGACGGAGTACGTACGGGGGCCGGTCTCGGCGGCGGCCTTCGCGGGGGCGGCCTTCGCCGCGACGACGTGCGCGGTGACGGCGGACTGGACGGAGGCGGGGGCCGGGGCGGCCTGCTCGGCGGCGTGGGCCCCCGTGGCGCCGAGGAGCGGGAGGGCGACGACGGCGCCTCCCGTACCGGCGGCGGCGAAACCGCGGGTGAGGGGGTTGCTCTTGGGACGGCGGTGCTTACCCTTCGCGGGCATGGCGAATCCTCTCCGGCGCCTGCGAGGTGAGCTGTCGGGTTCGGACTGGAGATGCCCGGCCGCGCTTTCGCGCGGCTTCACCCCGAGCCGTCCTGCATCGCGGGACCGGCGTACTTCCTGGGTCCCCCGCTCCTGCCACGCATGGGATGGGTGGAATTCCGGGCGGTGGCAGGATTCGGCGGTCCGTCCGGATTGAGCGTGACGCTAGACGAGCGGGGTCGACGCGAACAAGCCGCTGTTTTGTCCCGGCATTCCGCCCTAGATCGTTCCCCCGGAATTCTGGTCACCCTCCGTGGACGACGATCCTCCGACTCCCTTTTCCCGTACGGAAATCGCGCCGGACTCCCGGCCACGATCCGTCACCTCTATGACCCTGCTCACGCGCCGAATCCCATCTCGCCTGTAAACAGGGCGCGTTATACGCAATGTCCCAATAGGGGCTTGCCATACCCAACACCCCAATTAGGACAGATCACTCATTCCCGTCCGAGGGGGTGCGCCACGCCCCTCCTGTCTGGATGATTGCCCCAGGAACCGATTCGCGTCGGGCATCCGAACACCGACTTTCCAGGAGCATCCGTGACGCAGCAGCTGCCGCAGGTCCCGCCCGTAGAAGCCGACGAGCCCGAGCTGGCGGAGGTCCGCAACTTCCGGGACGTGGGCGGCCTGCCGACGACGGACGGGCGCGCGGTCCGTCCCGGCCGCCTCTTCCGCAGCGGCCACCTCGCCCACGCGACCGAGGACGACGCCGCCTTCCTCGCCGGACTCGGGCTGCACACGGTCTTCGACTTCCGCAACGAGGCCGACCGGCGGATTGAGGGCCCGGACGTCGAGCTGCCCGGCGTGCGGAACGTGAACATACCCCTCAACGACCCGGCCGACGGCAAGGAGTTCTGGAAGCTGGTGCGCGACGGCGACACCGCGCAGCTGCGGGGGATCCTCGGCGACGGCAGGGCGGCGGCCCGGATGTCCGAGTCGTACCGGCGGATGGTGGTCGAGCGGACCGCGGAGCACAGCCGGATCCTGCACTCCATGGCGGAGGAGAGCGTCCCGGCCCTGATGCACTGCGCGGCGGGCAAGGACCGCGCCGGGCTCGCCGTCGCGATCACCCTGCTCGCCGTCGGGGTCGAGCGGACGGCGATCGAGGCCGACTACGTGAAGTCGAACGAGCCGCACCGCCGCTACAAGGTGCGCCGCAGCTCCACCGCCCCGGACGCCATGGGACCCGAGGTGATGGAGCTGCTGGCCCCGCTCTTCGACGCGCGGGCGGAGTACCTGCGGGCCGCCTTCGAGACGATCGAGGCGACCTGGGGCTCGATGGACGCCTACTTCTCCGAAGGCCTCGCGCTGTCCCCGGAGACCCGCGAGCGGCTGCGGGAGCGCCTGCTCACCGAGGCGTAGGGAGCGCGCGGCGCCCGGCCGGCGTCACTTCGCGCCCATCGCGAAGAGCAGGTAGAGGAAGCCGGCGAAGAGGTGACCGGCGACCAGGTAGGCGAAGAGGCGGAGCACCAGCCCCTTGGGGAACTTGCCCTCCCCGCGCTCCTCGCCGGTGACGGATGAAGACTTCTCGGACATATCAACTCTTTCCTGAAGAATCGTCACGGAAGAATCGTTCCGGCTGTCAGCGCCGGTGCGGGGTCCCGTCGCCGAGGCACAGCTCGGCGACGGGGCTCTGCATCAGGGTGTGGACGAAGAGCAGCTCGGCCCCGCCGGGGGTGGCGGCACCGATCCGGTGCGGGGTGAGCGAGTCGAAGTGCGCGCTGTCCCCGGGGTCGAGGACGTGGACCGCCTCGCCGAGCGCGAGCCGCACCCGGCCCTCCAGGACGTGGATCCACTCCTCGCCGGGGTGGACGCGCACGATGTCGCCCCGGGTGGCGTACGGCACGTGCACCCGCAGGCACTGGAGGGCGCGCCCGGCGCCGCCCGCCTGGCGGTAGATCCAGCCGTCGGCCTCGACGGGCTCGGAGCGGCCGGCCCGGACCACGGGATCGCGCTCGGGGGGCGCCTCTCCCAGGAGCTCGGAGACCGTCGTACCGTAGATGCGGGACAGGGCGAGCAGCATCGGCAGCGAGGGCTGCCGGTTCCCCGTCTCCAGGCGCGAGAGGTGGGCCGGCGAGAGGCCGGCCCGCTGGGCGGCGGCCTCCAGGGTGAGTCCCCGGCGGCGGCGCTGGGCCCGCAGCTGCGGGGCGACGTCGGGCAGGGCGCCGGAGGCGGCGTGGTCCGGGG
Source organism: Streptomyces sp. NPDC086147 (assembly GCF_040702165.1). Taxonomy (NCBI): domain Bacteria; kingdom Bacillati; phylum Actinomycetota; class Actinomycetes; order Kitasatosporales; family Streptomycetaceae; genus Streptomyces; species Streptomyces sp. NPDC086147. The sequence continues at coordinate 267,596 of NZ_JBFBJO010000004.1, read as the reverse complement.
AGGTGTCCCCGGGGACGTGGTCCATGCGTCCATTCCGCCAGGATCGTGCCTCTGGGGCAAGTTTCTTGCCCCAGAGGCAAAACCCGGAAGGACCGCCCGCGTCAGCGCTGCGCGACCGCCTGCCTGACCAGGGTCTTCCCGAAGTCCCACATCAGCCCGCCGCCCCCGTGGGCCTCGTCCATGACCGCCGTGAAGGCGGTGACGAACCGGTCCACGTCCGCCTCGTCGACGACGAGCGGCGGGATCAGCTTGATCACCTCCAGGTGGTCCCCGGAGACCTGGGTGAGGATCCTGTGCCGCTGGAGCAGCGGGACGACGACCATCTGGGCGAAGAGGCCCTTGCGGGCCGCCTGGAGCATCGTCCAGCGGCCGCGCAGTCCGAGCGAGGACGGCCGGCCGAACTCGATGCCGATCATCAGACCGCGTCCGCGGATCTCGTGCAGCAGCTCGTAGCGGGGCACCAGCTCCTTCAGACGGCCGGAGAGCAGGTCGCCGATCCGGCGCGCGCGGGCGACCGTGCCCTCGTCCTCCATCACGGAGAGGACGGCGAGCCCGGCGGCCATGGCCTGCGCGTTCGACCCGAAGCTGGTGGAGTGGACCAGGACCCGGTCCATCGACGAGTAGACCTTCTTGAAGATCCAGTCCTTGCCGAGGGTGGCGCCGACCGGCACGTAGCCGCCGGAGAGCGCCTTGGCGACGCAGACGAGGTCCGGCTCGACGCCCTCCTCGTGCTGGTACGCGTAGAAGTCGCCGGTCCGGCCGAGGCCGGTCTGCACCTCGTCCGCGATCAGCAGGGCGCCGTGCCGGTGCAGCAGCTCCTGGGCCGCGCGCAGGAAGCCGGGCGGGGCCGCGTGGACCCCCTTGCCCTGGATCGGCTCCACGACGAAGCCGGCCACGTCCCCCTTGCGCAGCTCCCGCTCCAGGGCGTCGAGGTCGCCGAGGGCGATCGCGGTGTCGGGCAGGAGCGGGGCGAAGCCGTCCCGGAAGCCCCGCTCGCCGTTGACGGAGAGGGAGCCGGTGGTGAGCCCGTGGAAGGCGTGGGCGCAGTAGACGATCCTGGGCCGCCCGGTGGCGTACCGGGCGAACTTCAGGGCGGTCTCCACGGCCTCGGTGCCGCTGTTGCCGAAGAAGACCCGGTCGAGGTGGGGGCTGTGGGTCAGCAGCCGCTCGGCGAGGAGGCCGGGCAGCGGCTGGCAGTCGAAGCGGGTGAGGTCGGCGAGGTCGGCGTCCAGGACGTCGTGGAGGGCCTTGCGGACGACGGGGTGGTGCCGTCCGAGGCCCATCACGCCGAAGCCGGCGAGCATGTCCAGGTAGTCGTTCCCGTCGGCGTCCCAGAAGTGGGCACCCTCGGCCCGCTCGTACACCTTGTCGAAGCCGATGGTGCGGAGCATGCGCGGGAGCTGGGGGTTGAGGTACCGGGCGTGCAGCTCGTACCGCTCGCCGCCGCGCTCGGCGAGCAGCGCCCGCAGGTCGAACCCGCCGGTCACGCGCCGCTCACCTGCTGTTCCCGGAGGTGGTCTCCCGGACCGCGCGCAGGGACTCCTTGAGGGAGCCCATGGTGGCGAGGACGGCGGTGGGCTCGTAGCCGCAGTGCGCCATGCAGTTGGCGCAGCGCGGGTCCTTGCCGCGGCCGTACTTCTCCCAGTCGGTCTCCTCGACGAGCTCGCGGTACGTGGGGACGTAGCCGTCGCTCATCAGGTAGCAGGGGCGCTGCCAGCCGAAGAGGGAGTAGTTCGGGATGGCCCAGGCGGTGCAGGGGAAGTCGGCCTTGCCCTCCAGGAAGTCCAGGAAGAGCGGCGAGTGGTTCAGCCGCCAGCGGCGCCGGTTCCCGCCGGCGAACGCCTTCCTGAAGAGCTCCCGGGTCTGCTCGACGCCGAGGAAGTGCTCCTGGTCGGGGGCCTTCTCGTAGGCGTAGGCGGGCGAGATCATCATCTCGTCGACCTGGAGGTCGTCGTTGAGGTAGTTGAGCACCTCGATGATGGTCTGCGGGGTGTCGGTGTTGAAGAAGGTCGAGTTGGTGGTGACCCGGAAGCCGCGCCGCTTGGCCTCCTTGATCGCCGCCACCGCCTCGTCGAACACGCCCTCCTTGGCCACGGACTCGTCGTGGCGCTCACGCAGCCCGTCGATGTGCACGGCGAAGGCGAAGTACGGGGAGGGGGTGAAGTTCTCCAGCTTCTTGCGGAGCAGCATCGCGTTGGTGCAGAGGAAGACGTACTTCCTCTTCGCCACCAACTGCCGGACGATCTCGTGGATCTGAGGGTGCATCAGGGGCTCGCCGCCCGCGATGGACACCATGGGGGCGCCGGACTCCAGGACCGCGCCGACCGCCTGGGCGACCGGCATGCGCTGCTTGAGGACACCCGCCGGGTGCTGGATCTTCCCGCAGCCCTCGCACTTGAGGTTGCAGGCGAAGAGCGGTTCGAGCTCGACGATCAGCGGAAACTTGTCGCGCTTGCGGAGCTTCTGTTCGAAGAGGTAGGTCCCGACCCGGACGGACTGGCGGAGCGGCATGGCCATAACTCGCTCACCTCCTGGGGAGCAGCAAAGAACGGTGCCATTCGTAGAAAGCGGGAAGCACGGAACGAAGGACGCGAAAGGCCGATATTCCCCCGCGTACCGTCCCAATACGGACCAGCTCATGCTCTGGAGCGTCCACGACCACCCGGACGGCCGCAACCGGACGCGCGCCCGGCCCCTCCCCGAAGGCTCCGGCGGCCCGCGCGGTACGCAGGGTCGCGGCGGACTCCATGTCGACGGCGATCGCCCCGGTGCCGCGCAGCGCGGCCCGCTCGGGGCCCCGCACCACGTGGTCGGAGCCGGACAGCGGGCCGACGTGCACGGACCGCCCCGGCACCGCCTTGACCAGGGCCTTCACCAGCAGGTCCGGGCCGGTGCACGTGGTCGAGCCGCCGGGCCCGCGGGTCTCGTCGGCGACGACCAGGTCCCCGGGGTGCATGCCCGGGGCGAGCCCCGCGCAGAACCCGGAGGCGATCACGGCCGCGTCCCACCGGTGCCGCTCCCCCAGCGCCCGGGAGACCGCGGCCCGGGCCCGCTCGGGGCCCATGCCCGTCCGCAGCACGGTGACCGGGCCGGGGGCGCCGCCCCGGTCGCCGCTGCGCAGGGCGAGCTGCTCGATGCCGAGCGCGCAGGCGATCAGCAGCGGCGGGGTGGCGGCGCCGGGGGCCGGCGCGCGGCCCATCAGCCCTCCCGGCGGGGCGTCGGCTCCCCGTACACGTAACGGCCGAGCGCCGTCAGGGGGAAGACCAGGCGGTAGAGGTGGTAGTTGATCGAGAAGTCCCAGGGGAAGCCGGTGCCGGTGAAGTACGGCTCGTCCCAGGAGCCGTCCGGGAGCTGGGTCTCGACTAGCCAGGAGATCCCCCGGCGGACCGGCTCGGACTCGCGCTCGCCCGCCGCGAGCAGGGCGATCAGCGCCCACGCGGTCTGGGAGGCGGTGGAGGCGCCGCGCCCGACCCACTGCCCGTCCTGGTACGAGCGGAGGTCCTCGCCCCAGCCGCCGTCCTCGTTCTGGACGGAGCCGAGCCAGGCGACGGCCCGGCGGACCGCCGGATGGGAGGCGGGGATCCCGGCGGCGGCGAGGGCCGGGAGCACCGACCCCGTCCCGTACACGTGGTTGACGCCCCAGCGGCCGAACCAGCCGCCGTGCGGCTCCTGTTCGGCGAGCAGCCACTCGATCCCCCGCAGGGTGCGCGGGTCCCGGGCCAGGCCCTCGTGGGCCAGCATCTCCACCACGTGGGCGGTGACGTCGGCGGAGGGCGGGTCGACGACCTCGCCGAAGTCGCAGAAGGGCAGCTTGTTGGGGAAGGGGCTGGTGTTGTCGGCGTCGAAGGCGCCCCAGGCGCCGTTGCGGGACTGCATGCCGAGGGTCCAGCGGGCGCCCCGGGCGGCGGCGGCCTCGACCCGGGCGGGGTCGGGGTGCCGGACCCGGCGCAGGGCGAGCAGGACCTCGGCGGTGTCGTCGGTGTCGGGGTAGTTGTCGTTGTGGAACTCGAACGCCCAGCCGCCCGGAGGGAGTCCGGGCCGGCGCACCGCCCAGTCCCCGGTCCGGGTGATCTCCTCGTCGAGCATCCAGTCGGCGGCCTTCACCAGGGCCGGGTGGTCGGGCGGGAGCCCGGCGTCGGCGAGGGCGACGGTGGCGAGGCAGGTGTCCCAGACCGGGGACTGGCAGGCCTCGATCATCCGGGAGCCGTCCTCGCGCCGGACGGCGAACCGGTCGAGGGACTCCAGACCGGCCCGCATGACGGGGTGGCCGAGGTCGTGGCCGAGCAGGTGGAGGGCGATGATCGAGTAGACGGCGGGGGGCTGGATGCCGCCCCAGCAGCCGTCGTTCTCCTGGCGCTCGACGATCCACCGCGCGGCGAGGTCCATGGCCACCCTGCGCAGCGGGCGCGGCGCCACCCGGTGGTAGAGGTGCAGCGCCTTGTCGAGCCGCTGGAAGATCCCGTCCCAGCCGGTCGCCGGGGCGAGCGGGCGGGGCGGGTTCGGGCGGGCCGGGTCGGTGTGCAGCTCGTCGAGCGGGAAGGGCGCGGGGCGGACCGGGCGCTTGGCGGAGACCACGGTGAGCGGCACGATCGTCTGGCGGGCCCAGCAGCCGAAGTCGTAGATGTTGAGCGGGAACCACTTGGGCAGGAAGAGCAGCTCGGGGGGCAGCTCGGGAAGGTCCTCCCAGCGCCACCAGCCGAAGAGGGCGAGCCAGATCCGGGTGAAGACCCGGGCGGACGCGATGCCGCCGCGGGCGCGGACCCAGGCGGAGGCGCGGGCCATGTGCGGGGCCTCGGGCGGGTCACCGGCGAGGCGGAGGGCCACGTAGGCCTCGACGGTGGCGGAGAGTTCGCCGGGTCCGCCGTAGAAGGTGGTCCAGGCGCCGTCCTCGCGCTGTTCGCGGCGGATGTGGAGGGCCGCGGCCCGGGTGGTGTCGGGGTCGAGGATGCCCAGGAACTGGCGGAGGAGCAGGTCCTCGGCGTCCATGGTGACGTTGGTCTCCAGTTCGCCCTTCCACCAGCCCGCCGGGTCCTGGCGGGCGAGGAGGTGCTCGGCGGCCCGTGCCGCGGCCCGCGCGGCGGTCTCGTCGAGTCTTCCCGGGGCGGGGTCGGCCCCCTCCGGGAGAGTTCTTCCCGGGGCGGAATCGGTTCCCTCCGGGCGGGCTCTTCCCGGCGCGGAGGCGGTCCCCTTCGGGAGGGCGGTGTCGGTCGTCTCGCCGGCCACGGCCGTCCGGGGGTTCACGGCCCCGGCGTTTCCGTCGGTCGTCGCTGTCATGGCTTCCCCTTCGTGCAGTCTGTTTCCTTCTGCTCCTGCGGGTCTGCCGTCGGCCGGCGCCGGGTGGGGCACCGGCCGGCGACCGCGAACTCATATCAGGGTGATGGTGATCATCTCTTCCGTACGACCACGAAGTCGGCGAGGGCGACGAGCTGGTCCCGCACCCGGGCGGGCATGTCCACCTCGTCCAGGGCCGCGATCGCGACGGCGTGCTGGCGGCGGGCCTCCTGGGAGGTCCACTCCCGGCCCCCGGCCTCCTCGATGAGGGCGGCCCGGAAGGCGAACTCCTCCTCGGAGAAGGAGTCGAACTCGGTGGACTTGGCGTCCGCGGCGAGCAGCTCGCCGAGCCGCTCGGAGGCCGGTCCGCCGGCGGCGAGGGCGGCGACGACGGGCAGGGACTTCTTGCGCTGGCGCAGGTCGCTCCAGGTCTGCTTGCCGGTGGACTCCGGGTCGCCCCAGATGCCGAGCAGGTCGTCGACGGCCTGGAAGGCGAGACCGAGGTGGTAGCCGTACTCCTCCAGCTTGTCGGCGGTCCGGTCGTCGGCCCCGCCGAGGACGGCGCCGATGGAGACGGCGCAGGCCAGGAGGGCGCCGGTCTTGTTGCCCTCCATCTCCAGGCACTCCTCGACGGTGACCCGCTCGCGGTGCTCGTAGGAGATGTCCTGGGCCTGTCCGTCGATGAGCTTGCGGGTGGCCGTGGTGAGGCGGCGGGTGGCCCGCCCGGCCTCGACGGTGCCGAGTTCGAGGAGCAGCTCGTTGGCGAGGGCGAAGAGGGCGTCGCCGACGAGGATGGCCTGCGCGGGGCCGTGCACCTTCCACACGGTGTCGCGGTGGCGGCGCTGCTCGTCGCCGTCCATCAGGTCGTCGTGGAGGAGCGAGAAGTTGTGGACGAGCTCCACGGCGACGGCGCCGGGGATCCCGACCTCGGGCGCGGCGCCCGCCGCCTCGGCCGACAGCAGGGCGAGGGCCGGGCGGACGGCCTTGCCGCCGTCGCCGTCGGCGGGGTTGCCCTGTGCGTCGATCCAGCCGAAGTGGTAGGCGGCCACGGTGTCCATGGGCGGCGCGAGGCGGTCGACGGCCGCCCGCAGTACGGGGGTGGACAGGGTCCGTCCCCGCTCCAGCAGTGCGGACACGTCCGCGGTGTCGACGGCCGGGTGTCCCGGCGGCGCTGTCGGCACGGTCTCTCCTCTTGTTCCGGTACTCACACTCATACCGCCTCCTGCAGCGGATGGTCATGGCGGCGGCCGAGGGCGGAGAGCGCCGCGCCCGCGGCGCTGAAACCACTGCGGACGGCCCCCTCCATGGTCGCGGGCCAGCCGGTGGCGGTCCAGGCTCCGGCCAGGTGGAGGCCCGGTGCCCGGGTGCGGACGCCGGGGCGGAGCCGGCCGACGCCCGGGGCGGGGTCGAACGTCGCCGTCCGCTCCCTGGTGACGAAGAAGTCGCGCACCCCTGCGCCGCGGGCGGCGGGCAGCAGCCGCTCCAGCTCCGGGAGGTAGCGCTCGCGCAGGACGGCGACGGGCTCCTCGATGTCGTCCTGGGCGGCGGACTGGGAGACGGCGAGGTACTGGCCGCCGCCCTTGAGTCCGGAGGCGTCGGTGCGGTCGAAGACCCACTGCACCGGGGAGCCGAGGGCGGTGAAGAAGGGCCGCTTCAGCACCTTGCGGTCGTAGACGACGTGCAGGTTGAGGATGGGGGCGGTGCCGATGTCGAGGAGCCGGTCGGGGTCGTCGAGGGCGCCCTCGGGGAGCAGGGCGTGGGTCTCGTGCTGCGGTACGGCGAGGACGACGGTGTCGGCCTCGATCGTCTCGCCGGGCACCTCCACGGTCCAGCGCCCGTCGTCGGCGCGGGAGATTCTCTCGGCTTTGGTGCGCAGTTCGGTGCGCACCCCGGCGGCGGCGAGGGCCTTCCCGGCCAGGGTGTCGTGGAGCTCGCCGAGCGGGACGCGGGCCCAGCCGATGTCGGCGGCGCCGGGCTCGGAGAGGAGCCCGGTCTTGAAGACCATGGCGGCCAGGCCCATGGAGGCGTGCGGGGCGGTGGCGTTGAGGGTGGCGACGCCGACCAGGTCCCACAGGGCCTCGACGGCGCGCGGGGACTGTCCGTGGCGGCCGAGCCAGGTGGCGAAGTCGATGCCGTCGAGGGCGGGGTCGGCGGGATCGAGCCGGCTCAGGGCGAGGGCGGCCCGGCCGACGCTCACCCGCTCGACGGCGCTGAGGTGGGGGTAGGTCACCAGGCTCCGGGCGAGGTGGAGCGGGACGGGCAGGTCGTCGCGGCGGATCCGGCCGAGCCGGGGGCCGCGGCGGTGGCCGACGTCGAGGACGGGCACGTCGAGGCGGTCCTGCACGGGGGCGAGGCCGGCGCCGTCGATCCGGTCGAGGAACCAGCGGTAGGCGGTGCAGCAGCGCAGGTAGACGTGCTGCCCGTTGTCGACGGTCAGCTCGCCGCGGCGGAAGGAGAAGGCGAGGCCGCCGAGCCGGGGCCGGCCTTCGAGAAGGGTGACGCGGACGCCCGCGTCGGCGAGCTGGAGCGCGGCGGTGGTCCCGGCGAGCCCGCCGCCGACGACGACGGCGTGGGCCTGCCGGGCGCCCTGCCCGATGGCGTCGCGGGTCACGCGGCCTCCGATCGTTTCGTCGTGTCCGGGCCCGTCGCGGACGGGGCCGGTGGGATGGTTCCCGGGCCGTGCGGGGCCGCCACGGTCAGGGACGCCGGGGCGGCGCCCCGGGTTGCCGGACGGGCGGGGTCGGCGGCGGCCGGGACGGCCGGCGCGTGCGGGCTCATCGGGTGCGCCTCCTGACGTCGCGCCGGGCGATGTGGCGGGTGTCGAGGCCGGAGAGGCCGCGCACCGCGACGTACGCCTTCTCGCGGCCCGGCAGCGAGACGCGGCCGCGCAGGACCGCCTCCGGGTCGCGCTCGATCCGGTCGAGCAGGCGCCGGTAGATGCCGGCCATGGCGGCGACGCAGGCGCCGCTGCGCCGGTCGAGCATGGGGAGGAGCCGGTAGCCCTCGGCGAACAGGGCGCGGGCGCGCCGCACTTCGAAGTGGACGAGCCCGGCGAAGTCGGAGCCCTCGGGCAGGGGTCCGGCGAAGCCGTCCCCGCAGCCGAACTTGGCGAGGTCGTCGGCGGGCAGGTAGGTGCGCCCGTTCTCCGCGTCCTCGCGCACGTCCCTGAGGATGTTGGTGAGTTGGAGCGCGAGCCCCAGGGTGTCGGCGTACTCGGGCGCGCGGTCGGCGCCGTGGGCGCCCGGCTGGGTGCCGAAGACGCCGAGGGAGAGGCGCCCGATGGCGCCCGCGACGCAGCGGCAGTAGACCTTGAGGTCGTCCCAGGTCTCGTAGGTGGCGCCGTGGACGTCCATGAGGACGCCGTCGATGAGCTCGTCGAGGCCGTCGAGCGGGATCGGGAAGCGCCGGGCGGAGTCGGCGAGGGCGACGGCGACCGGGTCGGTGTCGTCCTCGTCGATCTTGTCGGAGCGGATCCGGTCGAGCAGGTCCCGGGTGGCCTCCAGGCGCTCCTTCTTCTCGCCGGGCGCGAGCGTGCCGTCGCCGATGTCGTCGACGCGCCGCGAGAAGGCGTAGAGCGCGGACATCGCCTGGCGCTTCTCGGCCGGCAGCAGCCGGATCCCGTAGGCGAAGTTGCGGGCCTGCTGCCCGGTGACCGCCTCGCAGTAGCTGTAGGCGGCCTGTACCGGTGCGGACGGCTGGTGCTGTCCCTCCACGGTCACGGTCACCCCTCTCTCCGCGCCCGGAGCAGGACCTCTCCCGCCCGGCGCATCAGGCTCGGCTTGGTGGGCCCCGGCGGGCCGGTCAGTACGTCGAATCCCGCGTCGGTGATCGCGTCGAGGGCCGCGAGGCCTCCGGCGGTGAATCCGGCCAGGAGCAGGCGGAGGCGGCCGTGGACGCTGCCGACGAGGGGGGTGCCCGCGTGGAGCAGTTCCCGGGCCCGCTCGGCCTCGAAGGCGATCAGGGCGCGGACGGAGGCTCCGGCGGTGGGCCGGGCGAGGTCGTCCTCGGTGACGTGGAACCGCTTGAGGTCCTCGGCGGGCAGGTAGATCCGGTCGCGGCCGAGGTCCTCGGCGACGTCCTGGAGGTGCTCGACGATCTGGAGGGCGGTGCAGATGCCGTCGGAGAGCCGGATCCGCTCGGGGGTGGCGGTGCCGGTGATCCCGAGGACGAGGCGGCCGACGGGGTTGGCGGAGAGCTCGCAGTACGCGAGGAGGTCGTCGTACGTCTCGTACCGGCCGACCAGCTGGTCCTGGCGGTTGGCGGCGATCAGGCCGAGGAAGGGCCTGGGGGCGAGCCCGCACCGCTCGACGGTCGGCTTGAGGGCGCGCAGCAGGGGGTGGCGCGGGGTGGAGTCGTAGACGCGGTGGAGGTCGGCCTCCAGGGCGTCGAGGAGGACGAGCCGGTCACCGGCCTCCTCCGGGGGGACGCCGAGGTGCCGGGCGTCGGCGCCGCCGGGGGCGAGGTCGCCGTCGCCGATGTCGTCGACGAGCCGGGCGTAGCCGTAGACGGCCATGAGGTCGTCGCGCCAGGCGCGGGGCAGGAAGAAGGGGGCGACGGGGAAGTTCTCGTCCGCCGCCTTGCCGAGTGTGGCCCGTGAGGTGGCGCCGGGGCGCGCCTGCCGGGGGTCCGTCACCGGTCGCCGCCCGACGGAGGGACGGCGACACCCTCGTGGAGCTGGAGATTCTGCGTCATGGCCGTCACGTCTCCCGTTCTACACTGCTGACCCAATCCATCCTATTTCGGACACGCCGCCGACCCCTGCCCGTAGGGCCGCCACCCGGGGCCCGATGGCCGCGGGGTATCGCCCTACTTGCCGCGAAACAGACCGGTCCAGCTTACGTTGTACGACGACCGTCGCCATTCCGGGGTGGCGCGCACCAGGAACTTCGTCCGCGCGGGCCGTCAACCCGCCGATGGATCAAGGGAGTTCGGAGCGGACGGGATTTCAGGGAGCGCGTGTCCCGGTGACGACCATGGCGAGGGTGGACTCGACGACGGCGTTCCTGCGCTGCGCGGGAAGGCGGCGAAGAGGCCCTTCGAGCAGCAGAAGTGACAGTCCGTGCACGGCCGACCACGCTGCGGCACCGGCGGCGGGGCGGACGGTCCGCTGCGGGGCGTTGCTCCGGGCGAGGGCGTCGAGGGCCTCGCCGAGCAGGGTGAACGCCCGGATCTCGGGCTCGTGCGGCTGCCGCTCCGGCACCGGGGCGGCCGTCCCGGCCGGGCGGGGCAGGCAGAACGCGGCCCGGTAGAGCCCCGGCTGCTCCACGGCGAAGCCGACGTACCCCCGGCAGAGGGCGGCGAGCCGGCGCTCGGCCGCGAGGACCGGGTCGTCGGCGCCGGGTTCGCGGGCGGCGGCGCGCTCCATGGAGTCGGCGAGCACCCGCTGCGCGTGGGCCCTGACCGTGCGGAGGAGTTCACCCCGGCCGTCGAAGTGCCGGTAGGCGGCGGTGGGCGAGACGCCGACCCGGCGGGCCGCCTCGCGCAGCACGACCCGCTCCGGGCCGCCCTCGGTGGCGAGGCCGACGGCCGCGCAGATCAGCGCGTTCCGCAGATCGCCGTGGTGGTAGGTCTTTCCCCCCGAGATCGCTGCCATGGGCTCATCCTGCCCGATGTTGACCGCATGAACATTCCGGGCGGGCGCACGGCGCGCGGAAACGGCACCGCCCCCGGCGCGGGAGCTGCGACGGGGGCGGGAACCTCGGGCGGGGGCGCTCAGCGGGCGGTCTCCCGCTCGTACGCCTTGAGGACCTCGTCCGTGGGGCCGTCCATGAGGAGCTGGCCCTTCTCCAGCCAGAGCACCCGATCGCAGGTGTCCCGGATGGACTTGTTGCTGTGGCTCACCAGGAAGACCGTGCCGGCCTCCTTGCGCAGCTCGCGGATGCGCTCCTCGGAGCGGATCTGGAACTTGCGGTCACCGGTGGCGAGGGCCTCGTCGATGAGGAGGACGTCGTGGTTCTTGGCGGCCGCGATGGCGAAGCGGAGCCGGGCGCCCATGCCGGAGGAGTACGTGCGCATGGGCAGGCTGATGAAGTCGCCCTTCTCGTTGATGCCGGAGAAGTCGACGATGCCCTCGTAGCGGGAGCGGACCTCCTCGCGGCTCATGCCCATGGCGAGGCCTCCGAGGATCACGTTGCGCTCGCCGGTGAGGTCGTTCATCAGGGCCGCGTTGACGCCGAGCAGCGAGGGCTGGCCGTCGGTGTAGACCTTGCCCCTCTCGGTGGGGAGCAGGCCGGCGATGGCGCGCAGCAGCGTGGACTTGCCGGAGCCGTTGGAGCCGATGAGGCCGATGGCCTCGCCCCGGTAGGCGGTGAAGGTGACGCCGCGGACCGCGTGGACCTTGCGGACGCCCCGGGTGACCTCGGCGTTGCCGCGGCCGACGATCCGGCTGAGCGCCGCCGTGGCGCTGCCCTTGCCGCCGCCCCCGGCGTTGACCCGGTAGACGATGTGGACCTCGTCGCAGATGACGGTGGGAACGTTGGACCGGTTCGTGTCAGCCACGGCCGTACCTCTCCTCGGCCTTCCAGAAGTAGACGAAACCGCCGATGCCGAAGGCCAGGGCCCAGCCGAGGGCGGTCATCCAGACGTGGTCCGGCAGGTTCTCCGCGCCGTAGCCCTCGATGAGGGAGAAGCGGATCAGGTCCATGTAGACCGCCGCCGGGTTGTACATGAGGATGTCGGCGATCCAGGCGGGCTTGTCGGCGAGCATCGCGGGGATGGAGAACATCACGCCCGAGGCGTACATCCAGGTGCGCATGACGAACGGCATGAGCTGGGCGAGGTCGGGCGTCTTGGCGCCCATCCTGGCCATGATCATCGCCAGGCCGACGTTGAAGACGAACTGCAGGAACAGCGCCGGGACCACCAGCAGCCAGCGGAGCGAGGGGTAGCTGCCGAAGAAGATCGCGATCGCCACGAGCACGATCATCGAGTACAGCAGCTGCTGGAGCTGCTGGAGCGAGAAGGAGACGGGCAGCGAGGCGCGCGGGAAGTGCAGGGCCCGGACGAGGCCGAGGTTGCCCGAGATCGCCCGGACGCCGGCCATCACCGAGCTCTGGGTGAAGGTGAACACGAAGATGCCGGTGACCAGGAAGGGGATGTAGACCTCCTTGGTCATGCCGCGGCCGGCGCCGAGGATGAGTCCGAAGATCAGGTAGTAGACCAGGGCGTTCAGGAGCGGCGTCGCCACCTGCCACACCTGGCCCAGCTTCGCCTGGCTGTACTGGGCGGTCAGCTTGGCGGAGGAGAAGGCCAGGATGAAGTGGCGGCGGCTCCACAGCTCGCGGACGTACTCGAACAGCCCGGGCCGGGCGCCGCTGACCGAGAGGCCGTACTTCGCGGCCAGGTCGGACGGAGCCAGGCCCTCGTCGACGGACGGGGGCGCGCTCGTCGCGACCGCCCCGCCCTGGTGTGTGTCACTCACAAGTCGAAACTTTCGTGTTCAAGAAACGCGGCACGTCGGGTACCACGATGTCAGACGACCGGGGGGCGACCCAGCCGGGTCAGCCGCCACACCGTACGCCACCTCATGGGTCGGCGCGGTCCGCAGGGGGTGGTCCAGCCCGCCCGGAATCCGCCGCACCACGCCTTCAGGGCGGGGAGCGAGGGCCGCCGGGCCAGAGTGAGCAGCAGCCAGACGCCGAGATAGGCCGGCACCAGGGGCGCGGGCAGATTGCGACGGGCCAGCCACACTCGGTTGCGAGCCACGTTGAAGTGGTAGGAGGCGTGCCGGGAGGGTGCTGTCGTGGGGTGCAGCAGCACCATGTCGGAACGGTAGTCGATCATCCAGTCGGCGTCGAGCGCCCGCCAGGCGAGGTCGGTCTCCTCGTGCGCGTAGAAGAACTCGTCCGGCAGCCCGCCGACTTCGGCGAAGACCTTGGTGCGGACGGCGTTGGCGCCGCCGAGGAAGGTGGTCACCCGCGAGGAGCGCATCGGGTCGGCGGCGCGCAGCCGCGGCACGTGCCGGCGCTGGGTGGCGCCGGTCTCCGGATCGGCGATGCGGAAGCTGATGATGCCGAGGCGCGGGTCGGCGGTGAAGGCCTGGCGGACCAGCTCGGCGGTGTCGGTGTGGGCGAGCAGGCCGTCGTCGTCGAGGAAGAGCAGGACGTCGACGTCGGTGCCGCCGGGGCCGAAGGCCTCGATGCCGACGTTGCGGCCGGCGGGGATGCCGACGTTCTCCGGCAGGTCGACGGTGCGGACCCCGTCGGGCACCCCGGTGACCGGGGTGCCCTGGCCGACGACGACGACCTCGACCGGGTCGCCCTCCTGCGCGGCGACCGAGTCGATCAGGGCGCGCAGGTCGTCGGGGCGGTTGCCCATCGTGATGACGACGGCGCCCACCTTGAGCGGCGTGTTCACGGCCGGCCTCACTTCAGCCTGCTGGAGACCATGATCGACACCAGGTGCAGCACGGTCTGGAGCAGGGCGATGCCGGCCAGGACGGCGACGCCGAGCCGGGAGAAGAAGAGGTCGCCCCTGACCTGGTCCGCGATCGCGAGGGCCAGGATGAGCAGGGAGGCCTCGATCCCCAGGATCAGCCGGTGGAACTTGAACGCGGCGGCGGCCCGGCGGGCCAGCGCCATGCCGGAGGAGCGCGGCTCGGAGGCGGACTCCTTGACCGGCGGGAGGCCGCCCTGGTGGCGGGCGACGCCGACGAGGTCGGTCTCGGCCTTGATCAGGATGGCGCCGAGGGCGGCGAGGGTGCCCAGGAAGGCCCACAGCCAGTCGATCCGCCCGGTGCCCCACAGGTCGGCGGCGCGCAGGCCGAAGCCGACGAGGACCGCCGCGTCGCACAGGTAGGCGCCGACCCGGTCCAGGTAGACGCCGCCGAGCGAGAACTGCTTCTTCCAGCGGGCCAGCTCGCCGTCGACGCAGTCGAGCAGCAGGTAGAGCTGGACCATGAGCACGCCGAGGACGGCGCCCGGGATGCCCGGCACCAGGAGCGCCGGGGCGGCGAGCACGCCGAAGACGGTCATCAGATAGGTCAGCTGGTTGGGGGTGACCCGGGTGTTCGCCAGCTGCCGGGTGATCCGCAGGGAGATCTCCCGCATGTACAGGCGGCCGCCCCAGTGCTCGCCGCTCCGCCGGTCCTTCACGCCCGGGGGGTGGACGACCGGTCGGAGCTCAGCTACCGATGGCTTGTGCATAGTCGGCGTACGCGTCCCTGATCTCGTCGTCGGACAGGTCGAGGTGTTCGAGGATGGTGAAGCGGCCCGGCCGGGTCTGCGGGGCGAAGGAGACCGCCCGGACGAACTCGTCCACGGTGAAGCCGATCTCCCCGGGCAGCACGGGGAGCCCGTGCCGGCGCAGGGTCTCGACGATCAGCCCGGACTCCTCGCGGGCGCCGCGCAGGTGCATGGCGAAGGCCGCCCCGAGGCCGCACTGCTCGCCATGGCTGGCCGCGCGGGTCGGGAAGAGCAGGTCGAAGGCGTGGCTGATCTCGTGGCAGGCGCCCGACGAGGGCCGGGTGTCGCCGCTGATCGACATGGCGATGCCGGACATCACCAGGCCCTCGGAGAGGGTGACGAGGAAGTCGTCGTCGCCGATGCCGCCGGGGTGCCGGAGCACCGCCTCGCCCGCGCTGCGGGCCATGGCGGCGGCGAGCCCGTCGACCTTCTCTCCGGTCTCGCGGTGCGAGAGCTCCCAGTCCGCGATGGCGGACAGGTTGGAGATCGCGTCGCCGATGCCGGAGCGGACGAAGCGCGCCGGGGCGTCCCGGATCACGTCCAGGTCGATGACGAGGGCGATCGGGGTCGGCACGCCGTAGGAGCCGCGTCCGTTGTCGTTGTCCAGGGTGGAGACCGGCGAGCAGATGCCGTCGTGCGACAGGTTGGTGGCGATGGCCACCAGCGGCAGCCCGACCCGGGCCGCCGCGTACTTGGTCACGTCGATGATCTTGCCGCCGCCGAGGGCCACCACCGCGTCGTACCGCTTGCCGCGCATGGCGTCGGCGAGCTTCACGGCCTCGTCGATGGTGCCGCCGGAGACCGGGTACCAGTCGGCTCCGGGCAGCTCGGCGGAGAACCGGTCGCGCAGCTTGAGGCCGGAGCCCCCGCTGATGGCGACGGCGATCTTGCCGTTGCTGGAGATCCGCTGGTCCGCGAGGAGCCCGGACAGGTCGTCCAGGGCTCCTCCGCGGATGTCGACGACGACCGGCGACGGGATCAGCCGGGTCAGTACTGGCACGCGATCTCACGGCCCTTCGCGAGGTCGTCGTGGTTGTCGATCTCGACCCACTTGACGTCGCCGATGGGGGCCACGTCGACGGTGAAGCCGCGGTTGACCAGCTCCTGGTAGCCGTCCTCGTAGTAGAGGTCGGGGTCGCGCTCGAAGGTGGCCTTGAGGGCGTCGGCGAGCTCCTCGGCGGCCTCGGGCTCGATCAGGGTGACGCCGATGTACTCGCCGGTGGCGGTGGCGGGGTCCATGAGCTTGGTGATCCGGCGGACGCCCTCGCCCTCGGCGGTGATGACCTTCATCTCCTCGTCGGCGAGCTTCTTCACCGTGTCGAGGGCGAGGATGATCCTCCGGCCGTCGCCGCGGGCGGCGAGCAGGGTCTTCTCGACGGAGACGGGGTGGACGGTGTCGCCGTTGGCGAGGATCACACCGCGCTTGAGGACGTCACGGGCGCACCACAGGGAGTAGGCGTTGTTCCACTCCTCGGCCTTGTCGTTGTCGACGAGGGTGATCTTGAGGCCGTACGCGGCCTCCAGGGCCTCCTTGCGGTCGTAGACGGCCTCCTTGCGGTAGCCGACGACGATCGCGACCTCGGTGAGGCCGATCTCGGCGAAGTTCTTCAGGGTCAGGTCGAGGATCGTGGTGTCCCCGTCGACCGGCACGAGGGCCTTCGGAAGGGTGTCGGTGTAGGGACGCAGACGCCGTCCGGCACCGGCTGCCAGTACGAGACCGATCATGCTGTTTCTCCTTCGTCGTGAACGGCGGGTGCTCCGGAGGAGACCCAGAAGCGGATGGACTCCACGAGCACCACCAGCGCGACGGCGACCGCGAGGGCCGTCAGTGCCAGGGTGAAGTCGTCGCCGCGGCCCGCGAGGAGGGCGGCGAGGACGGTCACCAGGAGCGTGCGCCCCTCGTGTCCGCCGGTGACGCGCACCAGCCAGGCGGGCGGCGCGCCGGTGCCGCCGCGAATGCGGTACACCGTGTCGTAGTGATGGTAGGCGACCGCCGCGACCAGCCCGAACGCCGCCGGGAGGGCCCCCGGGGAGTCGGAGCGGGCGGCCAGGACGAGGACGGTGGTGTACTCGGCGGCGCGGAAGAGCGGCGGTACGAGCCAGTCGAGGGCGCCCTTGAGGGGCTGGGCGACGGCGAGTCCGGCGAGGATCGTGTAGCCGACGGCGGCGATCACGGTCTGCCGGTCGCCGAAGGGCCACGTGAGGACGGCGGACAGCAGGCCGGCCGTCGCGATCGCGGCGAAGACGACCCCGAGGCCCCGGTCGCCGGAGCGGTGGAAGAGCCGGGCGGCGAACCGGGCGAGCGGGCCGGAGTCCGTGAGGTCGGCGAGCGCCCGGGCGGCCCGGTCGCTCCTCCTCCCCTTGCGGGTCAGGGAGCGCAGGACGCGGCCGGCGGTGGTGTAGCAGGCGGCGAAGGCGCAGCCGGCGATCAGGGCCCAGAAGACGATCCGGGGGGTGGTGACGGCGGTGAGGACCGCGATCATCGCCCAGCGCTCGCCGATCGGCAGGATGATCATGCGGCGGGCCCAGACGGTCCATCCGACGCCGTCCAGCCTGTTGGAGAGGGCCAGGCTGGTCCTGGCCGCGGCGCCCGTGCTCTCGGCGTTCGCCTCGTTGAAGGAGAAGTCCACGACGTGCCGGCAGGTCATCAGGACCATGGCGCCGAGCGCGAGGGCCCAGACGTCGTCGCCGTTCCGGGCGGCGCCGAGGGCGAGGCCCGCGTAGAAGGCGTACTCCTTGGCCCGGTCGAAGGTGGCGTCGAGCCAGGCGCCCATCGTCGAGTACTTCAGCGCGTAGCGGGCGAGCTGCCCGTCGGTGCAGTCCAGGACGAAGGAGACGAGGAGGAGGACGCCGGCGGCGACGTAGCCGCCGCGCTCGCCGGTCGCCGCGCAGCCGGCCGCGATCAGGGCGGTGATCAGCGAGGCGGTGGTGACCTGGTTGGGGGTCAGTCCGCGGCGCGCGCACCAGCGGGCGATGTGGCGCGAGTACGGGCTGATGAAGAAGGTGGTGAAGAAGCCGTCGTGGGCCTTCACGGCCGAGCGCAGGCGCACCGCCTCGTCGTCGACGGCCTCGACGGCGGCGCGCGCCGCGTGGCGGGCCTCGGCGTCGGTGGGCACGGCGGCGACGAGGGTGCCGAGCTGGGGCCGGTGCACGGCGACGCCGTCGGCGTCGAGGGCGTCGGCGAGGGCGCCGGGCAGGTCGGCGGCGGGGGTTCCGGGCGGCCCGGGGACCGTGGAGGCACCGCTCAGGGCGCGGGCCAGGGCCGGGCGGGCCCCGCTCTGCGCGGTGAGCGCGCCGGGCGCCGCGGCGGCCGGGAACCGGGGGTCGGTGAGGGTGAGGCGCAGCGCGTGCAGATGGCCGACGAACCGGGGGTCGACGAGCGCGACGCGCTCGCCCGCCGGGACGGCGGCCAGCAGGGCGCCGGCCTCCTCGGCGCCGGAGGCGATCCGGACGTCGAAGCCGAGCAACCGCAGATCACCGTCGAGCGAGGATCCGGGTGCCGGCGGGCCGGTGAGGATGGCGGTCGACAGACGAACTCACTCCTTGGAGCTGACGGAGGGCCGGCGGGGCCCATGGCGGCCCCGGGCGCGGCGGTGCGGCCCGGCACGGGGCGGCGACACGTCGGCTGAGGCTATCCGATGAACAGAAGGACGAGTTCACCGAGGCTTCGCGGGCAGGACTCCCCCGGGTCCCCCGGCGTCCGCCCCGGTGCGCCCCGTCCGACGAAGATCATGACGGATGATCGTCCGCCCGTCCCGCGGATCCCGGTCCCGCGGCCTTCACGGAGCCGCCCCCGAGCGCTTCTCGCCACGCGCCGTCCGGAATGCATCACCGCAGGTCAGAGCATATGACAACGGTGTTCAGTACCGTGTTGCGCATACCCCCCACCCGTAGTTGACTTGCGCACCGGGGCATACGGACCACACCGACCGGGAGGCCATGTCATGGGGGCTGGACACGATCACGGGCACGGCCACGGGGGCCCGCCGCCGACGGGCACCGCGGGGGCCGCGTACCGGAACCGGCTGCGGATCGCGCTCGGCATCACGCTCTCCGTGATGGTGGTCGAGATCGTCGGCGGCGTGGTCGCGGACTCGCTCGCGCTGATCGCGGACGCGGCCCACATGGCGACCGACGCGGTCGGCCTCGCGATGGCGCTCCTGGCGATCCACTTCGCCAACCGGCCGCCCTCGGGCAACCGCACCTTCGGCTACGCCCGGGCCGAGATCCTGGCGGCGCTCGCGAACTGTCTGCTGCTGCTCGGCGTGGGCGGCTACGTGCTCTTCGAGGCGATCCAGCGGTTCCTGGAGCCGGCCGAGACCAAGGGCGGCCTCGCCATCGCGTTCGCGGTGGTCGGCCTGGTGGCGAACGTGATCTCGCTGACGCTGCTGATGCGGGGCCAGAAGGAGAGCCTCAACGTGCGCGGGGCGTACCTGGAGGTGCTCGCGGACGCCCTGGGCTCGGTCACCGTGATCGTCGCGGCCGGGATCATCCTGGCCACGGGCTGGCAGTACGCGGACCCGATCGCCTCGCTGGTGATCGGCCTGATGATCGTCCCCCGCACGGTCAAGCTGCTGCGCGAGACCCTGGACGTGCTCCTGGAGGCGGCCCCCAAGGGCGTCGACATGGCGGAGGTGCGGGCGCACATACTGGCCCTGCCGGGGGTCGAGGACGTGCACGACCTGCACGCCTGGACGATCACCTCGGGGATGCCGGTCCTCTCGGCGCACGTGGTCGTCGACCAGGGAGCGCTTGACTCGGTGGGGCACGAGAAGATGCTGCACGCGCTCCAGGGGTGCCTGGGCTCGCACTTCGACGTGGAGCACTGCACCTTCCAGCTGGAGCCGGTCGGCCACGCGGAGCACGAGGCGAGGCTCTGCCTGTAGGGCCGGGGGCCCTGCCGGCGGGGCACGGGGGCTCCGGACTCCCGACCCCCTGTTAGTCTTTTCATACGAACACGTGGTGAGAGGAGCTGAGGTTGATGACCGTCGCGATGGAGGCTGCCCCGCGCGGCAGCACCCGGTCGTCCCTCAGCCTCCGGGTCTCCGGCTGACCTGATCCCGGTCCTCGCACCGGTACGTCACGTCGTCGGCCGGGGCCCTCTCATCCAAGGGTTTCCCACGTTGTCCGACAACGCTTCGCACGACTCCTTCTTCGCCCTGCGCCACGGCCTGCCGCGCCAGGGTCCGGGCTCCGACACCACCACCCGCCGGCTCCTCGCGCTCGCGGGGCCGCTCCCCGCGCGCCCGCGCGTGCTCGACCTGGGCTGCGGTCCGGGCCGCTCCGCGCTGCTCCTGGCCGCCGAGGCGGGCGCCGAGGTGACCGCCGTCGACACCCACGAGCCGTTCCTCGCCGAGCTGCGGGAGTCCGCCGCCGCGCGCGGGCTCGACGGTGCGGACCTCCACGGCGGTTCCGTCCGCGCCCTCCGCGCCGACATGCGCGCCCTGCCGTTCCCCGACGGCTCCTTCGACCTGGTCTGGGCCGAGAGCTCGGTCTTCGTGCTCGGCTTCGACCGGGCCCTCGCCGAGTGGCGCCGCCTCCTCGCGCCCGGCGGCACGCTCGTGCTCACCGAGTGCGTGTGGACCACCGGGGAGCCGGGCCCGACGGCCCGCGCCTTCTGGGAGGAGCACTACCCGCTCCGCACCGTCACCGGGAACGCGGCGGCCGCGGTCGCGGCCGGCTACCACGTCCTGGCGACCCTCACCCAGCCGGAGGGCGACTGGGACGAGTACTACGGTCCGCTGGCCGCGCGCGCCGGGGCGGCCGACACCTCCGTGCCCGGCATGGCCGAGGCGGTCGCCGGGGCCCGCGCCGAGATCGCGCTGCGGCGCGAGCACGGCTCCGACTACGGCTACGCCGGTTTCGTCCTCCGGCCCGCCGATCCGCGCTGGCGCACCCGGCCGGAGGCCGCCGGCGAGGAGGCGGAGGTCCGCCGGGTCGAGGAGGCGGCCTTCGGGTCGGCGGCGGAGGCCGATCTGGTCGACGCGCTCCGGGCGGACGCCGACGCCTGGCTGCCGGGCCTGTCGTACGTGGCCGAGGCCCCGGACGGCACGGTCGCGGCGCACGCCCTGATCACCCGCTGCCACGTGGGCGGCGCCCCGGCGGCGGCGCTCGCGCCGGTCGCGGTGGCGCCCGGGCACCAGCGGACGGGGGCCGGGCAGGCCGTCGTCCGGGCGGTCCTCGACGCGGCCCGGCTGCGCGGCGAGACGCTGGTGCTCGTCCTGGGGCATCCGGAGTACTACCCCCGGTTCGGGTTCGAACGGGCGTCCGCGCACGGAATCAGGCCAGGTTTCGAGGTCCCGGACGAGGCGATGATGGCGCTCGTCCTGGACGACTCCGCGCCCGTTCCCTCGGGTCCGCTGCGCTATCCCGCGCCTTTCGGGGTGTAGTGCCCCCTCGGACCGCTTCCGCTCCCGCCGCCCCGGTTGTACTCCGGTGCGGTGGGAGCGGCCGCGTCCGGCCGTCGAAGTACGGACAAGCCGCTTTTGTACGGCAGACTGAGGGGGCCCCACCGGGCCGAGGACCGAAGCGAAGGATGGGTATGCCGACCACACCAGTCACCGCGGCTCAGATCTCCCCGGAGATCGCGTCGAACGGTGTCCAGCCGTCCGGAGACCCGGCCCCGATCATGCTCGAACTGGTCGACGAGGACGGCAGGACCATCGGCACGGCGGAGAAGCTCGCCGCCCACCAGGCGCCGGGACAGCTGCACCGCGCCTTCTCCGTCTTCCTCTTCGACGAGTCGGGCCGGCTGCTCCTCCAGCGGCGGGCGCTCGGCAAGTACCACTCGCCCGGCGTCTGGTCGAACACCTGCTGCGGCCACCCCTACCCGGGCGAGGCGCCGTTCGCGGCGGCGGCCCGGCGCACCTTCGAGGAGCTGGGCGTCTCGCCCTCGCTGCTCGCGGAGGCCGGCACGGTCCGCTACAACCACCCGGACCCGGCCTCGGGCCTGGTGGAGCAGGAGTTCAACCACCTCTTCGTCGGCCTGGTGCAGGCCGCGCCGCGCCCGGACCCGGAGGAGATCGACGACACCGTCTTCGTGACCCCCGCCGAGCTGTCCGAGCGGCACGCCGCCGCGCCGTTCTCCGCCTGGTTCATGACGGTGCTCGACGCGGCGCGTCCGGCCGTCAGGGAGCTGACGGGTCCGTCCGGGGGCTGGTGACCACCGGCTCCTGCGGCGCCGCTCCGGGCCCCGGCGCCTTCGGGGTCAGGGGCAGCGCCGCCCAGATGATCTTTCCGCCGCTCGCGGTGTGCTCGACATCGCAGGCGCCGCCGGCCTCCTGGGCGATCTCGCGGACCAGGAGCAGGCCCCGGCCGCCGGTCTGACCCCAGTCGGCCTCCAGGGCCTTGGGCCGGTAGGGGTGGTTGTCCTCGACGGACACCCGGATCCACTCGGGGCCGATCGCCACCTCGACCGCTATCTCCGGGGACAGCAGCGCCGCGTGCCGCACGGCGTTGGTGACCAGCTCGGAGACGATCAGCAGCAGGCCGTCCATGATCTCGTCGTGGAGGGGGACGCCCTGGCGGACCAGCAGGTCGCGCACGGCGTGCCGGGCCTGCGGGACGGAGACGTCGACCGCGGCAGCGGTGAAGCGCCAGACTCCTTCGTAGGACGGGTGCCGGGTGGGGCCGCCTTCGCGGGGCTCCACCGTCCGGTTCCCACCCTCGTGCTCGATTCTCGCCACGGATCGAGTCTTGGTAATGCGCGGGGGCGGACCGACCTACTGACCAGAAGTCGACACCTATCGGCCAGCTTCTGATCGGGTGAGTATGCCGATGTCAGTTGTTCGACTGATCGCGCACGCTTTCTGAGAACTCCGGAAAGGGCCTCGAAGAAGACCCCTCGGAGGACTCCGGGGCGGGCTCCGGAGGGGACTTCGCGGCGGGGTCCGAGACCGGCTCCGGCGGGGTCACCATACTGACGATCCGTCGGCCCCCCACCCCGATCGCGATCAGGCCGAGTCCGTCGAAGAGCAGCGCGAGCGAGAAGAAGACCCCGAGGACGTACCGGCTGCTGTGCGGCCAGTCGAACAGGACGAGCAGACCGAGCAGCAGGCCGAAGGCCCCCTGGAAGAGGGTCCAGCCGAACTGCGGGCCGCGCACCACCACGCTGCCGACGAGCCGGAACAGCCCGCCGGCCAGGAAGAGCAGGGCCGCGAACATCGTCAGCGCCTCCGCCGAGCCCTCGGGGTGCCGGATCACCACGACGCCGGCCGCGATGTTCAGGGCGGCCACCACCGCGGCGAGCCAGAAGAAGCCGGTGCCGCGCGACTGGACGGCCTGGAGCAGTCCGACGGCGCCGCCGATCAGCAGCAGCCAGCCGAAGAGCAGCATCGAGGTCAGGGTGGCGACGCCCGTGTAGACCAGGCCAACGATCCCGCCGAGCACGAGCAGGCCGCCGAGCACGGCGAGCCCGCCGAAACCGCGGTTGAGCTTCTTCCCCCGGCGCCGCATGTCCCCGACCGGGTCGGGGAGGTCCTTCGTCGCGCGGTGATCCTCGGCCATCCGGTGTCTCCTCGGCAGGGCGGCCCCTTCCTGATCGTACGTTCGGGTGCGCCGGATAGCATCCGGCCCATGGAGCCGCAGCTGAAGGACAGCGTCACGGACGGGGTCGCCACCGTCGTCATAGCCAACCCCGCCAAGCGCAACGCGATGAGCGCCGGCATGTGGCGCTCCCTGCCGGGCGTCCTGGAGCGGCTCGCCGCCGACCCGGCGGTCCGGGTCCTGGTGCTGACCGGCGAGGGCGACACCTTCTGCGCCGGGGCCGACATCTCGGCGCTGCGGGAGCCCGGGGACGAGCAGCAGAGCCTGGCGGTACGGGCGGAGGAGGCCCTCGCGGCCTTCCCCAAGCCGACCCTGGCGGCCGTCCGGGGCTTCTGCGTCGGGGGCGGCAGCCAGCTCGCCGCCGCCTGCGACCTGCGGTTCGCCGAGGAGGGCGCCCGCTTCGGGGTCACCCCGGCGAAGCTCGGCATCGTCTATCCGTCCTCGTCGACCCGCCGCCTCACCGCCCTCGTGGGCCCCTCGGCCGCCAAGTACCTGCTGTTCTCCGGTGAACTGATCGACGCGGAGCGGGCGCTGCGGACCGGGCTCGTGGACGAGCTCCACCCGGTGGGCGAACTGGACAAGCGGGTGGAGGAGTTCTGCCGGGTGCTCGCCTCCCGCTCGCTGCTCACCCAGGCGGCGGCCAAGGAGTTCGCCGACGGGCGCACGGACCGGGACGCCCACTGGGCGGAGCGGGCACACGGCAGCGGCGACACCGCGGAGGGTGTCGCCGCCTTCCTGGAGCGCCGCCCGCCCCGCTTCACGTACGGGATCTGAGCCTTCGCGCGGACCTCCCGGCCCGGGGCCCGGCGCTCAGTCCCGGGCGGGCGACTCGACGACCTTCCCCGCCTCCGCGCGCCACTTCGCGACGAGTTCGGCCGGGGCCTTCTCCGGCGAGCCCGCGTCGTAGGGCGGCTGGGGGTCGTACTCGGTGAGGAGCTGGACCGTCTGCGCGGTCTCGTCACCGGCGATCCGGCCGAGCAGGTGGAGCGCCATGTCGATGCCGGAGGAGACCCCGGCGGAGGTGACGTACTTGCCGTCGAAGACGACCCGCTCGCCGGTGGGCTCGACGCCGAGGGCCCGCAGCTCGTCGAAGGCGAGCCAGTGGGTGGTCGCCCGGCGCCCGTCGAGCAGGCCCGCGGCGGCGAGGACCAGCGAGCCGGTGCAGACGGAGGTGGTCCAGGTGCTGGTGGCGTCGGCGGCGCGGAGCCAGTCGAGGATCTCCGGGTCGTCCATGGCCACCCGGGCGTCGGGGCCGCCGGGCACGAGGACGATGTCCGGGGCCGGCACCTCGGCGAGGGACCGGTCGGCGACGAGGGCGAGGCTGTCCTGGTCGTTGCGGACCGGACCCCTCTCCTTGGCCACGAAGACGGTCTCGGCTCCGGGGAGGCGGGCGAGCAGCTCGTACGGTCCGACGGCGTCGAGGGCGGTGAAGCGGTCGTAGAGCAGGACGGCGATCTGCACGGTGGTTCCTCTCGGTGGGTGGTGGACGTGCGGGTTCAGCGGGCCGAGGAGTGGAAGCGGCGGCGGTACTCCGCCGGGGCGGTGGCCAGGGCCTTGAGGAAGGCGCGGCGCATCGCCTCCGGCGTCCCGTAGCCCGAGGCGCGGGCGACCTCCCCGACGCCGCGCGAGGTGTCCTCCAGGAGCCGGCGGGCGTGTTCGAGCCGGACCCGGTCGACGTAGCGGCCGGGGGGCGTGCCGGTCTCCGCGTGGAAGGCGCGGGCGAAGTGGCGGGGCGAGAGCCGGACGCGGGCGGCGAGCGCCTCCACGGAGAGGTCCGCGTCCGGGTGCTCGGTGATCCAGTGCTGGAGGTCGCGCAGCGGCTCCCGGCGGGCGGTCTGGGCGGAGAGCTGGACGCTGAACTGGGCCTGGTTGCCGGGGCGGCGCAGGAAGACGACCAGGTGCCGGGCGACGGTGAGGGCCGCGTCCCGGCCGAGGTCCTCCTCGACCAGGGCGAGCGCCAGGTCGATCCCCGCGGTGACCCCGGCCGAGGTCGCGACGTGCCCGTCCCGTACGAAGATCGGGTCGGGGTCCACGTCGACCCCGGGGTAGCACCGGGCGAGGTGGTCGCAGGCGTTCCAGTGGGTGGTCGCCCGGCGTCCGTCGAGGAGCCCGGCCTCGGCCAGGAGCAGTGCCCCGGTGCAGACGGAGACCAGGCGCCGGGCGCGCGGGCCGTGCGTCCGCAGCCAGTCGATCAGCGCCGGATCGGGCGTCCGGGTGCCCTCGCCGCCGGGGACGACCAGGGTGTGCGGAGGGCCGTCGGCGACGGCGTCCGCGAGCGTGGCGTCGGGCAGCAGGCGCAGCCCGCTCTGCGTACGGACCGGGCCGCCGTCCGGGGAGGCGGTGCGGATCGGGTAGGCGGACGGGTCCCCGGTGGCCCGGCCGGCACCGGCGAACACCTCGACGGGTCCGGAGACGTCGAGGCTCAGGACTCCGTCGAAGAGGACGACGAGGACGGGACGCTGCGGCATGTCCCCATCCTCGGCCGGGGCGGGCCGCGTCCACAACGACGAGAAACCCACCTTTCCTGCCGTCCCCCGGCCGCGGAGGGAGGGAGCGGGGCCCACGTCCACGAGGGGTTCCCGTGGAAGGCGGGCCCGGTTTCCACGAGGTGTGCCTGTTTCCGTCGTACCGACCAGTCGGTAACGTTCGGGGCATGACGAATGCCCTGCCGCCGCGCGCCGGACGCCGCTGCCACAACGCCCTGAACCCGCTGCACTCCTCGCTGTACTTCTCGCCGGACCTGGACCGCGAGCTCTCCGCCCTCGGCTTCGCCGACCAGAGCGCGATGCGGCTCGCCGCCCGCAGCGCCCCGCTCGGCGCGGTGGGCGCGGGCACGGTCGCCGCGACCTTCTACAACTACAACCACGAGCTGCTCGCCCGGCACCTGCCCGCCGTGTGGGAGACCGCCTCCCCCACCGAGGTCCTGGCCGCCCGGCTGCGCGCCGCGGACGCGACCCTGCGCCGGCTGCTCGGCGAGGACGTCGCCACCTCCCCGGAGATGGCCGAGGCGGCGGAGCTCGCGCTGCGCGCCTCCGAGGCCTGCACCCGGCACGCCCGGCCCCTGTACTCGGCCAACGCCGACCTGCCGGTCCCCGAGGAGCCCCACCTCGCCTACTGGCACGCCGCCACCCTGCTGCGCGAGCACCGGGGCGACGGGCACCTCGCGGCCCTGCTCTCCGCCGGGCTCGACCCCGTCGAGGCCCTCGCCTCCCACACCGCCACCGGCAAGGGCATGGCCCCGCGCTGGGCCGTCAGCTCCCGGGGCTGGCGGCGCACCGACTGGGAGGGGGCGGTGGCGCGGCTGCGCGACCGGGGCCTGATCGACGCCGAGAGCGAGCTGACCGAGGCCGGGACGGCCCTGCGCGCCGAGATCGAGGAGCACACCGACCGGCTGGACTCCGCCCCGTACGAGCACCTCGGCGCGGCCGGCGTCGAGCGCCTCACCGAGCTGGGGCGCGGCTTCCTCTTCACGGCCGCCGCCGCGGGCGCCTTCCCCGCGGACCTCGTCGGCAAGGCCTGAGCGCCGCTCCCGCCTCGGCGCGGGACGCGCGGGACGGGTCGGTTGCCGCATCCGGGTGACCGACCCGGCACAATGCAGTCGCAAGCTTGAGGCACGAGAAGGCGAGTCGGGACACCGTGACGACGTCCATCGAAGCAAGGATCGCCGAGGAGCTCGGCGTACGCGAGCGACAGGTGAGGGCAGCCGTCGAGCTCCTCGACGGCGGTTCGACCGTGCCGTTCATCGCGCGCTACCGCAAGGAAGCGACCGAGATGCTCGACGACGCGCAGCTGCGCACCCTGGAGGAGCGGCTGCGCTACCTGCGCGAACTGGAGGACCGCCGGTCGGCGGTCCTCGACTCGGTCCGCGAGCAGGGCAAGCTGACCCCGGACCTGGAGGCCCGCATCCTGGCCGCCGACACCAAGGCGCGCCTGGAGGACATCTACCTGCCCTTCAAGCCGAAGCGCCGGACCAAGGCGCAGATCGCCCGCGAGGCCGGTCTGGAGCCGCTGGCGGAGGGGCTGCTGTCCGACCCGTCCGTGGAGCCGTCGGCCGCCGCCGCGGCCTTCGTGGACGCGGACAGGGGCGTCGCGGACGCGGCGGCGGCCCTGGAGGGCGCGCGGGCGATCCTCGCGGAGAAGTTCTCCGAGGACGCCGACCTCATCGGCGAGCTGCGCGAGCGCATGTGGGGCCGGGGCCGGCTCGTGGCGAAGGTCCGCGAGGGCAAGGAGGAGGCGGGGGCGAAGTTCGCCGACTACTTCGACTTCGCCGAGCCGTTCACGGCGCTCCCCTCGCACCGGGTGCTCGCCATGCTGCGCGGCGAGAAGGAGGACGCGCTCGCCCTGGACCTGGAGCCGGAGGAGCCCGTCGAGGGCCCCTCCTCGTACGAGGGGATCGTCGCGCACCGCTTCGGCGTCGCCGACCGGGGGCGCCCCGGGGACAAGTGGCTCCGGGACACGGTCCGCTGGGCCTGGCGGACCCGGATCCTGGTCCACCTCGGGATCGACCTGCGGCTGCGGCTGCGGACGGCGGCCGAGGACGAGGCCGTGCGGGTCTTCGCGGCGAACCTGCGCGACCTGCTGCTCGCCGCTCCGGCCGGCACCCGGGCGACGCTCGGCCTCGACCCCGGTTTCCGTACGGGCGTGAAGGTCGCCGTGGTCGACGCGACCGGCAAGGTCGTGGCCACCGACGTGATCCACCCGCACGTTCCCGCCAACAAGTGGGACCAGGCGCTGGAGAGGCTCGCGCGGCTCGCGAAGGAGCACGCGGTGGAGCTGATCGCGATCGGCAACGGCACTGCCTCCCGCGAGACCGACAAGCTGGCCGCCGAACTCCTCGACAAGCACCCCGAGTTGAACCTGACCAAGGTGATGGTCTCGGAGGCGGGCGCCTCGGTCTACTCGGCCTCCGCGTTCGCCTCGCAGGAACTCCCCGGCATGGACGTGTCGTTGCGCGGCGCCGTCTCCATCGCCCGGCGCCTCCAGGACCCGCTGGCGGAGCTGGTGAAGATCGACCCGAAGTCGATCGGCGTCGGCCAGTACCAGCACGACCTGGCCGAGGTGAAGCTCTCGCGCTCGCTGGACGCGGTGGTCGAGGACTGTGTGAACGGTGTCGGCGTGGACGTCAACACCGCCTCCGCACCGCTGCTCTCGCGCGTCTCGGGCATCAGCTCCGGCCTCGCCGAGAACATCGTCGCGCACCGGGACGCCAACGGCCCCTTCCGCTC
This sequence comes from Streptomyces sp. NPDC086147, assembly GCF_040702165.1. NCBI lineage: Bacteria > Bacillati > Actinomycetota > Actinomycetes > Kitasatosporales > Streptomycetaceae > Streptomyces > Streptomyces sp. NPDC086147. Next base: position 239,374 of record NZ_JBFBJO010000004.1, on the reverse strand, counting down.
CCGCCGGGCGCTCAAGGACGTGGCGCGGCTCGGCCCGAAGGCGTACGAGCAGTGCGCGGGCTTCCTGCGCATCCGGGGCGGCGACGACCCGCTCGACGCCTCCTCCGTGCACCCGGAGGCGTACCCGGTGGTGCGCCGGATGGCGAAGACGACGGGCGGCGAGGTCGCGGCGCTGATCGGCGACACGGGTACGCTGCGCTCGCTGCGGGCGGACGACTTCGTGGACGAGACCTTCGGTCTGCCGACGGTGACGGACATCCTGCGCGAGCTGGAGAAGCCGGGCCGCGACCCGCGTCCGGCGTTCCGGACGGCCACCTTCAAGGAGGGCGTCGAGAAGATCGGCGACCTGGCGTCCGGGATGGTCCTGGAGGGCGTCGTCACCAACGTGGCGGCGTTCGGGGCGTTCGTGGACATCGGTGTGCACCAGGACGGCCTGGTGCACGTGTCCGCGATGTCGAAGACCTTCGTGAAGGACCCGCGCGACGTGGTGAAGCCCGGCGACGTGGTCAAGGTGAAGGTCCTGGACGTGGACGTCCCGCGCAAGCGGATCTCGCTGACGCTGCGCCTCGACGACGAGCCGGGCGCGGACGCGGCGGGCGGCGCGGGCGGGCGCGGCCGGGGCGAGCGCGGCGACAGGGGCGAGCGCTCCGGCCGGCCGCCGCAGCAGCGGCAGGGCGGTGGCGGCGGTGGCGGTGGCCGCCGGGCCGAGCGCGGCGACCAGGGCGGCCGGGGCGGTGGCGGCCGGGACCGCGGCGCGGCCCCCGCTCCCGCCAACAGCGCGATGGCCGACGCCCTCCGCAAGGCGGGCCTGCTGGGCGAGGGCGGCGGCAAGCGGCGGTAGTGCCCTCTGTACGGGAGGGGCCGCGGCCCCACGGACCGCGGCTCCTCCCGTACGACTGCGTCACGGCAGGAAGCGCAGGGCCCAGTCGGCGCGGTGGGCGACGGCGAGGTCGTCGTCCTCCGTCAGGGGCCGCAGCAGGCCCTCGGCCTGCTGCGGGTCCGCCTGGACCAGGTCGACGATCTCGGCGGCCAGGCCGTCCTGGTCGTCGCCGAGGTCGACGGCGGAGGCCCGCACCAGGACCGGGAGGCTCCCGGTGCCGCCGATGCCCGCGACGACCCCGCCGAGCAGCTCGCGGGCGTACCCGTTGCGCTCCTCGACCGCCCGGCCGAGCTCCGCCTCCAGGCGCGGCAGCAGCTCCGGACCGCCCGTCGCCGCGATCTCGTCGGCGAGGTCGATGGTCGCGTCGACGTCCGCGTCGAGGTCGTCCAGCATCGCGAGGAGCCGGGTGGTGCCGTCGTCGGTCATGTGGTGCCTCCTGAAGAGTGCCGTCCACGGGGGCCGGAACCGGCCGCGCCCCGCGGAGAGCCGTGTGCGTACAAGTTCACGGCCCGGGTCGCGCCCGTGCAAGACGGGCGGCCCGGGCCGGGGGCGTCTCAGAGTTCGGTGACCCTGCCGTCCGCGACCCGGACGCGGCGGGTGGTGCGGACCGCGTCGAGCATGCGCCGGTCGTGGGTGACGAGCAGCAGCGTGCCGGTGTACGAGTCGAGGGCGGACTCCAGCTGCTCGATCGCCGGGAGGTCCAGGTGGTTGGTCGGCTCGTCGAGGACCAGCAGGTTCACGCCCCGGCCCTGGAGCAGCGCGAGCGCGGCCCGGGTCCGCTCGCCTGGCGAGAGGGTGGTGGCGGGCCGCAGCACGTGGACGGCCTTCAGGCCGAACTTGGCCAGCAGGGTCCGGACCTCGGCGGGCTCGGTGTCGGGGACGGCCGCGCAGAACGCCTCCAGGAGGGTCTCCGTGCCGTGGAACAGCCTCCGGGCCTGGTCGACCTCGCCGACGACGACGCCCGGGCCGAGCGACGCGTCGCCGGAGTCCAGCGGGAGGCGGCCGAGGAGGGCGGCGAGCAGGGTCGACTTCCCGGCGCCGTTGGCGCCGGTCACGGCGACCCGGTCGGCCCAGTCGATCTGGAGGCTGACGGGGCCGAAGGAGAAATCCCCGCGCTTGACCTCGGCCTCGCGCAGGGTCGCGACGACCGAGCCGGAGCGCGGCGCGGCGGCGATCTCCATGCGCAGCTCCCACTCCTTGCGGGGCTCGTCGACGACGTCGAGGCGTTCGATCATGCGCTGGGTCTGCCGGGCCTTCGCGGCCTGCTTCTCGCTGGCCTCGCTGCGGGCGTTGCGGCCGAGCTTGTCGCCGTCGGTGGCCTTGCGGCGGGCGTTCCGGACGCCCTTGTCCATCCAGGACCGCTGCATGTGGCCGCGCGCTTCGAGGGCCGCCTTCTTCCCGGCGTACTCCTCGAAGTCCTCGCGCGCGTGGCGGCGGGCGGTCTCCCGCTCCTCCAGGTAGGCCTCGTAGCCGCCGCCGTACAGGGTGATCTGCTGCTGGGCGAGGTCGAGTTCGAGAACCTTGGTGACGGTGCGGGTGAGGAACTCGCGGTCGTGGCTGACGACGACCGTCCCGGCGCGCAGCCCCTTCACGAAGGACTCCAGGCGCTCCAGGCCTTCGAGGTCCAGGTCGTTGGTGGGCTCGTCGAGGAGGAAGACGTCGTAGCGGGAGAGGAGCAGGGAGGCGAGGCCGGCGCGGGCGGCCTGGCCGCCGGAGAGGGAGGTCATCGGCTGGTCGAGGCCGACGGTGAGCCCGAGGGAGCCGGCGACCTCCTCGGCGCGCTCGTCGAGGTCGGCGCCGCCGAGGTTCAGCCAGCGCTCCAGGGTGACGGAGTACGCGTCGTCGGCGCCGGGGGTGCCGTCGACCAGGCCCTGGGTGGCCTCGTCCATCGCGGTCTGGGCGGCGGCGACGCCGGTGCGCCGGGCGAGGAACGCACGGACGGTCTCGCCCTCGCGCCGCTCGGGCTCCTGCGGGAGGTGGCCGACGGAGGCGGTGGGCGGGGAGAGCCTCAGCTCGCCCTCCTCCGGTGCGTCGAGCCCGGCGAGCAGCCGCAGCAGGGTCGACTTGCCGGCTCCGTTGACGCCGACGAGGCCGATGACGTCGCCGGGGGCGACGACGAGGTCGAGCTGGGCGAAGAGGGTGCGTTCGCCGTGGCCGGCGGCGAGGTCCTTGGCGACGAGGGTTGCAGTCATCAGGGGACGCATCCTAGGCGACGGGAGGACCCGCCGAGGGGGCCGGGGCGGCGGGGGCCGGGCCGGGTGCGCCGGGGTCGTCCCCGGTCAGGCGCGGGAGACGCCCGCCGGGACGGGGGCGCCCGCGGTCTCCTCCCGGGGCCCGGTGAGGAGCCTGCGGAGCACGGTCCGGTAGGCGGGGCCGTGGAAGCGGTACGGGCCGGTGCCGGGGTAGCCGTCGCGCGCCGGGTCGACGGCGGGGCCGGTCCACCAGGCGAAGTCGCGCCAGACGACGTCGTCGCCGTCGCGTTCGACGACGGCCGTGACGGCTCCGCAGCCGGGGTCCGCGCAGTCGGGGCAGGAGTGGATCACGTACCGGCCGCCGGGGAGGCGGTGACCGCCGGTGTCCGCGTCCGGGCCGGCGGCGTCGAGGAGGAGCTGGACGTGCGCGGCCCGGAGGACGGGCGGGAGGTCCGACGCCAGGGGGGAGACGGTGTCCGCGCCGTCGGTCCCGTCGGTCCCGTCGAGCCGGTGGAGCAGCGGCCTGCCGTCGACCAGGAGGTCGGCGGGGGCGGCGGGGGTCGCGGGGGTGAGGTCGAGGCTGGTGTACACGGACGGCATGCTCCGAGTATTTCCCCGCGGACCGTCCCGTTCCATGGCTGGTCCGTCCCGGAAATGTCCCGGTCCGGGTACGACGCCGGACGCGGACGGCACCACTCGGTCCGGGCGACGCCCTCGGCCCGGGCCGGGCGGCACTCCCGGTCCGGGCCGGTGGCGCCCGATCCGGGCCGGACGGCACTCCCGGTCCGTGCCGGACGGCACTCCCGGTCCGTGCCGGACGGCATCGTCCGGTCCGAGCCGGGCGGCACCGTCCGGTCCAGGCCCGACGACACCATCCGGTCCGGGCCGGGCGCCGCCCCCTCCGGTGCGCGGGAAGGCCCGGAACGGCTGCGGGACGGTTGCCGTCCTTTCGGATGGCAACCGCCCCGACCGCCCCGCGTGCGGGGTTACCTACCGAACGGCGGGCGGGAGGTGTTGTCCGCGTCGGCGCACTGCCGGGCGCGCTTCTCCAGGGCCTCGGCCTTGACGAGGGCCTTCTTGGCCTCCGCCGGGGCGCCGAGGCGCTTGAGCTGGGCGGCGCGGTCGCGCTCCTTGCGGGCGTCGGCCTTCATCTTGCTGATGTTGCAAGTGATGGCGCCGGCGGCCGCGGGCTCGGCGGTCGCCGTCTGGCCGGCCAGGACACCGCCGGCCAGCAGCGTGGCGGCGATCAGGGCCGGCAGGACGCGGCGCGCGGTCTTGAGGGGGCGCATGATGGTTCTCCAACTCCCGGGCTGGGAAAACCCGTTCGAGGCATGGTCGGTACCAGCAGGTAACTTTACCTCGGCAAACAGGTGAATCACCTCAGGAGCCCCTGGTCCCACAGGGTCGTCAACACTCGTCCACAGGACTCCCACTGACGAGGTGATAGGCGGCCCGTCCGTCGAGCAGCAACGGGACGAGCGCGCGCTGCGACTGGCGCAGCGGCACGAACGCCCCCGCGCCCTCCTGCCGCACGGTGACGCCGTGCAGGGCGAGTTCGTCGCCGGCCTCGGCGTACTGCGCGGCGTCCAGGCGGTAGCCGCACGGCGGGTCGGCGAGGACCTCCTCCGGCTCCGGCGGGTCGTTGTCGGCGCCGCCGAGGAAGACCGGGCCACGGTCGGCGAAGCCGGTGAGTCGGGCACGGGCGGTGGCCGCCGCCAGCGGGCCGCGCCGCTCGTCGAGGTGGGCGAACATCCCCTTTAGGGCGGCGTGCTGGGTGGCGACCCGGCGCCGGTGGTTGAGGGCCGGGTCGTCCTTCTCCGCCCCGTCGAACGCGTCCACCCGGGTCTCGACGAGCAGGGAGGCCGCGTGCTTGACGCCGGCCGTGTTGCGCAGGATCCGCTCCTGGCCGTCGCCCGCGACCTGCCGGATCGGCTCGCCGGTGAGCGGGTCGGTCCAGATGCCGTAGATCCCGGTGCTGTACCCGGCGCGTCCGGCGGCGGGGCGGACGTACCTCTCCGAGAGCGTCCGGGACTCGTCGTGGACGTGCGGGTCGGTGTCGAGGCTGCGGGGCCAGAGCGCGAGCAGCTCCTTCTCGTAGTACCGGGGGGTGGCGCCGTACTCGTGCAGGTCGTAGACGAGGTGGGGGCGCCGGTCGCGGAGGAGGGCGGCGATCGCGCGCGCCTCGGCGGTCCGCAGGGCGATGTGGTCGCGGTTGACGTCGATGCCGTCGGCGTTGCCCCGGGTGTCGGCCTCCCGGCCGTCGGGGTTCGCGGTCGGGACGACCAGGACGGTGGTGCGGTCGAGGATGCGCCGGGTCTCCTGGTCCCGGGCGAACGCGAGGTCGCGCACCGTGCTCAGACAGGCCTCGCGGCCGGCGGGCTCGTCGCCGTGCTGGCTGCACACGAGGAGCACGGTCGTGGCACCCGGCCGGGTCGCGCCGAGGGCGACGAGCCGGAGCGGGCGGCCCTGCGCGGTGGTGCCGATCTCGCGCAGCGACACCCGGTCGCCCGCCCGGTCGACGGCCGCGAGGAAGTCCCGCTCCTCGGCCTCGGTGGTCCACCGGGCGCCCCGGCTCGTCTCGAAGCCGGTGCGCGGCGGCGGTTGTACGGGGGCGCTGCCGGCCGTCTCGGCGGGGACGGCGACGAGCGGCAGGGCGAGGGCGGCGGCGCCCGCCGCGAGGGCGAGCGCGCGCCGTGAACCCCGCCGTGCGGTACGGGTCTTCATTGGGCGGCCCCCGCTCCGGGCAGGCGCGGACCCGCGACGGCGGCCGGCGGCGCGGACGCGCCCGGCGGCAGGAGTCCGGACGGCGGCCGGAGTCCGTTCGGCGCGGAGACGGTCGGGGCCGGTCCCGTCGTGGCCCGGACGAAGGCGCCCGCGCCGCCGACCAGCGGCAGCTCCGCCCGGGTGCGGGCGAGGTCCAGGGTGAGGGTCGGGGTGGTCGACGGCGGGTCGAGCAGGTCCCGGTCGGTGCCGCCGACGATCAGGGCGAGCCGGTGGCCGGCCGGGACGACGTGGTCGGCGGCGGCGAGGTCCAGGGTGAGGGTGTACGCCCTGCCGGGGGTCAGCGGGCGTCCCTTCCGGGGGTCGGCCCAGGTGCCGAGGTCGGCCCAGCCCCGGCTGACGACCGTGTGCGGGACGTCGGCGGTGCGGGCCTCGGTCTCCTTGAAGCAGGCGCTGTCGCCCGGGGTGCTCGCGCCCCAGCAGGTGCGGTGGGTGAGGGTGGTGATGCCCTCCCCCGCCGCCGCGTAGTCGCGGATGGTGGCGGGGCCGAGGTCGACGAGGACGGCGGAGAGGTGGGCGGTGGCGGTGGTCGGGGTGGCGGTGACCGTCACCCGGGAGGAGCCGGCGATCCGCAGGTCGCGGGAGAGCGGGCGGGTGACGAACCCGGCCTTCTCGGGGGTCGCGGTGTCGATCCGGGCCGCCCAGTCCAGCTCGCCGAGGGCCGGGTCGTCGGTGAAGGCGGCGGTGGAGCCGGGGGCGGCGGGGGCGCGGCCGAGGACGCCGGGGCCGGCGGCGGCGCCGGGGGCGGTGCGCAGGGTGGTGGTCGCGGTGCCGCGCGGCGGCCAGTGCCGGTCGGTGGTCCAGCGGTCCGGGGCGCGCTCGATGTCGGCGGCGGGCTCGCGGTCGATGCCGTTGTCGTAGCCGAGGAGGTAGTGGTCGAACCAGCGGTGCAGGGTGCGGACCCAGTCGGCGCGCCGGAAGTCGAAGGGGTCGACGTGGCCGGTCTGCGAGAGCCAGACCTTCCGCTCGACGCCGTGGGCGGCGAGCGCGTCCCACCACTTGCCGAACTGGCTCGCCCGCACGTTGAGGTCCTGCTGTCCGTGCACGGCGAAGACGCTGGCCCTCACCTTGTGGGCGTCCTTGACGTGGTCGCGCTCGCTCCAGGCGGCGGTCCAGTCGCCGCTGTAGGGGGTGGCGGCGGTGATGCGGTCCTGGACGGCGGCGCAGCGGGCCCGCGCCTCGGGGCTGTCGACGTAGTCGGAGAGCCAGCTCGGGTTGGCGTCGTAGAGCGGGGCGCCCTGGGAGTGGAAGTAGTCGTACCAGGAGGAGATGGCCCCGATGGGGACGATCGTTTTCAGCCCTTCGACGCCGGTGGCGGCCACGCCGTTGGCGACGGTGCCGTCCCAGCTCTTGCCGATCATGCCGACGTCGCCGGTGCTCCAGCCGGTGGCGCGGGCCGGGGCCGTGCCGGTGCGGGTGGTGTAGCCGCGGGCGCGGCCGTTGAGCCAGTCGACGACGGCCTTGGCGGACCGCACGTCGGAGCGTCCGCCGACGTCGTCGCAGCCGTCGGAGCGGTTGGTCCCGGCGAGGTCGACGGCGACGAAGGCGTAGCCGCGCGGGACGAAGTAGTTGTCGTAGTACAGCGGGAACTGCACCGGTTTCCCGTCCGCGTCGTACGTCTTCCTCTGGCTCTCGTTGCCGCGCCCGCAGCAGGCGTAGTACGGGCTGGCGTCCATGATCACCGGGATCTTCCGGCCCGCCGCGGCGGGCTCCCGGGGGCGGACGACGTCGACGGCGACCCGGTCGGCGCGTCCGTCCCCGTCGCCGTCGAGTCCGGTGTCGACCCAGACGGACTCGCGGACGGCGTCGGCGTACGAGTGGACGGGGCGCGACTCGCGCACGGACCCGGCCGCGGGCGCGGCGGGGTCCGTCCGGGCGCCGGCCGGGGTGACGAGGGTCGCGAGCAGCGCGGCCGTAGCCGCCGCCACGAGGGTTCCGTACGGCGCTCGGGCTCCGCGGGTGATCCGCTTTCGCATCGGCATGGGCGGGAACGTACCCCGGTCAACTCCCGTGCAAAAGAGCGCCGGAGGGAATCAGGGGCCATTCGGGGTGATCCCGTGGGTGGAGGGGTTCGTGTCGGCCGAATGGCGATCGTGTGACAGGGGGTCCTCTGGACGTGACGGTCCGTCGGGGAGCTGAATAGTGTCGAGAGCAAGGACCGACGACCACCCGCGCGTCTTACGTTTCTTATGACTTGGGGAGCACCCGTGCACCGCAGAATCATCGTTCCGAGCGCCCTCGCGGCCTCCCTGATGCTGGCGATCCCGGCATCGGCGGCCGATTTCGTCCCCGGGGCCCCGGGCATCGGCGACTCCTACTACCCCGCCAGCGGCAACGGCGGCTACGACGTCTCCCACTACGACCTGCGCCTGAAGTACGAGCCGGCCACGGACCTCCTGGAGGGCACGGCGACGATCCTCGCCACCACCAAGCAGAACCTGTCCCGGTTCAACCTCGACCTCGGACTGAAGGTCAGCGAGGTCCGGGTGAACGGCCGGATCGCGAAGTTCGCCGCGTCCGGCGACCACGAGCTGGAGGTCACCCCGGCCGTCCCGCTGGAGAGGAACAAGGAGATCTCGGTGGTCGTCCGCTACGCGGGCAAGCCCTCCGAGTTCAAGGTCGACGGCTGGTCGGCCTGGGCCCGCACCCCGGACGGCGGTGTCGCCGCGCAGGAGCCGGACTCGGCCGTGTGGTGGTTCCCGTCCAACGACCACCCGCTGGACAAGGCCACCTTCGACGTCTCGGTCTCGGTGCCGGCCGGTCACCAGGCCATCAGCAACGGCGTGTTGCAGTCGCAGTCCACGGCGCTGGGCCGGACCCGTTTCAACTGGCGCTCCGACAAGCCGCAGGCGACGTATCTGGCCACGCTCGCCGTCGGCAGGTTCGACATCACGACGGACCGGACGGCGAACGGACTGCCCGTCCTCAACGCGTACAGCAAGGACCTGGGCGCCCACGCGGGCGCGGCGCGCGCCTCGATCGAGCGCACCACCGAGGTGGCGGAGTGGCTGGAGACGGTCTTCGGGCCGTACCCCTTCAACTCGCTCGGCGGTTACGTGCCCAATGTGACCAGCGGCTTCGCCCTGGAGACGCAGACCCGGCCGTTCTACAGCCCGCGTCAGTTCGCCAACGGCGCGAACGTGTCGGTGGTCGTCCACGAGCTGGCGCACCAGTGGTACGGCGACAGCGTGTCCGTCCGGGACTGGAAGGACATCTGGATCAACGAGGGCTTCGCCCGCTACGGCCAGTGGCTGTGGTCGGAGAAGGAGGGCGAGGGCACGACGCAGGAGCTGGCGGACTACGTGTACGCCCTGCGGGGCGCGGACGACCCGTTCTGGACGGTGAAGCCGGGCGACCCGGGCCCGGAGAACCAGTTCCACGGCGCCGTCTACGACCGGGGCGCGCTGGCGCTCCAGGCGCTGCGCAACGAGATCGGGGACGAGGACTTCTTCGCGATCCTGAAGGGCTGGCCGAAGCAGTTCGCGTACGGCAACGCGCGGGTGGCGGACTTCGTGCGGTACGCGGAGCGGGTCTCCGGCGAGCCGCTGGCCGAGCTGTTCGACACCTGGCTGTACGAGCCGTCGAAGCCGGCCGCTCCGGCGGCGGCAGCGGCCGGTCTTTCCGCCCCGGCGGCTCCGACGACGGCGAAGGCCGGGGCGAAGGCCGCCGCGAAGCCGGTGCGGCCGAAGTCCTGGAAGAAGATCGCGGCCACGAACACGATCCACGACCACGAGCGCGGCCACGCGGGCCACGGCGGTCACTGAGCCGTACGGCGCGTCCCGGAGGGCCGTCCGTCAGCGCTGCGCGCGGCGGGCGGCCCTCCGCGCCTCCCCGGCCAGGGGCAGATAGCGCAGCCGCTCGGGCAGGACGGGGACCACGGCCCGCAGGACCCGGCAGAGCCGGCGCAGGGCGCGCTCCTGGGCGTCCGTCCACTCCAGGCCGATGGCCTCGCGGGCGTCCGGGGGCATGAAGCCCGCGGTGAGGAAGGCGCGCAGCCGCAGGAAGGGGCGGCGCAGGAGGGGCCAGAGGAGGCGGAGGGCGAGCCGGGCCGGCAGCGGGCCCCGGCCGGGGGCGGGCACGGGCAGGTCGGTGTCGAGGAGCTCCCGCACGACGACGGTGGCCTCAAGCTCCTCGGCGAGGACCTTCCGGTAGTACGGCCAGAACTCCTCGATCGTCTGCGGCATGTCCCGGTCGTGGATGCCGAGGATGCGGCCGACCCGGAGCCACTCGGCGTAGAGCTGCCGTTCCTGGGCCTCGGTGAGGGGGCGGAAGAGCAGGCGGAGGCCGTGCCGGTAGACGGGGAAGCCGGTGGCGTGCACCCAGGAGTAGTAGGCGGGGGTGAGGGCGTGGTAGCGGCGTCCGTGGGCGTCGGTGCCCCGGATCGTGCGGTGCAGCTCCCGGAGGCGGCGGCCCTCGCGGGCGGCCTCCTCGCCGCCGTAGATCCAGAGCTGGACTGAGCGCAGGGAGCGTTCGCCGCGGCCCCAGGGGTCGGTGCGGAAGACGGAGTGCTCGTCGACGCCGGCGCCGATCGCGGGGTGGGCGACCTGCATGGTGAGGGCGGCGGGCAGCATGAGGAGCGCCCGTACGTCGCCGGCGACGCTCCACAGCACCCCGCCGACGGGCGGCGGCGCGGGATCGGCCTGCTTCACGCGTTCCACGGTCCTTCTCCTCTGCGGTCGTCTCCAGGGTGCACCCGTGACGGAGGGCGTGCCGAAAGGCATGACGGGGGCGGTGCCGGAGGGGCATAACGAAGGGGCCGTCGCCAGGGCGACGGCCCCTTCCGGGTGTACGGGGTCAGGCGCGGTCGGCGCCGACCGGCTCGCCGACGATACGGGCGGCGAGGGCGTGGGCCCAGGCGTCGACGTCGGCGTTGAGCTCGCGCTCGGCGGTGGCGCGCTCCTCGGCGATCCTCGCGGTGCCGGCGGCGAGGATGGTGTCGCGCTCGGCGGAGCCCTCGGCGCGGGCGGCGGCGATGGCGGCGGAGCCCTCCTCGACGGCCTTGGAGCGGATGCGCGCGGCCTCGTGGCGGGCCTCGGCGAGCTCGGCCTCGTACTGCTCGCGGACGCGGGCGGCCTCGGCGCGCAGGTCGTCGGCGCGGTCGGTGCCGCCGTCGATGGCGTCCTCGCGCTCGTCGAGCGTGCGCTTGATCTTCGGCAGGATGCCCTTCGCCAGGATGAGGAAGGTGATGCCGAACAACACCAGGCCGAGGATGAGCTCGGCCCAGACGGGGTTGAGCGGACCGAGGTCCATCTTGAAGATCTGCGAGTTCGCGAGGGTCATGCGCGCATTCTACCTGGAGCAAATGGGTGTAATTGAGACACCGGAGTGAGAGTTGGCACGCTCGTGCGGGCGCGGCCAGATTCCCGGCACCCAAAGGCTACCGGAAGGTAACCGCGGCTGATTGTATGTGCCGCGCCAGGCCAATCCCCCACGCCTCCACGGGAGTTCACGTGTCGTTCGCCGCGCTTCGCCGCGCCCCCGGCGCCGCTCTTTCCCTCGCCCTCGCCGCCGCCGCCCTGACGGCGACGGCCCCGGCCGCGTCCGCCGCGACCACCGAGGCCCCCCGGCTGAAGGTGCTCACGTACAACGCGTTCATTTTCTCGAAGTCGCTCTACCCGAACTGGGGGCAGGACCACCGGGCGAAGGCGATCCCCGCCGCCCCCTTCTTCCAGGGGCAGGACGTCGTCGTCCTCCAGGAGGCCTTCGACAACTCCGCCTCCGACGCGCTGAAGGCGAACGCGGCCGGGCAGTACCCGCACCAGACCCCGGTCGTGGGCCGGAGCAAGAGCGGGTGGGACGCCACCGGCGGGTCCTACTCGGCGACCACGCCCGAGGACGGCGGCGTGACGATCCTCAGCAAGTGGCCGATCGTCCGCAAGGAGCAGTACGTCTACAAGGACGCGTGCGGCGCCGACTGGTGGTCGAACAAGGGCTTCGCCTACGCCGTGCTCGACGTGAACGGCAGCCGGGTGCACGTGCTCGGCACCCACGCGCAGTCCACCGACCCGGGCTGCGCCGCGGGCGAGGCGGCCCAGACGCGCAGCCGCCAGTTCAAGGCGATCGACGCCTTCCTCGACGCCAAGAAGATCCCGGCGGGCGAGCAGGTGATCGTCGCCGGTGACATGAACGTCGACTCGCACACGCCCGAGTACGGCACCATGCTCGCCGACGCGGGCCTGGTGGGGGCCGACGCCCGCACCGGCCACCCGTACTCCTTCGACACCGACCTGAACTCGATCGCCTCCGAGCGCTACCCGGACGACCCGCGCGAGGACCTCGACTACGTCCTCTACCGCGCGGGCAACGCCCGACCGGCCGGCTGGACCAACCACGTGGTCCTGGAGAAGAGCGCCCCGTGGACGGTCAGCAGCTGGGGCACCGCCTACACGTACACGAACCTCTCCGACCACTACCCGGTCACGGGCTTCTGACGGCCGGACCGGGGCCGCGCCTCAGTAGCCCCGGCCGCCGAAGAGGCTGTAGAGCCAGGCACCGAGCACCGCGACGACGCAGACCATGACGAACAGGGAGCCGGCGCTCGTGTGCCGCTCCTTCCGGGGACGGCCGGGGCGGGGGGCGCGAGCCTTCCGCTCCGGCCTCTCGCGCTTTCCGGCCCTTCCGCCGCGCTCCGGCACCGGCGCCGGCTCGGCCGCCGCGGCGACGTCGGCGAGCAGGCTGCGGCAGACCGCCGCCAGCTCCGCCGTCCCGGCCGACAGGTCGACGACCACCTCGGTGCGCGCCGGCGCCGTCGTCCCCCCGTCCAGGATCCGCCCGGCCCGCAGCAGCGCCCGGTCCTTGCCGCCGGTCGGGGCCAGGCTGATCCAGCGGCGGACGTGCTCGCCCCGGATCACCACCCCGCCGCCCCGCTCGCGGTAGACGGTGTGCTCACGCCACAGGATCCCGGCCAATTCCCCGGCCGTGTCCCTGAGTTCCGCGTACATCGATTCCCCCCTGCTCCCCTGTCCCCCGCTGCGACAGCGGCCGACTCTAACCCCCGCGCCCGGTCCCCGCACCGCCACCCCGGCCCCGCGCCCCTTACGCGCCGAAGTCGTACACCGTGACCGGTATCCCCCGGTCCACGAGCCGCCGGAGGACCAGCGGCTCGACCCGGTCCCAGGAGCCGCCCGCGAGCCCGCAGCCGATCCGGGGCATGTGCACGGACGCCCCCAGCGCGGCGGCCCTGTCGGCCAGCGCCCCGAGGGCCGTGCCGATCGCCTCGTACCGCACGGGGACGCCGGTGCTCCGCGCCGTGCGCGTCCCCCGCTGCCCCACCAGGTTGGCCACCCAGACGTACGGCTCGACCCGGACGAACTGGGCCGCGCCCAGGCCGAAGTCGTTCCCCGCCCGCTCCCGGTGCCACCGCCGGTAGGCCGCCTCCGGCTCGGGCCAGCGGCGCGAGAGGGCCAGGACGAAGCCCTTCCCCCAGCCGCCCAGGTCGTTGCAGACATGGGCGACGATCTTGACGCCCTTGCCGTGCGGGGAGGTCGCGTCCCCCCGGACGTACGTGATCCCGTTCGCACTCCCGTTCATGACGATCACGCTACGGGCGACCACTGACAATCGCGCCGGTCTTTTACACAGCTGGTGAGACAGCAATACTGTTCAAGCGGTCCGGACACGCGGGCCGACGGCTGGGGAAACGAGGCGGCTCGGATGGACGTCGAGAGCGACGTGGAGCGCGGACCGAGCTACACCGTCGACGAGCTGGCCGCGCGGGCCGGGGTGACGGTGCGGACCGTGCGGTTCTACGGGACCCGGGGGCTCCTGCCGCCGCCCGTCATCGGGGCCCGGCGGGTGGGGCACTACGGGCCGGAGCACCTCTCCCGGCTCGCGCTCATCGAGGAGCTCCAGCGGCAGGGCATGACGCTCGCCGCGATCGAACGGTACCTGGAGCAGCTGCCGCCCGACCTCAGCGCCCGTGACCTGGCGGTCCACCGGGCCCTGGTGGCCTCCTGGGCGCCCGAGTCCGCCGAGTCGACCACCCGGCGCGAGCTGGAGCGGCGGGCCGGGCGGGCGCTGACCGAGCGGGACGTCGACCGGCTCGCCGCGATGGGGGTCCTGGAGCGGACCGACGACGCCGACACGTACCGGCTCGACGGCTCGCTGCTGCGGCTCGGCGTGGAGATGCTGGACGTGCCCATCGAGCACGAGACGATCCTCGCCTCCCGGACCGTGCTCCTGGAGCACGCGCGGGCCGCCGCCGAGGAGCTCGCCCGGCTCTTCCAGGAGCAGGTGTGGAACCCGTACCGGGAGAGCGGCGAGGACCCGGACCACCTGAGAGCGATGAGGTCGCTCTCGGCCCACATGCAGCCGATGGTGATCCAGGCCCTCGTCACGGCCTTCCAGCGCTCGCTGAGCGAGGAGCTGAGGACGGCGTTCCGGAGCCCGTGAGGTCGCTCACGGGCTCCGGGGCCACCGGTCAGGCGTCGGTGAAGACCTCGCCCCGCTCGGCCTTCTCCACCAGGAGGGCCGGCGGGGTGAAGCGCTCGCCGTACGTCTCCGCCAGCTCGCGGGCGCGGGCGACGAAGCCGGCGACGCCGCCCTCGTAGCCGTTGACGTACTGGAGGATGCCGCCGCTCCAGGCCGGGAAGCCGATGCCCAGGATGGAGCCGATGTTGGCGTCGGCGACCGAGGTCAGGACGCCCTCCTCCAGGAGGCGGACGGTGTCGATGGCCTCCGAGAACAGCATCCGCTCCTGCATGTCGCGGAAGGGGATCTCGTACCCCGGCTCGGTGAAGTGCTCGCGCAGGCCGGTCCAGAGCTTGCCCCGCTTGCCGTTCTCGTCGTACTCGTAGAAGCCGGCGCCGCCGCTGCGGCCGGGGCGCTCGAACTCGTCGACCATGCGGTCGATCACGGCCTCGCCCGGGTGGGTGGCCCAGACGCCGCCGGCCTCCTCGATCGCCCGCTTGGTCTCGTTGCGGATCTTGCGCGGCAGGGTCAGGGTCAGCTCGTCCATCAGGGAGAGGATCTTGGCCGGGTAGCCGGCCTGCGCCGCCGCCTGCTCGATCGAGGCGGGCTCGATGCCCTCGCCGACCATGGCGACGCCCTCGTTGAGGAACTGGCCGATCACCCGCGAGGTGAAGAAGCCGCGCGAGTCGTTGACCACGATCGGGGTCTTGTTGATCTGGCGGACCAGGTCGAAGGCGCGGGCCAGGGTCTCGTCACTGGTCCGGCCGCCCTTGATGATCTCCACGAGCGGCATCTTGTCGACGGGCGAGAAGAAGTGCAGGCCGATGAAGTCGTCCTGGCGCTCCACGCCCTCGGCGAGGACGGTGATCGGCAGGGTGGAGGTGTTGGAGCAGAGCAGCGCGTCGGGCTCCACGACGGACTGGATCTCCTGGAACACCTTGTGCTTGAGGGCGGTGTCCTCGAAGACGGCCTCGATGACCGCGTCGCAGCCCGCGAGGTCGGCGGCCTCGGCGGTGGGGGTGATGCGGGCGAGGAGGGCGTCGGCCTTCTCCTGGGTGGTGCGGCCGCGCGAGACGGCCTTGGCGCACAGCTTCTCGGAGTACGCCTTGCCCTTGGCGGCGGACTCGGCGGAGACGTCCTTGAGGACGACCTCGATGCCGGCGCGGGCGCAGGAGTAGGCGATGCCGGCGCCCATCATGCCGGCGCCGAGGACGGCGACCTTGCGGACCTGGCGGGGCTCGACGCCCTTGGGGCGGCTGGCGCCGGAGTTGACGGCCTGGAGGTCGAAGAAGAACGCCTGGATCATGTTCTTCGCCGTCTGGCCGGTGACCAGCTCGGTGAAGTAGCGGGACTCGATGACGGAGGCGGTCTCGAAGTCGACCTGGGAGCCCTCGACGGCGGCGGCCATGATGGCGGCGGGCGCCGGGTAGGGGGCGCCGTTGAGCTGCTTGCGCAGGTTGGCCGGGAAGGCCGGCAGGTTGGCGGCGAACTTCGGGTGCGAGGGGGTGCCGCCGGGGATCTTGTGGCCGGGCAGGTCCCAGGGCTGGTGCGACTCGGGGTGGGTGTCGATGAAGGCGACGGCCTTCGCGAGCATCTCCTCGGGGGTGGCGGCCAGCTCGTGCACCAGGCCGTTGTCCAGGGCCCGCCTGGGGTTGTACTGGGTGCCCTGGAGCAGCACCTTGAGGAGGGCGTCGGTGATGCCCATCAGACGCACGGTGCGGGTGACGCCGCCGCCGCCCGGCAGCAGGCCGAGGGTGACCTCGGGCAGGCCGATCTTGGAGCCGGAGGCGTCGAGGGCGATCCGGTGGTGGGAGGCGAGGGCGATCTCGTAGCCGCCGCCGAGCGCGGCGCCGTTGATCGCGGCCACGACCGGCTTGCCGATCGTCTCGATGCGGCGCAGCGCCTTCTTCATCTCCAGGGCGCCCTCGAAGATGTCCTGGGCGTGCTCGGGGCCCGCCTGGATCATGTCCTTGAGGTCGCCGCCGGCGAAGAAGGTCTTCTTCGCGGAGGTGTAGACGATGCCCCGGATGGAGTCCTTCTCGGCCTCCACGCGGTCGGCGATGGCGATGATCGAGGCCCGGAAGGCCTGGTTCATGGTGTTGGCGGACTGGTTCGGGTCGTCCAGGACGAGGGTGACGATCCCGGTCTCGTCCTGCTCCCAGCGGATGGTGGTGCTCTCGCTCATGACTGATGCTTCTCCGTAAGAAGGGGTTCGGACGGGACGGTCAGACGCGCTCGACGACGGTGGCGATGCCCATGCCGCCGCCGACGCACAGGGTGGCCATGCCGTAGCGCTTGTCCTGGCGCTCCAGCTCGTCCACGAGGGTGCCGAGGATCATCGCGCCGGTGGCGCCGAGCGGGTGGCCGAGCGCGATGGCGCCGCCGTTGACGTTGACCTTGTCCAGCGAGATGCCCATGTCCTTGACGAAGCGCAGGACGACGGCGGCGAAGGCCTCGTTGATCTCGACCAGGTCGATGTCGTCCATGGTCAGACCGGCCTTGGCCAGGGCCTTGCGGGCGGCCGGGGCCGGGCCGGTGAGCATGATGGTCGGCTCGGAGCCGGAGACGGCCACCGAGACGATCCGGGCGCGGGGCGTCAGGCCGTACCGCTCGCCGACCTCCTTGGAGCCGACGGCGACGAGGGCGGCACCGTCGACGATGCCGGAGGAGTTGCCCGCGTGGTGGACGTGGTCGATCTCCTCGATCCAGTGGTACTTCTGGAGCGCCACCGCGTCGAAGCCGCCCAGCTCGCCGATGTCCGCGAAGGACGGCTTCAGCTTCGCCAGGGAGTCGGCGGTGGTGCCGGGGCGCAGGAACTCGTCGTGGTCGAGGACGGTGAGGCCCGCGCGGTCCTTGACGGGGACGACGGAGCGGGCGAACCGGCCGTCCTTCCAGGCCTCGGCGGCGCGCTCCTGGGAGAGGGCCGCGTACTCGTCGACGTCGCGCCGGGAGAAGCCCTCGATGGTGGCGATGAGGTCGGCGCCGATGCCCTGGGGGACGAAGTTGGTCTCCAGGTTGGTCATCGGGTCGGCGAACCAGGCGCCGCCGTCGGAGCCCATCGGCACGCGGGACATGGACTCCACGCCGCCGGCCAGGACGAGGTCCTCCCAGCCGGAGCGGACCTTCATGGCGGCCATGTTGACCGCTTCGAGGCCGGAGGCGCAGAAGCGGTTCTCCTGGACGCCGGCGACGGTGTCGGGGAGGCCGGCGGCGATGGCGGAGACGCGGGCGATGTCGGAGCCCTGGTCGCCGACCGGGCCGACGACGCCGAGGACGATGTCGTCGATGGCGGCCGGGTCGAGGCCGGGGTTGCGGCTCTGGATCTCCTTGATCAGGCCGACGACCAGGTCGATCGGCTTGGTGCCGTGCAGGGAGCCGGTGGCCTTGCCACGACCGCGCGGGGTGCGGATCGCGTCGTACACGTACGCTTCGGTGCTCACGGGAGGCCTTTCGCGATGAGGGTGGGAGGGGTGGCGCGGGGGTGGAGGTCAGCCGAGGAGGGAACGGCCGATGATCTCCTTCATGATCTCGGTGGTGCCGCCGTAGATGGTCTGGATGCGGCCGTCGGTGTAGGCCCTGGCGACCGGGAATTCAGTCATGTAGCCGTACCCGCCGTGCAGTTGCAGGCAGCGGTCGGCGACCTTCTTCTGGAGCTCGGTCGCCCACCACTTGGCCATCGAGGCGTCCACGGCGTCGAGCGCGCCGTTCGCGTGCTCCTCGATGCAGCGGTCCAGGAAGGCCCGGGTGACGGCGCACTCGGTGGCCATCTCCGCGATCTCGAAGCGGATGTGCTGGAGCCGGGAGAGCGGGCGGCCGAAGGCCTCGCGCTCCTTGACGTAGGTGGTGGTGATCTCCAGGAGGTGTTCGGCGGCGGCGATGCCGGCGACGGCGATGGCCATCCGCTCCTGGGCGAGGTTGGTCATCAGGTGGATGAAGGCGCCGTTGAGCTCGCCGAGCAGGTTCTCCTTGGGGACGCGGACGTCGTGGAAGAACAGCTCGGCGGTGTCCTGGGACTTCTGGCCGATCTTGTCGAGGTTGCGGCCGCGCTCGAAGCCCTCCGCGCCGCGCTCCACGACGAGCAGGGAGAGGCCGTGGGCGCCGCCGTCGGGGGTGGTGCGGGCGACGACGACGACCAGGTCGGCCAGGATGCCGTTGGAGATGAAGGTCTTGGAGCCGTTGAGGATCCAGTGGTCGCCGCGGTCCTCGGCGGTGGTGCGGATGCCCTGGAGGTCGGAGCCCGCGCCCGGCTCGGTCATGGCGATGGCGGTGATGGTCTCGCCGGAGCAGAAGCCGGGCAGCCAGCGCCGCTTCTGCTCGTCGGTGGCGAGGGAGGTGAGGTACGGGCCGATGATGTCGTTGTGCAGGCCGAGGGCGAGGCCGGGGGTGCCGGCCCGGGTGAACTCCTCGGCCAGGACGGCGCCGTAGCGGAAGTCGGGGTTGCCGCCGCCCCCGTACTCCTCGTCGACGGCGATGCCGAGCAGGCCCTGCCGTCCGGCGGCGAGCCAGGCCTCGCGGGAGACGATGCCGTCCTTCTCCCACTGCTCGTAGTGGGGCAGCACCTCCTTCTCCAGGAAGGTGCGCACGACCGCCCGGAAGGCTTCGTGGTCCTCGGTGTAGATACGGCGCTTCATGCGGAAGTCTCCTGGGTGTGCAGGGAGGGTACGGCCCAGTCGCGGGCGACCTCGGCGGTGTCGGCACCGGGCAGGGCGGGGCCCGTGCGCAGGGTGCCGGGGGTGACGGAGAAGCGGGGTGCGGGGGCCGGCTGGACCTGCCCGCCGTGCTCGGCGAAGGTGCCGCGGGCGGCCAGGTGCGGGTGGGACGGGGCCTCGTCCAGGGAGAGGACGGGGGCCACGCAGGCGTCGGAGCCGTCGAAGACCTCGGTCCACTCCTGCCGGGTGCGGCTCAGGAACGCCTTGGCGACGGCCTCGCGCAGATCGGGCCAGCGGGCGAGGTCGTAGCGGCCGGCGGCGGCCTCGTCGCCGATCCCGAGGAGGCGGACGAACTCGGCGTAGAACTGCTCCTCCAGGGCGCCGACCGCCATGTGGCCGCCGTCGGAGGTCGCGTAGACGCCGTAGAAGGGGCAGCCGCCGTCGAGGAGGTTGGTGCCGCGCCGGTCCTGCCAGCTCCCGGCGGCCAGCATGCCCCGGATCATGGTGGTGAGGTGGGCGGTGCCGTCGACGATCGCGGCGTCCACGACCTGGCCCTCGCCGTGGGCGCGGGCGTGCTGGAGGGCGGCGAGGACGCCGATGACCAGGTAGAGCGAGCCGCCGGCGTAGTCGCCGAGCAGGTTGGCGGGGATGGCCGGCGGGCCCTCCGGGTCCGGGCCGATCATGCCGAGGGCGCCGGTGATCGCGATGTAGCCGATGTCGTGCCCGGCGGTCGGGGCGAGCGGCCCGTCCTGGCCCCAGCCGGTCATCCGGCCGTAGACCAGGCGCGGGTTGCGGGCGAGGCAGGCGTCCGGGCCGACGCCGAGGCGCTCGGCCACGCCGGGCCGGTAGCCCTCGATCAGCACGTCCGCGCGCCCGACCAGGTCGAGGACGGTCGCGGGGCCGTCCGCGGCCTTGAGGTCGACGAGGACCGAGCGCTTGTTGCGGTTGGTGAGGTCGCGGGCCGGGTCGATGCCGAGGCCGGGACCGCCGGGCCGGTCGACCCGCACGACGTCCGCGCCGAGGTCGGCGAGCAGCATGGCGGCGAAGGGGCCGGGGCCGATGCCGGCCAGTTCCACCACGCGCACCCCGGTGAGGGGGCCGTTGCGGGTGGTGTGCGTCGTGCTCATCGAACCCCCGGGAGTGTGTGACACCAATGATGTAACACCAGAGATGCTAGGAACGTGTTCCACTCGGCACAAGCCCCCCCCGGCCGAGCAAGCGCTTGGAAAATTCGGAGAGGGTGGGAGGAGGCGCCGGAAGGGGGCGTCGGGAGAGGGCGCCGGGAGGCGGTGTCGGGAGGCGGCTTCCGGACGGGCGGGCGGAGGGGCCGGTGCGGGGCTTCCGCTATCCTCCGCCGACGACGACCGCGCACGGCGGCGCGGTCCGGCCGAAGCGAGGGGCTGCATGGACACAGGGGCGGGCGTGGGGAACGGGGCCGGGGCGGACCCGGAGCGCGGGAACAGGCCGTACGACGTGGTCCTCTTCGGGGCCACCGGGTTCGTGGGCGAGCTCACCGCGGAGTATCTGGCCGAGCACGCCCCCGCCGGGTGCCGCTGGGCGCTCGCGGGACGCAACCTCGGCAGGCTGGAGGCGCTGCGGGACCGGCTGGCCTCGGGCCGGCCGCACCTGGCGGACCTCCCGCTGGTCGTGGCGGACTCCGCCGACCCGGCCTCGCTGCGCGAACTGGCCGGATCCGCAAGGGTGGTGGCGACCACGGTCGGGCCCTACGTCTGGTACGGCGAGGAGCTCGTCGCCGCCTGCGCGGAGGCCGGCACGGACTACCTGGACCTGACGGGCGAGGCCGAGTTCGTGGACCTGATGTACGTGCGGCACGACGCGCGCGCCCGGGAGACCGGCGCCCGGATCGTGCACGCCTGCGGCTTCGACTCGATCCCCCACGATCTGGGCGTGCACTTCACCGTGGGGCAGCTGCCGGAGGGCGTGCCGCTGCGGGTGGACGGTTTCGTCCGGGCCGGGGCGGCGTTCTCGGGCGGCACCTTCGCCTCCGCGCTCACCGCGCTCGGCCGGGGCCGGGAGATCCTGCGGGCCGCGCGCGAACGGCGCCTGCACGAGCCCCGGCTCGTGGGCCGCCGGTCGCGCGCGCCGCTCGGCGGCCCCCGCTTCAGCCGGGAGACGGGCACGTGGGCGCTGCCGCTGCCGACGCTCGACCCACAGGTCGTGGCCCGCTCGGCGGCGGCCCTCGACCGGTACGGGCCGGACTTCCGCTACCGGCACTACGCCTCCGTGAAGACGCTCCCGATGGCGCTCGGCGGCGCCGCGGCCGTCGGCGCGGGCGTGGCGGCGGCCCAGCTCCCGGCCGTACGGAGCCGGCTGATGGAGCGTTACAGCGCCGGGGAGGGCCCGTCGGCCGAGCGGCGCTCCCGGAGCTGGTTCTCCGTGCGGTTCGTGGGCGAGGGCGGCGGCCGGCGGGTCTTCACCGAGGTGTCGGGCGGCGACCCGGGGTACGACGAGACGGCCAAGATGCTCGCCGAGTCGGCCCTCTGCCTCGCCTTCGACCCGCTGCCGAAGACCGCCGGACAGGTGACCACGGCGGTCGCGATGGGCGACGCCCTCACCGCCCGCCTGCGGGAGGCGGGCATCCGCTTCCGGGTGGCGCACCGGGGATAGCGCGCGTCCGCTCCCGGGGCCACCGGGCCGTACGGACTCGGAGGCCGTGGGGAGTCGAGGGGGTCATACGGCCCCGGGACCGGGCGGGCCTCAGAGCCGTACGAGCCGGAAGGGGTGTCCGGCCGGGTCCGCGTAGACGCACCGGGCCGGGTCGCCTCCCCCGTCGTCGAGCGGTACGGCTCCGAGCGCGAGGACGGCCTCGTCGGCGGCGGCCAGGTCGTCGACCCGCACGTCGAAGTGGAACTGCTGCTCGGGCGCGCCCCAGGCGGGCGGCTGGTGGCCCGGGACGCTCTGGAAGGCGAGGACCGGGCCGCCGTCGCCGCGCAGCACGACGCAGCCCTCGCCGACGGTCCACCGGGGGTCGGGCTCGTCGACCTCGCCGCCGATCAACCGCTGGTAGAAGAGGGCCAGTTCGTTCGCGTCGGGGCAGTCGAGGACGACGCACCGCAGCCGCCCGATCATGCGCGGCCCCCGGTGGCGGCGGGGATCGGACTCGGGCCGCGCGGGACGGAACGCGGCGGAGCGGCAGGGGGAGTTGTCATGGCCCTCACCCTGCCGGGCGGTCCGGGGATCCGGTACCCGTACGCGTACTCAGAAGGCACCGGGCGTCCCGGAGGGGCCCGGGTGCTCCCCGAGCGCCTCCGCGAGGGCGCGGCGGCAGAGGGAGTCGGCGCGGCGGGTGGTCTCCGGGACGCGGTAGCGCGGGGTGAGGTGGAGGGTGTGGGCGCAGGCGCCGGCGAGGGAGATCCGGTGGCCGACGGAGACGAAGACCGGCTTGACCCCGGCCCGGGTGCGCACGGCCCTGCCCACCTCCTCCCCGTCGGCGAGCAGCGGGGACGCGTCGCCGCGCGCGGGCCCCGGCTGTTCGTACGCGAAGGTGAAGGGCTTCTTGGCGACCCCGACGGACGGCCGTCCGGTGAGCACGCCGAGGTGGCTGGCGAGCCCGAAGCGGCGGGGGTGGGCGAGGCCGTAGCCGTCGCAGACCAGGAGGCCCGGGTCGGCGGTCAGGGCGTCGAGCGCGGCGAGCAGGGTCGGGATCTCCCGGAAGGCGAGGAGCCCGGGGACGTACGGGAACGAGACCCGGCCGACCGCCGTCGCCTCCTCCACGACCTCCAGGGTCCGCGCGTCGAGCACCACGGCCGCGGCGGCGACGAGGTCCCGCTCGTCGTCGTAGGCCACGTCGAGCCCCGTGACGTGCCCCTCGCCGACCTCGGGGCCCTCCTCGTCCCGCACGAGCCGCCCCCTCAGCTCCCGCTGGACGGCGAGGGCGGCGGTCTCGTCGGCGGGCCAGCCCGCCGGAATCTCGATGATCGTCATGATGCGGGCCACCCTACGGCCGGCCGGGCGCCGTCCCGAGGGCCGGGACGGACGCACGGCCGGTTCCACGGCGCCGGTAGCCTGGCGATCATGTTCGTACTGGAATTGACCTACACCGCCCCCGTCGAGCGGGTGGACGCGCTGCTCGACGCGCACGTCGAGTGGCTCGACGCGCAGTACGCCGCCGGCGTGTTCCTCGCGTCCGGCCGGAAGAACCCGCGGGACGGCGGGGTGATCCTGGCCGCCGGGGTCGACCGCGCGGAGATCGAGAGGATCGCGGCGGCCGACCCGTTCAGCGCCGAGGGCGTGTGCGCGTACCGGATCACGGAGTTCTACGCGACCAAGACGGTCGACGGGATCGCCGCGTACCGGGAACGGCTGCCCTCCTAAGGCAGCGTCCGGCGGATCATGTGGCTGTCGGATCACCGGCTCGTTCTTCCCGGCGCGGGGCGGGATGATCCGACCCCCGGCGAGGACTGCGGCTGCGGCCGGACCCACCACGTGCGTCGAGGACGATCATGAGCGAATACAACATCCACGCCGGATTCCGGGAGCAGGAGGCCCCCGGCGCCGCCCTCGCGCAGGCCCTGTGGGAAGAGCTCGAAACGGCTTTCGGGATCGGGTTCACCGACAACGGCACCGGCTTCGGCCCGTCCTTCACCTGGGGTGACGGGGACCGCTGGTTGACCGTTCGGGTTCCGGTGATCCCGGACAAGGACGAGCCGGACCACTCCCACCCGGCCCGGATCACCGCCAATCAGACGGACACGGACGCCTTCGCGCACCAGGTCTTCGAGGCCCTGGACGCGACCGGCCGCTACTCGCTCTTCATGATCGAGGACGACTGGCAGCTGGTCCGGACGAATTCGGACCTCGCCCGCGCCCAGTGGGACGAGACACACGGGGACTGAGCCCCACTCCGAACCGAAAGGCCGGTCCGTCGCCGGAACGGGATCCCGTCGGTCACCCGGCGGTGGCAGTGCCATCGCCCGCCCCGCCCCACAACGACCGAAACGATCCGCCAGGGGGCGGGGCGGGCGACCCGTCGGACACGGCCCGGGGCGTGCGTCACGACGCCGCGGGCATGTGTGACACCCCTAGTCCTGGCGGAGCGGCCCCAGGCGCGCGACGCGGCCCTGTTCGCCGGAGGCCCAGCAGGAGCCGTCCGGGGTGCAGTCGACGGTGTCGTACGAGCCGGTGTCGACCGTGCGCCAGGTCCGGCCGCCGTCGGTGGTCAGGTCCGTGCCGGTGGGGCCGACGGCGAGCGCGGACGTCCTGCCGTACGGGAGCCAGGCGACGCCCGAGCGGTAGGCGGGCGGCGGCGCGGCCGAGGCGCGCCAGGTGCGGCCCGCGTCGGAGGTGACGGCGGCGGCCCGCGGGGACGGCTGGTCCTTGCGGTAGTCGCCGCCGACCGCGATGCCGTGCGCGCGGTCGCGGAAGGCGAGCCCGAAGACGCCCCGGGCCGGGTCCCCGGCCGGGATGGGCGAGGCCGTGGCCGTCCAGGTCAGGCCCCGGTCGGCGGAGTGCAGCACGCGCGCCGTGGCCGCGCCGCCCGTCGCGAGCCACACGTCCCGGGGTCCGGCCGACACCAGGCACTGGCCGCTCGCCGCGAAGCCCGCCTCGCCGGGGAGCGCGTCCGGCATTCCCGCGTTCGGCAGGACCCGCCAGGACCGGCCGCCGTCGCGGGTGGAGAGGATGCGGTACTTCCCGTCGACCGGGTCGCTCATGGCGAGGCCGTTGCGGTGGTCGAAGAAGGTCATGCAGTCGTAGAAGGCGCGCGGGTCGGTGTTGCGGAACGACTCGGTCCAGGTGGCGCCGCCGTCCTCGGTGCGCAGCACCCGCGAGGCCTCGCCCTCCCCGATGGCGAGGATGACGGCCCGGCGGGCGTCGAAGGCCTCCACGTCGCGGAACTCCAGCCCCTCCGCGCCGGACGGTGAGACGTTCCGCCAGTTCCGGCCCCCGTCGGTGGTGCGCAGCACCGTGCCCTTGGAGCCCGCGGCCCAGGCGGTGCGGCGGTCGACCGCCGCGAGCCCCCGGAAGCGCGCGTCGGTACCGGTCGGCGTGAGGCGCCAGCCCAGCGCGGGCGCGTGGCGCCGGTCGGCCGTCGGCGCGGACCGTGTTTCGGCCGCCGGCGCGGACCGTGCGTGAGCCGCCGACGCGGACCGCGTTTCGGCCGTCGGCGCGGACCGTGCGTCGGGCGTCGCGGCCGTGGGGGTCTCCCCGGCCCGCGCCGGAGCGGCCAGGGTCAGCGCGAGCGCCGCCCCGACCAGTCCCGCCGACATCATTCGTCTCGTCTTCCCCATGGACGTCATGGCGCCGGAAGCTAGTACCCCCGCCCGCCCGCCGTCCAGGGTGCGTCCCCGGCCCGGCCTTCCTAGGCTGGTCGGCATGAGCGACCGCACGGACGGGCGTGCGCCCGAGGAGCAGCCGAGGCCCAGGGAGTACGAGGGCGAGGGCATCACCGTCACGTTCGAGCCGCGCCGCTGTCTGCACGCGGCCGAGTGCGTCCACGGCCTGCCCGAGGTCTTCGACACCTCCCGGCGCCCCTGGATCCTGCCCGACGCCGCCGCGCCCGACCGGGTCGCGGAGGTCGTCCGCCGCTGCCCCTCCGGGGCGCTCCAGTACCACCATCGGCCGGAGGCCGCCGCCGAGTCCCCGGACCTCCCCGCCGAGGACGCGGCCGAGCCGCCCGACTCCCCCACCACCGTGCGCCGCACCCCCTCCGGCCGGCTCGTGCTGCGCGGGGACCTCCTCGTGAGCGGTCCGCACGGGGACCGGCGCGAGACGCGGGTGGTGCTGTGCGGCTGCGGGGCCTCCGGATCCCCGCCGTACTGCGACCTCTCGGGCCCCTGCGCCGCGTCGGCCGGAGAGCTTTCCTGAGAGCTTCCCCGAGAGTTTTCCGGCCAGAGTTGGGAGGGGCCGGAACGGCTCCGGCCTGCCCGGACACCGCTCCCGGCGGGCCCGGTGACACAGCTCACGTGGGTCCGGAGTGCACGTTCCGGCCGTCTCTCCCGTCTTCCCGGGTGTCAGGAGCCCCGCTGTCGGGGAGACGCACAGGATCCGAAACCCGCGCGAGAGGAGCCGGTCTTGTCCGCCGTCATCGAGCAGGCCGTCCAGGCCCGTCTGGTCGCATCCGCTCCCCGGATGGAGACCGTCCCCGCCACCCTGCGCTACGACCGTGAGGATCCGTACGCCGTCAGCATGGCCTTCCCCCCTCCCGCGACCCTGGAGGGCGTCGAGGTCTCCTGGGCCTTCGCGCGCGAGCTGCTCGTCCAGGGGGTCGAGCGCCCGGCCGGGGTCGGGGACGTACGGCTGCGCCCGTACGGGTACGACCGGACCGTGGTCGAGTTCCACGCCCCGGAGGGCGTGGCCATGGTCCACGTCCGGACCTCGGAGCTGCGCCGCTTCCTGGAGCGCTCGCAGCACCTGGTGCCGGAGGGGCGCGAGCACCAGTACCTGAACTGGGACCAGGACCTGACGGAGCTGCTCCGCGAGCGCCCGTAGCCCTCGCCCCCGTAAGGCCCCGCTCTTAAATCGTTTGCCGCCCTTCCGGTCGGGCTCGTATCGTCGGCATCGACCTTGTCGTCACCCGATCGGAGAAGGACGTTGCTCGTCTGAGGTTGCGAGACACCGCGCCGCGCGTGCCCCCTGTGCCGCGTGTGCCGTTCTCGACCTCGGCGTACGAGCCGTCTTCCCACAGCCCGCGCCCCGGTGTCTCCACGCGTTGCATCTCTTCACGCCCGCGCTCGCGCAACCGGAGGCCTTCATGGCGCATCACCCCACTTTCCTCACCTGTTCCTCGCTCTCCTTCTCCTGGCCGGACGGCACCGAGGTCTTCGACGACTTCCGGCTCGCGGTCGGTCCCGGCCGCACCGGGCTCGTCGGGCTCAACGGCTCCGGCAAGTCCACGCTCCTCAAGCTGCTCGCGGGCGAGCTGACCCCCTCCTCCGGCACGGTCCGGGTCAGGGGCGAACTCGGTCACCTGCCGCAGAACCTGGTCCTGGACACCTCTCGCCGGGTCGACGAGATCCTCGGCGTCGACGCGAAGCGGGCCGCCCTGCACGCCATCGAGGCGGGCGACCCGGCCGAGGAGCACTTCGCCGCCCTCGCCGACGACTGGGACGTCGAGGAGCGGGCCCGCGCCACCCTCGACCAGCTCGGCCTGGGCGGCATCGGCCTGGACCGGACCGTCGGCGAGATCTCGGGCGGCGAGTCCGTGCTGCTGCGGCTCGCCGCGCTGCTGCTCGCCCGGCCCGACGTCCTGCTGCTCGACGAGCCGACCAACAACCTGGACCTGCACGCCCGCGCGCGCCTCTACGAGGCCGTGGAGCGGTGGTCCGGGGTCCTGGTCGTGGTCAGCCACGACCGCGAACTCCTGGAGCGGGTCGACCAGATCGCCGACCTGCGGGACGGCGAGGTCGCCTGGTACGGCGGATCCTGGTCGGACTACGAGGAGGCGCTCGCCGCCGAACAGGAGGCGGCGGAGCGGATGGTGCGGGTCGCCGAGGCGGACGTGCAGCGGCAGAAGCGCGAACTGTCCGACACCCAGATCAAGTTGGCGCGCCGCAAGCGGTACGGGCAGAAGAGCTTCGAGAACAAGGTGGCCTCCAAGCTGGTGGCCAACAGTCAGAAGCGCAGCGCCCAGGTCACGGCCGGCAAGCAGCGCACGCTGCACGCCGAGCGCCTCTCGGAGGCGCGGGAGCGGCTCGACGCGGCGGTGGAGGCGGTGCGGGACGACGACGAGATCCGGGTCGAGTTGCCGCGCACCTCGGTGCCGCCGGGCCGCGAGGTGCTGCACCTGCGGGACCTGGAGCTGCGGTACGGGGCCCGCGTCGAGGGCGCGTTCGAGCTGCGCGGCCCGGAGCGGATCGCCCTCGTGGGGCGGAACGGGGCCGGCAAGACGACGCTGCTCCGGACGATCGCCGGGGAGCTCGAACCACTGGCCGGCGAGGTGGACACCCGGGTGCCGCTGCGCTTCCTGCCGCAGCGGCTCGACCTCCTCGACGACGGCCTGAGCGTGGTGGAGAACGTGGCCCGCTTCGCGCCCGCGGCGACGGCGAACGCGACCCGGGCCCGCCTCGCGCGGTTCCTGTTCCGGGGCGCGCGGGCCGACCAGTCCGTGGGCACCCTCTCGGGCGGGGAGCGGTTCCGGGCGACGCTCGCGGCGCTGCTCCTCGCGGAGCCGGCCCCGCAGCTGCTGATGCTGGACGAGCCGACCAACAACCTGGACATGGCGTCGGTGCGGAAGCTGACGGCGGCGCTCGACGCCTACGAGGGGGCGCTGGTCGTGGCGAGCCACGACGTGGCGTTCCTGGAGTCGCTCGGGATCACCCGCTGGCTGCTGCTCGACGGCGAGCTGCGGCCGACGACCGCCGAGGAGGTCCGGGAGGCGGTCGCGGACGGGTCCTGACGGCCCGCTCCCGGGGCCGCCGGACACCGGCGGCCGGACACCCGGAATCGCTCACCCGCCGTAGCCGGACACGCGCGTCGGGTGGTCGGCCGGGTGTCCGGCGAGCGCCGCACCGGACGTGACCTGCACCTCCGGCGCCCCGCCCGAGCAGGGCGCATGACGGAGAGTGATCGGTCGGCGCCCGGTGTGGGGTTGGTGGACGCCTTACGGAGCCTTAACCTACGGTTTCGTAACCTACGGATTCGTAGGTATACCCGTACGCCCTTCTCCGTCCCCAGGAGTTCCCCTTGACGCTCACCTCTCCCCACCTCGGCAGCTCGGCAGAGTGGACCGACGCGCGGTTGCTCTACGCCTTGGAAGAGGTCGTGGAGAAGGAGCTCGACCGGCACCTGAAGGTCACCAAGGACTGGATGCCGCACGAGTACGTGCCGTGGTCCGACGGCCGGAACTTCCCGGGCTTCTTCGAGGACGGCGAGGCCTGGGACCCGCAGCAGTCGAAGGTGACGGAGATCGGCCGGATCGCGCTCGTCGTCAACCTGCTCACCGAGGACAACCTGCCGAGCTACCACCACGAGATCGCCTCCCTCTTCGGCCGCGACGGCGCCTGGGGCACCTGGGTGCACCGCTGGACCGCCGAGGAGGGCCGGCACGGCATCGTGATGCGCGACTACCTGCTCGCCTCGCGCGCCGTCGACCCGGACAAGCTGGAGCAGTTCCGGATGGCGCACATGAGCGAGGGCTTCGAGTCGGACAACCGGCACTCGATGCTGCACTCCGTGGCGTACGTCGCCTTCCAGGAGCTGGCCACCCGCATCTCGCACCGCAACACCGGCCACCAGTCCGGCGACCCGGTCTGCGACCGGATGCTCGCCCGCATCGCCACCGACGAGAACCTGCACATGGTCTTCTACCGCAACCTGCTGGGCGCGGCCTTCGAGATCGCCCCGGACCTGACCATGCAGGCCGTGCGGGACGTCGTGGTCAACTTCCGGATGCCCGGACACGGCATGCCCGGCTTCGAGCGGGCGGCGGCGCAGATGGCGATCGGCGAGATCTACAACATGCGCATCCACCACGACGACGTGCTCCAGCCCGTGCTGCGCTTCCTCAAGGTCCTCCAGATCGACGGCCTGGGGCCGGAGGGACTGCGCGCCCAGGAGGAGCTGGGCCTGTACATGAACGGCCTGGACGGCGAGGCGAGCAAGTTCGACGAGAAGCTCGCGGCCCGCAAGGCCCGGATCGCGGCCCGCGCGGCGGGCTGACGACGGGCCCGGCCCCACCACCGCGCGGCGGGCGGACGCACCCGCCGCGCGGGATCAGCCCCGGCCGCGCTTCAGCCGGAACCGCTCCTTCTCCGAGAGACCGCCCCACACGCCGAACCGCTCGTCGTGCGCGAGGGCGTACTCCAGGCAGGCCACCCGCCCCTCGCAGGCCCCGCACAGCTGCTTCGCCTCGCGGGTGGAGGAGCCGGGCGCCGGGAAGAAGAACTCCGGGCCGGCCTGGGCGCACAGCGCGTTCTCCTGCCAGCTCATGTCGGGGTCCGGTGCGGTCAGTACGCTCGTGTCGGTCTGCATGCCGTACACGGTGCCGGGGTGGCGTAAACGAGCCATCAACGTTCGATCAATGCGGCGCGCCGAAAGGGTTTGTCAGGTGACCCCGCATGGGCGAGGATCACCGCGTGACGACCAGAAAGGGCCATGCCGCGTAGGCGCCCCGCTCCGCTCTCCCGCGCTCGCGCGCCACCGGGCCGGCTCCCCCCAGCCGCCCGACCGCACCCCGCGACCGCCCACCGAGGAGAGCCCCCGTGCACGAGATCGCCCTCGTCCCCCACGCCCGCCTGCCCCGCGCGTACCACGACCGCCATGTCCTGGGCAGTACCGTCGACGCCTTCGGTGCCGCGCACTGGCTGCTCGCCGGGCGCGCGCCGGAGCCGGGTGGTGACGTCCACCCCTTCGACGCGCTGGTCGTCTCCGTCCACGACGGCGGCGGCGTCGAGACCACCGAACTGAGCGCCGTACGGGCCCGGTGGCCCAAGCTGGACCGGCTGCCGGACGGCGGGTTCGTCGTCGCCTCGTCCCGCGACCGCCGGGGCGGTGGCCCGCAGGTCCAGGTCTTCGACGCGCTCGGCCGCGAGACCTGGTCCTTCCCCGTCGGGGACGCGATCGAGCACCTGCTCGTGGACGGGGCCGGCGACCTGTGGGTCGGGCACTTCGACGAGAACCCGCTGGGCATCCGCCGCTGGAGCGCGACGGGACAGATCCGGTGGGCCTGCGAGAACGTTCCCGGCGCCGGGTGGATCATGGACTGCTACGCCCTGAACGTGTCCGGCACCGGAGCCTGGGCCTGCCCGTACACCGACTTCCCGCTCCTGGAGATCAGGCCCGACGAGCCCGTGCGGGTACGGACCAACACCGTGCGGGGCGCGAAGGCG
The DNA here is from genome assembly GCF_040702165.1 of Streptomyces sp. NPDC086147. Classification (NCBI taxonomy): domain Bacteria; kingdom Bacillati; phylum Actinomycetota; class Actinomycetes; order Kitasatosporales; family Streptomycetaceae; genus Streptomyces; species Streptomyces sp. NPDC086147. Next base: position 208,677 of record NZ_JBFBJO010000004.1, on the reverse strand, counting down.
GTGGTGGTGCACGGGGAGCGGGTCGCCTTCTTCGGCGGCTACCGCGAGGGACGGGACCGGATCGCCTACGGAGAGCTCACCGAGACCTCGGTCGAGCCGGCGGACGTCGCCCGCCTCACCCGGCCCGACGGCGGCGCTCCGGGCCCCTGCCGGGTCGTCGCCCGGGGAAGCAGGCTCTACGTGCAGGAGGAGCCCCTCACCGAGTGGGGCGTCTTCGACCTCAGCGTGTGACCCCCAGGGCCGGCAGGACCGTCTCGGCCACCCGGTAGGCCTCCTCCAGGAGGGGGTTGCCGGAGAGGATGAAGGTGTCCACGCCCAGGTCCTGGAACTCCTTGAGGCGTTCGACGACCTGGGCCGTGGAGCCGACGACCGCCGTGCCGGGGCCGGGGCGGAAGAGGCTCATGCCGGGCCAGAGGTTGGGGTGGGTCTCCAGTTCGCGGGCGCGGGCCGGGACCCGGCCGCCGTGCTGGCGGAACTGGCGCTGCCAGCCGACGCCGTCCTCCCCCGCCCGCTCGCCGAGCTGCCGGGCGTAGGTCGCCTCGCTGGTGACGTCGAGGAGCCGGTCGGCGGCGGCCCAGGCCTCGTCCTCGGTGTCGCGGACGATGAGGTGGAGGCGCAGGCCGATGCGGAGGGTGCGCCCGTGGGCGGCGGCCCGGGCCCGTACGTGGTCGAGCTTCTCCTTCAGGAGGTGCGGCGGTTCGCCCCAAGTGAGGTAGACGTCGACGTGTTCGGCGGCCATCTCGATGCCGGGGGCCGAGGAGCCGCCGAACCAGAGCGGGACGTGCGGTTCCTGGACCGGGCGCAGGTCGCGGAAGGAGGCGCCCGCGTCCTTCAGGTCGTAGAAGCGCCCCTTGTGGTCGAAGACCTCCCCGGCCGTGAGCCGCTTCACGACCGACCAGTACTCGGCGCTCAGTGCGTACCGCTCGTCGTGCTCGACGTGCAGGCCGTACTCGCGCAGGGAGGCGGTCGAGCCGTTGACGACGTTGAAGCGGAGCCGGCCGCCGAAGAGGTTGTCGAAGCTGAGCGCCATCTTGGCGAGGAGGGTGGGCGAGATGAGGCCGGGGTGGACGGCGAGGAGGGGCTTGAAGCGGGTGCTGGTGGAGGCCGCGAGCGCGGAGCCGAGCGGCCAGACGTCGTAGAGGTCGGTGGCGAGCAGCGCGCCCGTGTAGCCGAGGCGTTCGACGGTCGCGGCGAGGTGCCGGAGGTAGCCGAGGTCGACGGGGCGGCGGCCCTCCGGCTCCCACGGGTAGGCGCCTTCGCGCGGGATGACGTACCAGAGGACTTCGGGTGCCTGCGTCCGTGAGGTCATGGGTCAGGCCTTCCGGGGCAGCGCGTCCGCGACGGTGACCGCGCGGTCGACGAATCCGGTGCGGTGGAAGATGTCCGCCGCCCGCTGCTGCTCGGCGACGAACTCCTCGGTGACCTCCTCGATCGTCCAGGGCAGGGCCCGCAGCGCGGTCTCCCAGTCGTCCACCGTGCCGCCCTGGTCGGCGGCGGCGATCCCGGCGGCCTCGCGCGGGTGGGCGGCGGCCCACTCGTCGGCCCGGCGCAGCGCCCGGACGAGCGCGTCGACGACCTCGGGCCGCTCCTCGGCCAGGTCGCGGCGGGTGAAGAAGACGGACCGGTCGCTGATGACGTCGCCGGTGCGGACGAGGACGCGCAGGCCGCCGGCGCGGCGGGCGGCGGCCAGTTCGGCGCCCTGGGCGACCCAGGCGGTGATCTCGCCGGAGCGCAGCTTCTCCTCGCTGCCGGAGTCCCCGCGCACGGGGGTGATGTCGGTGGCGTACGACAGGCCCGCGTCGTCCAGGGCCTTGGCGACGAGATGGGTCTGCCAGGAGCCGACGGCGAGGTGGACGGTGCCGCCCCTGAGGTCGGCGACGGTACGGACCGGGCTGTCCTCGGGGACGAGGAGGGCCCCGTGGTCGGGGCGGGGCGCGGAGACGGCGACGTAGACGATGTCGTGGCCGGCGGCCTGCGCGGTGACGGGCGGGGTGGAGCCGGTGCCGCCGAAGTCGATGGTGCCGTCGGCGAGGTGGGCGCCGGTGCGGACGCCGTCGGTGTACGGGTGCCAGGTCACGGTCTCGCCGAGGGCGGCGAGCTCCTGCTCCGCGTAGCCGAGGCGGGAGAGGTGGTAGAGGGAGGGGTTGCTGCGGTGGACACCGATGACGACGGTCATGCGGGCGCTCCTTCGGGGGTCGCGTCAAGGGGGGCGGCGGGTTCTTCGGGCGTGTGGACGCCGAGGTCCGCGAGGAGGCGGCGGCGGAGGGCGACGAAGGCCGGGTCGCCCGGGTCGCGGGGGTGGTCGACGGCGACGGGTTCGTCGGTGACGAGCCGGCCGTCGCGCAGGACGGCGACCCGGTCCGCGAGGCGCACGGCCTCGTCGACGTCGTGGGTGACGAGCAGGACGGCGGGGCGGTGGATCCGGCGCAGCTCGCCGACCAGGTCCTGCATGCGGAGCCGGGTCAGCGCGTCGAGGGCGGCGAACGGCTCGTCCAGGAGCAGCAGTTCGGGCTCCCTGACCAGGGCGCGGGCGAGCGCGACGCGTTGGGCCTCGCCGCCGGAGAGGGTGGCCGGCCAGGCGTCGGCGTGCCGGTCGAGTCCGACCTCCGCGAGGGCCCGCAGGCCGGTCTCCCGGGTCGCGGCCCCGCGCGGGAGGCCGACGGTCACGTTGGCGAGGACCTTCTTGGAGGGGATGAGCCGGGGCTCCTGGAAGACGATCGTGCGGGCGGCGGGGACGAGGGCCTCTCCCCCGTCGGCGCCGTCGAGGGCGCCGAGGATGCGGAGCAGGGTCGTCTTGCCGCTGCCGCTCGCCCCGAGCAGGGCGAGGAACTCGCCGCGCGCCAGGGTGAGGTCGAGTCCGTCGAGGACCGCGCGGGTGCCGAAGACCCGGCGCAGGCCCCGTACCCGTACCGCCGTCCCTCCGGTCCCGGTGGCGGGGGCGGTCATCGGGCGCCTCCCCCGGGGCCGGCCGTGCGCCAGGGCATGAGGACCCGTTCCAGGCCCCGGACGAGGACGTCGGCGGTGAGGCCGAGCAGTCCGTAGACGAGGATGCAGACGGCGAGGACGTCGGTGCGGGCGTAGCTCTGGGCCTGGGACATCAGATAGCCGATGCCCTCGGTGGCGTTGATCTCCTCGGCGGCGATGAGCGCGATGACGCTCAGCGTCATGGAGAGCCGCAGTCCGGCGAGGAGCGAGGGCAGGGCCCCGGGCAGGACGACCTGGCGGACGATCGCGAGCCGGCCGAGGCCGAAGCTGCGCATGGCCTCGACGAGCTTGCGGTCGGTGTTGCGGACGCCGCCGGTGGTGGAGACGTACATCGGGAAGGTGGTGGCGACCGCGATGAGCAGGATCTTCGCGGTCTCGTTGATCCCGAACCAGACCATGAAGAGGGGGACGAGGGAGAGGAAGGGGATGGTGCGCAGGGTCTGGAGGGAGGAGTCGAGGAGTTCGTCGCCGAGCCGGGTGAAGCCGGTGGTGATGCCGAGGGTGAGCCCGGCGGCGAGGCCGACGACGAGCCCGAGGCCCGAGCGGGTGAGGGAGGTGGCGAGCGCGTCGGGGAGCTGCCCGTTGCCCCACAGCTCGCCCACCGCGCCGACGACCTGCGCGGGCGAGGCGAGCACGTCGGGGGTGAGGAGCCCGGTGGCGGAGGAGACCCACCAGAGGACGAGGAGGAGGACCGGGCCGAGGGCGCGGACGGTGAGGGAGTACGCGCGGGAGCGGGCGCGGTGGACGGGCGGGCGGGGGGCGACGAGACCGGCGGTGTGATGGGCGTCTTCCGGGGGGTTTCCGGTCGGGATCTCCTCAGCCGGAGGCCTCTCGGTCGGGGGCTTCTCGGCCGGAGTCTCCCCGGTCGGGGTCTTCTCGGCGATGACCGGGGCCGTCACGACAGCTTCTCCACGTCGAGGAGGTGGGCGGCGATGTCGACCTCGTTCGGGGTGACCTTCTGGTCGGCGTAGAACCGCGCGACGGTCTCGAAGCGCTTGACGTCCTCGGGCCCGATCGGGTCGACGGTGCCCGCCTCGGCGGTGAAGGAGATCTGGACCTCCTTGGCCTTGCCGTTGACGGCGGTGGGGCCGGCGTCGGTGAAGACGTTGAGGTAGGCGGCCGGGTCCTTCTTCTCCTTGGCGCTGTTCTCGTGGAGGTAGGCGTAGAGCGCCTTGACGACCTCGGGGTGCTCCTCGGCGAACTTCGAACGGACCGCGTTCAGGCTGTAGTTGTCGGAGCCGATGGCGGTTCCGTCGGCGACGAAGCGGGCCTTGCCCGAGCCGATCTCGGCGACGGCGTAGGTGGACCAGACGGCCCAGGCGTCGACCTGTCCGGCGTTGAAGACGGCGGCGGTCTGGTCGGGGCGCAGATAGACGCGCTCGACCTTGTCGGCGGGGATGCCGGCCCCGGCGAGGGCCTTGAGGAGGAGGTACTCGCCGGTGCCGCCCTTGTTGACGGCGACCTTGCGGCCGACGAGGTCCTTCACGGAGGCGATGTCGGAGCCCTCGCGGACGAGGATGCCCTCGCCGACGGGGTCGGGGTCGGTCGCGGTGAAGAAGGCGAAGCCGGGGCTCTGGGAGAGGGAGGTGATGCCGGAGGTGATCGAGCCGGTCGCGATGTCGAGCTGGTCGGCGTTCATCGCCTGGGCGGCGGGGGCGAAGGGGCCGGCGCTGCCGGTCCAGGCCACCTCGGCGCCGACGGCGGCGAGGGCCCTGTCGAGGCTGCCGTCCTTCTTGCCGAGGGCGAGGACGCCGGAGTTGCCGGGGTCGGGGATGCGGACGGTGACCGTTCCCTTCGCCCCCTCCGGGCCGCCGCCCGCGCTCGCGGCCGGGCTGCCGCCGCAGGCGGTGACGGTGGCGAGTGCGGCGAGGGCCGCCAGGGCGGCGAACGGGGTGAGTGGGCGCATGGCGGTCGTCCTTCGGGGTCGGGGCGGGGTGGGACCGGGCGGTGGTGCGGGGTGAGGCGGGGCGGGTTCGCGTACGTGGGTCACGGGACGGGCTGCGAGGCCTGTCCCCCGTGCGGCTCCGGTACGGCGGCGGCGCCGGTCGCGAGCAGCCGGGCGCGGCGCAGCGGCTCGGGGTCGGCCCAGGCCCGTACGTCCACGGCCTCGGGCAGGAAGCCGTGGGCGCGCAGGGCCTCCTCCTGCCGGGTGAGGAGGCCGAGGCGGGTGTCGGACAGGTCGGGGTGGAGGGTGCGGTGGGTGCCGGGCCGGTAGGCGCCCGCGACCCCCTCCGCGCCCGCGCCGGTCTCGGCGCCGAGGATGCGGGCGACCTCGTGCGGTTCGTCCGCGGCCCAGTCGGCGGAGCGGAGCAGGACGGCGAGGAACCGGGCCACGAGGTCGGGGTGCTCGTCCAGGAGGTCCTGGTGCACGGTGAGGGGGCGGGGGGTGCCGTTGTTGACGCGGTGCGCGGGGTCGGGCAGTTCGTCGAGTTCGACGGCCACCTCGGCGCCGGCCCGCCGGGCGGCCTCGACGGCGAGGGCGCCCTTCACGTAGACGGCGTCGACCTCGCCCCGGCGCAGCGCGTCCAGCTCGGCGGCCCACTGGCCCTCGTGCCCGTCGGCCGGCACGTCGACGAGGACGGCGTCGGCGAGTCCGTACCCCGCCGAGGCGAGGACGCCCTCGAAGCCGCGCAGGGCCATCGCGCGCCAGAAGTCGATGGGGACGGGGTGGCGGGGCACGGCGAGCCGGAGTCCGCGCAGGGCGGCGGCTCCGCGCACCGGGGAGCCGGGGGCGACGAGGACCGCCTGTCGCTCCTCGATCCAGGTGAGTCCGACGAGCCGGGTGCGCTCGCCCCGCGAACGGGCCCACAGCGCGGGCACGTTGCCGCCCTCGCGGAAGAGGCCGGGGAGGGCGTGGGTGAAGTGGGTGGCGCGGTCGGCGCCGGGTTCGGCGTCCTGGAGCGAGCGGACGGCGATGCCGTCGGCCGCGAACTCCCCGGCCAGCCAGCCCCGGTCGGCGGCGACGCCGGTGGCGGTGGGGACGGGGCAGCGGGTGAACCAGAGCGTGTCGGGAACGCGGGCGTGCGTCATGGAGGGCTTCCCGGGGTGGGGTGTGGGCGGGGGCGGGACGCGCCGGGGTGCGGAGGGCGCGTGACGGTTCCGGAGCGGCGACGGGGTGCCGTTCCGGCTCGGGCAGGGGGTGCGGTCCCGGCGGAGGTCGACTCGGGGCGTTTTCGGCCACGGGCCTGCGAGCCCCAAGGGCTCCAAGGGCTCCAAGCACCCTGCAAGCCTTACGGGCTTACGTGCTCACGGCGGTGAGCGGCGCCGGACGCGGGCGTCGGAGGTGTCGTCGGCGCGTCGTACCGGGAGAGGCGACGCCATCGGCCGTCATCGAGGGCGGCGGCGGCCGTTCGCGTCAGCGACAGGTGGCCCCGGCGACGCGGGCCAGGTCGATGTGGCGGCGCCGGGTGAGCCCGAGCGGCGCGGGAGAGGCGGCGGGCGCGCTGCGCGTCGTACGGCGACGGTTCGTCATCGGCCCTGCTCCCTCCCGCTCGTCGCTGTCGCTGTGGTGCGTTGGCCGGAACCTTGCCATGGAAGCCCGACCGCCCACAACACGTCTCCCACCATGTGGGATGGGGTATGAACGGCGTGTTTCCGACCTCGCCGGGCCGCTGATTCGGCTCCCGCCATGTGGGAGCGTGGGAGCCCGATCACCCACGGGGAGCGAACCCTATGACGACCGAGGCCGGCATCGTCCGACCCCCGGCGGGCGCCCAGGCGGTCCGCCGCGCACTGGACGTGCTGCACTGTTTCCACGACAACGGGCCCGACCTGAGCGCCTCCGACCTCGCGCGGCGGCTCGGGCTCTCCACCTCCACGGCGCACCGGCTCGCCCGGACGCTGCTCGGTGCGGGCTTCCTCGAACAGGACGCCAGGACGGCCCGCTACCGGCTCGGTCCGGCGATGACGGAGCTGGGCCGGCTCTCGTACCACCAGCGGGGACTGCACCTGGCCGCGCCCGAGCTGTCCGACCTGGCCGAACGGACGGGCGCGACGGCCGATCTGGCGCTGCGCAGCGGTCCGCACGTCGTGATCGTGGCGGGCGGTTCGGTGACCCCGAAGGTGGGTCTGCGCAGGCCGCTGCACTCGACGGCGCTCGGGAAGGTGCTCCTCGCGTGGCCGAGGGCGGGCGAGGGCGGACCGCGCTCGCTGCCGCCGCTGTACGCGTTCACCGAGCGGACCATCGTCGAACCGCCGCTGCTCGCGGCCGAGTTGGAGCGCGTACGAGAGGCGGGGTACGCGCTCAACGACGGCGAGTCGGCGCACGGGGTCCGGACCGTGGCGGTGCCGGTTCTGGAGCGGGCGGGCCACGCGCGGTTCGCTCTCGCGCTCCGCGGGACCCCGTCGCTGATCACCGACGAGCGGCTCGACTGGTACCTGGCCCAGGCGCGCGCGACGGCGCGCGCCCTGGAGGTGCTGCTGCTCGCCCCGGCGGAACGGCGCGGTTTCGACGAAGGGGTCTAGGGCGTGTACCGCCAATAATCCCGCACGGTCGTGCGTTCAGTACGATGGAGGCATGAGCGGTGGCACCGGCGGTACGGGAACGAAGACGGACGGGCGCGTCGAGCGCGGCAACCAGACCCGGCGCCTGGTGCTCGGCCGGACGATGGACATCGCCTCGGTCGAGGGCCTCGAAGGGCTGTCCTTGGGGCGGATCGCGACCGAACTGAGCCTGAGCAAGAGCGGCGTCTTCGCCCTCTTCGGCTCCAAGGAGGAACTCCAGCTCGCCACCGTCAGGGCCGCCGTCTCGGTCTTCTCCCGCCGGGTGGTCGCCCCGCTGGAGGACGTGCCGCCGGGGGCCGTGCGGGTGCGCGAGCTGTGCCGGAACTGGCTGGCGTACTCCTCGGAGCGGGTCTTCGCCGGCGGTTGCTTCTTCTACGCGGTCTCCGCCGAGTTCGACGCCCGTACGGGCCCGGTCCACGACGCCGTCGCACGGGCCCGGCTCGACTGGGCCGAGTACGTGGAGCGGAACCTGACGGAGGCCCGCGCCGCCGGGGAGCTCGTGGCCAACCTGGACGCGGAGCAGCTGGCCTTCGAGGTGATCGCCCTGATGGAGGCGGCCAACGCGCACTCGGTGCTGTTCGACGACGCCCGGGCGTACGGCCGCGCCGAGCGGGGCATCGCCGCGCGGCTGCACGCCTCGGCCACGGACCGGGGCCGGGAGGCGCTCGCCGCCGCGTAGCCCCTGTACCCCGGCCCGGGTTCAGCCGGTGGCGACCCGTTCTCCGGAGGGCTCGGCGGCCGGTGCCGTCACGAACTCCACGGTCCGGGCGACGACGTCCGGGTCCTTCAGGATGCGGCGGTGGCCGAGCCCCCGGGTGACGACGAGCCGGGCGCGGTCGCCGTGGGCGCGCGCGAGCAGGCGCGACTGGGCGGGCGGCGTCATGTCGTCGTCCTCGTCGTGGAGGAGCAGGAGCGGCGCGCCGAGCTGTTCGGGCGCGTGGTCGGCCTCCAAGCGGTGCCAGATGCCGGGCTCGCCCGGCGCGATCCGGCGCTCGACGTGGCCGCGGAGGGCGCGGACCACCCGCTCGTCCACGCCGAGGCGGTCCCGGAAGCCCTCCGTGAGGAACGTGAAGGAGCCGACCGCACCGAGACCGGCGAAGCGGGCCGTGCGCACGCCGTCCCGCAGGGCGAAGAGGGAGGCGAGAACGCCGAAGGAGTGGGCGACGACGGCGTCGAAGTCGCCGTGCCGGGCGTGCAGTTCCCGGATGATCTCCCGGTACTCGACGATGTTCGACGCCCGGCCCGGGGAGTCGCCGTGGCCGGGCGCGTCGAAGGCGACCGGGCTGTAGCCGCGCGCGAGCAGCGCTTCGGCGAGGGCGGCGAAGCGGGAGGCGCGCGAGGACCAGCCGTGGACGAGCAGGACCGGCCGCCGGCCGTCGCCCCAGGCGTAGGTGACGACGTCCTTGCCCCGCACGCGGAGGCGCCCGACGCGGGCGGCGGCCATGACCGCCCGCTCCTCGGGCTTCGGCCGGGCCCGGCCGAGCGGGCGGACGAAGACGTGGAAGGCCAGTCGGCCGGCCGGGCCGGGGGCGACGCGGGCGGTCGCGTTCAGGAGGGTGCGCAGGAGTGGAGCCATCGGGTGCATGCCGGATCTCCTCGGTGACCTGGAGGGAAGAAAATATTAGCACGACCGTTCGTGTTGTTTGGTGACGACGGAAGCGTGACGACGGAAACGCGGTGACGGGAGTACGAGGACGGGAGCGCGGTCGCGAGGGTGGCAGCACATACCCCACCCGCTCCGAAAGAGTCCGGACCGACGAGTGAGATCCTTCACACCCCCTCGGGTGTGGATCATCCCCGACGCCCCGTTCTGGATCTTTCGTCCGCCGAACGCGCGCTCGATACGCAGAGAGGATGCGCAAACCGCCGGCCTCTCCGACGCCCCGCACCTGCGGGAACGTCCGGTCCAAGATCGCCCGTCGCGCCCGGTCCGCTCCCCCGCCCGCCGCCCGGCCCGCCGACGGGGCCCCGGTCCGTCGCCGTCCCGCGACGACTCCGTGTCCGAACCGGCAGCGCCATCCGGTACGTATGGGGGAGAGACTCTTCCGTACCCTTCCCGGACCCACTAGGACTGACCCGTGATCACCTCGCCCTCGCGCCTCGTCCCCGTCCCGATCCCCGACCGCGTGGCCGCGATGATCGGCGCCTGTCTGCCGCTGCACGTCCTCCAGGCCGAGGTCGACGCGGACTGCGCGGCGCGCGAGGTCTACCGGTTCCGGGGGCCGCTCTGCGCGGAGGACCGGGCGGACCGCGAGCACGCCCTCTCCGCGCTCGCGCGGGCCAACAAGATCCTCGCCAAGCACCACCCCGAGCTGCCCGTCACCCCCTGACGACGCCTTCCCGGCGTCCCGTCGGCGCCGTGACGGGGCGACACCTGTCCGGCGGTCCCCCGCATGCGTGGGCACGGGGCCGGTGTGACGCTGCGAGGGTGACCACGACCAGCGACGCGGCTCCCGCGCCCCCGGCCGCCACCGAGCCGCCCCCGCTCGACCGGCGCCGCCGCAACATCGTCTTCGGCACGATCATGCTGGGCGTCCTCCTCGCCGCCCTCGACCAGACGATCGTCGGCACCGCCCTGCCGACGATCGTCGCGGACCTGGGCGGCGCCGCCCACATGTCGTGGGTGGTCACCTCGTACCTGCTCGCCGAGACCGTCGCGACCGTCCTCGTCGGCAAGTTCGGCGACCTCTTCGGCCGCAAGGTGATCTTCCAGATCTCCGCGGTCGTCTTCATCACCGGCTCGTTCCTCTGCGGACTCGCCACCAACATGACGCTGCTCATCGTCTGGCGCGGCCTCCAGGGCATCGGCGCGGGCGGTCTGATGGTCACCTCGATGGCGCTCATCGCGGACGTGATCCCGCTGCGCGAGCGCGGCAAGTACCAGGGCGCGATCGGGGCCGTGTTCGGCGTCTCCACCGTCATCGGCCCGCTCCTCGGCGGCCTGTTCACCGACCACCTGAGCTGGCGCTGGGCGTTCTACGTGAACGTCCCCATCGCGATCCTGGTCGTGATCGCCGCCGCCCGCACGATCCCCTCCGTCCGCTCGGCGAGCAAGCCCGTCATCGACTACGCCGGCATCGCGCTCGTCGCCGTCGGCTCCAGCGCCCTGATCCTGGCCACGAGCTGGGGCGGGAACGAGTACGCCTGGGGCTCCGGCGTCGTCATCGGCCTTTTCGCGGGCGGGATCGTCGCCCTGGCCCTGTTCTGCCTGGTGGAGACCCGGGCGGCCGAACCGATGCTGCCCATGCGCCTGTTCGGGAACCCCGTCTTCACGGTCTGCTCCGTGCTCAGCTTCGTGGTCGGCTTCGCCATGCTCGGCGCGATGACCTTCCTGCCGACCTACCTCCAGTACGTCGACGGGGACTCGGCGACCGTCTCCGGCATCCGCACCCTGCCCATGGTCGTCGGCCTGCTGATCGCCTCGATCTTCAGCGGCAACGTGGTCAGCAAGACCGGCCACTACCGAGTCTTCCCCCTCGCCGGCTGTCTGGTGATGGGCGTCGGGCTCTATCTGCTCTCGCTCATGGAGCCGGGCACGAGCACCTGGCTCGCGTCGCTCTACATGTTCGTCCTCGGCACCGGCATCGGCCTGTGCATGCAGGTCCTCACCATCGCCGTGCAGAACACCGTCGACTACGCCGACCTGGGCACCGCCACCTCCGGCGTCACCTTCTTCCGCACCCTCGGCAGCTCGTTCGGCACGGCCGTCTTCGGCACGATCTACGGCAACTCCCTGGGGCCCAACCTCACGGCCGGGGTCCGGGAGGCCTCCGCCGTCGCCGGGGGCCTCGGGCTCGACCCGGCCGCCGTCGGACGGGCCGCGCAGAGCCCGGCCGGGGTGCACGGCCTGCCGGACGCGGTCGCGGAACCGATCGTGAACGCCTACGCCGACACCCTGCACACCGTCTTCCTGTGGACCGTGCCCGTCGCCGCCGTCGGCTTCGTCGTGGCGCTCTTCCTCAAGCAGGTGACGCTGCGGGACTCGGCGCGCGCCGCCGCCCCCGACATGGGCGAGGGCTTCGCGTCGCCCACCACGTCCGGGGACTCCGCGAAGCTCCTCGAACTGTCCGTCGGGCGGATCCTGCGCCGCACCGACCCGGACACGGCCCGGCGGATCGTCTACGGGTCCGACACCCGGCTCGACGTGGCGGGCGCGTGGGCGGTGATGCAGGTCGAGCTGTACACCCGGACCGTCGGGCACGCGAGCCTCGGCCTGATCGCGGCCGGACGGCGGGTGCCGCCCGAGGTGCTCCTGCCGGTCTTCGACCGGATGATCGAGGAGGGCTTCCTCACCCGCGACGGCAACCTGTTCTCCCACACCCCGGCGGGCAGGCGGGAGGCGGACGTCATCACGCACGCCTGGGGCACCTGGCTCGCCGACCGCGTCGAGCGGGAGCGCGGCCGGCCCAGCGGGCCCGAGCTGCGGGTGGCGACGGACGCCATCGCGAAGAAGATCGTCGCGGAGGACCTGGCGAGCGGCGTCCCGCGCTCGGGATCGCGCGCGGTGGCCGGGGCCCGCTGAGGCCGGGGCCCGCGGATCTCCGCCCGGCGGACGGACACCAGGCGGACGGACGCCCGGCGGACGGACGCCCGGCGGACGGACATCCAGCGGACGGACACCCGATGGACGGATGCCCGGTGGACGGATGCCCGGTGGTCGGCTACTCCGCGACGTCCCCGTCCACGTACACCCACGCCCCCTCGTAGCGGGCGAAGCGGCTCCGCTCGCGCAGCGCGCCCGGCTCGCCGCCGTGGACGTAGCGGGCCGTGAAGGTGACGGTGCCGCGCCGGTGGAAGGCCGTGCCCTCGGTGGTCCCCTCGATCTCCAGACCGGCCCAGCGGAGCCCGGGGTCGAAGTCGACCTCGGCCGGCCGGGTCTCCGGCGCCCAGGTGCGCAGCAGATGGGCCTCGTCGCGGACGACGAAGGCGCTGTAGCGGGAGCGCATGAGGAGTTCGGCGGTGGGCGCCGTGCCGCCCATGCCCGTGTGGAAGCGGCCGCAGCACGCGCCGTAGGCGGGGCCGAGGCCGCAGGGGCAGGGCGACTCCGGGGTGACGACGGGGGCGGCGGGGGCGGCGGAAGCCGGGGCGGTACGGGGCGCGGTGCGGGGGCGGGCCTTGCGTCGGGACATGGCGCCATTGTGCCCCGGCCGCCGCCCCCGCCCGCTCCCCGGCCCGTGTGCGGGGGCTCCCGGCGGGGGCGCCCGAGTAGCGTACGGGCATGAAACTGACGATTCTCGGCGGCGGCGGATTCCGGGTGCCGCTGGTGTACGGCGCGCTGCTCGGCGACCACGCCGAGGGGCGGGTCACCCGGGTCACCCTGCACGACCTCGACGAGGGGCGGCTCTCCGCCGTCGCGCGGGTCCTCGCGGACCAGGCCGAGGGGGTGCCGGACGCGCCGGAGGTGACGGCGACGACGGACCTGGACGAGGCGCTGCGCGGGGCGGACTTCGTGTTCTCGGCGATCCGGGTCGGCGGCCTGGAGGGCAGGGCGGCGGACGAGCGGATCGCGCTCGCCGAAGGGGTGCTCGGGCAGGAGACGGTGGGGGCGGGCGGGATCGCGTACGGCCTGCGGACCGTGCCCGTCGCGACGCACATCGCCCGGCGGGTCGCGGAGCTCGCCCCGGACGCCTGGGTCATCAACTTCACCAACCCGGCGGGCCTGGTCACGGAGGCGATGTCCCGGGTCCTCGGCGACCGGGTCGTCGGCATCTGCGACTCCCCCGTGGGCCTGGGCCGCCGGGTCGCCCGGATCCTGGGCGCGGACCCGGACGAGGCCTGGATCGACTACGTGGGCCTCAACCACCTGGGCTGGCTGCGGGGGCTGCGGATCGGCGGCCGGGACGAGCTGCCCCGGCTGCTCGCCGACGAGGAGGCGCTCGGCTCCTTCGAGGAGGGTCGGCTCTTCGGCCCCGAGTGGCTGCGCTCGCTCGGCGCGGTCCCCAACGAGTACCTGCACTACTACTACTTCAACCGGGAGGCCGTGCACGCCTACCGGACCGCCGAACGGACGCGCGGCGCGTACCTGCGCGACCAGCAGGGCGCCTTCTACGAGGAGATGGGCAGGCCGGACACCCCCGCCCTGGCCGCCTGGCACCGCACGCTCGCGGACCGGGAGGCCACCTACATGGCCGCCAACCGGGAGGCCGCCGGGGTCGGGGAGCGCGACGAGGAGGACCTGGAGTCGGGCGGCTACGAGAAGGTGGCGCTCGCCCTGATGCGGGCGGTCGCGCGCGACGAGCGGACGACGCTGATCCTGAACGTGCGCAACGGCACCACGCTCTCCGTGCTGGACGCGGACGCGGTGATCGAGGTGCCCTGCCTGGTCGACGCGAACGGCGCCCGGCCGGTGGCCGTGGCCCCGCTGCCGTACCACGCCGTCGGCCTGGTGACGGCCGTGAAGGGGGTGGAGCGGGAGGTGCTCGCGGCGGCGGAGAGCGGGTCGCGGGAGACGGCGGTCAAGGCCTTCGCGCTGCACCCGCTGGTGGACTCGGTCGCGGTGGCCCGCCGGCTCGTGGAGGAGTACGCGGCGGCGCACCCGGGACTCGCGTACCTGCGGTACTGAGCCACCGGCGCCTCCCCCACGGGCGGCCGATACGGCCGACGGACGCCTTCCACCGGGGCGGGGCGCGGCCTAGGCTCGCGCCCCATGACCTTACGGAACAAGGGAGTTCGGCGGGGCGCGGCCCGGCTCGTCGCGGTCTGCCTGCTGGCCGCCGGCCTGGCGGGAACGGCGCCGGCGGGCGCGGAGACGGGGGCGCCCGGCGGGCGGGCGGCCTCCGCCGGGGAGCCGGTCGTCGTCCCCGTGCAGACCACCGGACCGGCGGACCGGCGGTTCAACCTGGTGTTCCTGGGCGACGGCTACACCGCGCGGGAGATGCCGGAGTTCCGGGCGGACCTCGAACGGCACCTGAACACCCTGTGGAGCGTCGAGCCCTTCGCCTCCTACCGCTCGTACGTCAACGTGTGGGCGGTGGAGGCGCCTTCGGCGGAGTCCGGGGTGGACTGCGACCCGGGGCTCGACGCACCCGCCCGGGACACCGTGCTCGACATGGGGTTCTGGGGCGGCTGCGACCCGGGCAGCGTGCAGCGGCTGCTGACCGTCGACGGGCGGAAGGCCGCCGCGCTGGCGGACCTCGTGCCCGGGACGAGCGCCGCCGACCGGCAGGTCGTCGCCCTCGCCCACAGCTCCACCTACGGCGGCGCGGGCGGCGGTTACGCGACCGCGTCCGGCGGCAACGCGCTCTCCGCCCTCATCACCCCGCACGAGCTCGGGCACTCGCTCGGCGGCCTCCAGGACGAGTACGACTACTACGGGCGCGGGGTGCCGGGCGGCACGTACTCCGGCCCGGAACCGGCCTCCGCCCACCACACGCTCCTCACCGAACGGCAGATGCGGGAGCAGGGGGCCAAGTGGTGGCGCTGGCTGGGCGAGGAGAGCGAGTCGGGCGGGGTCATAGGCCGCCACGAGGGCGGCCTGTACAGCACGGAGGGGGTCTGGCGGCCGAGCCGCCACTCCCTGATGAAGACCCTCGGCTACGCCTTCGACCAGGTGGAGCGCGAGGTGATGGTCCGGGCGATCGCGGCGAAGGTGAACCTGGTCCAGGGCCACACGCCGAACGCGGCGCCGATCGGGGCGGACCGGTCGGTGTGGGTGGACGTCCTGCACCCGGTGGGCGGTGAACTCGCCGTGACCTGGCGGCTCGACGGGCGGACCCTGGACACGCGCGGCGCCCGTGCCGTCGACCTGCGCGGGCTCCGGCTCTCCCCGGGCCCGCACGCGCTGACGGCGACGGTTACCGATCCGACGCCGTTCGTCCGCGATCCGGCGGTCCGCGCCTCCGAGGCGCTCACCCGGACCGTCCGCTGGACGGTGGATCCCTCGCTGACCACCGCGCGGGGGCCGGTCGGGGCCGCGTTCACCGGGCACACCCCGACGGGCTCTCCCGTCGGCGCCCGGAGCGTCGTCCACGCGGACACCACCCACCCGGTGGACGGCACCCCGGCGGTGCGCTGGCACCTCGACGGGCGTCCCGTGGCGACGGGCGACCGCAACGACCGCGACCTGGACCTGGGCGCGCTGCGGATCGCCCCCGGCACCCACGTGCTCACGGCCCGGATCGCGGGCACGGGGCGGGAGTTGCGCTGGACGGTCGACGCCCGGCCGGCCACGGCCGCGTACGAGCTGTCGGAGCCGCTGCGGACGGTGCGGCGGCCGGGGCGGCCGGTGGAGTACGTCTACGACGGCGCGTTCACGATGCGGCTGACCGCGCGGGACGACCGGGAGGGCGCGGTGGTGAGCCGGTTCCGGGTCGACGGCGACGGCTGGTACACGTACTACGGCTGGCCGACGGACGCGGACGCGCCGTTCCGCTTCTCGCCGGGCGGCACGGTGATCGACGGCCTCGTGTACGGGAAGCTGGGCCGGACCCGGGCGGTGCCGTGGGACGACGCGACGCCCGACTACGGCACCCACACCGTCGAGTACCGCACGGTCGACGCGGCCGGGAACGAGGGCCCGGTGCGGAGCTTCCTGGTGACGCTGGTGCCGCCGAGGGGCTGAGACGGGTCGGCCCCGCTGACCGGGAGGGTCCGCGGGGCCGCCGTTCGCGCCGTTCGTGAGGGGCGGGGTCAGACCTTGCGGGCCACGCCGGCCCAGCCCGGGATGGGCTCGTCGCCCTGGACCGGGACGGGCTCGCCCAGCTCCGGGTGCCATTCGGCGGTGAGCGAGACGCCCGGCTCGACGAACTCCATGCCGTCGAAGAACGCGGCCAGCTCGTCGCGCGAGCGGGGCCGCAGGGTCAGCCCGCGCGCCTTGTACATGGCGGCCGCCTGCGCCGCTCCCTCGGGGTTGAAGTCCCCGGTGACGTGGGAGAGGACGAGGTAGCTGCCCGGCGCGAGCTTGTCGACGATCTTGGAGACCAGCTCGTACGCGCCGTCCTCGTCCCCGACGAAGTGCAGCAGGGCGAGCATCGACAGCGCGATGGGCTGGTCGAAGTCAAGGACCTTTCCGGCCCTTTCGAGGATGACCTCGGGCTCGCGGGCGTCCGCCTGGATGTACTCGGTGGCCCCCTCCGGGGTCGAGCGCAGCAGGGCGGCCGCGTGCGCGAGCACGATCGGGTCGTTGTCGCAGTAGACGATGCGGGCCTCCGGCGCGGCCTGCTGCGCGATCTGGTGCAGGTTGGGCTCGGTCGGGATGCCGGTGCCGATGTCCAGGTACTGGCGGACGCCGTGGGCGCTGAGCCAGCGGATGGCGCGGTGCATGAAGGCCCGGTTGACACGGGCCATGTCCCGGCCCCGGGCGTCGACGGTGAGGAGCTGACGGGCCATCGCCTCGTCGACCGGGTAGTTGTCCTTGCCGCCCAGGAACCAGTCGTACATGCGTGCCGGGTGCGGCTTGCTGGTGTCGATGCGTACGTCGGTCCGCGGAGCTGCGGGGTCCTGGGTCATCGGCTCTCCTGGTCGGGATGAACGAGTGGCGCTACAGCAAGAGTTACGCGACGGTAGGGGCGGGACGGAAGGGCTGGGCGAGCAGAAAGTCGGCCTGGCCGGATTTGGCCCCCAAGATGAAGGCCTCGATCTCCCCGTGGGTGTAGATGAGCGCGGGTCCCTCAGGGTCTGCGGACTGTCGCACGGCGACCCTGCCGTCGGCCAGTCTCATGGCCTCCACGCAGTTGCCCCCGTTCCCGCCGCTCCAGGGCTTGTGCCAACCCTCGGCACCGAGCTCCGCGGCGGGCATGCCGTTGTATATGCGATCCATTCACAGCTCCTTGCGGAGATTCCGGAGAATCTCCTTCGTGCGTTGTGCAGTCGCGGCCTGAGCCGCCATGCGGTCCATGACCTCCAGGTGGGACGCCACCTCGGGACGCGCGTCGAGATAGACCGCGCCGGTCAGGTACTCGCTGTAGACCATGTCCGGGAGTTCGGGCACGGCGAAGCGGAAGAGGACGAACGGTCCGTAGGTGCCGGGGTGGTGGCCGGACGCGAACTCCGCGATCTGCAGGGTGACGTTCGGCAGCTCGGACGCTTCGAGCAGCCGGTCGAGCTGGTCGCGCATCACTTCGGGCCCGTCACCGACCGGCCGGCGGAACACCGTCTCGTCCATGATCACCCAGAACTTCGGGGCGTCGTCCCTCAGCAGCAGGGACTGGCGCTCCATCCGCAGGGCTACATGCCGTTCGGTGTCCTCTTCCCCGGCGGCGTCGCTGCCGCCTCCGACCGCCCCGCTGCGCAGAATGGCACGGGCGTACTCCGCGGTCTGGAGCAGACCGGGAACGAACTGGGGCTCGTACGCACGGATGAGGCTCGCGGCCCCCTCCAGGCTGACGTACATGGAGAACCAGCCGGGCAGCACGTCGTGGAACCGCTGCCACCAGCCGGGGAGGTTGGCCTCCTCCGCGAGGGCGACGAAGCCCTCGGCCTCGGAGTCCGTGATCCCGTACTCCCTGAGCAGGAGCTGGACGTAGGGGATCTTCAGCGCGACCTCGGCGGTCTCCATCCGCCGGACGGTGGCCGGGGCCACCCGGAGGATCTTGGCGGCCTCTTCCCGCTTCATGCCGGCCCGCTCGCGCAGGTCCTGCAACCGCTTTCCGAGGACGACCTGTCCCACCGTGGGGGCGGACCGCGGCTCGCTCACTCCCAGACCTCCCCGACGCGCTGTTTTCGACGAGTGTGCCACGAAGCCGGGCCGGAGAGAACACGGCACTCTGCAATTTCCAGAGTGCCACTTGCCAAGTGTCCGACGCAGGAGGACAGTGTTCCGGTGAACCAGTACACGCTGCTGTCGTGCGCCTCCGCGCCCCGGCGCGGCGCCGTACGGCAAGTCCTGCCCACTGTTGTGAGGAACCGGTCGTGGCTTCTGGTAACGCGCAGCCTTCAGGTCTCATGAGTCCCCGCGTCATGGCCCAGCGCCCACAGCCTCAGACCGATACCGGCGCCGTGCGGCGCTTCGCCTTCGAGCTCCCGGCCCTCACGGCGTCGGTCGCGCGGGCCCGTCGCCTCGCGGAGGAGCGGCTCATCATCTGGGGCTGCGGCCCCGACATACGCGACACCGTCTCCCTGATCGTCTCCGAGCTGGTCACCAACGCCGTCGTGCACACCGCCAGCGGCCGTTTCGTCTGCGAGCTCCGCGAGGGCGAGGAGAAGCTGCGGATAGCCGTGCGGGACGAGGGCGGCCCGGCGGGGCCGCGGATCCGCGACTGCGGCGAGGACGAGCGCGGCCGGGGACTGATCATCGTCGACGCGCTGTGCAGCGCGTGGGGCGCCGAGCGCACCGGGCACGGCACGTCGCAGACCGTCTGGGCCGAGCTGGCCCACGGCACGGGGGAAGCGTGCTGAGGTCGATGGCGGACCGCATGCTGCCGCGGACCCGCCGCCACCCCGGCCTCGGCCTGGTCCCGGCCGCCGGCCGCTCCCTGGAACTCCGTCTCGAACGGGACGACCACCGCGCCGCCGACGCGCCCTCCCGGAGCATCCTCGGCCCGGCGGGTCCCGCCCGCTCCCGGCGGCCGGACCCCGTCACCCGTCTCGCCGTCCCCGCCGACCTCTCCGCCGGCCTGGGCCGCGACGCCGTCGGCGTCCCCGCCCGCTTCGGCTTCAAGATCCTCTCCCGGCTCCCCTCCAACGGCTGCGTCTACGCCGACTCCGACTGGTGGTGGTGGCTCGTCCCGGCCGGCTCCGACCTGGACCTGACCTGGCCGCTGCCCGCCTGCTACGCGCGCGGCGCGGAGATCCCGGACCGCCGCCCCCGGCTGATCCACCGGCCCGACGGCGCCTCGCCCTACACGCCGCCGATCCCCCTCTACCTGCTGACCTGCCAGCTCACGGGCGTCACCCCGTCCTGGTCGGCCTCCTCGGTACGCAGCGCGCTCTGACGCGCGCGAGCCGTCACGGCATAGGGTCGGGCCCATGTTCACTCCGCAGGGCCCCGGCCTCCGCGAGCTGACCGTCCAGGCCCTCTCCTCGGTCGAGCACGGTTACGACCTGCTCGCGGAGAAGTTCGACGCGACGCCCTTCCGCACCTCCGACCGTCTCCTGGACGCGGTGACCCGCACCCTGGAGACCCTCGGCCCGTTCGACTCGGGCCTCGACGTCTGCTGCGGCACCGGCGCCGGTCTCGGCGTCCTGCGCGCGGTCTGCGCGGGCCGGGTCACCGGGGTCGACTTCAGTACGGGCATGCTGGCCGAGGCCCGCCGCGCGCACCCCGACGCCGACCTGGTCCGCGCCGACGCCCTGGCCCTGCCCTTCGGGCCCGCCTTCGACCTGGCGGTGAGCTTCGGCGCCTTCGGCCACTTCCTGCCGGAGGAGCAGCGCGCCCTCTTCGAGCGGGTCCACGCCTCCCTCCGCCCGGGCGGCACCTTCGCCTTCCCGCTCCCGGCCCCGCCGCGCGTCGGCTCGCGCCCCTACTGGGCGCTGTGGGGCTTCGACGCGGTGATGCGGGTCAGGAACGCGCTCTGGCGCCCGCCCTTCGTCATGTACTACCGCACCTTCCGCCTCGCGGACGTCCGCACCCGCCTGGAGGCGGCCGGCTTCGACGTCACCCTCGTCCCGGTCGAGTCCCTGGGCCGCCGCGAGGACGGCAGCCCGGCGTGCAGGCTGGTGGTGGCGAGGAAGGGCTGACCGCGGGGGCCGGTGCGGGAGACCGGCCCCGTACGGGAAGCGCCGGATACGAGAAGTGCCGGTCGATGCGAGATCGACCGGCACTTCTTCTCTGTGTCCGAGGGGGGACTTGAACCCCCACGCCCGATAAAGGGCACTAGCACCTCAAGCTAGCGCGTCTGCCATTCCGCCACCCGGACTGGGTGTTGTTGTCGTTTCGGGGTTTCCCCCGCGGCGACAGAGATAACTCTACCAGGGGTTTCAGGCGCCTTTCACCAGCGTTTTCCGTGGTCAGTGGGGTGGGACGGCCCCGGCGACCCCGATTCGGTCCGGATTGTCCGGACATACGCACGATGGGCGCTTTCGTGCGTACGGAGCGTGGTGCGGGGCCCCGGGCGGCCCGGTGGAGCTCGACGCCCCCCGACGCCGGCTCCGTGGGAGTCACCTTGACGACGTCCTGCGGTCCAGGCCAATGCTTCGGGGGGAGTCCGTCAGGTCGGGCCGGGCCCGGTCACGGGTCCCTCGCGGGGTCAGCGGACCTCGGTGAGGCGGGCCGAGACCACCACGTTGCCCTCGTAGCCGCCCTCCTCGGTGTACGTGCCGCCGCAGGTGATCAGGCGCAGCTCGGGCCGGCCGGAGTCGGCGTAGACCCGCCGGGCGGGGAAGCCCTCCTTGGGGACGACCTCGGCCCCGTACACGGTGAAGACGGCGGTCCTCCCGTCGCGGCGGAGGACCTCGACGCGGCTGCCCCTGCCGACGGCGCCGAGCTCGTAGAAGACGGCCGGGCCGCTCGGGGTGTCGACGTGGCCGACGACGACGGCGGTGCCGCGCTCGCCGGGGGTGACCGCGCCGGTGAACCAGCCCGCGAGCCGGTCGTCCTGCGGCGGCGGGGCCTCGATCCAGCCCTCGGCGTCGAGTCCGACCGCCGTGACGGACGCGTCGACGCGGACGGCCGGGACGCGGACGCGGACCGGGGGCGAGGCGGGCAGCGGATCGGTCTCCGCATCGGAGACGGGTGCGGGGGCGAGGAGGGCGGCGTCGGCACGGGTGCCGCGGGGGGCGGCCGCGGCGAGGGGCTGCGGCGGTCCCGCCGCCCGCAGCTCCTCCGCACCGCCGCGCACCAGGTGCACTCCCACGAGGAGGACGACGGCGACGGCGCCCCAGGCGCCGTGCCGGCCCGTGCTGTCCGCTCGCCCCACGTCCGCTCTCCTCCACGGCGGCCGCCCGGCCGCGTGGTCTCTCGTCTCTTCGTATGGCGCCCCTCCGTCCCGGACCTCGTCACACCGGGGCGGAGGGGCCGTTTCGGCCCCCTGGTCCCGGCCGTCAGACGCGGCCGTCGGCCGCGCGGCGGCGGGTGAGGACGACGGCGGAGCCGAGCGCGCCGACGATGAGCAGGGCGCCCGTCACCACCTCGGCCGTGCCGAGCCCGTCGGTCTCCGCGTCGGAGGCGGCGGTCCCGTAACCGGCCTTCACGCCCTTCTGGGCGCCGGTGGGGGTGTCGGGGCGGGCGCCGACGCCGGTGTCGTGGCTGTCGGTGCCGGCCCCGGTGTCGTGGCTGTCGGTGCCGGCCCCGGTGTCGTGGCTGTCGGTGCCGGCCCCGGTGTCGTACGTCCCGGTCCCGGTCTCGGTTCCGGTGCCGTACGTGTCGGTCTCGGTCCCGGTTCCGGTGATGCCGTCGGCGGGCTCCGTGGCGGCGGCGCCCCCGTGTTCCCCGGCGACGGTCAGAGCGGCGGTGCCGCGTTCGCCCTGGCAGTCGAAGGTGATCTCGTACCGGGCGCCGGCCTTGGCGCCGAAGTCCACGGTCGCGGTGCCCGGACGGCCCTCTTCGAGGGTGACCGTGTCGAACACGCCGGAGGTGACCGTCACGGACGGCACCTCGCAGCCCTCGGACGCGAGGGTGACGGTGCCGCCGGGGGCGACCGTCTCCGGGGTGACGGAGAAGCCGAACGGCGTGACGGCGCCGGCGCCCTCGTCCGCCAGGGCCGCCGGGCCCGCCGTCATCACGGCGGCGGCGCCGAGCAGGACGGCGGAAGCGGCGGCACGTATCGCACGCATGGCGTTCCTCCGATCGCGCGAGGGCCCGGACGCGGAGCGGTTCCGCCCCCGGAAGGACGACCCTCACCGCGTTCGAAGCTAGGTCCGCCCCCGGCCCGCCGCCACCGGGCTCCGCCGAACGGGGCACGCGGGCCCGTCGCGGGGTCCCCTACGGGACCCGGATCACCTGACCGGCGTACGAGAGGTTGCCGCCGAAGCCGAAGAGCAGGACCGGGGCGCCGGAGGGCAGCTCGCCGCGTTCGACCAGCTTGGCCAGGGCCAGCGGGATCGAGGCGGCGGAGGTGTTGCCGGAGTCGACGACGTCGCGGGCCACGACCGCGTTGACGGCGCCGATCTTGGCGGCGAGCGGCTCGATGATGCGCAGGTTGGCCTGGTGGAGGACCACCCCCGCGAGCTCCTCCGGGGCGACGCCGGAGCGCTCGCAGGCCTTGCGGGCGAGGGCGGGGAGCTGCTGGGTCGCCCAGCGGTAGACGCTCTGGCCCTCCTGGGCGAAGCGGGGCGGGGTGCCCTCGATGCGGACGGCGTGGCCCATCTCCGGGACCGATCCCCACAGGACCGGGCCGATGCCCGGGGCGGTCCCGTCCCCGGCCTCGTCCTCGTCGACGGCCTCGACGATCGCGGCGCCCGCGCCGTCGCCGACGAGGACGCAGCTGGTGCGGTCCGTCCAGTCGGCCACGTCGGTCATCTTGTCGGCGCCGATCACCAGGACGCGGCGGGCCCCGCCGGCCCGTACGGCGTGGTCGGCCGTGGCCAGGGCGTGGGTGAAGCCGGCGCAGACCACGTTGAGGTCGAGGGTGGCGGGCCCGGTCATGCCGAGGCGGGCGGCGACGCGGGCGGCCATGTTCGGCGAGCGGTCGATCGCGGTGGAGGTGGCGACGAGGACCATGTCGATGTCGTCGGGGACCAGGCCGGCCGTGGCCAGGGCCTTGCCGGCGGCGTGCGCGGCGAGCTCGTCCACGGGCTCGTCGGGGCCCGCGACGTGCCGGGTGCGGATGCCGACCCTGCTGGTGATCCACGCGTCGTCGGTGTCGACGAGTTCGGCGAGGTCGTGGTTGGTCAGCACCTTGGCGGGCTGGTAGTGCCCGAGCGCGGCAATGCGAGTGCCCGTCATGCTCAGGGTCCCCCTAGGTGGTTCGTTCGTCCGGCAGGACCACCCAGTCTTGCCAGCGACTGATGGGTAACCGGTGACGTAAACCACCAACATTCACCCGTACCGCTTGGCCGACCGTGACAAGGGCCCGTGGGGGGCACGGCTCCCGCCGCACCGCGGCCCTCCCCGGGTTCCGCGAGGGGTCTCCCCGCTTCCTTACGGAGCGTGCGCGGCTCAGTTCTTCGGCGGGTCGACCAGCTGGAGGGCCAGGGTCGCCGGGGGCGGGGCGATGCCGGGGCCGCCCGCCGCCGTCCAGGCGAGGATGTCTTCGAGGCAGTCCTCGTCCAGGGCGAACCCGACCCACGCGGCCCGTCCGCCGCGCCGCCGGCCCTCGGTGGAGGGCTGCACCACGACGATGTTGGCCTGGGCGCAGGGCCCCAGGCAGTCGCTGGTACGGACGATCAGCCGGCCGCCGGAGGCCGCGGCGGCCTCGCGGAGCCGGGCGAGCTGGGCGTCGTGGTCGGTGCCCGGGTTCTTGCGGGCGTCGCCGCAGCAGCAGCCCCGGCAGACGACGAGGGAGCAGGGGCGGGCCCCGTACCGTATCGGCACCGGGGTCACTCCGGGCCGTCCAGGGTGATCGCGGAGACGGGGGCGACCGTGCCGAGGCGGGGGAAGTCGAGGGCGACGGAGGCGTGGTGCTCGTCGGCGGTGAGGGCGGCCATGGCGTCCTCGGCGAAGACGAGGCCGTAGCCGAGGTCGCAGGCGGCGCGGGCGGTGGACTCGACGCCGAGGTTGGTGGCGATGCCGCCGAGGACCAGGGTGTCGGCGCCGAGGCCGGAGAGCAGCTCGTGGAGGCCGGTGTCCTGGAAGCCGCCGATGGTCCGCTTGACGACGACCGGGTCGCCGTCCCGGACGAGGTCGGGGACGAGCTCGCTGCCGGGCGGCTGTGCGGCGGTGTTGGGGCGCTCGACGCGGAGGTGGACGACGGGCGCGCCGGCGTCCCGGAAGGTGTCGGCGAGCCGGGCGGAGGCGGCGAGGACGTCGGTGCCGGGGCGGGGGGCGAGGGGCAGCGCGACGATGCGTTCCATCAGGTCGACGAGGACGAGTGCGGTGCGGCCGGGATCGAGTGCGGGCATGGGAGCACCGTAGCGGCCCCGATGATCATCCAGGGGCGGCCGGGGGTGTGATCCGGCCTACGGAGGGGCGCACGGAGCCGGGGGAAGCCGCGCGGGACCGGCGCGGGCCGCGGACGCCCGGATCCAGGCCCGTTCGGCTCCGCTCCACCGGGCGTACCCGCGGGGCGGCGGGCGGCGGCCCCGAGGGCGCTCCCGGGCGAAACAGCCAGTTCGCGACAGTCGCACCGGTTTCGCCCGAGCAGCCGGGGCTCCGCCCGGGTCGATCCGCGGCAGCCACGATCCGGTGAATTACGGCGTCGCACCACACGCTGTAACCACCCGTGGCTATATAAATACTATTAGTAATCATCTCTTCATCTGGCCTTGCCCGGCAGATGGGCACCCTCGGAGGCTGTCATGGGGCCGCTGAACAAGATCGAGCGGCGCTTCGAGGCTTTGGTCAACGGAACCTTCGCCAAGGTCTTCAAATCCGCCGTTCAACCCATGGAATTCATCGGCGCTCTCAAGCGCGAGTGCGACATCAACGCCAGGATCTGGAACCGGGACTGCGTCATCGTGCCCAACGGCTTCATCGTCGAGCTCAGTCCGGGCGATCACGAGCTGCAGAGCGCGTGCCTGGTCATGCTGGGCGAGGAGCTGGTCCTGAAGCTGCGCGAGTACGCCGAGGAACAGCGCTACTCGTTCGTGGGGCCGCTGAAGGTGCAGTTGCAGCGGACGGAGAACCTGAGGGCCGGGAACTTCCGCGTGCGCAGCCGGCTCGAAGTCCCGCTCGAAGTCCAGCACACCCTGCAGACCAGTCGGCACCACCGCACCGCGCCCGCGTCGCCGGCCGGGTCCGGCCGCGGCGGGGCCCCGTCGTGGCAGGTGCCCCCGCACGTTCCGTACACGGACAGACAGGTCCTGACGGTGGAGCAGTTCATCTCCTTCGGCCTGACGTTCGGCCCGGACGGCACGCTCGTCCGGGCCGACCCGCCGAACCCGCTCACCCAGCCGTCCGGGCCGCTCCGCCCGGAACCCGCCACGGACCGCACAGGCGTGACCGTCCTGACGCGGCCCGGTGACGGACAACGTGCCCACCGGCACGTCACCGGCCCGTCCGAATCCCGGGCCGGGAGCCTGACCGCCGAGGAGCCGCCGGTCGCCGAGGTCCCCCTCGGCGGTCCGCCCCTCACCGAGACCCCACGTCACCGGACCGCCCGGCAGACCCGGCCGGCGTCCGGGGAGAACCGCCGTCACCGGACCGCCGGCCCGGTGGTCGACGCAAGCCCCCCACACCCGAAAGGACCCGCTGTGACCAACGACCGCGACCCCTCCGTCGACGCCCCTCCACCCGGCAGGAGGCGGAAGGGCTCCGACGGTCCCGCCCCGGTGCCGCCCGTGGCGGGCGGCGCCGGCAGGCCCCGGGGCCCCGTGCCGACGGACTCCGGGCCCGACACGCGAGCCGCGTACGGGGCCCTGCCGCCGCGCGGCGCGGAGGAGCACCGTCCCGCGGCCCCCGCCCCGCACGGTCCCGGCGTGGAGCAGCCTCCGCCCGCTCCCCACCCCGGTCAGCCGCACGTGCCGTACGGCGCTCCCGCGATGCCGCCGCACTACGGCCCGCCGGCGCACCACGGTCAGGGCCACTGGCAGGGACAGGACCGCGGCGGCCGCGGCGGGGCGCTGGGCCTCAGCGCCGCGGTCGAGCTCTCCCCCGAGCGTCTGCTGCGCTCCCGGCCCACCGACCGCCGCGGCCTCGGTCGCCTGCGCATCGGCGGCAGGAGCGCGGAACGGGCGCACCAGCAGAAGCTGGCCATCCTCCGCACCCCCGTGATGAAGTCCTACAAGATCGCCGTCATCAGCCTCAAGGGCGGAGTCGGGAAGACGACCACCACGACCGCCCTGGGCGCGACCCTCGCCACCGAGCGCCAGGACCGGGTCGTCGCGATCGACGCCAATCCGGACGCGGGAACGCTCAGCCGGCGCGTGCGCTGCGAGACCGGCGCCACCATCCGCGACCTCGTGGCCGAGCTCCCGAACATCGACAACTACATGGCCGTGCGGCGCTTCACCTCCCAGTCCCCCAGCGGCCTGGAGATCCTCGCCAACGAGGCGGACCCCGCGCTCTCCACGGCGTTCAACGAGGAGGACTACCGACAGGTGGTCGGCTGCCTCGGACAGCACTACCCGATCGTCCTGACCGACTCCGGGACCGGTCTGCTGCACAGCGCGATGCGGGGCATCCTGGACTTCGCGGACCAGCTCATCGTGGTCGCCACGCCCAGCGTGGACGGCGCCACCAGCGCCAGCACGACCCTGGACTGGCTCAGCGCGCACCGCTACGACGACCTCGTCCAGCGGAGCATCACCGTGATCTCCGAGGCCCGCAACAAGAGCAAGATGGTGAAGGTGAACGACGTCGTCGACCACTTCCGCTCCCGCTGCCGGGGCGTGGTGTCGATCCCGTTCGACGAGCACCTCGCCACGGGCGCCGAGGTCGATCTGGAGCAGCTCAGGCCCCGGACCCGCGAAGCCTATTTCGACCTGGCGACGCTGGTGGCCGCGGACTTCCCGCGCACCCAGCCCGAGGCGGTGGGCTGGGGCGTCTCGTACCCCCACTCGGGTTTCAACGCGGCCAGCATGTTCGCCACCCCCGCGTGGGGCTGATCCGGCACGAAGCAGCGTGATCCGCGGGACACCCCTCAGGGGTGTCCCGCGGATCACGTCGCATCAGGGAGCGGAAGCGCCCGCGCCGCGGCCGCCGGGCACGCGCTCGCCCGCCGCACGGCCCGGCTCCGGTTGCGGCTTCGCCTCCCCGTCGTGGGCGCGGCGCTTCGCGATGACCGCGCAGACCATCAGTTGCATCTGGTGGAAGAGCATCAGCGGGAGGACGGCGAGGGAGGCCTGGGGGCCGAAGAGGACGCTGGCCATCGGAAGCCCGGCCGCCAGGCTCTTCTTCGAGCCGGCGAACTGGATCGCGATCCGGTCGGCCCGGTCGAAGCCGAGGCGCCCTGCCCCGTACCAGGTCGCCGCCAGCATCACCGCGAGCAGGACCGCCTCGACGGCGAGCAGCAGTCCGAGCCGGGCGGGGGTCACCAGGTGCCAGACGCCGGCGGTCATGCCCTGGCTGAAGGCGGTGTAGACGACGAGCAGGATCGAGCCCCGGTCGACGTGGCCCAGGACCTTCTTGTGCCGGACCAGGAAGCCCCCGACCCAGCGGCGCAAAAGCTGGCCGGCGAGGAATGGCACGAGGAGCTGGAGGACGATCCGCAGGATCCCGTCGGCGGAGAGGCCGCCGCCTCCACCGACCGCACCGACCCCGCCGCCGAGGAGCAGCGCCGCGAGCAGCGGCGTCAGGACGATCCCGGCGAGCGAGGAGAACGAGCCGGCGCAGATCGCGGCGGGCACGTTGCCCCGGGCGATCGAGGTGAAGGCGATGGAGGACTGGATGGTGGACGGCACCAGGCAGAGGAAGAGGAGCCCGCCGTAGAGCTGGGGCGTGAGCACGGCGGGGACGAGTCCGCGCGCGGCGAGGCCGAGGAGCGGGAAGAGCAGGAAGGTGCAGCCGAGGACGGTGAGGTGCAGCCGCCAGTGCCTCAGGCCGTCGAGCGCCTCTCGGGTGGAGAGCCGGGCCCCGTAGAGGAAGAAGAGGAGGGCCACGGCCCCGGTCGACGTCCCCTCCGCGACGGTCGCGGCGGTCCCGGAGGCGGGCAGGAGCGCGGCGAGGACGACCGTGCCGAGCAGCGCCAGGACGTACCCGTCGACGGGCAGCCGGGAGAGGAGGCGGGAGGCGCGGCCGGTGGTGCGGGGGGTCATGGGCTCCACTGTCTGTCTGTACGGGTCCGTGCGCCGCTGTCTGTACGGGTCCGTGCGCCGCTGTCTGTACGGGTCCGTGCGCCGCTGTCTGTACGGGTCCGTGCGCCGCTGTCTGTACGGGTCCGTGCGCCG
>NZ_JBFBJO010000004.1:0-180292 GCF_040702165.1 Streptomyces sp. NPDC086147 | reverse complement strand
CGCCGCGGCGGCGGCTCACGGGCGGGTCCATCCTGCTCCACGGCCCGGTGATCGGGAATCCCGCACAGTGCTCTGACTGTCATCACGTACCGCGATAACCTCCTCCCGTGTACGAGCCCGCCCAGGTGCGCACCTTCCTCGCCGTGGCCCAGACGCTGAGCTTCACGCGCGCCGCGGAGCGGCTCGGGCTGCGCCAGTCGACCGTCAGCCAGCACGTGCGGCGCCTGGAGGAGGCGACCGGGCGGCCGCTCTTCAGCCGGGACACGCACCGCGTGGAGCTGACCGAGGACGGCGAGGCGATGCTCGGCTTCGCGCGGACGATCCTCCAGGCGCATGAGCGGGCGGCGGCGTTCTTCGGCGGGACGCGGCTGCGCGGGCGGCTGCGGTTCGGCGCGTCGGAGGACTTCGTGACGACCCGGCTGCCGGAGATCCTGGAGTCCTTCCGGCGCGAGCACCCCGAGGTCGACCTGGAGCTGACGGTCGAGCTCTCGGGGACGCTCCAGGCCCGCCTCGCGGCCGGCCGGCTCGATCTGATCCTGGCCAAGCGGCGGGGCACGGAGAGCGGGGGCCGGCTCGTCTGGGAGGACTCCCTGATCTGGATCGGGTCGCCGGGGCTGCGGATCGAGCCGGACAGGCCGGTGCCGCTCATCCTGTACCCGCCGCCGGGGATCACCCGTGCGCGGGCCCTGGAGGCCCTGGAGGCGCAGGGCCGGGCGTGGCGGATCGCCTGTACGAGCTCCAGCCTGAGCGCGAACGTGGCGGCGGCCCGCGCGGGGCTCGGGGTGATGGCGCACACCCGGGGCCTGGTGCCGCCGGGGCTCGTGCCGGTGCCGGCCCGGGCCGGACTCCCGGACCTCGGCGAGGTGGGCTTCGTGCTGCGGAAGGGGCGCCGGGGCGGGGAGACGCAGGTGGCGGCCGACGCGCTCGCGGAGGCGATCCTGACGGGCGGGGACCGGCTGCACCGCCCGCGCTGACGGGCCCCGCCCGGCGTTCGGCGCCCCCGCCGGCAGAGCCTCCCGCCGGCGTCCGGTGTCCCCACAGGCGGAGCCTCCCGCCCGGCGTCCGGCGTCCCCGCGTGAGCGGCCCGTACAGATTCCGTGGAGATTCGCGCCCGGCGGACGTACCGCCCGGTACGCAATCCCCCCGCCGCGCCCCCGACTTGACTCCTCCACCCATTCTGACCTGTGCGAACGGTGAATGTCCCGGCTTGGTGAAGGTCCTCCCGCCGGGCAGGCGGGTGGGGTACCGTCACCCGCGCCGTACGGAGAGCGACCAAGGGGCTTTTTCAGCCATCGAGCCGTCGAGGAGCAGGTCAGTGCGCGAGTTCACCGTGCCGCCCGTCGAGGCGGCGCCTCAGGTCGGCGGTCTGGCGGACGCCGTGTTCGCGCACGCCCTGGCCGACCCGGACCGGATCGCTTTCGGCCGCAGGGGACCGGGCGGGGAGTGGCGGGACGTGACGGCCGCCCGGTTCCGGGACGAGGTCGCGGGCCTCGCGAAGGGGCTGGTCGCGGAGGGGGTGCGGTTCGGCGACCGGGTCGCGATCATGGCCCGCACCCGGTACGAGTGGACGCTCTTCGACTTCGCCCTGTGGACACTGGGCGCGCAGCCTGTGCCGGTCTATCCGACCTCCTCCGCCGACCAGGTCCTCTGGATGCTGCACGACGCCGAGGTCACGGCGTGCGTGGTGGAGCACGAGGACCACGCCATGACGATCGGCTCGGTGGTCGACCGGCTGCCCCTGCTGCGGCGGCTGTGGCAGCTGGACGCGGGCGCGGTGGCCGAGCTGACGGCGGCGGGGGCCGGCATCGACGAGGAGGTCGTGCACCGGCACCGGCGGGCGGTGACCCCCGAGACGGTGGCGACGGTCATCTACACGTCGGGGACGACCGGCCGCCCCAAGGGCTGTGTGATCACCCACTCCCACCTGATGTTCGAGACGGACATGGTGACGGGCCGCTGGGAGTCGGTGTTCCGCTCCCGGCAGGGGGAGCCTGCCTCGACGCTGCTGTTCCTGCCGCTGGCGCACGTCTTCGGGCGGATGGTGGAGGTCGCGGCGGTCCGGGGAGGGGTGAAGCTGGGGCACCAGCCCGTGATGGCGGCGGCCGAGCTCCTCCCCGACCTGGCGGCCTTCCGGCCGAGCTTCGTCCTGGCCGTGCCGTACGTCTTCGAGAAGGTCTTCCACGCGGCGCGGCGCAGGGCGGAGGCCGAGGGGAAGGCCGGCTCCTTCGACAAGGCGGTGGAGGTGGCGGTGGCGTACGCGGAGGCGCTGGAGCAGAGGGCGTTCGGGCGCGGACCCGGGCCGTCGGCGGCGCTGCGCGTGCAGCACCAGTTCTTCGAGAAGACGGTGTACGGGAAGGTCCGCGGGGCGCTGGGCGGGCGGGTCCGGCACGCGATGTCGGGCGGTTCGGCGATGGACCGCAGGCTGGGCCTCTTCTTCGCGGGGGCGGGGGTCACGGTCTTCGAGGGGTACGGGCTCACCGAGTCCTCGGCCGCCGCCACGGCGAACCCGCCCGAGCGGATCAAGTACGGCACGGTCGGGCAGCCGGTGCCGGGGACGACGGTGCACATCGCGGAGGACGGGGAGGTGTGGCTGCACGGCGGCCAGGTCTTCTCCGGCTACCTCAACGATCCCGAGTCGACCGCCGCCGTCCTCAACGACGGGTGGCTGGCCACCGGGGACATCGGCAGCCTCGACGAGGACGGCTATCTGACGATCACCGGGCGGAAGAAGGAGATCCTGGTGACCTCGGGCGGCAAGAGCGTCTCCCCCGGGGCCCTGGAGGAGCGGGTGCGGGCGCATCCGCTGATCGCCCAGTGCATCGTCGTCGGCAACGACCGCCCGTACGTCGCCGCCCTGGTGACGCTCGACCAGGAGGCGGTGGAGCACTGGCTCGCGATCCAGGGGCGGCCGCCGCTCTCCCCGGCCGAGCTGGTGCGCGACCCGGCCCTGGAGACGGAGATCCGGCGGGGCGTGGTCGCGGCGAACACGCTGGTCTCGCAGGCCGAGTCGATCCGGACCTTCCGGATCCTGGCGCACCCCTTCAGCGAGGAGCACGGGCTGCTCACCCCCTCCCTGAAGCTGAAGCGGAGAGCGATCGAACAGGCGTACGCGACGGAGGTCGCGGCCCTGTACGGCTGAGGCGGGGCGGTCCGTACGGCCGGTGCGGAGGCGCGCCCGCGCAACCGGAACGCCCTTCGTGGAATGCGGAGCGGCCCGTGATCGTTGACGCTGGGAGTACCCCGTACGACGTCACACAACGTAAGGACTCCCCTCACGTGAGCACGGACAGCAAGGTTCCCCAGGTCACCCTGAACAACGGCGTATCGATGCCGCAGCTGGGCTTCGGCGTCTGGCAGGTGCCGGACGACGAGGCGGAGAAGGCCGTGGCGACCGCCCTGGAGGCCGGCTACCGCTCGATCGACACCGCCGCGATCTATGAGAACGAGCGGGGCACCGGCCGCGCCGTCGCCGGGTCCGGGATCGCCCGCGAGGACCTGTTCGTCACCACCAAGCTGTGGAACGGCGAGCAGGGCTACGACACGACGCTGCGCGCCTTCGACGCCTCCCTCGACAAGCTGGGACTCGACCACGTCGACCTGTACCTGATCCACTGGCCGGTGCCGGAGAAGGACGCGTACGTCGACACCTACCGGGCGTTCGAGAAGATCCTCGCGGACGGGCGCGCCCGGGCGATCGGCGTGTCGAACTTCCTCCCGGAGCACCTGGAGCGGCTGATCGGCGAGACGTCGGTCGTGCCCGCCGTCAACCAGATCGAGCTGCACCCGCAGCTCTCCCAGCAGGCCTCGCGCGAGGCGCACGCCCGCCACGGCATCGCGACCGAGGCCTGGTCGCCGCTCGGTCAGGGCAAGGGCCTCCTGGAGGTCCCGGCGATCGTCGCGATCGCGCGGAAGCACGACCGGACCCCGGCCCAGGTGGTGCTGCGCTGGCACCTCCAGCTCGGGAACGTGGTGATCCCGAAGTCAGTCACCCCCTCGCGGATCGCCGAGAACATCGACGTCTTCGGCTTCGAGCTGGACGACGAGGACCTGGCCGCGATCGCCGCCCTCGACGAGAACCGGCGCCTCGGTCCGAACCCGGCCGAGTTCAACGTCGGCGCCTGATCCCCCGGACGGGCCCACGGGCGCCGGAGCCGTGCGGACGGCTCCGGCGCCCGTTGTCGTACCCCGGACGTAGGGTCGGTGGGGTCCCGTCGGGGGGCCGGGGGCGCCGTGCGTCCCGAGCGGTCGGTGGAGCGTGAGGAGTCGGTACGGTGAGCGGTGCGCCGGAGCCCGTGGAGGAGGGCGTCTACCAGGTGCGGAACGTGGCGAGCGGGCTGCTCCTGGAGGTGTACGAGGGGTCCTCGCGCGCGGGGGCGAAGGTGCAGCAGGGCACCGCGAACGGAACTCCCGGGCAGCACTGGCACATCGCGCCCGTGCCGAACGGCGGCGGGCTCTACCACCTGGTCAACGCGGCCAGCGGCAAACGGCTCGACGTCGCGAACGCGTCCACGGAGAACGGCGCGCGCGTCCAGCAGTGGCGGGCGAACAACTTCGGCGCGCAGGAGTGGGTCATCGAGCAGGATCTCCAGTCGCCCGGCACCGTGGCCCTCGTGAGCTTCGTCAGCGGGCTGCTCCTGGAGGTCGCGGACGGCTCGGAGCGGGACGGCGGGGACGTGCGGCAGTGGGAGGACACCGACTCCCCGTTCCAGTGGTGGCGGTTGGAGCCGGTGTCCTGAACCCTCGGTCGCGGTGCGGTCCGTCAGCCCTTGCGGGCGGTGTGGACGGTGCGGGCCGTGAGGTGGAACAGGTCCGTGCGGTGGTGCAGGGAGAGCGCGTCGGCCGGGTCGAGGAGCCGGTCGAGCGTCGCCTTGTCGTCCGGGTCGAGGCGGGCGCCGAAGCCTTCCCGGAGGCGCTCGTAGTGGGCGACGGCCAGCTCGCGCACGACCGGGGAGACGGGCGCGGGCAGGTCGGTGAGGAAGGTGCGGGTGCCGGACGGGGTGAGGCCCGCGCCGGCGAGGAGGGCCCGCCAGTCGTCCGGCTCGTCCTTGGAGTCGGGCAGTTCGGCGCGCATCTCGCCGAACCAGTCGGCGTTGGCGGCGTCGAACCGGGCCTCCAGGCCGGGCCGGCCCATCCCGATGTGCCAGGGCAGGTGCCGGGTGGGCAGGCCGCCCTCGACGAGGACCATCAGGCCGCCGGGGTTGAGGAGTCCGGCGAACTCCTTGAGCGCGGCGCCCTGGTCGCCCAGGTGGTGCAGGGAGTTGCCCGCCCAGATGATGTCGGCCTCGCCCAGGGACCCGATGCCCTCGGGGAGTTCGGCGTGGAGGGTGGAGACCCGGGCGCCGAGTCCGCGGGCCTCGGCGCGGGCCCGGGCCCGTTCGAGGAGTTCGGGGGTGCCGTCGACGGCGACGGTGTCGGCCGCCGGGAAGGCCTCGGCGAGTACGGCGGTGACGACGCCGGGGCCGCTGCCGACGTCGAGGACCCGGCGGACGCCCTGTGCCGGGGCGAGGGTGCCGAGCCAGGCGGCGGCGTCCGCGTAGGCGGGGCTCGCGACCTCCGCCTGGCGTTCCAGGAGCGGGGCGAGCAGGTTCCAGTCGAGGTGGGTGCTGTCCTGAGGGGCGTGGCCGTGGCCGTGCGGGTGGCCCTGGTGGGATGCGTGCTGACTCATGGTTCCAGGGTGCGGCAGGGTGGCCGGGAGCGCGAGAAATGTTGCCGGTACGGCAAACACCGCGAGGGCGGTGCCCGCCGCCTCACGCGTCGGCGCGGTGCTCCTGCGGGTTGAGGCCCCGTACCCGTTTGAAGGCGGCGCTCAGGGCGAACGCCCCGCTGTAGCCGACCTGTCGGGCGACGGACTCGACGGTGGCGTCCGTCCCGCGCAGCAGGTCGGCGGCGAGCGCGAGCCGCCAGCCGGTGAGGTACGCCATCGGGGGCTCCCCGACGAGAGCGGTGAACCGGCGGGCGAGCGCGGCCCGCGACACACCCGTCTTCGCGGCGAGCGAGGCGACGGTCCAGGGGTGGGCGGGGTCGTTCTGGAGCAGGCGGAGCGCCCGGCCGACCACCGGGTCGCCCATCGCCCGGTACCAGGCGGGGGCTTCGGCGCCGGGGCGGGAGAACCAGGCACGGACGGCGGAGATCGCCCGCGCCTCGGGCCGCCCGGTGGTCTACGAGCCGGTGTCGGAGGCCGCGTACGCCGAACTCCTCACCGGCTTCGGGTTCCCGGCCGGCGAGGCCGCCTGGCTCTCGGCCCTGTTCGCGACGCTCCTCGACGGCCACAACTCCTCGGCCACGGACGGCGTGAAGCGGGTCCTGGGCCGCGAGCCACGCTCCTTCGCCGCGTTCGCGGCGGAGGCGTGGGGCGGGGAGGCCTGAGGAGGGGGAGGGGCGGGCGTCAGCCCCGGCCGACGAAGGAGACAAGGCGGTAGCGGGGGTCGGGGCGGCGCCGGTCCTGGTCCGGCAGGGCGGCCAGGGCGGCGGCGAGCGCGTCGACGACGGCCGGGTCGCCCTGGAACCAGGAGGCGAAGTACCCCGCGCGCAGCTTCCGTACGGTGTCGCGCGGAGTGGCGCCCTGGCCGTGCCCGGTGAAGCGGGCACCGGCGGCGGGGACGAGGCCGTGGGCGGCGGCGGCCCGGGCGATCGGCCCGGAGCCGTCGGAGGCCGCCCCGGTCCGGCGGTGGGGGCGCAGGACCGCGTCGATGTCGCTGCCGACATCGTGGGCCGCGTCCTTGTCGACGGTGGCGATCAGGACCCCGCCGGGCCGCAGGACGCGGGCGGCCTCCGCCACGACGTCCGCCGCGAAGGGAACGAGGTGGAGCAGCCAGACCGCGCAGACCGCGTCGAGGGAGGCGTCGGGCAGCGGAAGGCGCCGGGTGTCGGCGCGCACGGTCCGTCCCGGCACCCGCCCGGCGGCGACCCGCAGCATCGCGTGCGCGGCGTCCGCCCCGTACACGCGCAGGCCGGGGCGGACGAGCCGCTCGGTGACGAGGCCGGTGCCGCAGGCCAGGTCGAGCAGGGTGCGGGCGCCGGGCGGCACGAGCCGCAGGACGGCCGCGGCCGCCGCCTCGGCCCGGGGCACACCGCCCCGGGTCCGGTCGTAGTGCGCTGCCTCGGCCTCGTAGTCGAGCACGGTCTCCGCCATGGCGGCGATCCTACGGAGCCCGCCGGACCGGCGGCGGGTCAGCGGGCGCCGTGGCCGGGGGCGATCCGCTCGACGCGCTCGGCGAGTTCGAAGTCCTTCCCGGTGAGGGCGCCGCCCGCCGAGTGGGTGTGCACGGAGAGGGCGACGGAGTCGTAGCCGAGGGTCAGGTCGGAGTGGTGGTTCAGCTCCTGCTGGATCTGGGCCACGTGGACGACGAGGGCGGTCGCCGCGAAGTGGTCGCCGAGCCGGTAGGCCCGGGTGAGGCGGTCGTCCTCGACGGACCAGCCGGGGAGTTCCCTCAGGCGGTCCTCGATCTCCTTCTGGGACAGCGGTTCCGTGGGCACGGCGGTGCTCCCTCCGGTCGGGTGGCGCGGGTGACGGGCGGTGACGGTTCTCGGGGGTTCCCGGGAAAGGTACCCGGGCTCCCCCTCTGGGATACCGTCTGGCCATGACGACCGTCGTGAGCGACACGGGAGTGGGGCCGCTGCTGCGCGGATGGCGGGAGCGGCGCCGGCTGAGCCAGTTGGAGCTGGCACTGCGCGCGGGCTCCTCGGCGCGGCACGTCTCGTTCGTGGAGACGGGCCGCTCCCGGCCGAGCGAGGAGATGGTCCTGCGGCTCGCCGAGCACCTGGAGGTGCCGGTGCGGGAGCGGAACGCGCTGCTGCTCGCCGCGGGTTACGCCCCCCGGTACGCGGAGACGCCGCTCGACGCCCCGCGCCTGGAGGCGCTCCGGGAGGGCGTCGAGCGGCTGCTGCGGGGGTACGAGCCGTATCCGGCGCTCGTGGTGGACGGCTCGTACACGGTGGTGGCGGCCAACCGGGGCATCGGGATGCTGCTCGGCGGGCTGCCCGAGCACCTGCTCGCCCCGCCGCTGAACACGATGCGGATCGCCCTGCACCCGGAGGGCCTGGCGCCCCGGATCCGCAACCTGCGGGAGTGGCGGGGCCATCTGCTGTCCCAGATGGAGCGTCAGATCGCCCTGTCCCGCTCGCATGCGCTGCGGGAGCTGTACGAGGAGGTGGCGGCGTATCCGCCGCCTCCCGGCGCGGGGAGCGGACCGGAGGAACTGGAGACGGAGACGGAGCCGTATCCGTACTTCGCGCTGCCGCTGCGGATCGAGCACGACGGGCGGGTGCTGTCGTTCGTGTCGTCGATCTCGACGTTCAACACCCCGATGGACGTGACGGTCGCCGAGCTGGCCATCGAGACGCTGATCCCGGCCGACCCGGAGACGGCCGCGTACCTGCGGTCACTCGCGGAGGACACGGCGGACACGGCGGGCGGGGAGGCGGCCGTCAGCGGCTGAGGGCCCGCAGGGCGGTCCACTGGAGCGCGGCGAACCCGGCGACGGCGACCGCCTGGAGCGGTGTCCACACCAGGCCGGCGGTGGTCGGCTCCAGCCAGGCGACCAGGGCGACGGCGCTCAGGACGGCCCACAGGAGGTTGGCGTCGACGACGAGCTTCACGGCGGGCGCCGGGGGCTGCGGGCGGCTCGCCAGCCAGGCCACCCCGGCCGCGAACGCGGTCAGGAACAGGCCGAGTCCGAGCAGCGGGCCCGCGTCGATCCCGAGGAGTTCGCCGAGGGGGCGGGAGGCGGTGGCGTAGGCGATGCCGTTGGCCCCGGTGACGACGGCGTCGAGGGCGAGGAGGCGGCGCAGTGCCGTGTGGGAGCGGGCGGCGCGGGCGAGGCCGGTGGGCAGGGCCTGGGACATGGCGGATCACCTTCCGGGGACGTGCGTACGGGACGTTCGTACGGGTGGTGGGCCCGGAGCCCGGACGGAGTGCGCCGCCCGGGTTCCGGTGCTCATGAGCATGCCGGGCGGCGGGCGGGGGGTCGATGACGTGGGAGGTAATGCCGGGGCGTCCCGTGGGGGTGGGGCCGGACGCGGGCCGGCGGGCCGGGCGGGGCCGGCGCTCCGGTCGGTCGGGGGCGGCGGACCGCCCCGCGCCTCCGGACACCGGTCCGCACGCCGGATCCCGTCGTGACCCGCGTCGAGCCGTTCCCGGGTGTCAGCGGACGGATTCGCTCCGGGACGCGGGCGGTTCCGGAGCCGGGGCGGGTTCCTGGGCCGGGGCGCCGGATTCGGGCGCGGCACGGTCGGCGCGCCGGGCCCGGGAGGCCTCGGCCCGCATCAGGGCGTGGAGGACGGCGAACGGATCGACGGGCATGGCGGAGCTCCTCGCGGTGCGAAGGGTGGGTGAGGGGGCTGCGGTGAGGGCGGGGCCTCTCAGCAGCGCATCACCACGCACCGGAGCGCGTCCTCGCGCGGGGCGGTTACGGGGGCGGGGAGCGGGTCCCGGCGGCGCCCCCGGCGTTCGCGGTTCCGGCGCCGGGGCCCGGTGGGGCGCAGGCCGGTGCGGTGCCGTCTCGTACGGGCGGGAAGGGCGGTGCCGGCGGCCTGGTCGTGGGTCTCGCCGCCCGGGTCGGAGGTTGGGGCGGCCGCGGCGGGCGGCGGGGAGGCGCCGGAGAGCGGGGCCGGGGCACCGGCGCCGAACAGCGCGGCGAGGACGAGGAGGAGGACGACGACCCGGCGGTGGTGGCCCGGGCGCGTCCGGCGGCCCGCCGGGGCGGCGGGCGCTGCGGTCGGCTCGGGCGCGGGGCTCACGGAGATCCGTACTGCCCCGCGCGGGTCCCGGCGCGGCGCCCGGGGCCCGAGATCCGCCCGGCCGGCCTACGCCCGGCCCCCGGGATTCACCACCCCGGCGGTCACCTCCGCGATCAGCGCTTCTCGTCCCGCACGGCGGGTCCGTGGACCGGCCTGCCGACGGACTCGTCCACGGGATCGTCCGCGGGTTCGCCCGCGGAACCGCCGGGCGAGCCGTCGACCGGGCCGCGACCCGTCTCCCCGTCCGGGCCGCCGGCCCGAGCGCCGGCCGAGGCGTCGGCCGGCCCGTCGCCCGGAAGGCCCGGCTCCACCCGCCCCGGCGCCGCCGGGACTTCCGCGACTCCCGCCTCCCCCACCGGCACCTGCGGCCCCGAGGACTCCCGCAGCCAGCGGCGCAGGACCCGGTGCACCTGCTCCGCGCCGACCAGCTCCTCCCCCTCCCCCACCGGCGGCGAGAGTTCCGGCGGCGAGAGCAGGAAGGGCTCCGACTGCTCGCCGCCGAGGCCGCCGTGCGAGCCGATCTGCTCCTCGAAGGCGTGCACGGCGCCGGTCTCCGGGTCGTACATGGAGTTGACCATGATGTCCGCGACGTGCGGGAAGCCGTCCGTGCGCCGCACGGCCCGCGCCGTGCCCCTCCCGAATACGGCCAGCGGCCCGTCGTCGGTCAGCTCGGCGACCGGGACCTCGGTCCCGTCGCCGGCCAGGACCACCGAGCCGTGCTCGGCGCTCGCCACGAGGACGAAGCCGACGCCCGGGTGGTGGGCGAGGGTGCGGAGCAGGGCCGGGTGGCGCCGGTCGATCTCCTCCCGGGTCATCCGGTGCGGCACGTCGGGGAAGGAGACGAGGCCGAGGTTGCCGGAGGCGAGGACCATCGGTTCGGAGGGCT
The DNA here is from genome assembly GCF_040702165.1 of Streptomyces sp. NPDC086147. Classification (NCBI taxonomy): domain Bacteria; kingdom Bacillati; phylum Actinomycetota; class Actinomycetes; order Kitasatosporales; family Streptomycetaceae; genus Streptomyces; species Streptomyces sp. NPDC086147. The sequence goes on along the minus strand of NZ_JBFBJO010000004.1, from coordinate 169,668 downwards.
TGGCGGGCAGCTCGCGCGCCGTCTCGTCGACCTCGTCGAGCGGCCGGTGCAGCGCGCTGCGCAGCGCGTCCCTGGCCGCGTCCCGCGCCTCCGAGCCGCTGCGGGTGCGCCGTACCCGGCGCGGCACGGGCAGCCCGCACCCGGCCCTCACCAGGTCCTTGAGCGTCAGCCCGTACACCGCCTCGAAGGTCTCGCCGGGGCTCTGCCCGTGGTCGGAGAGGAGCACGATCCGGTACGGGCGCGGGGCGTGCTCGGCGACGTCCGCGATCAGCGCGATCGAGCGGTCGAGGCGGCGCAGCACCTGGTCGGTGTCCCGGCCGTGCGGGCCGGAGTGGTGGGCCACCTCGTCGTACGCCACGAGGTCGGCGTAGACCGCGGTCCGGCCCGCCAGCATGTCCCCCATCACGGCCGAGACCACCACGTCCCGCTCCAGGACCGTCGCGAAGGCGCGGACGAGGGGGTACGTGCCGCCGCGCGAGATCCTCGGGGTCTCGCGGCGCAGCCGCGCCCGCGCCGACTGGCCCACCTCGCGGACGCACTCGTTGACGAACGACCCGGCGGTGCGGACCGCGTTGGCCGGGTCGGAGAAGTAGGCGAAGTAGCCGGCCCGGGAGCGGTTGCGCCGGCCGCGCCGGGCGGCCACCGACAGGACGAGGGCGACCTGCTCGGCGCCGCCGCTGAAGAGGTTGCCCCGGGAGGCCCCGTCGTAGGTGAGGAGCCCGCCGTCGCCGGTGCGGCGCACCGCCCGCCGCTGGAGTTCGACGGCACTGGCCGGGCGGTTGGACACCATGACCCGGCCGGTGTCCTTCTCGTACCAGCGGAAGGCGGGCACGTCCTCGTTGGAGCCGTGCAGGATGCCGAGCTGGCTGGCGCCGGTCTGGCTGGACCAGTCGGTGCGCCAGGGGGTGAGCCGGTGGCCGGCCGCCAGCCAGGAGGCGACGGTCGGCATGAGCCCGTCGGCGACGGCGTCGCGCAGCACGCGGTGGCCGACGCCGTCGAGCTGGAGGAAGAGGGTGCCGGGGACGGCGTCCGCCGGGTCGCCGGGGGCGCGGGGCCGGGTGCGGCCGGTGAGCCGGTAGAGGCGGCGCCGGTAGGCGTCGTCGTCGCGGACGGCGAGGCCCGTGGAGGTGGCGGAGGCGACGGCGGACATGACGGCCGCGACCACGACGGCGGTCTCGGGGTCGGCGGCGGCGTCCCCCTCGGGGGTCACCCAGAGCGCGACGAGCAGCAGCGAGCCGTTGAGGAGGAAGCCGAACAGGCCGAGGACGAGGGCCGGGACGAGCAGCAGCGCCCGTACGAGGAGGGGCCACACGAGCGCGCCGAGCAGGCCGAAGGCGCCGGCCGCCCAGGCGGCGGTGATCGCGGTGCGGGTGAGGCTGTCCCCGTCGGGCGACTGGAGCTGGAAGTCGGGGAGCAGGCCCGCGAGGAGGAGCAGGGTGAGCGTGGAGACCGCCCACACCACGATCACGCGCCCGAGCGCGCCTCCCGCTGACCGCCAGCCCCGCGCGGACCGCCCACCCGTCCCGAACCACCGACGGCCGGTACCGCCCCCTCGCCCGTCACCCACGCCCGCCTCGCCTTTCGTCCGCCTCGCCTTTCAGCCGTTTCCCGCCCCAAGCGTGTCACAACGCCCACGGCGGGACCGGAGGAAGGCCGGTGCGGCCCGGCGGGAGTCGGACGAGGTCAGGGGCCGTCCTACCCGGCGGAGGCCCGGCGGAATCAGGAGCCGTCGTACCCGGCGGTGGGCATCGAGAGGCGCCGGTGCACCCCGGCCTTGGCCGCCGCGTCGTAGACCGGTTCGTCGGGACGGACCGTCTCCAGACGCACCCCGCGCCGCTCGCACTCGGCGCGGAAGCCGGTCACGGAGGTAAGCGCGCGGGCGAGGACCCGTTCGCTGGCCGCGACGAAGAGGTCGACCGCGCCGTCCTCCACGTCCGCCCACAGCGCCTCGTGGTCGGGCCGGATGCCGTAGAACAGCAGCTGGCGGGCGATCACGTACCCCTGGTCCTCGGCCCAGCGCGCGCACACCGCGTGCTGGCCGCGCGTGTCGACGAGGAAGGGTTCGCTGTCGAGCTCTTCGAGCGGGGTGAGGCTGGCGATCGCCGCCACCCGAACGTCGTCCATGGAGGGACCCTACTGCGGGAAGGCGCGACCGGACATCCTCCGGGGCGCGCTCCGGACATCTACCCTCGATACGGGGGTACGGAGGGCACGAAGGCACGGAACGGACGGAAGGCGGCACGTCGTGGAGGTCACCTGGTGGGGTCACGCGACCTGCACGGTCGAGGACTCCGGGGTCCGCTTCCTCACCGATCCGCTGTTCGCGCGGCGGCTCGCCCATCTGCGCCGCCGCCGCGGCGCCCCGCCGCCGCCCGAGGCCGCGTCCGCCGAGGCCGTCCTCGTCTCGCACCTGCACTCCGACCACCTGCACCTGCCGTCGCTCGCGCGGCTCGCGCCCGGGACGCGGCTCGTGGTGCCGCGCGGGGCGCCCGCCGCCGTGCCGGGGCTGCGCAGGCTGGAGCGGGCCGGGCTGCGCCTCACCGAGGTGGCGGCGGGCGACGCGGTGACGGTGGAGGGCGTGACGGTACGGGCCGTCCCGGCGCTCCACGACGGGCGGCGGCTGCCCGTGGGGCCGCACCGGGCTCCGGCGCTCGGCTACGTCGTCGAGGGCGAGGCGCGGACGTACTTCGCCGGGGACACCGGCCTCTTCGACGGCATGGCGGAGGCGGTGGGCCCGGTGGACGTGGCGCTGCTCCCGGTCGGCGGCTGGGGGCCGTACCTGGGGCCGGGCCACCTGGACGCGGGCCGGGCCGCCGAGGCGCTCGCGGAGCTGTCCCCGGCGGCGGCGGTGCCGGTGCACTACGGCACGTACTGGCCGATCGGGCTCGACGGGGTCCGGCCGCACGAGTTCCACTCCCCCGGCGACGAGTTCGTCCGGCACGCGGCGCGCCTGGCGCCGAAGGTGGCGGTGCACCTGCCGGGGCACGGCGAGCGGGTGCGGCCGGAGGTCGCCCGGTGATCGACGGGATCGCCCGGTTCGTCACGGTCGTGGGCGAACTGCCGCCGGAGTCCACGCAGCAGGCGGCCGGCTACCCCTCGCTGTTCCTGCTCGTGGCGCTCGGCGCGCTGGTGCCGGTGGTGCCGACGGGCGCGATCGTCAGCTCGGCGGCGGTGGTGGCCTTCCACCAGACCTCGCCGCTGTCGCTGCTCTTCGTCTTCCTGGTGTCGGCGTCCGCCGCGTGCCTCGGGGACGCGGCGCTGTACTGGCTGGGGCGGCGCGGGGTGCACTCCGACAAGGGTTCGCGCTGGCTGGCCGCGCTGGAGAGGCGGGTCACGCCGGAACACCTCGCGCACGCGCGGGAGCGGCTCGACACGCACCAGGTGTCGGTGCTCGTCCTGTCCCGGCTCGTGCCGGCGGGCCGGATCCCGGTGATGCTGGCGTGCCTGCTCGCGGAGATGCCGCTGCGCCGCTTCGTCCGGGGGGACGTGGCGGCCTGTCTGGCGTGGGCGGCCACGTACCAGCTGATCGGGATCCTGGGCGGTTCGCTCTTCCCGGAGCCGTGGCAGGGGGTCGTGGCGGCGGTGGGTCTGACGGTGCTCGTCAGCGCGGTCCCGGCGCTGTGGCGGCGGGTGCGGGGGACGCGCTCCGGGGCGTCGGGCGGCGCGGGGCCGGGCCCGGGTGCCGGACCGGGCTCCGGCACGGGGGTTCCCGAAGGCCCCGGCGGGTCACGGCACGAGCACCCCTGAGCCGCCGATCGGCAGGTCCCACAGGTCCTCGCGGGCGAGGCCGGCCTCCTCCCAGGCGGTCCTGACCCGGTTGAGGGGTTCGAGGACGGGCTCGGAGGAGAGGACGAAGGTGGCCCAGTGCATGGGCGCCATCCGCCGGGCCCCCAGGTCCCGGTGGGCCCGGACCGCCTCCTCGGGGTCGGTGTGGACGTCGCGGAGCCACCAGCGCGGCTCGTAGGCGCCGATGGGGAGGAGCGCCAGGTCGATGCCGGGGTGGCGGCGGCCGATCTCCTCGAACCAGTGGCCGTAGCCGGTGTCCCCGGCGAAGTACACCCGGTGTCCGGACCGGTCGGTGAGCACCCAGCCGCCCCACAGGGAGCGGCAGGTGTCGGTGAGGGTGCGCTTGGACCAGTGGTGGGCGGGGACGAAGTCGAAGCGGACGCCGTCGAGTTCGGCCGCCTCCCACCAGTCGAGCTCGGTCACCCGGCTGAACCGGCGGCGGGTGAACCAGCGGCCGAGGCCGGCCGGCACGAAGACCGGGGTGTCCCGGGGCAGCCGCCGCAGGGTGGGGGCGTCGAGGTGGTCGAAGTGGTTGTGGCTGATGACGACTGCGTCGACGGGCGGCAGATCCTCCCAGCGGACCCCGACGGGGGTGATCCGGGCGGGGGTGCCGAGGATGCGGCGGGACCAGACCGGGTCGGTGAGGACGGTGAGGCCGCCGATCCGCACCACCCAGCTGGCGTGCCCGGCCCAGGTGACGGCGAGGGTGGCGGGTCCGGCGGGCGGGAGCGGGCCGGGCTCGAAGGGGAGCAGCGGGATGTCGCGGAGGCCCTCGGGGCGCGGGCGCACGGCTCCCTCGCGGGCGAAGCGGGCCATGGACCGGACGCCGGGGAGGGGCGCGGTGAGCCGGTCGACGAAGGTGCGGGGCCAGTCGTGCCGCAGCCGGCCGAGGGGCTGGAGGGGGCCCGTGGGGGCTGCGGCACGGTCGGTCTCGTACGGGACGACTGCCGTCCGTTCGGTCATCTGCGGGCTCCGTTCCGCTCGGCGCTTCATGGCGGGCTCGTGGGGCGTCGGCGGGCGGCCGGGGTCACCGGAGTTCCTCCAGTGCCGCGCCGAAGTCCGTGAGGGCCCGGGCCACCCGGGGGAGTTCCGGGGGGTCCTCGGCCCCGAGGGCCTCGGTCCGCTCCTCCCCCGTGGTCCCGAGGAACATGCGCGTGCCGAAGCGGACCCGCAGGGCGCCGAGTTCGTCGCCGAAGCGGTGTCCGCCGGCCACCGGGGCACCGAGCCGTTCGGTGAGCAGGCCCTCCAGTTCCAGGGAGTCGGTGACGCCCCGGGCGGCGAGGCCGGCCCGCAGCGGTCCGAGGTCGGCGTAAAGGTGGCGGCCGGCCTGCGGGGGCAGGGAGAGGGCGCCGGCGGCGAGGACGGCGCGGTGGGCGGCCCGGGCGAGGCTCGCGTGGACGGCGGTCGCGCGCCGGGCCGGCGCGGTGACGTCCTCGGGTTCGTCGAGGGCGTGGGCGAGGGCGGGGGCGAGCGGGCCGGGGACGACGGAGCCCAGGGCGGTGAGGACGTCGAGGACACGGGCCCGGGGATCGGTCCAGCGGTCGGCGCGGGACGGGTCGGTGGGCGGGAAGCGGGCGACGGCGCAGGGCCAGGCGGCGGGGGTGAGCGCGCCGCCGAGGTCGCTGAGGACGGTGACGTCGTCGGGGCACATCTCGGCGGGGCTGACGAGCACGGTGTCGTGCGGGTCGTGGCGGGTGTCGCGCCAGGTCTCGTCGCTGACGACGTGGAGGCCCTCGGCGACGGCGGCCTCGCAGGCCTCGCGGACGAGTTCGGGCGGGGCGACGGTGCCGGTGGGGTCGTCGGCGACGGAGAGCAGCAGGACGCGGGGGTGGCCGCCCTCGGCGCGGATCCGCCGGACGGTCTCCAGGAGGGCGTACGGGTCGGGGACGCCGCCGCACTCGGCGGGGGTGGGCACGTGGTACGCGGGGCGGCCGAGGAGCCGGGCCTGCGGGGCCCACCAGGCGGGACAGGGCCGGGGCAGCAGGAGGTCGCCGCCGTGGGCGGCTATGAGGGCCAGGAGCAGGGCGGGGGCGCCGGGGGCGGCCACCACGTCCTCGGGGTGGGTGCGCAGGCCCCGGCGCCACCAGTGTCCTGCGGCGGCCTCGCGCAGGACGGGTCCGCCGCCGGGCGGCTCGGGGTCGGTGCGTCCGGCGGCGGCGGAGAGGAGGCCGGCGAGCACGGGCGGGACGGGCAGGCCGGTGTCGGGGGCGGGAGGACCGTAGCGCACCGGGCCGCGCCCTTCCGGAGCCTTCTGCGGCATGTCCCGTACCTCCTGAGCGCACGGGGGCGCCGGGCACGGCACCCTCGTGCCCTTTATACGGAGTTTCGGGCGTTTCCGCCGCTTGTGGAGTCGCTCCGGGGGACGGGGCGGGGGCCGTCCCGGGCGGGGTCAGGCGACGGTGACGGGGTGGCGCACGACCGCGTTGAACAGGTAGCCCTGGGTGTTGTGGACGGCCCGCTCGGGCTGGGTGTTCCCGGCGGCGTCGGTGGTGCGGGAGAGCAGGGTGACCTGCCCGGCGCGGTGCGGGCGCCACGGGGCGCTCCAGCGGACCCAGCCGTCGCGCCGGGGGGCGTCGTGGAGCTGGGCCGGGCGCCAGTGGGCGCCGCCGTCGACGGAGACCTCGACCTTCCGCACGGGGGCGAGGGCGGACCAGGCGCGGCCGGTGAGCCGGTGGACCCTGCCCGCCTCCAGGGTGGCGCCGGAGGGAAGCTGGTAGCCGGACTTGAGGGTCTGGCGGCCGAGCGGGGCGCTGCCGCCCTCGGGGTGGGCGTCGCCGAAGAGCCGGTACCAGTCGGTGGACCAGGGCGAGGTCAGCGGGCGGGTGGAGACCTCGATGTCGCCGAGCCACTTGATGGAGGCGATGCCGATCCAGGAGGGCACGACGAGCCGGATCGGGTGCCCGTGGTCGTACGGGAGGGGCTCGCCGTTCATCTCGTACGCGAGGATCACGTCGTCCAGGGCCTTGGCGATCGGCAGCGGGCGGCGCACCCGGCCGTGGTCGACGCCGCCGGAGACGTACGGGTCGTCGAGGCCGCGCGGCTGGACGGCGACGGCGTCGCGGGCGATCCCGGCACGCCGGAGCACGTCGGCGAGGCGGGCGCCGCGCCAGCGGGCGGCCCCGACGGCGCCCAGGGTCCAGGCGGTGCCGGTGACGGCCTCGCCCTGCTGGGTGGTGTAGAGGCTGCGGCCGTTCCCGGCGCACTCGATCAGGGCGGTCCGGGTGACGGACGGCAGGTCGCGGAGCTGCCCGTAGCTGAGGTGGACCGGGTTGCGGCCGTGGAGCCCGTCACCCCAGAGCGTCAGGCGCCAGTCGCGGGCGTCGAGGACGGGGGTGGAGGTGTGGTTGCGGACGAAGAAGCGGTCGGCGGGGGTGAGGTAACCGGTGTCCGCGAAGGCGTCGAAGCGGGCCTCGGCGTTGGTGCCCCGGACGGTGAAGTGCTCGGCGGGGAGCGGCTTGACGATCCCGGGCGCGGTGGGCCCGGCCGCGGCCGCCGCCCGCGCGGGGGCCGCGGCGGCGAGCCCGCCGAGGGCGGACACCGCCGGGCTCGCGGCGAGCAGCTTCAGCAGGGAGCGGCGGGCGGGCACGGGCGAGTACGGCACGGGACTCCTCGGCGGACGGAAGGGGGAGGGGCCGAACGGGCGGCGCGCCGATCCTAGGGGCGCGGGGCGCGTTCGAACGGTCCGTTCACAGGCCTGTCACAGAGGCGCCGAGGGGCCTGGCATACGTGAGGGAAGGCGGCGGAAAGGGCCGGAAGATGCGAGGTCGGGGCGGCTGCGCGGGAGGGCGGACGATCGGACTCCGGGAAGGCGAGCGGCCGGGCCCCGTCGGGGAACTCCGTTGCCGACGGGACCCGTTGAGGTGAGGAATGGTCCACATGGCAAGACGTGTGTCTCATTATGCGATCAGCCCGCCTACGGTGGAGGCACCCACCCACACCGAGGGAGCCGGTTCCATGACGCACGCCTCCACACCGTCCGCGGCCCACGAGACCGCCGTCTACACCCACGGCCACCACGAGTCGGTCCTGCGTTCGCACAGCTGGCGGACCGCCGCCAACTCCGCCGCCTACCTGCTGCCCGAGCTGCGGCCGGGGCTGGACGTCCTGGACGTGGGCTGCGGGCCCGGCACCATTACCGCCGACCTGGCCGCGCTGGTCGGGCCGGGCCGCGTGACCGGGGTCGACGCGGCCGAGGACGTCCTGGTGAAGGCCCGCGCCGTCGCGGACGGACGCGGCCTGGAGAACGTCCGGTTCGCCGTGGCCGACGTCCACGCCCTGGACTTCCCCGACGACTCCTTCGACGTCGTCCACGCCCACCAGGTGCTCCAGCACGTCGGGGACCCGGTGCGGGCGCTGCGCGAGATGCGGCGGGTGTGCCGGCCCGGCGGGATCGTCGCGGCCCGGGACAGCGACTACGGGGCCTTCGCCTGGTTCCCCGAACTGCCCGTCCTGGACGGGTGGCTGGACCTGTACCACCGGGTCGCGCGCGCCAACGGCGGCGAACCGGACGCGGGCCGGCGCCTGTTCTCCTGGGCCCGGCGGGCCGGCTTCACGGACATCACGACGACGGCCGGCGCCTGGTGCTTCGCCGCTCCCGAGGAGCGGGCCTGGTGGAGCGGCCTGTGGGCGGACCGCACGACCGCCTCCGGCTACGCCGGCCTGGCCGTCTCCGGCGGCCACGCGACCGCCGGGGAGCTGGCGGCGATCGCGGAGGCCTGGCGGGAGTGGGGCGGACGGGAGGACGCCTGGTTCATGGTCCCGCACGGGGAGGTCCTGTGCCGGGTGGCGTGATCACCCCTCAGGGATTCGGGCGCATCCGGAACTCGTAGGCGTCCGGCAGGGGTTCGTCGGTGATCCGCGCCCAGAGCTCGCCGAGCACCTCGGCGCCCTCGCTCAGGTCCGCCACCTCGAAGCCCTCGTCGAAGACGGCGCGGGCCGCGTCCGGCCGGCCCTCCGCGAGCAGGATCCGGACCTCCAGGAGCCGGAACGCGCCCCTCCCCCGCGCCTCTTCCGGAAGGCGCGCCCAGAGCTGCCGGGCCCGGTCGGTCCGGCCGGTGGCGAGCAGCGCCGCCACGGCCTCCCGGCCGAGGGCGGCGGCCACCACTCCCCCGTCTCCGGAGGCGTCGGAGGCGTCGGAGGCCGGGTGGTCGGTGGAGGCCGGGTGGTCGGTGGAGGCCGGGTGGTCGGTGGAGCCCGCGTGGTCGGCGAAGGCCTCCGCGAACCGTTCGGCGGCCCGCTCCGCGTGCCCGTCCTCCTGGTCGGCCACGGCCAGGCAGTACAGCAGCGGCCAGGACTCCTCGGCCCCGCGCAGTCCCCGCTCCCAGCTCCGTACCGCCTGGGCGCGGTCCCCGGCGTGCCACTGGGCGACGCCGAGGTGGTACTCGGTGGAGGGGTCGGCCGGGGCGGTCTCCAGCATGTCCCGCCAGGGGGCGGAGACGAGCGGCGCGCCGGGCCCCGCGCCCTTCGCCGGGGGCGGCAGGACGCCGGTGCGCAGGAGTTCGCGCCACGGCTCCTGCTCCGGGCCGAGCGTCGACTCCGGGAAGGGCGTGCCGGGCAGCTCGTACCCTCCGCGCAGCACTTCGAGGGCGCCCCAGCCCGAACCCGCCGCGAGGACCGTCTCCGGCTCGGCGTCGGCGGCGCGCTCCCGCCAGGCGGTGTACGCGGCGTCGACGGCGGTCCGGGGCAGGGCGCCGTCCAGGGCGCGTTCGGCGTCCGCGCGGGCCGCCGTCCAGTCGTCGCCGTGCACGGCGGCGGGGTCGGCGGCGAGCGGCCCGTACGCCTCCAGCCAGCTGGACTCCGACTCGCCCGCCAGCTCCAGGTGCTCCAGCCGGGTGCGGGCGAGCCCGGCCTGTATCTCGGCGTAGCCGGGGGCGCCGGGCCCGGTCAGCCACTCCTGCCAGCGGCGGCCGCCGCGCCCGGTGCCCCAGACGAAGAGCTTCCGGCCGCGCAGGGCGTCGGTGGAGGTCTGGACGAGGCCGGTGCCGTCCGCGTCGAGGGCGGCGATCCAGCGCCGCCGCCCGTCCGGGAGGTCGTGGAACCAGTCGGCGGCGTGGACGCTGTTCAGCGGGTACGTGCGGTCGGTGCCGTCACCGTCGACGGGCACGGGCACGCGGTCCGGGCCGCGTTCGTGGCCGTGGTGCCAGGCCGCGTCGGCGGGCACGAGGACCCGCCGGTCCTCGGGGACGGCCGTGTTGGACCACCAGGAGACGGGCGCGGGGCGCTCGTGGGGGTTGCGGATGCGGACGCCGGCGTACAGGAAGTCGGAGTCCTCGGGGAGCCACAGGTCGATCTGGAACGGCAGGTCGCGCAGCCGTTCCCACTCCCACAGGCGGAGCATCGGGCCGCCGTCGGGGGCGCGGACGGTCGCGGCGTGGAGGGGCGAGCAGGAGAGGGCGCCGTGCCCGGTGGCCCCGGTGTTCCACTCGACGCCGCCGGCGAACCAGGCACCGTTGAGCGCGAAGGCGGCGGGCTGGAGGACGGGGTTGCGGTGGACGAGCTCGCGGCCGGTGGGCTTGTGGTGGAGGGAGTGGATCCGGCCGCCGAGGCCGGGCAGGACGGTCACCCGGAGGCGGTCGTTCTCGATCACGATCGCGTCGAGGTCCGCGGGGGCGCGGTCGCGGCCGTAGCCGTCGCGCACGGGGACGGGCAGGAGGCTGCGCAGCGGGGCGCGGCCGATGCCCCGGGCCAGGTCGCGCGGGAGCCCGGCGAGGGTGCGTTCGTCGACGGCGTGCGCCCCGGCGCGGGCGGGGGCGCGCAGGGCGGGAAGCGGGTTGTCCGGCCCCAGCGGGGCCGCGGGCAGCGTCAGTACGGCACGTCGCACGGTCGTCATCGCCCCATCGAACACGCCGGGATCCGTCCTGACCAGGGGTTCTCGGCGTCGGGCTTCGACGGCGTGCTTCGGCTTCGGGCTTCGGCTTCAGGCTTCGGGCTTCGGGCTTCGACGGAGGGGCCGGGCGGAGGGCCGCCGGTGGGGCAGCCGGATATTCCGGGCGGCGCGGGCGCCCGCCGTCGTACGGTGACGGGTCGGCGCGCCGCCGTGGCGGGCCGGGGAGCAGGGGCACCCGTGGCACAGGGAGTACGAGGAATGGGCACGCGGCACACCTACCGGGTCATCGTCCGGGGCACGTTCGACGGCCTGTCGGAGGAGAGCCGGTCCCGGCTGCTCGCCGAGGCGGACGACCACGGGATGGCGGCGATGCGGTTCACGGAGGAGGGCTCGCTGACCTACGACCGGACGCTGAGGCACTTCTCGTACCGCGTGGTCGTCGTCTCCGACGCCGAGGACGGCGAGGAGATGGCGGGCGCGCTCGCGGAGGACCGGGTGGAGACGGTGCTCGGGGAGCTGGGCCACGGGTACAAGGGGCTGCGCTCGACCGTGACGGACCTCGACACGATGAAGATCAACTACAAGCGCTGAGTCCGTCGTGCGTTCACGCCCCGGGTTCCGGGGCCGTGATCGCCCAGCGTTCGTGGTCGCGCCAGGCGCCGTCGATGAACAGCATCGCGGGCGAGAACCCCTCCAGGCGGAAGCCCGCACGGCGGACGAGGGCGCGGGAGGCCGCGTTGCCGGGCTGGATGTTCGCCTCCAGGCGGTGCAGTCCGAGGGACCCGAAGGCGTGGTCCAGGACCAGGCCGAGGGCCTCGGTGAGCAGACCGCGTCCGGCGGCGTGCGCGAAGGCGCCGTAGCCGAGGGCGCCGCTGCGGAAGGCGCCGCGGACGATGTTGTTGATGTTGACGAACCCGGCGATCCGGCCGCCCTCCTCGTGCTCGCACACCAGGAGACCGACGCGCGCCGGCTCGCCGAGGAGCACCCCGGTATAGGCGGCGTACGCCTCGGGCGTGCACGGCGGGAACAGCCAGGGCCGGTGCAGCTCCCGGCTCTCGCGGGCACGCGCGGTGAACTCCTCGGCGTCGGCCGCCGAGAAGGGCCGCAGGCCCACGCGGGGGCCGAGGGCGAGGTAGGGGGCGTCGGGGGACGGACCGGGGTCGCCGGAGGGCGGGCCCGGGACGGAGGGGTACGGGCCTGGGGCATCGGGCATGCGGCCAGGTTATGCGGACGGCCCGTACGACACCGGTCGGCGGCGGGCCGTGCGGGACCACGGGGGCGTACGAGTCACGGTGCCGTACGGGCCGCAGGGTCGTACGAGCCACGGTGTCGTACGGGCCGCGAGGCCGGTCGGTGACGAAGCCCGGTCGCCGGTGGCGCCGGTCAGCGGCGGGCCGTGCGGACGCGGGGCGGGCAGGTCTCGCCCCTGCGGACGACTCCGATCATGACCGTGGTCCGCCGGTCGAGGTCCGCGCCCGCCTCCGGGTACTGGGTGCAGACCTGCCAGCGCGACGGCCAGAGCACCCGCCGGTCCCGGCCGCTCACGTCGTGGACGTCGAGCCGGGTCCTGCGGTCGAGACGGGTGAAGACCCGCCACAGGCCCAGGCCCAGGAAGTCCGGCACCGTCCGTTCTCCCGGCTCGCCCCCGGCCCCGGAGGTCTCCTCCGCCGAGGTCGCGGCGACGGCCGCGAGCGCGAGGAGGGCGACCGCCCCGACGGCGGCGGCCCGCCTCACTTCCGCCTCCCGCCGGGCCGGGACGCGCCCGCGTCCGCCGTCCGTTCCCTGTCCTGGGGACTCATCGTTCCGGGCCTCTCCTCGTCGTACCGCCCCTGCCGTCCGTACCGGCCGCCGCCGTGGGACCAGAATGAGGGGGACGGGGCCCCACCGTGGCGGTGGGGAGAGCCGTACGGGTGACTTGTCAGACAACGAGACCCGGCTACCGTGGTGCCGGGGACGGGACCGACAGCGAGAAGAGGAGAGGCCGTGGCGGTCAGCGGACAGCGGCGGCGACCGGTCGTGGCGCTCTACGAGCGGATCGCGGACGCCGTCCACGACGGCACCTACCCGCCGGGCTCCACGCTCCCCTCCGAGCCGAAGCTCGCCGCCGAGCTGGGCGTGAGCCGGCCCGCCCTGCGCGAGGCGCTGCTGCTGCTCCAGGAGGACGGGGTCCTCACCGTGCGGCGCGGGGTCGGCCGGACCGTGAACGACCGGCCGCCCCGGCGCGGGTTCGAGCAGGTCCAGCCGCTGGAGGAGCTGATCGGCGGGGGCGCGCCGCTCCGCGTGCGGGCGCTCCTGCGGACGGTCGAGGAGCCGACCGACTTCACCGCCCAGCATCTGCTCGCCCCGGCCCGCGCCGAGCTGCGGTTCTGGGAGTCCGTGCTGGTCGGAGAGGGTACGGCGGCGGCCCTGAGCCACGAGTGGGCGGCGTCCGACGACCTGCTCGACCGGGTGCACCCCGAGTTCGCGCGGGCCCTGCGGGAGACGGACGCCGACGGCCACCCGGCGGTCTCCATGCTCTCGGTCCTGGTCGCCGCCTCGCGCGAGACGGCCCTCGGCGCGCACAGCGGCATCACGGCGACGCTGCTCGGACGGCGGCGCGGGGACCAGCTGGGCCGCCCGGCGGACACCCCCGCCGTCCTGGTCACCCAGGTCGTCCGGGTCGGCGAGGTCCCGGTCCTGGCCGCCAAGCACATGCTGCCGACGGGCGCCCCCGCGCTGCCGGTGCTGCATTCCCACTGAGCGGTCCGAACTCCCGTCCCGCCCCCTGTCGGGGGCGTCACAGCGCGCCCCCTCCCCGTGGCGTACACTTCCCCGCCATGCACTTGTCTGACAACCTCACCGCGCCCGCCGCCGCCCCCGTCTCCGACTGGATCCGACGGGCCCCCAAGGCCGTCCTCCACGACCACCTCGACGGCGGGCTGCGCCCCGCGACCATCGTCGAGCTGGCGCGCGAGTGCGGCTACACCGCGCTGCCGACCGAGGATCCGGCCGAGCTCGCGGTCTGGTTCCGGGACGCCGCCGACTCCGGTTCGCTGGAGCGCTACCTGGAGACCTTCGCCCACACCTGCGCGGTGATGCAGACCCGCGAGGCGCTCACGCGCATCGCGGCCGAGTGCGCCGAGGACCTGGCGGCGGACGGCGTCGTCTACGCCGAGGTCCGCTACGCCCCCGAGCAGCACCTGGAGGGCGGCCTGACCCTCGACGAGGTCGTCGAGGCGGTCAACGACGGCTTCCGCGAGGGCGAGCGCCGCTCCGGCGGCCGCATCACCGTCCGCACCCTGCTCACCGGGATGCGCCACACGGACCGCTCCCTGGAGATCGCGCGGCTCACGGTCGCGCACCGGGACAACGGAGTGGCGGGCTTCGACATCGCGGGCGGCGAGATCGGCAACCCGCCGGCCCGCCACCTGGCCGCCTTCCAGCACCTGAAGCGGGAGAACTGCCACTTCACCATCCACGCGGGCGAGGCCGTCGGCGCGGAGTCGATCCACGAGGCCGTGCAGGTCTGCGGCACCGAGCGGATCGGACACGGCGTGCGGATCACGGACGACATAGCCGAGGACGGCACGCTGGGCCGGCTCGCCTCGTACGTCCGGGACAACCGGATCGCCCTGGAGGTCTGTCCGACCTCCAACCTGCAGACGGGCGCGGCGAAGGACTACGCCACGCACCCGATCGACGAGCTGCGCCGCCTGGGCTTCCGGATCACGCTCAACACGGACAACCGGCTGGTCTCCGGCACCACCATGAGCGAGGAGTTCCAGCACATGGCGGACGCCTTCGGCTACGGCCCGGAGGTCTTCGAGGAGTTCACGGTCGCCGCCCTGGAGGCCGCTTTCCTGCCGCTGCCCGAGCGCCGGCGCCTGATCGACGAGGTCGTGCGCCCGGGGTACGCGGCGCTCTGAGGCCCGTGCGGAGCGGCGGGCCGGCGCACCACGGCGCCGGCCCGCCCCCGGGATCACTTCTTGAAGTTGTGGTCCAGCAGCTTCTTGACGTCGGCCGTCCGGTTCGCCTCGGACGACGAGGCCAGCACCGTGCCGATGAGCGTCCTGCCGTTGCGGGTGGCCGCGAAGACGAGACAGTACTTGGCCTGCGGGCCCGATCCGGTCTTCACGCCGATCGTGCCGCTGTACTCGCTCAGGAGCCTGTTCGTGTTGGTCCACGACATGTACCGGTAGCCACCGGTCTTGGTGGTCACCTTCTGCGACGTGGACTTCGTCGCGACGACGGTGCGGAACGTGGCGTCCTTCATCGCGCTGCTCGCGAGCTTCGTCAGATCGCGCGGAGTCGAGTAGTTCTGCCCGTTGCTTATGCCGTCGAACGAGTCGAAGTGGGTGTTCTTCATGCCGAGGTTCTTGGCCTCGGTGTTCATCTTGCCGATGAACGACTTGACCCGGGCCGCCCGCGTGGTGCCGGTGCCGAACTTGTCGGCGAGCGCGTAGGCGGCGTCGCAGCCCGACGGCAGCATGAGGCCGTAGAGGAGCTGGCGGACGGTCACCTTGTCGCCGACGATGAGCCGGGCCGACGAGGCGTTCTTCGCGACGATGTAGTCGCTGTAGGCCTTGTCGATCGTGACCTTGGCGTCGAGGTTGAGGCCCTTCTGCGCGAGCACCACCTTCGCGGTCATGATCTTCGTGGTGGAGCCGGTGGACCGGCGGGTGTCGGCGGTCTTCCCGTACATCGTCGTGCCCGTGGCGTTGTTCATGATGAAGCCGCCCAGGGCGGTGACCGTCGGGTCGACGGGCGCGGCGTACGCCTGGCCGGTGAAGAGGCCACCGGCCAGGACGGCCGAGGCCGTGAGTGTGACGGTCACGGCACTGCGTACCCCGAGTGTGGGAGTCTTCAAAGTCTTCCGCCCTTGAATCGATGCCTTCCGGGCCCGCACGGACCCGGCGCACGGAAGACGAACGAAGGGGCTCCGGGGATGTACGGCGGGGGCCGTGAAGTTCCTCGCATTCCGGGCCGCCCTGCTCAGGGGCGGGGGCGGCCCGGAACCCGCTCGGGGGCGGGCGCGGGGACCGTCTCGGTGTCAGGCGCGGCAGCGGAGCATCGTCAGCGGCGGGTTGGCGTCGTGGTCGGCCCAGAACTCCTCGCCGTACTCGCGTACGCCGGCCTCCGAGATCTCCAGGGGCACCCAGGCGATCCCGTCGAACCCGGCCGCCCGCAGGCTCTTCTCCAAGACCTCGCGGCCGGGCGGGTTCGCCTCGAACGAGATCGGCGGGTCGAGGAGCGCGGTGAGCCGCTCGCGCGGCCCGATCTCGGTCTCCTCGCCGAGCGATTCGCACAGGAAGCCGTACTTGGCCAGGGACGGCCCGCCGAAACGGAAGTCCGGGTTCTGCGTGAAGACGAAGAACTCGGCCCCTGCCGCGAGGCTGCGGTGGATGTTCCGGCACATCCGCTCGATGGTGGCGACGCTGTCGGCGTAGTTGAACAGCTGGACCGCGATCGCGAGGTCGAAGGGCTCGTCGAAGGCGCGCAGCTCCGCGACGTCACCGACCTCGTACCGCGCGCCCAGCGGTTCGGCGTCCTCCAGGGCCCGGGCCGCGTCGACCATCGCGCCGGAGATGTCGACGCCGAGGACGTCGGACGCGCCGCGCCGCTTGAGCTCCCTGCTGTAGAAGCCGGTTCCGGAGGCCAGATCGAGGACCGACCTGCCCTTCACGTCGCCGACGAGGGCGAGGAAACCGGGCACCTCCCCGTAGCGTGCGAGGGGGAGGCCCTTGAACCCCTCGAACGCCTCGCCGATCCCGTCGTAGAGCTGACCGCTCATCGTGCTGTTCCCCTCTTCGTGGCGTCGGCCTTCGGACAGGCCGCGGCCCCTGGCGGGAAGTCTCTCCCCGGCCGTCCGGAGGGCCGTACTGGCGGAACCCACGAAGATGGCGGGGTCGTTTCGTCGTCGCGCCGAACACCCGCGCCTGGAAGGCGACTTGGTGGAAGCCCTCAGCGCAGGGCCGGTACGTCGAGGGTGAGCGTCCCCGCGTCCGCGTCGAGCACCGCCGGTATGCCGAGCGGTACGGTGAGCGCGGTCGGGCCGTGTCCGAAGCCCAGCTCCTCCACGACCGGCACCCCCAGGCCGCCGAGCCGGTCGGCGAGCACCGCCCGCACCTCCTCGTACGGCCCGCACTCCGCCCAGGAGCCGAGCACCACGCCCGCGACCCCGTCGAGCCAGCCGGAGCGCAGGAGTTGGGTGAGGATCCGGTCGAGGCGGTACAGCTCCTCCCCCACGTCCTCCAGGACCAGCAGCCCACCGCGCGCCGAGGGCCGGGCGTGCGGGGTGCCGAGGTCGGCGGCGAGGAGGCTGACGCAGCCGCCGAGGGTCACGCCCCGGGCGCGGCCCGGCACGAGGGCCCGCGCGGTCTCCGATCCCAGGGTCCGTACCGACTCGGGCTCGAACAGGGTGGCCCGCAGGGACTCCTGCGTACGAGGGTCCGAGAGGAAGGTGCCCGCGGCGGTCATCGGCCCGTGCAGGGTGGCGAAGCCCGCGCGGACGGCGAAGGCCTCGTGCAGGGCGGTGACGTCGCTGTAGCCGACGAAGGCCTTGGGTCCGGCCGCCCGGACCGCCGCCCAGTCGACGAGGTCCACCATGCGCTGGGCGCCGTACCCGCCGCGCGCGCAGATCACGGCGGAGACCGAGGGGTCGCACCAGGCCTCGGTCAGGTCCCGGGCCCGGGCCCGGTCCGCCCCCGCGAGGTACCCGAGGGCCGGATGGACGTCCAGGACGTGCGGGGCGACCACCGGCTCCAGGTCCCAGCCGCGCAGCACGTCGAGCCCCGCCCGCAGCCGCTCCTCGGAGACGGGCCCGCTGGGGGCGACGACGGCGACCCGCGCCCCGGGCCGGAGCCGGGCGGGCCGCTCCAGTGCGCGGACAGCGAGCGGCTCCCGCGCCCCGGGGCCGGTCACGTGCGGTACTCCAGGTCCGGGACGTCCGTGCGGTCGATTCTGAACACCTCGACGTACAGGGAGAGTTCGGCCTACAGGGAGCGGACCAGGGCCTCGGTGCCGCGGAAGCCGTGCCCCTCCCCCTCGAAGGCGAGGTAGGCGTGCGGGACGCCCCGGCCGGCCGCGCGGGCGAGCAGGCGCTCGGCCTGCTCGGGCGGACAGATGACGTCGTCGAGCCCCTGGAGCAGCAGGAACGGGGCCGTGATCCGGTCGACGTGCTCGACGGGCGAGCGCTCCTTGTACCGGCCGGGCACCCGGTCGAAGGGGCCGATGAGCCCGTCGAGGTACCGGGACTCGAAGTCGTGGGTCCCGCCGGTGGCCCAGCCCCGGGGGTCGAGGACGGGGTAGACGATCGTGCCGCAGGCGTACACGTCCGTGGCGGCGAGGGAGGCGGCGGCCGTCCAGCCGCCCGCGCTGCCGCCGCGCACGGCGAGCCGCGCCGGGTCGGCCGTGCCCTCGGCGGCGAGCGCCGTCGCGACGGCCGCGCAGTCCTCGACGTCGACGACGCCCCACTGCTCGCGCAGCCGCTCCCGGTACTCCCGGCCGTAGCCGGTCGAGCCGCCGTAGTTCACCTCGGCGACGCCGATGCCCCGCGAGGTGAAGTAGGCGATCTCCAGGTCGAGGACGAGCGGGGCGTGCCCGGTGGGCCCGCCGTGCGCCCGGATCACATAGGGCGGCAGCTCTCCGTCGGGGCCGGTGAAGCCGGGGTGGCGGGGCGGGTACACCTGGGCGTGGACCTCCCGGCCGCCGGGCCCGGTGAAGGTGCGGAGGCGGGGCTCGGGGTAGTACGCGGGGTCGACGGCGTCGGTGTGCGCGGCGCCGACCGCGCGGGCGCGGCCGGTGCGGGTGTCGAGCTCGACCAGTTCGTAGGAGCCGTATGGTCCGGCGGCGACGCCGACCACCCGGGTGCCGTGGACGGCGAGGGCCGGGGTCCACTCGGTCCAGGGGCCGACGGCGTCGACGAGGTCGCCGCGCTCGGGGTCGAGGATCCCGAGGGATGTGGTGCCCGTGCCGTGGACGACGGCGACGAGCCCGTTCTCCAGGGGCGCGAACCAGCCGTGTCCGATCTTCCAGAGCGGGCCGCCGAACTCCTCGGGGCGGGGACGGAGGGCGACCGGTTCGGACAGGGTGCCGTCGTCGCCGACCGAGGCCCGGTAGAGGTTCCACCAGCCGGTGCGGTCGCTGACGAGGAGCAGTCGGCCCGCCGCGTCCCAGTCGGCCTGGGGGATGGACTCGGCCAGCCCGCCGGCGACGGTTCTGGCGTCCCGGAAGGTGCCGTCGGGGGCGACCTCGGCGAGCAGGACCTCGGTGCCGTCCCACGGCATCCGGGGGTGGTCCCAGCCGATCCAGACCGCCCGGCTCCCGTCCGGGGAGAGCCGGGGGCCGGTCACGAACCGGTGGCGCTCGCCGGTGAGTTCGCGCACGGCGGTGCGGTCCCCGGCGGCCGAGCCGTCGAGCGGCACGGCGGCGGGCACCCGGCGCACGTCAGTCGGCGCGGGCCCGGTGAACTCCTCCAGGACGCACCACACCTCGCCCCGGTCCGGGTGGACCACCGGGTCGACCCAGCGCAGTCCGCCGCCGACGGCGGAGACGGGGGTGAGCGGCCGGGGCTCCGCGCCGGGCCCGGCGTCGGGCTCGTACGCGTACAGCCGCTGGTCGGGGAAGTGGCAGAACACCACGAGCGGTCCGCCCTCGGGGCGGTCGGCCGCCGCCCAGGGCCGTCCGCCGTACTCGACGACCCGGCTGCGGACGTTCCACGGGGCGGGCAGCGCGGTCTCCTCCGTGCCGTCGGCCCGCCGCCGCACCAGGGCCCGGCGGCCGCCCTCGGCGGGCCGTGGCGCGGTCCACCACAGCTCGTCGCCGACGGCGCCGGGGTACTCGGGCCGTCCGTCGTGCGCGGCGGCGAGCGCCGCGTCGACGGGCGAGGGCCAGCTTCCGTAGGCGGCCGTCTCCATGGTCTCCGCTCCCCCTGCTGTCACAGGTCCGTTCCCCCTCGTGTCCCGGGTTTCCTCGTGCGTCCCGCGTGCCCTACGCGGACTTCAGATAGTGGTCGAGCACCCGGACGCCGAAGTGGAGGGCGTCCACGGGGACGCGCTCGTCGACCCCGTGGAAGAGCGCCGCGTAGTCGAGGTCCGGGGGCAGCTTCAGCGGCGAGAAGCCGTAGCCGGTGATGCCGAGCCGGGAGAACTGCTTGGCGTCGGTGCCGCCGGACATGGTGAACGGCAGGACGTGCCCGTCCGGGTCGAAGCGCTCGACGGCGGCCCGCAGCTTGGCGAAGGTCGGGGAGTCCACGGGGGCCTCCAGGGGCACCTCGCGGTGGTGGAACTCCCACCGCACGTCCGGCCCGGTCAGCCGGTCCATCGTCTCGGTGAACTCCTCCTCGCCGCCCGGCAGCATCCGCCCGTCCACGTACGCGACGGCGGTGCCCGGGATGACGTTGACCTTGTAACCGGCTTCCAGCATGGTCGGGTTGGCGCTGTTGCGGACGGTCGGTGCGACGAGGGCGGCGGCGGGGCCGAGCTTGTCGAGCAGGAGGTCCGTGTCGAAGTCGGGGGCGTGGGTATCGACCTCGATCCCGTACAGCGCGGCCAGTTCGGTGAGGGCGGCGCGGACGGTGGCGGTGAGCCGGACGGGCCAGGTGTGGGCGCCGATCCGGGCGACGGCGGCGGCGAGGCGGGTGACGGCGTTGGCCGTGTTCACCTTGGAGCCGTGGCCGGCGCGGCCGTGGGCGGTGAGCTTGAGCCAGGCGGTGCCGCGCTCCCCCGCCGCGATCGGGTAGAGGGTGGTGCCGGGCTCCGGGTGGAAGCTGAACGCCCCGGACTCGCTGATGCCCTCCGTACAGCCCTCGAAGAGCGCCGGGTGCCGTTCGGCGAGGAAGCCGGAACCGTCGGTGGCACTGTCCTCCTCGTCGGCGGTATAGGCGAGGACGACGTCCCGGCGCGGCCGGACGCCCTGGCGGGCCCAGGAGCGGACGACGGCCAGGACCATCGCGTCCATGTTCTTCATGTCGACGGCGCCGCGCCCCCACACGAGTCCGTCGCGGACCTCGCCGGAGAAGGGGTGGACGGCCCACTCGGCGGGGTCGGCGGGCACCACGTCCAGATGTCCGTGGACGAGGAGCGCGGGGGCCGCGGGGTCGGTGCCGGGGATGCGCGCCACGACGTTGGTGCGGCCGGTGGTCCGCTCCAGGAGGGTGGGCTCGATCCCGGCGGCGGCGAGCCGCTCGGCGACGTACTCGGCGGCGGGGCGCTCGCGGCAGTCGCCGCCGCCCCGGTTGGTGGTGTCGATGCGGATGAGCTCGGAGGTGAAGGTGACCACCTCGTCGAGCGCCGTCGCGTCCGGTTCCCGGACCTCCTCAGCCATACTGCTCCTCCACCGCGGCGGAGACGATGGTCGTGACCGCCTTGAACGTACGGATTGCCTCGTACATGGTCCCGCTCGTGTACGCGACGCGCCGCTCCCCGCTGCGCGCCACGCCGGGAACCACCGTGGCGGCGGCGCCCAGGTGCTCGGCGTCGAACTCGACCTCCACGGTGAAGGGGCCGCCCCGGACCGGTTCGTACCGCACGGCGAGCGCGGCGCCGGCCTTCGCGGCGGCCCGGATGTCGGCGGCGGTCCTGGCGGGGGTCCGGCAGACCGCCGCGTACCGCGAGACGTGGTCCTTGACGGCGACCTTGGGGGCCTCGGGGGCGTAGCCGAGGGCGTCCTCGCAGGTCAGGTCGTCGCCGGTGACGAGGACGACGGGGACGCCGTACTCCGCGACCACGTGGGCGTTGAGCAGGCCCTCGCTCGCCCGCTCGCCGTTGAGCCAGACGCCGGTGATGGAGTTGGCGAGGTAGGTGTGGGCGAGGACGCCCTCGGCGCCCGCGCCCGTGTGGTAGCCGACGAAGGCGATGCCGTCGACGTCGCCGTGCTGCACGCCCTCGACCATGGAGAGGGACTTGTGCCGGCCGGTGAGCATCTCGGCCCGCTCGTCCAGTCTCTCCAGGAGCAGGTTCCGCATGGTCCAGTGCGCCTCGTTGATCAGCACCTCGTCGGCGCCGCCGTCGAAGAAGCCCAGCACCGCCGCGTTCACGTCGGACGTGAACACGGAGCGGCACCGCTCCCACTGGGGCGTGCCGGGCAGCACGTCTGCGGGCCAGGTCACACCGGTCGCGCCCTCCATGTCGGCGCTGATGAGGATCTTCATATCCGGCACCGTACGCGCCGCCCGGCAGCCGTACCACCCCTGTGGAAAACCACCGTTGGCGTGGACCAATGGCACGGACCGGGCGGTGGCGGGGACGGCCCGGCGGGTTCCGGTCGCCCCCTGCGCACCGGACCGCTGAAACGGGTGAAACTTCGCCAAGGGGTGTGTATAGGCTGTCGGCCGCAGTTCCCGTACCCGACCCTCGGAGAGCCCCGGTGACCATCGCCTTCACCCCGTCCGACACCACGCCCGCCGAGGCCGGGCCCGCCGTTCCCGGGCCCGTCGTTCCCGAGTCCGCCGTCACCGAGTCCATTGTCCCCGGGCCCGCCGAGGAGGCCACCGGCCCCGTCATGGCGGAGGAGCCCGAGTTCTGGGAGCCCTCGGCGCCGGAGCCCCACGGACCGCAGGAGGTTGAGGACCGGGAGGATCAGCAGGACGCGGATCAGACCTCGGCCCAGGAGGTGGACGGGGACGCGGATCAGGACGCCGGGGAGCCCGACCCCGTCGTCGTCCGCGACGCCCGCGACTTCGGCGTCTACGCCCGCACAGGCGGCTGGGCCTTCGCACTCAAGGTGGCGCGGAGCGTCCGGCCCGGCGGCCAGCCGGCCGAGGGCACGGCCGCGGCGAAGGTCTCCGCGAAGGCGTTCGCGGAACTCGCGGGGTGCTCGCCGGAGCGGGTCATGCGCTACTACAAGGCCTGGGACATGGCCGCCGACGACGGCCTGGTCCCCCAGTTCGAGGTCCTGGTCCCCGGCGAGGACGTCGAGCTGCCCGACGCGGACGTCTGGATCTCGTACTACTCCTCCCGCAACGGCGCGACCTCCGTGCGCGGGCAGGCGATCAGCGCGGCGGCCGAGGCGGAGGGCATCCGGCCGACGAAGGCGCTGGAGGTCGCGGAGAACCCGACGGCGCTGCGGGCGGCGATCCTCGCCGACCCCGGGACGGCGGAGGCGGCGCGCGGCGCGCTGCTCGACCGGATGAAGGAGGACCCGGCCCTCCAGACGGAGATGGCCCGCGCGATCGCCCGCACCGGCGACCTGAAGAAGGCGGTGGCGAGCGAGGCGAAGGCGGCGGACCGCATCGGGTACGTGCGCCAGATCGTGGAGAACGGCCAGATCAAGACCCCGGCGGGGCAGACCGTGGAGGCACCGCCCGAGCTGCGGGCGGAGGCCGAGCGGCACCTGTCGCTCCTCGACGAGCTGGACGACTCGGAGGAGGCCGGCGAGTGGGCCGGCGAGGCGTACGACGCGGTCAAGGGCCTGGTCGCCAAGGCCGTCGAGGAGGACCCGGCGCTGCGGGTCCAGGAGCGGCGGACGAAGTTCTACAGCAGCCTGCAGAAGGCGACGAAGGTCTTCGAGGAGCTGACCCTGGACGAGGTCCTGGAGGAGGAGGTCTTCGAGGACGACATGCTCCAGCGCCTCGAAGCCCTCCAGGAGGCGATCGGCTCCTGCATCAGCGCGCTGCGCAGGGCGTCGACGGCCGCCTGACCCGAATCGAGAACCTGATCGGCGGCTGGCGGGGCCTTCGGTACAAAGGTCCGGGCTTCGACCCGGAGCCCTCGAGGCTGTTCCTGCGGGAAGCACGGAACGGGGAGGCAGAACCAGTTGCGTCGAGGCAGCTCGCAGTGGACCAAGGGGTCCCAGCGGATCCGGCTCCCGTGAAGGGCTGACATACGACACCACGAAACAGAGGGCCGCCCCCGGCACGAAACCGGGGACGGCCTTCTGTCATGTCTTCTGGATGCCGTCAGTCCGACGCTCCCTGAGCCATCGGCTGATCAGCTCCAGTTGTTGGCCTCGGAGAATTCCTCCAGAGACGGAGTCACATCGACGGAAAACGCTTCTGAAAGGTTGCGCAACTCGGCCAGAGTCGATTGCTCCCCCAGACGTTCTCCTGTCGCACCTCGCTCTCTCAGCAGGATTGCGAGCGCGTGACTCTCGGCGTCCCTCTCAAGCTGACCGAGCGGCCCAGGAAGCGGCTTGGGCTCACCGCTTCGAACAATCACGGGCTTTTCTCCAGAGAGCTTGAAATCAACCATGGAGAAAAGTGTTCGCATCGTCTTGAATCCCGTTTCGATGCGATCGACGGACGGCCTCAAGGAGACCGCCAGAGCTTCTCCGACGAGACCGACGGCTTGCTCTGCGTAGAAGCCGGGAGATGCAGTGGGGTCCGCCTCTTCGAATTCGCCCTCGCCATACTCGACGAGGGAATCAAGGAGGGCCGAGCAATCATCTGCATCTCCGTAGCCGGCTGCCATACGCCAAGCGAGTTCCAGACCGGAATCAATCCATTCCTGCTGCTCTTCGGATCCCAATACTCGGCAGAAAGAAGCCGCCCGCTCCGCTGTTGCCGCAGCAAGGAGCTTCAACTCGACATCCGACGGGCTGGAAAGATTCTCAATCACGACGTCCCGCTAATCTTCGCTCGAAATCCAGAAATACCTGTAGGGGGAATACTTGATGGTTCCGTGACCTCCCATGAGGATCACACCTCTCGTGTCCACTAGAGGGAGACAGTGTTCGTTGCAGAAGTTGGTCGACGCCGCACCGAATATCGCGTGCTCATTTGCAGCCAGGTTGTTGAGGATGCTCTCCTCGGCGTGTCCCGCACTTTGAATGAACTCCTCTCCGTCACGGAGCGTCCATGCTGGCGGCTGCTCGGCCCCACCACTGATTCCAATGCGAATCGTAACCTTCTTGGTGTCGGAGTTGTAGACACCGATCACTGCGGTGACCCCCCTGTAGTTCGCACCAGGGAAGTCGTCTCGGGTGGCCTGCAGTTCGAGCGCTCGGTCATGCGCGAGACGGGCGTCGTCTTCGGTCGCGACTCCACAGTTGTGGACCAGGAGCGGTGTCGCTCCGGCCAGCACGTAGTACGTGTGGGTGTCCGAGACGGTCAGGTTGTGAACCGTCTCACTCGGGGCCGTCCACCGCTGGACCGCAGTGACCTGAATGAAAACACCGGTACTGGTCCTGAGCCACTCGCTCGGCTTCAGGTCCGTGGCGCTGATCCACTCACCCAGCTCGGGGACCCAGAAGGGGTGGCCGTCGGTCGCGGTGACCTCAGCCGTCTTCGTGCCCTTCGGACCGTCGGTGTCGATGGTGACCTTGACCAGGCGCTTGAGGCCCTTGCCCTTGATCTCCGCCGTGACCGTCTCGATCCGGGTCTCCCCGGTCTTCGGGTCGGTGGCGACGATCTTGTCACCCGTCCTGACGTCTTCGATGGACTTGGTGGAGCCGTTGGCCATCAACACCTTCGTGCCGGGCACGAAGCTGTTGTCGGCCGTCTTGCACGAACCGCCGCTGGCGCCACCGTTGCTGCGGGACGAGGCGCCCGACGAGCCACCGGGCTTCGACGTGCTGACCTTGGTGCCACCGCTCTTGGCGCCACCTCCGCCCTTGCCTCCGCCGGCGACGGACGAGGACTTCGGGGCCGCCTTGGCCTGGGCCTGCTTCTGGACCGGGTTACCGGTCTTCTTCTTGGCGGCCGCCGCGGCGTCGGCCTTGCGTTTCGCCGCCTCCGCCGCCTTCTTCTTGGCCCGTTGCGCGGCCTCCTTCTTCGCCTTCTCGATGGCGGCCTTCTTGGCTCTCAGAGCCGCCGCCTCGGCAGCCTTGGCGGCCTTGATCACGGCTTCGGCCGCCGCCTTGGCCTTCTTGAACGCCTGGATGGCGCCGATGGTGCGGTCGACCGCCCTCAGGACGGACGGGATCTTGCCCAGCTTGGTCCACGGGATCGCCCCGATGATCATGCTGCCGCAGGACCACATGTCACCGCCGAAGCAGGCCATGGCATCGGTGAGACCGATGAAGTCGCTCAGGACGCTCCACGCCGCGGCGAGGATCACCGAGGTCAGGGACTTGCCCATGGTGGCCTGCGCCTGCGCGACCTGCGCCGCGGACAGGCCCGCGCCCGCGAGAGCCGCCGCCTTCTCCGAGGCGGTCAGGGAGATCGCCAGACCCGTCGGGTCCGCATGGGTGACCGGGTTGTTGTGCGCGTAGACGTACCCGTTGGCCTGCAGCGGGTCGTTCAGGTCCATCTGCGGGTCGGCGGAGAGGAAACGTCCGACCACGGGGTCGTAGAGACGGGCACCAAGAAGGGTGTAGCCGGACGAGTCGTCCCTCGTCTTGCCCAGGAACCCCGTGTGCGTCTGCATGTTGACGCCGGAGGTGTCCGGTCCACGCTGATTGCCGAACGCGTCCTGCTTGCGGATCCGCACGTCCATCGTGCCGCCCAGCACGACCTCGGCGTAGGTGGAGCCCTGATGGTCCGTGGTCAGCGCGACCAGTTGGTCCCCGCCCGTGCCGTTGGCGTAGCGCATGACCGCGCCGGCAGGGGTGGTGTAGGTACGCTGCGAGTTGACCAGGACGCCGCCCTGCCGGACGGTGACCTCCGTGTCACCCAGGTTCAGGGTGGCCGTCTTGCCCTTGATGGTGAGCAGGCGTTCGCCGGTGGGGCCGTAGATGTGACGGGTGTCGTTCTGCGGCGCCCAGAGCTGCGCGGCGGCGGCTCCGTCGCACGTGGCCAGGACGATCGCCGTGGCGTCCGCCGAGTTGGCGCCCTGCACCGCGAGGCACAGGTTGGACGCGACGTGCGTCAGCTGGCCGGCCGCGTTGCGCTTCAGCTCCTGCGCCGTCGCCGCCGCGGCGGTGGAGGCGCACTTCTGGATCTGCAGCGCGGATCCGGCCGTGTTGGCGGCCGGCTGGAGGCACCAGTCGTCGTACACCGACAGCGCACCCCGGTTGGGGTCGGTCTGCGGGGTCGTCGCCGTGCCCGGGGTGGGCGTGAACTTCCAGCTCTGCGCCACGGTGGTGTTGCAGCTGTAGAGCTGGACCGGCTGCGCCGCGACCGCGAGACCGCTCTTGAGGTCGAGGCACTTGTCGGCCAGGCCCACGTAGGGGGTCTTGCCGCCACTGCCCGCGCCGGTGATCCGGTCGATCTTGCCGTCGGGGGTCCAGCTCAGCGTCTGCTTGTCACCGTTGTCGAGCGAGGTGACGGACTTCGTCTCGCCCGTCAGCTCGTATAGCCGCTCGGCCTCGGCCTTGACCTGCGCACCCGCGGGGGTGGTGTAGGTCTTCGAGACCTTGGTGAGCGTGTGCGGCTGGCTCTTGGCCGCGCCCACGCCGTACTGGTACGTAGTGGTCGCGTCCTTGGCGGTGACGCCGTTCAGGTCCTTCTCGACCAGCTTGGTGCGGTTGCCGAGGAGGTCGTACTCGTACTCCTGCCAGTAGCCGGAGGCGTCCTTGCCCGCGGCGACGTCGAGCGTGCCGTCCGTCTTCTTCGGAGCGGCGCACTTCTCCTGGTCCTTCGAGGTCCAGGCGGTCTTCAGCTGACCCAGCGGGTCGTACGTGAAGCACTGCCGCTCCTCGATCCCGGTGGCGCGCTCACGGATGCCCGTGACGTTGCCGGCCGGGTCGTAGGAGTACTCACGCTTCGAGACCAGGTTGCCCTCGACCGGACCGGTCCCGGCCTGCTCCCGGTAGACCATCTGGTTCTGCAGCTCGCCGGTGGACTCGTCGTACGAGTTCTGCGCCCAGACCCGGTACGGCACCGCGCCCATGGTCGAGCGCATGACCTGGCCGTAGGGCGAGTAGACCGTCTCCGAGCCGTACCAGTCCTTGCCGGAGACCGAAAGCGGCTTGCCCTCCTTGTTGTAGCGGACGACCAGCTTCTCCGCGTCGAACTTGCCGGCCTTGGGAAGGTTCGCCTCCTCCAGCACGCCGTTGTCGGAGAACTTGTAGTCGTACCGGTAGTCCGCGGGGACGCCCCACGTGGTGGCCAGCGACGGGGGCAGCGACAGCGTCGTCGAAGTCGGCTGGTAGTCCGTCGTGTAGCCGTTGACCTTCTGGGTGTACGCAAGGCCGTCGGTGTACCGGGTGGCAGAGGCGGGCATGCCCTTGCCGCCGGCGACGGTGTCGTACGTGAGCGTGCTGAGGAGCGTGCCCGTGGGGCCGCCCAGGCGCTGCTCCTTGGGCCGGGACAGCTCGTCGTACGCGTTCCAGGTCGTGATACCACGCGCGTTGGTCGTCGTCAGCGGCCGGTCGCGGTGGTCGTACGTCACCCGCGTGGTGCCCGCGTCCGGGTCGGTCGCGGTCTCCAGCCGGCCCCGCCGGTCGAATGTCCACGACCACGGGTGGGTCGGGTCGGCCGAGGATGTCGCCTTCGTCAGCTGGCTCCGGTTGTCGTACGAGTAGCGCGTGGACGTGTAGCCGCCGGGTGCCGCCGGGTTGATGGTGTCCGTACGGACGGTGCGGCCGAGGGCGTCGGTGTAGACCCGGTAGGACGAGGCGCCCTGCGGGTGGATCACCTTCGACCAGTCGGCCCCGTACTCGTAGCGGGTCGCCTTCTCCGGCACCTCCTGGGAGACGGCCTCGGTGGTCCCGGGGGCCTTCACCTTGAGGACCGGCATCTCCTCGAGCACGCGGCCGAGGCCGTCGTACTTGTACCGGGTGATGTTCGGGACCGTGGTGTCGGCGCGCGGGGTGAACAGCTCGCCGTTCGGGACGTCCTCGTTGAGGTAGGCGTTGTTGGTCTGGTAGATCTCACCGGCGCTGTTGTACAGCGTGTCGGTGATCAGACGGCCGCCGCCGTCCGCCTCCTCCTGCGACTGGCGCTCGCGGCCGAGACCGTCGTAGATCGTGACGGACTTCTCGATCCGGTTCTCGTAGCCCCGGCTGTAGGTCGTGATGTAGGGGGGCTTGCGGAACGTGCCGCCGTCCGGGTCGTTCGGGTCGGGCTCCTCCTTCGGGATCACGTACTCGGCCCTGAAGTCCGGCACGGCGCCGTCGGCCGGTGCGCGGCCGGGAGCCCAGGCCTCGGCGAGACGGCCCAGCGGGTCGAACTTCGCCTGGCTGACGTGGCCGTTGGTGTCGGTCGTCTTCAGTGCGACCCCGCGGCCCGGCTCCACCTCCTGTACCTGGGTGTGTCCCAGCGGGTTCGTCTGGGTGACCTTGAAGACCTGACCCGTCGGCGGGTCGAAGGTGGTCGTGTACTCCTTCTTGTCCACGTCGGTCTGCTTGGTGACCCGGCCGAGGGAGTCGAAGGCGACGGTGCCGCCGGTCTGCCAGCCGGTTCCGTCCTCATTGATGGACCACGTCTCGGTGGCCAGACCACGAGTGGTGTTGGCGAGCGCCGTGCCGTACGCCGTGTTGTCGTAGGAGGTCCGTCCCCCGGCGCTCAGCTTCTTGAGGTCGGACCAGTCCGCAGCGGCACACGACGTGGACGAGACAAGGACCTGCTTGGTCAGACCGATGATGTTCCGGTCCGTGTTGTGCAGGTACTCCAGCTTGGTGCAGGACTCGTCGCCGGTCTTCGTCGGGTCCGCGTCTCCGAACGACTCCACCTGCGTGGGCAGGCCGTGGACGCCGTCGAAGGTCGTCCTGGTGCGGACGCTCCGCAGGGTGCGGGTGTCGTCACCCGTGCCCGACGACTTCGTGTACGCGATCTCCTCGGGCTCGGTGACGCGCCACGCCTTCAGCGGGTCGAGGCCGTCGCCGCGGGGGCGGCTGGCGAGCTCGGTGGCCTCGGGGATCGTGAGGCTGCGGGTGAGCCAGTCGTTGTCGGCGTCGGTCGCGTCGGAGTAGCTGAACTCCTCGGCGATCCGGCCGGCGAACGCCTCGCGGTCGTAGACCGTCGCGCCGTCGTGGGCGAGGGTGGTGCCCGTGAGGGTCTTCATCGGGACGGTGTCGCCCATGCCCCGGTAGAAGCGGGTGACCGCCTTGGTCTTCGGACCCTCGGTTCCCGGCGTGTCCTCGCCCGGGGTGGAACCTTCGCCGTTGTCGGCCGCGACCTTCCGCTCGCCGGTGACGACGGTGGTCTGCTCGAAGCCCGCGAACTGCGAGTACGTGCGCGTGGACTTCTTGCTGAACTCCGCCTCGGCGAGCTTCCAGCCGGCGTTCTTGTAGTCGTACGACGTGCGCGTGGAGTACGAGCCGTCGACGTTCGGCAGCTCCTCGATCGACTGGACCACGTACTTGTGGAACCAGTCGATGTCCTCGACCTCGGCGTCCGGGTGCCAGTACGTCGGGTAGCACAGGCGCGTGTTGGCCTTGAGGGCCGCCTTGTCCGTCTTGGGAGGCAGGCCCTGCCCGCTGGCGCAGCCGTCGGCCGCGTCGCCCCAGGTCGGCATCTTGTAGGTGACGACGGTCTCGCCGCCGTACTCGTTGATGACGCGGCCGATGCGCAGCCGGGCGAAGCCGGGGCGCGGGTCGGTCGGGTGCCCCTTCTCCTCCCCGGCCGTCTTCCGCTGGAGGACGCGGTTGGGCATCTCCTCCTCGTTGGACTCGAACCGGATCGGGTTGAGCTTGACCGAGGCGTCCGTCGAGCCGTTCCGGGCGTAGCCGGTGCGCTGGATGGACTCCAGCCACAGCGCCGTGTTCGGGCCGGTCTTGAGGACGGGGAAGTTCTGCTTGAGCTGGTACTCGTCGACGACCTGGGGCGCGGTGGTGTCGGCGCGGCGCTGGGCCCAGGTGGTGATCTTGTCGAGGCGCTTGGTGGACCAGAAGGTCGGGCCGGCGTTCCAGCACTTCTTCTTGTCCGTCGAGGTGACCGCCTGGCACCGCAGGTCGGCGGGGGTGTCGTACCAGATGCGGTACTTGCCCGGGTCGCTCGACTTGAAGTTGTCGTCGCTGCAGGTCAGGCCGCCCTCGGCGAAGCAGCGCTCGGCGACGGCGAAGTCGACGCGGGCCGGGGCCGGGGCGCTGAAGAGGCTGTCCTTGCGCTGGCCGTAGCGGATCTGCGTGAGGTGGCCGCCGCGGTGGTACTCGACCGGGCCCTTGAAGTAGAAGTTCTTCGCGTAGTAGTTCTTCTCGCGCGCCCACCACAGCGACATGGCGTTGCCGTGGACGTCCTCGACGTAGTCGAGGTTCCACTGCCAGGCCTGGTTGCAGGCGGAGGACTTCCAGTCGGCGGTCGTCGAGCCCTTGTAGCAGGGCTCGTCCGGGTGGTTGCCGTAGACCGGGACCGCGAGCACGGAGTCGGTGTACGGGTCGTCGGCGGCGGCGCCGTTGTCCGACCAGCCCGGGAGCTTGTTCAGGCCGAAGTGGTACTTCGTGCCGTCCTTGGTGGTGACGACCCAGTACTCGCCGTCGGCGTCCTTCATGCCCGAGCGGGGGTCCTTGGAGGTGTCCTTGAACCGCTCGATCTTCGAGCCGTCACCGTTGGCGGTGAACCACTTCCGCTGGCCCTCGTCCCACACCAGCTCGGTGGTCGAGCCGCCCAGCGACAGGGTGGCGTTCTCCGAGCCCCAGCACAGGTCCGCGGTCTTGTGGGTCGAGTTGTTCGACCCGGCCTTCTTGGAGTCCTGGCGGCAGTTGACGTACGTCCGGCTGATGGAGCCCGGGTTGTAGTCCCAGCCGTCGCCGATCCAGGAGGCCTGGTTGTTCGACGCGGAGGTGCGGCCGTCGACCGTCTGCGACGAGTAGCCCAGGCTGACCTTCGGCGTCAGACCGCCGGCGGCCTCGGGGACCTGCACCTGGTAGCCGTAGGTGAAGGCGCCGTTCGAGGAGCCCGCGGCCCAGGAGCCGGCGGACAGCAGCGGGGAGGCGGTGAAGTCGCCGCTCGCCGAGGCGCCGGTGTCCATCGCGCCGATGACCTGGCGGCCGGAGGCGTCGGCGACCTGGAGGGCGGCCTGCCGGGCCGAGGCGCCGGAGACCTGCGGGCGGGCGGTGTCGTCCGCGAGCAGGTTCGCGACCGGCACCGATCCGGAGAGGATCGTGCGGGTGGGCGCGTTCTTCTTGAGCTTGGCCTTGGTGGGGGCCTCGGCGGCCGGCACCTCCTCGACCGTGGAGCGCAGCCGCTGGACGTCGTCGGCGACGTCGCGCGTGCCGGACATGGTCTCCGTGCCGCTGTCCGGGGCGCAGTCACCGGCGTCCGGGGAGTCGATGACGCACTCCGGCAGGAGGACCAGGCCGAAGCGCTCGGCGGCCTGGGGGCCGTACCGGTCGGCGAAGCCGCTGGTGTCGACCTCGAGGGTGACCTGCGCGGCCGGATCGGCATCCGCTGGCGGGACGACCTCCAGGATCATGCCGGGGACGCCGGAATCCTCCGACGTGGTGGTCGACTTGACCGCGACGCGCCAGTCGCCGTCGATCTTCGTCGGGTCCTGGCCGGCCGGCACGCCGATCGCGACCGGCAGGCCGGCCTGCGTGGTCTCGTTCACGACCGGGACCGTGGTGCCGGGCTGGGTCTGCGCCGTCAGCGGCGCCTTGCCGGCGTCCTCCGCCCACGGGTCGACGGCCGTCGGCACGTAGGGCACGATCTTCTGCTCGTCCGCGAGGCTCAGCGCCTTGTCGGCGCCGGCGTCGTCGGCAAGCGGGGTGCTCTCCGGGATGTCCGGCAGCTCGACCTCGGAGGTCGTCTGTTCGCGGCTCATACCGTCGCCGGGGACGGCCAGGGCCTGCGAGCCCAGACTCGTCACCGTCAACACCGATGACAAAAGGAGGACGGTCGCCGTGCGGCTTCGCCGACGGCGCCGTCGTTGTGACTCTGTCATGGCGAGGCGATTCCGCCCCACCCATGACAGTGGTTCTGAAGCACGCATCACGCGTCGACTCCCACCCAACGAACAAGACAACGGAGGAGGTGCGGAAACACCAAAGAGCACGCGCCCCGATCAGGCGCGTGCGTGCGCACTCTGTGTCATGTGTGATCCGTTTTCAAGGTCGGCCGAGCGGCCACACAGCCCTTCCGCGTGAGATTCGCCACGGTGCAGTCGCAAACAGAAGCCCATAGTTCCGGTCTTCGCGATAGATCGGACACCGAACACATTTGCGACGGGAAGCGCTCTCAAAACGACTTGAACCGGAGTCAGGTGACCCGCCGTCAAGTCGACACCAAAGATCAGTAACATCTTCATAAATTCTTTAGAAATGGACGTCGTGTGGCGAACGTGTGATCGTGTGCGCGTCTTGTGCCCCGGGGACGTTCCGCGGGGCCGTCTGCGCTGTCCGAACATCCCTCTGGTCCCACGGGAGTAGACCACCGTGCCCGCGCCGCCTCGTCTTCTCAGTCCGTTCGTGCGCACGCGCACACGGCTGGCACTCACCCTCGGCCTCGTACTGGCCGCCCTCACCGCCGCGCTCCTGCCCTGGTGGCAGCCGAGCGCCCCTACCTCCACCCCCTCCGCCGGTGCCCCCCGTACGGATGCCGAGCAGGCGTCGACCGGGCCGAAGGGCGAGGCCGCCGCCGCGGCCGAGGCCAGGCGCACCGGCAAGAACGTGCTCGTCGACACGGCCACCACCGCCACCGAGATGGTCTGGGCCCTGCCGAACGGCCAGATGCGCGCCCAGATCCACGCGCTGCCCCAGCGCGCGAAGACCGCCAAGGGCACGTGGGAGCCGATCGACAACACCCTGCACCGGACCGAGGACGCCGGCGCCCTGACCGTCCGTCCGGTCAACCCGGCCCTGCCGGTCCGCTTCTCCGGGGGCACCTCCGGCGAAACCCGCGCCGACCGCTCGTACGCCCGGGCGCCGCTCGCCGGGAACGCGGACGGCGCGTCCGTCCTCGCCGAGGTCGACCTCGGCGGCCACACCATCGCCTACACCTGGCCCGGCGCCCTGCCGAAGCCGGTGCTCGACGGCCCGCGCGCCCTCTACCCCGAGGTGCTCCCCGGCGTCGACCTGCTGCTCGTGGCGCGCGAGGAGGGCGGCTTCGGCCAGCTCCTGATCGTCAAGAACCGCGAGGCCGCCGAGAACAAGGACCTCGCGACCGTCGCGTACGGCCTGCGGTCGAAGACCGCGGTCTTCCGGCAGGACGCGAAGGCCAACCGGATCCAGGTCCTGGACGGGACGGGCGCGGAGGTCGGCACCATCCCGACCCCCTTCGCCTGGGACTCCAGCGGCCGGGACCCCGAGCTTCCGCCCGGCACCCCCCGGCGCACCTCGGTCGCCGGCACCGCCGACGTCCTGAAGCTGTCGGGCCTGACGGGCATCGAGCCGGGCGCGCGCTCCGCGCAGCTCCCGACCACGCTCGACGGCGACGGCACCGGCACGGCCACCCTGAACCTGGGCCTGGGCCGGACCGGACTCCTCGACCACCCGGACACCGCGTACCCGGTCTTCGTCGACCCGCCGCTCAACAGCGGCTGGTCGGGCTGGACCACCGCGTACAAGAAGTACCCGACCTCCAGCTTCTGGAACGGCACGAACTTCTCCTCCGGCACCTCCGACGCCCGCGTCGGCTACGAGAGCGACACCGGCGGCCTCGGCCGCTCCTTCTGGCGCATGAAGTTCTCGAAGGACTACAAGGGCGCGAAGTTCACCCG
Source organism: Streptomyces sp. NPDC086147 (assembly GCF_040702165.1). Taxonomy (NCBI): domain Bacteria; kingdom Bacillati; phylum Actinomycetota; class Actinomycetes; order Kitasatosporales; family Streptomycetaceae; genus Streptomyces; species Streptomyces sp. NPDC086147. The sequence goes on along the minus strand of NZ_JBFBJO010000004.1, from coordinate 135,666 downwards.
GGCCACCTTCAAGGTCAAGAACAACCACTCCTGGTCCTGCACCGCCCGCGAGTTCCAGTTCTGGCAGACCGGCTCCATCTCGTCCGGCACGACCTGGAACGCGCAGCCGAGCTGGTCGACGAAGCTCGACTGGCAGTCCTTCGCCCACGGCTGGTCCTCGGGCTGCCCGGACGACTACGAGGCGTTCAACGTCCTCGCGGGGGTCCAGAAGAGCGCGGACGCCGGCCACGAGTCCCTCACCTTCGGCATGCGCGCCACCAGCGAGAGCGACACCCAGACCTGGCGCAAGTTCCTCGCGACCTCCGCCGTCCTGGAGGGCGACTACAACCGCGCGCCGTCCCAGCCGACCAGCGGCTCGTCCTCACCGGGCGGCGCGTGCGTGGCCGGGCCGACCAACAGCGTCACCATCGGCCGGACCACCATCACCCTCAAGGCCAAGGGCTCCGATCCGGACAAGACCATCCCCAAGCTGCGGTTCCGCTTCTGGAAGACCGGTGCGACCACCCGGAGCGAGTACGTCGCCACCGCGGACTCCACCGGCTACGGCCAGATGGTCATCAGGGCGGACGACCCGCTCCTGAAGGACATCACGGCCAACACCCTCTTCTCGTGGGACGTGCGGGCCGAGGACTCGGCCGGCGCGGTCTCCACGTTCTTCCCGAACGGCGAGGAGCCGTGCCGGATCACCGTCGACCCGACCGCGCCGCCGCAGCCGGACATCACCAGCACCGTCTTCACCGAGGCCACGGACGACGGCAAGACCTGGGCCAAGGTCAAGTACGGCACCCCCGGCGACCTCACCTTCACCGCCTCCGGCGCCACCAAGTTCAAGTACGCCTTCGAGGGCGAGACGCTCGTCGACACGCCCGCTCCCGTGAACGGCAAGGTCACGCTCACCAACGTCCTGCCCCGGCACGCGGGTCCGACCAGCGTGCGCGTCTACGCCTACGACGTCAACGGCAACCAGAGCCTGCCCGGCAGCTACGCCTTCTACCTGCCGCCGCGCGACCGCGCCGACGGCCCGATGGACACCGGCGGCGACGGCATCGCCGACCTGCTGGTGCTCTACCCGGACGGCAAGCTGAAGAACTGCGTGGGCGCCCCCGCCGACCCGGCGGTGCCCGGCACCGGCGGCGAGCTGTACAACTGCCTGGCCGCCGCGTACGTGACCAAGGACAAGAAGGTCGATCCGCCGAACCACTGGATCGACGCCGCCGGCACCGCGTCGCTGATCGCCCACTACAACGACACGTACCCGGGGGACGGTTCGACCGACCTGTTCGCGGTCACCCCGGACAAGAGGTTCTGGCTGTACCCGGGCGACGGCTACGGCAGCTTCAACGTCGACGAGCGGGTCGAGGTCCGCCTGCCGGCCAACGCCCCCGCGCCGTCCACCTGGACGCAGCTGAAGGCGGTCGGCGACGTCACCGGCGACGGACTGCCCGACCTGGCCCTGCGGGCCGGGACGGCGTTCTGGATGCTGTCCGGCTACACCGGCGCCACCGTCCAGACCGCGACGCTGATGGAGGGCAGCGCGTGGGCCCGCCGCGACATCGTCAACGTCGCGGACATGAACAAGGACGGCACGCCCGACCTGCTGTGGCGCAACCTGGACAACGGCAACATGTATGCCCGCCACGGCAAGCCCGGCACCGGCGTCCGCGGCGTCGACCTGGAGTCGATCAAGCTGGCGGCCAACTCGCTCAACGGTGACGTCGCCTTCGGCACGGCGTGGACCGAGGCCAACATCACGGCCGCGATCGGCATCCCCGACGTCAACAAGGACGGCATCCCCGACATCTGGGCCCGCGTCGGCGAGACCGGCAACATGCGGCTGTACTACCCGTCCACCACCAACACCAACCCGCCGGTCAGGACGGTCCTGTCCGTCGACTGGCGGGGCGTCCGCGCCCTGGGCTGACCCCTTCGACGCGTCGCCCCCGAGCCCCGGTCGCCTGCCTCGCAGTAGGCGGCCGGGGCTCGTCGCATCGCTCAGTCCTGGTGGCCGAGCTGGAGGTCGCGCTCGGTGCGGCCCCCGCCGGCCACCTGGAGGACGGTCGCGACGGGCGGGTACCCGGCGGCGATGACCGTGTACTCGCCGGAGGACAGGTCGATGAAGCGGAAGGTCCCGTCGGCCCCGGTGGTGAGGGTGTCGACGACGTTCCCGGCCGCGTCGAGCAGGGTGACCCGGGCGTCCTCCACCGGGCGCCCGCCGCCGGCCCGCACCGTCCCGCGCAGCACGGCCCCGCCGGCCAGTTCGATGTCCTGGCAGGTCTCGCGGGAGGCCTGGACGCTCACGGGGAGCGCGGCGGGCCGGAAGGCGGGGGCACTGGCGGCGAGCGTGTACTCGCCCGCGACCAGTTCGGTGATGACGTACCCGCCCTCGCGTCCGCTGCGGGTGGAGGCGACGACCTCGCCGCGCACGTCGGTGAGGGTGACGGCAGCGTCCCGCACGGGCGTTCCGTCGGCGGTGACGACGCTGCCCGCGAGCCGTCCGGCGCCGCCGAGGACGACGTCGAGCTCCACCGGCCGGTCCCCGACGGTGACGGAGACGGCCTGCGGCTGGTGGCCGCCGGCCGCCGCGATCAGGACGTACGCGCCGCCGCCGGGCACGCTCAGCGCGTACCGGCCGTCCTCGCCGCTCGCGCCCCGGCCGACCTGCCGTCCCTGGACGTCGATGAGGGTGAGGGCGGCCCGGGGGACGCGGCTGCCGTCGTGGTGCTGGACGGTGCCGCAGACCGGGAGTCCGGAGTGCGGCGGGGCGGCGGCCGGAGCGGGCTCGGGGGCGGCGTGCCGGGCGTGCGGGACCGCCCGGGTGGCGTGGTCGGTGGCCTCGGTGGTGGGGGTGGGGTGGGACACCAGCGGTTTCTCCTTGAGGAAGAAGGCGAGGACGAGGCCGAGCACGAGGACCGGCACGAGGTAGAGGAAGATGCGCGGCATCGCGTCCGCGTACGCCTGGACGTAGGCGTCGCGCAGGGCGGGCGGCAGGGTGTGCACCGTCTGCGGGGTGATCGACTCGGCCGGGAACGGGGTGGTGGAGCCGTTCCCGGGCAGGACGCCGGCGAGCCGGTCGCCGAGCGCGTCGTCGAGCCGGGAGGCGAAGAGGGTGCCGAAGACCGCGGCGCCGACGCTGCCGCCGATCTGGCGGAAGTAGGTGTGGGCGCTGGTGGCGGTGCCGAGGTCGGCGGGGCGCGCGGAGTTCTGCACGGCGAGCACGAGCACCGGCATGACCAGGCCGATGCCGGTGCCGAGGACGGCCTGCCAGAGGCTGTGCTGGAGGCGGGGGGTGTCGGCGTCCATGTGGGAGAGCAGCCACATGCCGAGGACGGACAGGGCGCCGCCGGCCACCGGGTAGGCCTTGTAGCGGCCGGTGCGGCTGATGAGCTGGCCCGAGACGACGGAGGCGACGACGATGCCGCCCATCAGGGGCAGCATCAGGAGGCCGGACTCGGTGGCGGTGGCGCCCTCGACCATCTGGAGGAAGCTGGGCAGGTAGCTGGCGGCGCCGAAGAGGGCGACGCCGACGACGGCGCCGACGAGGGCGGTGACGGTGAAGACGGAGTCGCGGAAGAGCCTCAGCGGGATGAGGGGTTCGGGCGCGAAGTGCTCGACGACCAGGAAGAGCAGGGTGGTTCCGGCGGCGCCGCAGGCGAGGGCGAGGACGACCCGGGAGTCCCAGGCGTACTCGGTGCCGCCCCAGCTGGTGAGCAGGACCAGGCAGGTGGAGGCGGCGGCGAGGAGCAGGGCGCCGAGGACGTCGAAGCGCGCGCGTGCCGCGGGCTTGGGGAGCTTGAGGACGGTGGCGACGACGGCGAGGGTGACGAGCCCGAAGGGCACGTTGAAGTAGAAGCACCAGCGCCAGGAGACGTGGTCGGTGAAGAAGCCGCCGAGCAGCGGTCCGGCGACGGAGGCGAGGCCGAAGGCGGCGCCGATCATGCCCATGTACCGGCCGCGTTCCCGGGGCGGGACGATGTCGGCGATGATCGCCTGGACGCCGATCATGAGGCCGCCGGCGCCGATGCCCTGGATCGCGCGGAAGGCGATGAGCTGGTCCATCGTCCGCGACCAGCCGGCGAGGCCGGAGCCGATGACGAAGACGACGATGGCGAAGAGGAAGACGCCCTTGCGGCCGAGGAGGTCGCCGAGCTTCCCGTAGACCGGCAGGCCGATGGTGGAGGTCAGCAGGTAGGCGGTGATCGCCCAGGACATCCGGTCCAGGCCCTGGAGTTCGCCGACGATCTTCGGCAGGGCGGTGGCGACGATCATCTGCTCCAGCGCGGCGAGGAGCAGGGCGAGCACGAGACCGAGGAAGACGAGGCGGACGCGGCGGGGGTCGAGGGCGTCGGGCGCGGGGCCGGCGGGCGGGACGGACGGCTCCGCGCCCTCGACGCCCGCGGCGTCCGCCTCGTCCTCGGCGTTCTTCACCACGGTGACCGCACCCACGTGTCTGCTCCCCTCGTCACGGCGTCTGCGCCGCGCCATTCTTCGCATTGGGCGCGAAGGGGGAGCAAGTCGGACGGTACGCGGGGTCAGTGGGGTCCCGGGTGGCGAACGGCCCCGGGAGGCGGCGCACTTGGGTCGCTCATCAGCGCGTTTACGAGAGGGCCCGCGCCCCCGGCGCGCGCGGGCGCGGTCACGGGAGGCGCGGGCGATCCACTCGAACCGGTGAACGCCCCGGGCGTTGCTTCATCACGCTCCGGGCGTCACCTCTTCCGGTCCGGGCGCTACTTCTCGACCTCGGCGGCGAGCTTGGCGAGGACGAGGTCGTAGATGCGGCCGAGCCCCTTGGGCGCGAAGGTCTTCTCGAAGAAGCCGCCGATGCCGCCCGCACCGTTCCAGACGGTGCTGACGACCGCGCGGGACTTGCCCTCGCCCGCGGGGGTGACGGTCCAGGTGGTGACCATGGAGGAGTTGCGGTCCTTCTCGACGAGCTGTCCGTCGGTGGGCTCGCTCACCTCCAGGAGGCAGTCGCGGACGCGCTTGCTGGTGGCCTGGAGCTTCCAGTGGACGAGGGTGCCCTCGCCGTCGCCGCCCTCGCGCACCTCGTACTCGCTGAAGTGCTCGGGGAGCAGCTTCGCGCGCGTGCCGCTGTAGTCGGCGAGGGCGTCGAACACCGTCTCGGCGTCCGCGGCGATGATCCGTTCCGTCGTGGCCTCGACCTGCGCCATTGACTTCCTCCAGCTCGTGGTTGCTCGGGGTTGCGGGCCAAGCGAACCACGTGCGCTCCGGCGCGCGAAATCCGGGTTGCGGCGATCAAGGGAACAAGTGTTCTATTCTGAGCGAACGGCCGGATCCGAGCGATCGAGGAGGCGTTCATGCGCTGGGACAACCTGGGCGAAACCCCTGCGAACCCCTCGGCCTCCCCGCCTCCCGCCGACCTCGCCCTGTTCGGTACGGACGCGGTCACCCGGACCTTCGACACTCCCGAGTTCCGGGGCGTCACCTTCCACGAGGTGCGGGCCCGGTCGATCCTGAACCGGGTCCCCGGCGCCTCCCGGATGCCGTTCGAATGGACGGTCAACCCCTACCGGGGCTGCACGCACGCGTGCGTGTACTGCTTCGCCCGCCGGTCCCACGCCTACCTCGACCTCGACACCGGCCTCGGCTTCGACTCCCAGATCGTCGTCAAGGTCAACGCCCCCGAGCTGCTCGCCCGCCAGCTCGCCTCGCCCCGCTGGCAGGGCGCGCACATCGCCATGGGCACCAACGTCGACTGCTACCAGCGGGCGGAGGGGCGGTACGGCCTGATGCCGGGCATCCTCACCGCCCTGCGCGACCGCGCCAACCCCTTCTCGATCCTCACCAAGGGCACCCTGATCCTGCGCGACCTGGAGCTGATCGCCCAGGCGGCCCGGGTCACCGAGGTCGGCGTCTCCGTCTCCGTCGGCTTCACCGACCGGGAGCTGTGGCGCACGGTCGAGCCCGGCGCCCCCTCTCCGCAGAGCCGCCTCGACGTCGTCCGCGCGCTCGTCGGGAACGGCATCGACTGCGGGGTCCTGATGGCCCCCGTGGTGCCCTTCCTGAGCGACCGGCCGGAACAGCTGCGCGCGACGGTCCGCGCGGTGGCCGAGGCCGGGGCGAGCTCGGTCACCCCGCTCGTCCTGCACCTGCGGCCGGGCGCCCGCGAGTGGTTCGCGGAGTGGCTGGGGCGCCACCACCCGGGCCTGGTGCGGCGGTACGAGCGGATGTACGCGGACGGGGCCTACGCGCCGACCTGGTACCAGCGCCGGATCACCCGTCAGGTGCACGAGTTCGCCGCCGAGTTCGGCATGGGACCGGCGGGACGGGAAGGGACGCGCCGGACCGCCCTGCCGGAGGAGCCGGAGACGGCGGCCGTCCCGGAGCAGCTCACCTTCCTCTGAGCCCGCCGGAACTTCGAACCCACGGGAACTTTGAACCCGCCGGAACTCTGAGCCCGCCGGAGCCCCGCGGCCCCCGAGCGCCGGGCCGATCATCGGACCGAACCGTCTGACACGCCGTCCGCTCCCCTCCTTTCGGGTCAACTCCGGGCGGAACGGGTCCCGCCGGGCCCCGTTCGAGGCACAAAGGCCCTATGACCCCACGCGCAGGAATGCTGATCGCCGCTGGAGCGCTGGTGGCCGGGACGGTCACCGCGCTGCCCGCCGCACCCGCGGACGCCGTCGAACCGGTCCCCCGCCCGCTCCCCCGGCTCGCCTGGACGGACTGCGCCACCAAGGCGTACCCGAAGCTCCAGTGCGCCACCCTGGAGGTGCCGCTCGACCACGACGACCCGGCCGGGCGGAAGGTGACGCTCGCCCTGACCCGGGTCCCGCACACCGCGGAGACCTTCCAGGGGCCGCTGCTCGTGAACCCGGGCGGGCCCGGCGGCAGCGGGCGCGGCATGGCGGGGTACGTGGCGGCGTCGCTGCCGCCCGAGGTGGCCGCCCAGTACGACGTGATCGGCTTCGACCCGCGCGGGGTCGGGAAGAGCGAGCCCGCGCTCGACTGCCGGCCCGGCCACTTCGCCTCGGTGCGCCCCGACTCGGTGCCGCGCGGCTCCCGGGCCGAGCGGGCGGGGACCGACCGGGCGCGGGCGTTCGCGGAGGCCTGCGGCGAGAAGTACGCCGACGTGCTGCCGCACATCGACACCGTGAGCGCGGCCAAGGACCTGGACGTGATCCGGGACGCGCTCGGCGCGCCGAGGCTCAACTACCTCGGCTACTCGTACGGCACCTATCTGGGCGCCGTGTACGCGCGGCTCTTCCCGGACCGGGTGCGGCGCATGGCGCTCGACTCCGTCGTCAACCCGCACGGGGTCTGGTACGAGGGCAACCTCGGGCAGAACCTCGCCTTCGACGCGCGGCACAAGGACTTCATGGCGTGGGTGGCCCGGTACGACGCCACGTACCGGCTCGGCACCGACCCGGCGGCGGTCGAGGCCGCCTGGTACCGGATGCGCGACGCGGTGCGCGCGGAGCCGGCCGGCGGGAAGGTCGGGCCGGGCGAGCTGGAGGACACCTTCCTGCCCGGCGGATACTACGACGGCTACTGGCCCAAGCTGGCGAGCGCCTTCTCCGCGTACGTCAACGAGGGGGACTCCGGGCCGCTGGTCGAGGCGTACGAGCGGTACGGGGAGGCCGACACGGCCACCGACAACGGCTACTCGGTCTACGCGAGCGTGCAGTGCCGGGACGCGGGCTGGCCGCGCGACTGGAACGTCTGGCGCAAGGACGCGTGGGAGACGCACGCCAAGGCGCCGTTCTCGTCCTGGAACAACACCTGGTACAACGCGCCGTGCGCGTTCTGGCCGGTGGAGTCCCTGACCGCGCCGGACGTCTCCAACGACCGGGTGCCGCCGGCCCTGATCCTCCAGGCGACGGACGACGCGGCGACGCCGTACGAGGGCGGGGTCGCGCTGCACCGGCTGCTGCGCGGCTCCCGCCTGGTGGTGGAGGAGGGCGGCGGCAACCACGGGGTGACGCTGGCCGGGAACGACTGCCTCGACGGCCACCTGGCCGCCTACCTGGCCACGGGCAGGCTCCCGCGCGGCACGGACGGCGCCGAGGCGGACGCGGTCTGCGCCGCGCTCCCGGAGCCGGAGCCGGAGCCCGTCGTCACGTCCGGGTCGAAGCCCCCGGAGAAGCGCGGCGCGCGCGTGGGCTCCGCGCGCACGGAACCGGCCGGCGCCACGCTGCACGGCCTCCTGGGCCACGTGCGCTGAAAGGCTCCGCGAGCCGAACTCCCCTTTCCTCAGGCGCGGTCGGCCGCGCGCTCCGGACCGAGCAGGTCCAGGGAGCGCGCGGCCGCCGCGCCGAGGCGCGGATGGGGCAGGGCGGCCTCCAGGGCGGGGCGGGCCCGGGGGTCGCCGAGGGTGCCGAGGCCCTCGACGCAGGCGAGGCCGACCCGCCAGTGGGGGTCGTCGGCCGGGAGGCGCCGTTCGAGGACGGCGATCAGGGCCGGTACGGACTCGGGGGCGCGCAGCTCGGCGAGCAGCCGGACCGGCAGCAGGGCGTAGGCGGCCCTGAGTTCGTTGGTGGCGAGGGCGGCGGCGGCGCGGGCGGTGCGCGGGTCGCCGAGCCGGGCCAGGGCGTGGGCGGCGGTGACGCAGCGCTCGGGGTCGCGGTGGTTGAGGAACAGGACGAGGGCCTCGAAGGCGCGCGGGTCGCCGGCGACGCCGAGGGCGTAGGCGGCGACCTCGCGGGCCCAGAGCGGCCGACCGGGCTCGGTGAGGACGCGGTGCAGCTCCTCGGGGTCGCCGGGCAACTCCCCAGGATCGCCGGTTTCCGCGAGCCGGCCGAATGGAGCCGGGACTTCTCCGGTGCCATTCCCGATCTCGTCGCGCAATCGATCGATCATCGAGCAGAATTCCGGATCCTCGGCGTATTCCATGAATCCGAGCCTATCCGCGATCCAGATCACATTTTCTCGACTTCCCGGGACTGGCGCGCTCGTTACCCGCCGGTTAGTCTCAGGTGAGCGGGTCAACCCCCGCTTCTCACAACGGCCTGGTGACGCAGCCGTGGTGAGCGTACGTCGGTTCGGCAGTTTCGACGCGGCTCCGGGACAGAGCCCGTCGCCCCCTTTTCCATCGGGCGCCGCCCCTTTCCACGGGCTCCTTCCCGTGCGTTTCCCGCGATTCTCCTCGCGCCCGCGCAATTCCGCGGCACCACCCGCACGCACTGCCCTCAGTCGTCACTCTTCCTCTCTGGAGTCCCCTGATGGACACCCCTCTCTCCACCATCGCCGTCGTCGGTCTCGGCACCATGGGCGCGGGTATCGCCGACGTCCTCGCCCGGGCCGGCCGCGAGGTCATCGGCATCGACGTCAGCGACGCCGCCGCCGCCCGTGCCGTCGCCGCCCTGGAGGCCTCCACCGCCCGCGCCGTGGCCCGCGAGCGGATCACCGAGGACGAGCGGCAGGACGTCCTGGCCCGCTTCCGCACCTACTCCGACCTCCAGGCGGCGGCCGGGGCCGACCTCGTGATCGAGGTCGTACCGGAGTCGTACGAGGCGAAGCAGGAGGTCTTCCGGGCCCTGGACGGCATCGTCCGGCCCGACGCGATCCTGGCCACCGGCACCAACGCGCTCTCCGTCACCCGGCTCGCGGCCGACTCGGCGCACCCGGAGCGGGTCCTCGGCCTGCACTTCTTCACCCCGGTCCAGGCCATGAAGCTGGTCGAGGTGGTCTCCTCGGTGCTGACCGACCCGCGGGCCGTCGACGCCGTCACCCGGCTCGCCCAGGACCTCGGCAAGGAGCCGGTGGCGGTCGGGGACCGGGCCGGTTTCATCGCGGACGGGCTGCTCTTCGGCTACCTGAACCAGGCCGCCGCCATGTACGAGGCCAAGTACGCCTCCCGCGAGGACATCGACGCGGCGATGAAGCTGGGCTGCGGCCTGCCGATGGGCCCGCTGGCGCTGCTCGACCTGATCGGCGTGGACACGGCCCGCACGGTCCTGGAGGCCATGTACGCCTCCTCGCACGACCGGCTGCACGCCCCGGCCCCGATCCTCAAGCAGCTCAGCGAGGCGGGCCTGACCGGCCGCAAGGCGGGCCGCGGCTTCTACACGTACGCGGCGCCGGGCTCCGACGAGGTGGTGCGCGACGCGCTGACCCCGCTGACCTCGGCGGAGAGCGCCGGCGGGCGCGAGGTCCGCTCGGTCGGCGTCGCCGGCTCGGGCACCATGGCCTCCGGCATCGCGGAGGTCTTCGCCAAGGCCGGGTACGAGGTCGTGCTCGCCGCCCGCTCCCAGGAGAAGGCGGACACCGCCAAGGCCCGGATCGCCAAGTCCCTGGAGCGCTCGGTGTCCCGGGGCCGGATGACGGCCGAGGCCCGCGACGCCGTGCTCGCCCTGATCACCCCGGCCGGCACGCTCGACGCCTTCGCCGAGGTCGACCTGGCGGTCGAGGCGGTCGCGGAGGACCTGGAGATCAAGCAGGACCTGTTCGCGCGGCTCGACAAGATCTGCAAGCCGGGCGCGGTGCTCGCCACCACGACCTCCTCGCTGCCGGTCGTGGCCTGTGCCCGGGCCACCTCCCGCCCGCAGGACGTCATCGGGATGCACTTCTTCAACCCGGCGCCCGCGATGAAGCTGGTGGAGATCGTCCGCACGGTCCTGACCGGCGACGACGTCCACGCCACCGTCCGCGAGGTCACCGCGAAGATCCGCAAGCACCCGGTGGACTGCGGCGACCGGGCCGGCTTCATCGTGAACGCGCTGCTCTTCCCGTACCTGAACAACGCGATCAAGATGGTCCAGGAGCACTACGCGACCCTGGACGACATCGACGCGGCCATGAAGCTGGGCGGCGGCTACCCGATGGGCCCGTTCGAGCTGCTCGACGTGGTCGGCCTGGACGTCTCGCTCGCGATCGAGCAGGTCCTGCACCGCGAGTTCCGCGACCCCGGCCTCGCCCCGGCCCCGCTCCTGGAGCACCTGGTGGCGGCCGGCTGCCTGGGCCGCAAGACGGGTCGCGGCTTCCGCGAATATGCCCGACGCTGAGCCCCGCACCCCCGGTTGGGGCGGGCTCCTGAGCCCCTCGGGCACCCCCGGTGCCCCGGCGGGCTCCCCGCCCCCACCTGGGCACACTCCTCCCCCGATGCAGTACGTTCGGACCATGCCCAAGGCCGCGAAGTCACCCCGTGCCACCTCCCCGTCCGACGCTCCGGAGAGCGCGGCGGGCACCCGTGCCGCCGCGCAGCGGCTCAAGATGCGCCGGGAGCTCGCCACCGCCGCGATGGAGCTGTTCGCGACCAAGGGGTACGAGGCCACCACGGTGGACGAGATCGCGGCCACGGCCGGGGTCGCGCGGCGGACCTTCTTCCGGCACTTCCGGTCCAAGGAAGAGGCGATCTTCCCCGACCACGACGACACCCTGGTGCGGGCGGAGGCGGTGCTGAACGCGGCGCCGCCGCACGAGCACCCGCTCGACACGGTGTGCCGGGGCATCAAGGAGGTCATGAAGATGTACGCGGGGTCCCCCGCGGTCTCCGTGGCCCGCTACCGGCTCACCCGCGAGGTGCCGACCCTGCGGGAGCGGGAGATCGCCTCGGTGGCCCGCTACGAGCGCCTCTTCACCCGCTACCTCCTCGGCCACTTCGACGAGCGGGACCACCACGACGGCAACGACGACCCGCTGCTCGCCGAGGTGGCCGCCTCCGCGGTCGTCACCGCCCACAACCACGTGCTGCGCCGCTGGCTGCGGGCGGGCGGCCAGGGCGACGTGGAGGCCCAGCTCGACCACGCCTTCGCGATCGTCCGGGAGACCTTCGGATCGGGCATAGGCGCCGGCCGGCCGGCCCCGTCCGCCGCCTCCCCGGAGGTGCGGGAGGAGACCGCCGCCCCCGCCGTCCGGGCCTCCACCGCCGGCGACGTGGTGGTCGCCGTGGCACGTACGGACGCGCCCCTCGACGAGGTCATGCGGACCATCCAGAAGGCGCTCGGCACCGCCTGAGCCCCTTCCACCGCGAGGGCCGTTCCCGGATTCCGGGAACGGCCCTCGTCGTGTTTGCCCAGCTCGGAGCCGTTTCAGGGCATGATTCGATCGATCATCGCTCATGTGTGACCGCCAGATTGCATCTGAGTGAAATTGTTGGCACCCAGTGCCTTGTCAGGTGACACGGCGTGCCATACGTTGATGTTGTCCGGGCGGTCGGCGCGCAGAGACCAACCTCGTGCGCCGGCTGTCCCCACAAGCCGACGGCTCGTGTGCCCGGACGCCTGCGTCACAGGCAACCCCGCGCCCGACCGGCGCCGCGCCACCGCACGACCCAGCCGAACCGACGGCACACCTCCACAGCAGCACTCACCGCCGTAACCCTCAGGCGTCCTCCCCCGGACGCTCACCGCCGGAGGCAACCCGTGAAGGAAATCCTGGACGCGATCCAGTCCCCGGACTCCACGTCCGCCGACTTCGCGAACATCAAGCTCCCCGAGTCGTACCGCGCCGTCACCGTCCACAAGGACGAGGCGGAGATGTTCACCGGACTCGCCAGCCGCGACAAGGACCCGCGCAAGTCGCTCCACCTCGACCAGGTCCCGCTGCCCGAGCTCGGCCCGGGCGAGGCGCTCGTCGCCGTCATGGCCTCCTCGGTCAACTACAACTCGGTCTGGACCTCGATCTTCGAGCCGGTCTCGACCTTCGGGTTCCTGGAGCGCTACGGCCGCCTCTCCGAGCTGACCAAGCGCCACGACCTGCCGTACCACGTCATCGGCTCCGACCTCGCGGGCGTCGTCCTGCGCACCGGCCCGGGCGTCAACTCCTGGAAGCCCGGCGACGAGGTCGTCGCGCACTGCCTCTCGGTCGAGCTGGAGTCCTCGGACGGCCACAACGACACGATGCTCGACCCCGAGCAGCGCATCTGGGGCTTCGAGACCAACTTCGGCGGCCTGGCGGAGGTCGCCCTCGTCAAGTCCAACCAGCTCATGCCGAAGCCGGACCACCTGAGCTGGGAGGAGGCCGCGGCCCCGGGCCTCGTCAACTCCACCGCGTACCGCCAGCTCGTCTCCCGCAACGGCGCCGGGATGAAGCAGGGCGACAACGTCCTGATCTGGGGCGCCAGCGGCGGCCTCGGCTCGTACGCCACGCAGTTCGCCCTGGCCGGCGGCGCCAACCCGATCTGTGTCGTCTCCTCCCCCGAGAAGGCCGACATCTGCCGGGCCATGGGCGCCGAGGCGGTCATCGACCGCAACGCCGAGGGCTACAAGTTCTGGAAGGACGAGAACACCCAGGACCCGAAGGAGTGGAAGCGCTTCGGCAAGCGCATCCGCGAGCTGACCGGCGGCGAGGACATCGACATCGTCTTCGAGCACCCGGGCCGCGAGACCTTCGGCGCCTCCGTGTACGTCACGCGCAAGGGCGGCACCATCACCACCTGCGCCTCGACCTCCGGCTACATGCACCAGTACGACAACCGCTACCTGTGGATGTCGCTCAAGCGGATCATCGGCTCGCACTTCGCGAACTACCGCGAGGCCTGGGAGGCCAACCGCCTCATCGCCAAGGGCAAGATCCACCCGACCCTGTCCAAGGTCTACTCCCTGGAGGAGACCGGCCAGGCCGCCTACGACGTCCACCGCAACCTCCACCAGGGCAAGGTCGGCGTCCTCGCCCTCTCGCCCGAGGAGGGCCTGGGCGTGCGCGACCCGGAGCTGCGGGCCAAGCACCTCGACGCCATCAACCGCTTCCGCAACATCTGAGCCCGGGACCATAGATGACTGAGCGCCAGAAGGACCGTCCGTGGCTCATGCGGACGTACGCCGGTCACTCGACCGCCGAGGCGTCCAACGAGCTGTACCGGCGCAATCTCGCCAAGGGTCAGACCGGCCTCTCGGTCGCCTTCGACCTGCCGACGCAGACCGGATACGACCCCGACCACATCCTCGCCCGCGGCGAGGTCGGCCGGGTCGGGGTCCCCGTCTCGCACCTCGGTGACATGCGCCGGCTGTTCCAGGACATCCCCCTGGAGCAGATGAACACCTCGATGACGATCAACGCCACGGCGATGTGGCTCCTGGCGCTCTACCAGGTGGTGGCGGAGGAGCAGGGCGCGGACGTCACCAGGCTCCAGGGCACCACCCAGAACGACATCGTGAAGGAGTACCTGTCGCGCGGGACGCACGTCTTCCCGCCCGGCCCCTCCCTCCGCCTCACAACGGACATGATCACCTACACGGTGAACAGCATCCCGAAGTGGAACCCGATCAACATCTGCAGCTACCACCTGCAGGAGGCCGGGGCCACCCCGGTCCAGGAGATCTCGTACGCGATGTCCACCGCCATCGCGGTGCTGGACGCCGTCCGGGACTCCGGCCAGGTCCCGGAGGAGCGCTTCGGCGAGGTGGTCGCCCGCATCTCGTTCTTCGTGAACGCGGGCGTCCGCTTCGTCGAGGAGATGTGCAAGATGCGCGCCTTCGGGCGCATCTGGGACAAGGTCACCCTGGAGCGGTACGGCATCGAGAACGCCAAGCAGCGCCGGTTCCGCTACGGCGTGCAGGTCAACTCGCTCGGTCTGACCGAGGCCCAGCCGGAGAACAACGTCCAGCGGATCGTCCTGGAGATGCTGGCCGTCACCCTCTCCAAGGACGCCCGCGCGCGGGCCGTCCAGCTCCCCGCCTGGAACGAGGCCCTGGGCCTGCCCCGCCCCTGGGACCAGCAGTGGTCGCTCCGCATCCAGCAGGTGCTCGCCCACGAGTCCGACCTGCTTGAGTACGAGGACATCTTCGCCGGCTCGCACGTCATCGAGGCCAAGGTGGACGCCCTCGTCGAGGAGTGCCTGGCCGAGATCGACCGGATCCAGGCGATGGGCGGCGCGATGGCCGCCGTCGAGTCCGGCTACCTCAAGTCGCAGCTCGTCTCCTCGCACGCCGAGCGGCGCGCCCGGATCGAGGCCGGCGACGAGAAGATCGTCGGCGTCAACATCTTCCAGTCGACTGAGGAGAACCCCCTCACCGCCGACCTGGACACCGCCATCATGACGGTGGACCCGGCGAACGAGGCGCGGGTGGTCACCGCCCTCCACGAGTGGCGCGACAACCGCGACGAGACCCGCGCCCAGGAGTCCCTGGCGCGGCTGAAGGCGGTGGCGGCCGGCGACGGCAACCTCTTCGCCGCCACCCTGGAGTGCGCGCGTGCGGGCGTCACCACCGGGGAGTGGTCCTGGGCGCTGCGGGACGTCTTCGGCGAGTTCCGCGCCCCGACGGGCGTCTCCTCCGCCCCGGTCGCGGTGACGGCCGAGGCGGGCACGCCGCTGGCCCTCGTGCGGGAGAAGGTCACGCGGACCGCCGAGGAGCTGAACGCCGGACGGCTGCGGCTGCTCGTCGGCAAGCCCGGCCTCGACGGGCACTCCAACGGCGCCGAGCAGATCGCCGTGCGCGCCCGTGACGCCGGTTTCGAGGTGGTCTACCAGGGGATCCGGCTGACCCCCGAGCAGATCGTCGACGCGGCCCTGGCCGAGGACGTGCACTGCGTGGGCCTGTCGATCCTCTCCGGCTCGCACGCCGAGCTGGTCCCGGACGTCCTCGAACGCCTCCGCGAGGCGGGCGCGGCCGACATCCCGGTCATCGTCGGCGGGATCATCCCGAACGCCGACGCCGCAGAACTGAAGCGCGCGGGCGTGGCCGCCGTCTTCACACCGAAGGACTTCGGCATCACGGAGATCATCGGCCGTATCGTCGACGAGATCCGGAAAGCGAACAAGCTCAACCCCCTCGAAAGCTCGGAGGTCCCCGCATGACCAGCCCCGCGTCCCCCGTGAACCGGCTGCGCCCCCGCCGTTCCTGCCTGGCGGTCCCCGGCTCCAACCCGCGCTTCCTGGAGAAGGCCCAGGGCCTCGCCGCCGACCAGGTCTTCCTGGACCTGGAGGACGCCTGTGCCCCGCTGGCCAAGCCCGAGGCCCGGCACACCATCGTGAAGTTCCTGAACGAGGGCGACTGGACCGGCAAGACGCGCGTGGTCCGCGTCAACGACTGGACGACCCACTGGACGTACCGGGACGTCGTCACGGTCGTCGAGGGCGCCGGCCAGAACCTCGACTGCATCATGCTGCCGAAGGTCCAGGACGCGCAGCAGATCGTCGCGCTCGACCTGCTGCTCACCCAGATCGAGAAGACGATGGGCTTCGAGGTCGGCAAGATCGGCATCGAGGCCCAGATCGAGAACGCCCAGGGCCTGACCAACGTCAACGCGATCGCGCAGGCCTCCCAGCGCGTCGAGACGATCATCTTCGGGCCGGCCGACTTCATGGCCTCCATCAACATGAAGTCGCTGGTCGTGGGCGAGCAGCCGCCCGGCTACCCGGCGGACGCGTACCACCACATCCTGATGAGCATCCTGATGGCCGCCCGCGCCAACAACCTCCAGGCGATCGACGGCCCCTACCTCCAGATCCGCAACCAGGAGGGCTACAAGGCCGTGGCCCAGCGGGCCGCCGCCCTGGGCTTCGACGGCAAGTGGGTGCTGCACCCGGACCAGGTCGCCGCCGCGAACGAGATCTTCTCGCCCTCGCAGGAGGACTACGACCACGCCGAGCTGATCCTCGACGCGTACGACTACTACACGTCCGAGGCCGGCGGGAAGAAGGGCTCCGCGATGCTCGGCGACGAGATGATCGACGAGGCCTCCCGCAAGATGGCCCTGGTCATCTCCGGCAAGGGCCGCGCCGCCGGCATGCAGCGCACCAGCAAGTTCGAGATCCCGGAGGCCTGAGTCCCATGCAGTTCGGCCGCACGTACGAGGAGTTCGAGGTCGGTGCCGTCTACAAGCACTGGCCCGGGAAGACGGTCACGGAGTACGACGACCACCTCTTCTGTCTGCTCACGATGAACCACCATCCGCTGCACATGGACGTGAACTACGCCGAGAACACGACGGACTTCGGCAAGAACGTCGTCGTCGGCAACTACGTCTACTCGCTGCTGCTCGGCATGTCCGTGCCGGACGTCTCCGGCAAGGCCATCGCCAACCTGGAGATCGAGTCGCTGCGGCACGTGGCGCCGACCTTCCACGGCGACACGATCTACGGCGAGACGACGGTCCTCGACAAGACCCCGTCGAAGTCGAAGAACGACCGCGGCATCGTCCACGTCGAGACCAAGGGCTACAAGCAGGACGGCACCCTGGTGTGCGTCTTCCGCCGCAAGGTGATGGTCCCCACCGAGACGTACATCAAGGAGCGCGGCGGGGAGCAGCCCGGCCGCCCCACGCTCGTCGAGCCCTCCAAGAAGACGGAGAAGTAGTCATGGCGCGACTCGCCCAGACCCACGGTCTGACCGACGTCCAGCAGGAGATCCTCGCCACCGTCCGGGACTTCGTCGACAAGGAGATCATCCCGGTCGCGACGGACCTGGAGCACCGCGACGAGTACCCCCAGCAGATCGTGGACGGGCTCAAGGAGCTCGGCGTCTTCGGCCTGATGATCCCCGAGGAGTACGGGGGCCTGGGCGAGTCGCTGCTCACCTACGCGCTGTGCGTGGAGGAGATCGCCCGCGGCTGGATGTCGGTCTCCGGCATCATCAACACCCACTTCATCGTGGCGTACATGCTCAAGCAGCACGGCACCCAGGAGCAGAAGGAGTACTTCCTTCCGCGGATGGCGGCCGGCGAGACGCGCGGCGCGTTCTCGATGTCGGAGCCGGCGCTCGGCTCGGACGTGTCGGCCATCACGTCGAAGGCGGTGAAGGACGGCGACGAGTACGTCCTCAACGGCCAGAAGATGTGGCTGACGAACGGCGGAACGTCGTCTCTGGTGGCCGTTCTGGTCCGGAGTGACGAAGGACACCCCGAGGGCACCGCGCCCCACAAGTCGATGACGACCTTCCTCGTCGAGAAGGAGCCCGGTTTCGGAGAGGTCCGTCCGGGCCTCACCATCCCCGGGAAGATCGACAAGATGGGCTACAAGGGCGTCGACACGACCGAGCTCATCATGGACGGACTGCGCATTCCGGCCAATCGTGTGCTCGGCGGGGAAACCGGCCGAGGGTTTTACCAAATGATGGACGGTGTCGAGGTCGGGCGCGTGAACGTGGCGGCCCGTGGCTGCGGCGTCGCTCAGCGTGCGTTCGAGCTGGGCGTCTCGTACGCCCAGCAGCGCCACACCTTCGGCAAGGCGATCGCCCAGCACCAGGCGATCCAGTTCAAGCTGGCCGAAATGGCTACCAAGGTCGAGGCCGCTCATGCGATGATGGTCAACGCAGCACGCAAAAAGGACTCCGGGGAACGAAACGACCTCGAAGCAGGGATGGCGAAGTACCTCGCCTCCGAGTACTGCAAGGAGGTCGTCGAGGACGCCTTCCGTATCCACGGTGGATACGGGTTCTCGAAGGAGTACGAGATCGAGCGTCTCTACCGCGAGGCGCCGATGCTGCTCATCGGTGAAGGTACCGCCGAGATCCAGAAAATGATCATTGGTCGTCGGCTGCTCGAGGAGTACCGATTCCAGGGTTGATTGTCGCTTTTGGGTCGTTTCGGCCGCGAAGAAGATCACACCCTGTGTTCGTCTTCCGGCCGTCGACTCGGTTCCTGGCTTGCCCAGTTGCGCCCCGCAACCGATAGCATCGCCGGAAAGCCGCCGTCCCCGTTGCCTGCGCGGCATCATCCGCTACGAAGGTCATCCATGCCCCACAGCCAAACCTCTGCACACCGCGACAGCCTCAAGGGCGTACGCCTCGCGCGCGGAGCATCGCCGTGGCTCCTGCCGACCGTCGCCACCGCGGCGCTCAGCCTCGTGCGCGCCCGCGGCTCGCGGCGCGCCGCGGCCATCGCCGTGCCGACCACCGCTCTCGCGGCCGGCATGCTGTGGTTCTTCCGCGACCCCGAGCGAGAGATCGCTCAGGGCCGGGTCATCTCCCCCGCCGACGGCGTGGTGCAGAGCATCATGCCGTGGAAGGACGGGCGCACCCGGGTCGCCATCTTCATGAGCCCCCTGAACGTCCACGTCAACCGCGCGCCGCTGTCCGGCACGGTGACGTCCGTGGAGCACGTCCCGGGTGGGTTCGTCCCGGCGTTCAACAAGGAGAGCGAGAACAACGAGCGCGTCGTCTGGCACTTCGACACCGAGCTCGGCGACATCGAGATGGTCCAGATCGCGGGCGCCGTCGCCCGGCGCATCGTGCCGTACATCCCGCAGGGGACGAAGGTGGAGCAGGGCGACCGCATCGGCCTGATCCGCTTCGGCTCGCGCGTCGACATCTACCTCCCCGAGGGCGTCGAGGTCGCGGTCGAGGTCGGGCAGGTCACCACAGCGGGGGTGACTCGCATTGACCGTGATTGATCCCGACACACGCGCGGCCGACTGGGCCGCCGACGCGGAGACCGCGGCCGAGGAGGCCGAGGAGATGCCGCTGTCGCTGAGGCTGTCCATAGCGGACGCCCTCACGCTCGGTAACGCCACGTGCGGATTCATGGCGGTGTACTTCACCACCACCGGAATCCTCATCCCGCACCTGACGGGCAGCGCCGAGACCGGCATGGCGCGCAACAGCGCCGCCACCGCCGTGATCCTCATGCTGTGCGCGGCGATCTTCGACCTCTTCGACGGGATCGTGGCGCGCAAGCTCCGCTCCTCCCCGATGGGCGCCGAGCTCGACAACCTGTCGGACCTGATCAGCTTCGGCCTGGCCCCGGCCTACTTCGTCCTCGTGTACGGGATGGTCGCGGACGACGCGCAGCAGAAGGTCTCGGCGGTCGCCGCGATCGTGGTGCTGCTCGCGGTGGTGCTGCGGCTGGCGAGATTCTCCTGCGTGACCATGAAGGACGGCATGTTCCAGGGCATGCCGAGCCCCTTCGGCGCGCTGACGGTGGTCTCGATCGTGCTCCTGGAGCTCCCCTTCATCCCCACGCTGCTCGCGATCATCGGGGTGGCCTGGCTGATGGTGAGCCGGGTCGAGTACCCGAAGCCGCGCGGCGTGCTCGCGGTGGCGATGCTCAGCTGGATCGTCGGCGCGATGGGCATGCTGGCGGCCTGGGCGTTCGACGCCCCGGGCGGGCAGTTCCTGCTCCAGACCGGCTGCGCGCTCCAGGTCGTGATGGGCGCGGTCATCCCGCTCTTCGCGACGGCCCGCCGGGTGAACACCTTCCGCGGCAACCGGCGCGAGAGCCGGGAGGCGCGGGCGGCCCAGCTGCCGTAGGCGGCCGGACGGCGTACGAGAGGGCCCCGGGAGGCGAACAGCCTCCCGGGGCCCTTTCGCGTGCCCTGAGGCCCTCTCGCGTGCCCCGGGGTCCGTGAGGTGGATCAGGGCCGGTGCCGCGTCCCTGATCCGCCTCACGGGCCCTAGCCGAGCCGCTTGTAGTACAGCGTGGTGGGGCGCAGCACCCCCGCCGGGTCGGCGGCGTAGTCCGGGATCGTCCCGGCGGCGGTCCAGCCCGCGCCCCGGTAGAGGCGCTCGGCCGGGCTGCCGGTCTGGGTGTCCAGGACGAGCAGGGTCAGGCCGGTGGCGGCGGCGTGCGCCTCGGCCGCGGCGAGCAGCCGCCGCCCGAGGCCCCGGCCCCGGGCCGAGCGGTGGACCAGGAGCCGGGCGATCTCGCCCCGGTGCCGGCCGTTGGCGGCGCCGGCGCGGACGAGGGTGACGGCCCCCACCGGGCGCCCCGCGCCGTCCAGGGCCGCCCAGACCTCGCGTACGCCCTCCTCGGCCTCCTCGGCCTCCTCGGCGGCCCGGAGCCACCAGGAGGCCGCCTCGGGGGCGTCCAGGGGCGCCGGGAAGCCGACGGAGGCTCCGCCGTCCACGGCGTCCACGAGGAGCGCGGCGAGGCCGTCGGGGGCGTGGGCGCGGACGGCGTCGGGGGTGAGGAGCTCGACGCGGTCGGTCGCGAGCGGTTTCTCCAGGCAGAGGAGGTCCGGGCGGGCGTCCCAGGAGGGGACGGTCTCGAAACCGAGGCTCCGGTAGAGGGCCAGCGGCTCCTGCCGCCAGTTCCAGACCGTGAGGCGCACGGCGGGCGCTCCGAGGGCGGCGGCCCGGCGCAGGGCCTCGGCCACGAGGGCCCGCGCGAGGCCCTTCCGGCGGTCCCCGGGCGCGACCCAGAGCCGCTTGACCTCGGGCGCGCGCCCGGCGCGGGGGGCCTTCAGGACGACGCAGCCGGCCGGGTGCTCCCCGCCGGGCGGGGTGGCGAGCAGGACCGTGTCGGCGGCGAACGCGGCGGCCGGGTCCTCGGCCTCCCCGCGGTATACGGCCGGGAGCTCGGCGACCGCCGCCACGGGCGTGCCCTTCTCCGCCTGGTTGGCCAGGTGGTAGGCGCCCAGCAGGCCGGCGAGGTGCGGGTGGGAACGGTTCTCCTCGATGAACGGAGCGATGTACGGCTTCATGGGCCCGAGCTTCACACCGGCGTGTTTCCGGGAGGTGACGATCTTCCCGGGGCTTTCGGGGTGGCGGTCGTGCGGGTGCTGGTCGCGGGCGCCGTGGGCCCGGGGCGCGGTGAACGCCCGGGCCCGTGCACTCGGCCGGGCCCCGGCCCGCCCGTCCTGGCGGACGGGCTTCGCGGACCGGGGCTGACGTCCGCTACGGCGTGTAGGTCTTCGCCGCGTCCGAGACGAAGGGCTGCCGGACCGTGCGCATGCCGCCGGGGACGGACTTGTCCGGCTGGACGATGACGGACTCGCGCGACGAGGGAGCCTTCGGGTCGCCGAGGTCGTGGGTCATGCCGAAGCCGGCGTCGTGGGCGGTCAGGGTGAGCAGCGCCTTCCCGACGCCCGCGCGGGTGAGGTCCTTGGCGGCGCAGGCCTTCTTCAGGGCCTCGCCGAAGACGCTCGCGGCGGTCCAGCCGGCGACGACGCCGTTGTCGAGGGCCTCGCCCGGGTAGGCGGCCCGGTAATCGGCCACCAGCTTCCTGGCGACCGGGGTGTCCGCGCCGACGGGGAGGCTCGGGGAGGCGAACCAGTACATCTTCTCCAGGGCGGGCCCGGCCTGGGTGCCGAGGAGCTGCGGGGCGAAGGCCGAGTTGTTGCCGACGACCGGGACCCTGAGGCCGGTGGCGGCGGCGACGCCGACGAGGGAGGCGGCCTGGCGCGGTCCGGCGCTGATGACGACGGCCTTGACCCCGGCCTGCTTGAGCGCGGCGACCTGCGCGGACATGTCGTTGTCGGTGGGCTTGATCTTCTGCTCGACGACGGTCAGGCCGGCCTTCTCGGCCGCGTACTTCGAGCCCTTGAGGGCGTTCTCGCCGTAGTCGCCCTCGAAGTAGACGTGGCCGAGCCTGTCGCCCGTCTTGAGCCCCTTCTCGGTGAGGAGGAAGTCGACGGCGTTGATCGTCTCGACGTCGTACGTGGCGCCCAGGACGCGGATGTACGGCGAGCCGAGCAGCGAGGCCGACCAGGCCTGCGGCAGGACGAGGCCCTTGTCCTGGGCGTCGACGCGCTGCTTGACGGCGGCGACGAACGGGGAGCCGATGAACTGGGCGTAGCCGACGACCTTGGGCTCCAGCTCGGTGTAGGCGGCGAGGGCCTTCTGCGGGTCGTAGCCGTGGTCGCGGACCGTGAGCTCCAGCTGCCGGCCGCAGATCCCGCCGGCGGCGTTGACCTGCTTCACGTAGAGCTGCTGGGCCTGGGTGACGCTCTTGCCGAGGGTGGCGTACACGCCGGTCATGTCGGTGAGCGCGCCGAGCGCGATCGTCTTGTCGGTGACGCCCTCGCCGGTCCTCACCCCTCCCGCGCCGGTCTGCTCGCCGTCGCCGGTCTTCGCCTTGGAGCTGCATCCGGCGGCGGTGAGGGCGACCAGGGCGGCGAGCGCGGCGGCCAGGCCCCGCACGGCCTGTCGTCTGTGGTTCATCGTGTCTCCCCTGAGGGTTCGGTGGACGTGGGGGTCGTGGGTGCCCCGGGCGACTCGGGCGTCTCGGCCGGCTTGCGCGTCCGGGCGGCGAGGCGGGCCAGGCCGCCGGGCAGGAACAGCACCACCGCGACGACGGCGGCGCCGTACAGGTAGCGGGCGGCCTCTCCCGGTGCGATCCCGCCCGTCCCCGGGGCGGAGACCAGGGGCAGGGCGTCGCTGTAGCGGGTGAGGAGCTGGGGCAGGAGGGAGACGAAGACGCCTCCGGCGACCGCTCCGGCGACCGAGCCGAGGCCGCCGATGACGATCATGGCCAGGTACTCCAGGGAGAGCGCCATCCCGAAGTACTCCGGGACGGTCCGCTGGAAGACCAGGGCGAGCAGGACACCGGCCAGACCGGCGTACATGGAGGACAGGACGAAGACGGCGGCGCGGTGGCGGGCCACCGGGATGCCCATGACGCCGGCGGCGATCCGGTGGTCCCGGATGGCGTTCATGGCGCGCCCGGGGCGGCCCCGGAGGACTCCCCGGGCGAAGAGGACCCCGCCGAGGAGCAGCGCGAGGCCGAGGTACCAGAGCTTCTCGACGGCGCCGAAGGGGACCTGGGCGACGAGCAGTTCGGTGTCGTCGAAGGTGAGGCCGAGGAGGGAGAGCGGCGGGACGGCACGGCCGTTGTAGCCGCCGGTGAGGTCGTGGGCGTTGAAGAGGACGTGCTGGCCGATGAAGATCAGCGCGAGGGTGGCGATGCCGAGGTACGCGCCGTGCAGCCGTCCCGCGATGGGGCTGAACACCCCGCCGGCCAGGCCCGCGAGGGCGACCGCGAGGACGGCGGCGAGCCAGCCGGGCAGGCCGAGCCCGGCGAGGCCGTCGGTGCCGTCCCCGGCGAAGGCGCAGTAGCCGTAGGCGCCGACGGCGAGGAAGAAGGCGTGTCCCATGGAGAGCTGGCCGGTGGCGCCGGTCAGCAGGTTGATCCCGATGGCGCCGAGGGCGGCGGCCATGGCGAACAGACCGGCCTGGAGCCAGAAGCGGTCCAGGTAGAAGGGCAGGGCGAGCAGGACGAGCCCGGCGGCGGCCCCTCCGTACACGGCGGGCCGGACCCGGAGGCCGGGGCGGGCGAGGGTCTCAGACACGGGCGGGCTCCTTCGTGCCGCCGGGGCGGGCGGGGGCCGTGGACGCGGACCGGATGCCTCGGGCCGCCGGACGGGCGGCGACGTGCGACGGGACCGCCGGGCGGGCAGGGGGCTCAGACACGGGCGGGCTCCTTCGTGCCGAAGAGGCCGGCCGGGCGGATCAGGAGCACCGCGACCATGACGAGGTACGGGGCGAGGTCGCCGATCCCCCGGCCGAGGAACGCCAGGTCGCCCTGGTAGCCGGTGGCGAGGGACTCGGTGACGCCGACGAGGAGGCCGCCGACGAGGGCGCCCGTGGTGGAGTCGAGGCCGCCGAGGATCGCGGCCGGGAAGGCCTTGAGGGCGGCGAGCGAGGTGGCCCGTTCCAGGCCGGGGGTCGGGAAGACGGTGAGGAAGAGCGCGGCGACGGCAGCGAGGCCCCCGGCGACCGCCCAGGCGCCGAGCGAGACCCGGCCGAGCCGGATGCCCATGAGGGCGGCGGTCTCCTGGTTCTCGGCGGCGGCCCGCATGGCGACGCCCCAGGAGGTGTACCGGAAGGCCAGCAGGAAGGCGGTGATGAGGAGGGCCGCCGCGAGGAGGGCGGCGATCCGGGTCTGGGCGATCGTGACCGGTCCGACGGTGACGACGGCGTCGCCCCAGGGGTCGCCGAGGGCGAGGATGTCGGTGCCGATCCGGCGGGTCAGCTCGGTGGCGAGCAGGATGTCGACGCCGATGGTGACGATGGCGAGGACGCTGTGGTCGGCCCCGCGGTGGCGGCGCATCACGAGGAACTCGACGGCCGCGCCGACCACCGCCGCGCCCGCGACGCCGGCGAGCAGGGCGGGCCAGAAGCCGATCTCGTCGTGGAGGACGGCGGTGACGTAGCCGCCGGCCAGGAGGAGCGAGGCGTGGGCGAAGTTGACGACCTCCGTGGCGCGGAAGATGACGACGAAGCCGAGGGCGATGAGGGCGTAGATCGAGCCCAGGGAGACGCCGTTGATCAGGAACTCCGCGAAGGTGCTCACGCGGCGGACTCCTCTCCGAGGTAGGCGCGGACGACCGCCGGGTCGTTCTGCACGTCGGCGGGTGCCCCGTCGGCGATCCGGCGGCCGAAGTCGAGGACGGTGACGGAGTCGGCGAGCCGCATCACCAGGCCCATGTCGTGCTCGACGAGGAGGACCGAGATGCCGAGGCCGTCGCGGACCCCGGCGATGACGGAGGCGGTGCGGCGGCGCTCGTCGGCGGTCATGCCGGCGACGGGCTCGTCGAGGAGCAGGAGCCGGGGCTCCGTGCAGAGGGCGCGGGCGAGTTCGGCGAGCTTCTGCTGCCCGTACGGGAGGGAGCCCGCGGGCCTGGCGAGCTGCCGCTCCAGGCCGACGAAGGCGGCGATCTCGCGGACCCTGGCCCGGTGCCGGGCCTCCTCGCGGGCGGCGGAGGGCAGCCGGAGGCCGGCGGCGAGGAAGCCGGTGCGGGTGAGCCGGTGGCGGCCGAGCATCAGGCTGTCCTCGACGGTGGCGCGGGGCGGCAGGGCCAGGTTCTGGAAGATCCGGCCGACGCCGAGGTCCGCGATCCGGTGCGGGGGCAGGCCGGTCAGTTCGCGCTCCCCGAGGCGTACGGAGCCGGAGGTGGCGCGGTAGACGCCGGAGAGGACGTTGAAGCAGGTGGACTTGCCGGCGCCGTTGGGGCCGATGAGGGCGTGGACGGTGCCGGGCCGGACGGTGAAGCCGACGGCGTCGAGGGCGGTGAGCCCGGCGAAGCGGACGGTCAGGTCGCGGACGTGGAGGGCGGGGACGTCGGGGGCGGGGACGTGGGAGGCGGGGGCCGGCGTGGGGCCGGGGGCGGGGTCCGACGGCGGGGGCTCGGGGGGCTGCGGTGTCATCGGGTCTCCTCCCAGCGGGTCAGGACCGGGTGCGCGGTGGCGGCGCGGGCCACGTCGGCGGCGGCGTCCTCGTCGACCACGCCCAGGTAGCGGCGGCGCACCTCGTCGGAGGCGGCGAGTTCGGCGGCGGGTCCCGAGAGGGTGACCTCGCCGACCTCCAGGACGTACGCGCGGGAGGCGAGCCGCAGCGCGAGCGCCGCGTTCTGCTCGACGAGGAGCACCGCCGTGCCCTGGGCGTTGATCTCGCGGACGGCGTCCGCGATCCGGGCCGCCATCAGCGGGGCGAGGCCGAGGGAGGGCTCGTCCAGGAGGAGCAGGCCCGGCGCGGCCATCAGGGCGCGGCCGACGGCGAGCATCTGCTGTTCGCCGCCGGAGAGCAGCCCGGCCGGCTGGCGGGCGCGCTCGGCGAGGACCGGGAAGAGCTCGTGGACCCGGCGGAGGGCGGCGGCCCTGGAGGCCCGGCCGCCGCGCCGGCCGAGCGCGCCGGCCCGCAGGTTGTCCTCGACCGTCATCCGGGCGAAGACCTGGCGGCCCTCGGGCACCTGGGAGACGCCGGCGGCGACGACCCGGTCGGGCGGCAGCCCGTCGAGCGGCCGGCCGTCGCGGCTCACCGTGCCGGAGACCACGGCGCCGCCGTGGAACCGCAGGGTGCGCGAGACGGCCCGCAGCAGGGTGGACTTGCCGGCTCCGTTGCCGCCCAGGACGGTGACGACGGCGCCCGCGGGCACGGTCAGCGACACCCGCCGCAGCGCGCGCACCGGTCCGTATCCCGCCGTCAGGTCCGTGACCTCCAGGGCGGGTGCGGTACCTCCCATGGCTCCCCTTTCCCGGGCCGCCCACGTCGGCCCGGCCGTTCGGTGGCGCTCACCCCAGCACCGCACCGGACCGCGCGTCCACGCCCGGTGGCCGAATCGCTGCCGGTGACCAGCGGGCGCGGCGGGGGGCTGTGCACGCGCACAACGGTGCGCGTCAGGGGGTGTGCGAAGGGGGGCGGGAGGGGGGATCCTCCCGGCATGGGACGGCGCAGACGGCGGACCGGTGACGACTGGAAGGTGCTCGCCCGGGCGTGCACGGAACTTCTGGAGCGGGTGCCGGAGCTGGTGGACGAGCATCTGAGGGAACTCCACGCGTACGAGCCCGCCTACGGGCGGATCCTGCCGTACGACCAGCACTGGCAGGAGGCCCACGAGGCGATGCGGATCGGGATCGAGATGATCTCGGCGCCCCGGAACTCGCCCCGGCGGGACCTGGAGCACGCCGACGGGATGGGCCGGCGGCGGGCGGCGCAGGGCATGCCGCTCGAACTGGTCGTGCACGCCTACCGGCACGCCGGGCACCTGGTGTGGGACGCGCTGATCGAGGGCGCGGGGTCGGACGCGGCGCGGCTCGCGGCCCTGATGCAGTCGGCGACGACGGTGTGGTCGGCGGTGGACGCGCAGGCGGACACGGCGTCGGAGGCGTACCGGGAGACGGAGCTGGAGCTGCGCAGCCGTACGGACGAGCAGTTGCAGGCGCTCCTGGACGCGCTGCTCCAGGGGCAGCGCTCGCCCGAGCTGGTGGCGCGGGCGGCGGCGGGCCTGGACCTGCCGGAGCAGGGGCGGTACGCGGTGGTGGTGCTGCGCTACGACCGGCGGGAGGAGCGGGAGCCGTTCCACCGGCAGGTGCAGGGCGAGGGGGTGCGGTTCCTGTGGCGGATGGGCGCGGACGGCGAGCTGGGGGTGGCGGCGCTCGCCGGTGACACCGGTCTGGACGCCCTGTCGGAGCTGCTGGACGGGCGGTGTCCGGGGCCGGGCGGGATCAGTCCGGTGGTGGTGGGCCTGACCGAGCTGGGCCGGGCGCGCCGCCTCGCGGAGCTGGCGCTGCGCACGTGTCCGCCGGGCAGCCGGCGGATCGTGCGGCTCGACCGGCGGATGACGGGGGCGCTGGTGGTGGGCCAGCCGGAGATGGCGAGCCTGCTGGTCTCGGACGTCCTGGGCGGTCTCCTGGAGCTGGATCCGGCGGACCGGGCGGTGCTCCTGGAGACGCTGGACGCGTGGCTGGAGTGCGAGGGGTCGGCGGGGCGGGCGGCCGGGCGCCTGTACTGCCACCGCAACACGGTCTTCAACCGGCTGCGGCGGCTCGAACAGCTGACGTCGCGGTCGCTCTCCCGGCCGCGCGACCTCACGGAGATGACGCTGGCGCTCGACGCGTTCCGGCTGACGGGGCCGGGGTGACCGGGCCCCGTCCCCGTGTCCCCCGCCTGTCCCGTCCCCGTACTCCTTACATCAGGAAGTCGCGGGCGATGTTCGCGGCCGCCTCCTCCAGGAGGGGGCCCGCGTTCGCCATGGACTTCGCGGGGTCCGGCTCCAGGTCGGCGAGGGGGTAGGCGCGGCGGATGCCGGCCTTGCCGAGGGCTTCGGCGGGGAGGGCGAGGCGGCCGCAGACCGCGACGACCTCCTTGCCGGCCGCGCGGGCCGCGGCGGCGACGCCCGCCGGGGCCTTGCCGTGGAGGGTCTGCTCGTCGAGGGAGCCCTCGCCGGTGACGACGAGGGTGGCGCGCTCCAGGGCGGGGGCGAAGCCGAGGACCTCCAGCATCAGCTCGATGCCGGGGCGGAAGCTCGCGCCGAGGATGAGGGCGCCGTAGCCGATGCCGCCGGCGCCGCCCGCGCCGGGCGCGAGGGCGGCCTCGGCCGCCTTGGGGCCGATCGCCTTCTCCAGGACGGTGGCGAAGTGGGCGAGGGCCGCGTCGAGGGTGCGGACGTCGTCCGGGGTGGCGCCCTTCTGCGGGCCGTAGACGGCGGGGGCGCCCTTGGGGCCGGTGAGCGGGTTGTCGACGTCGCTCGCGAGGATCAGGTCGACCTCGGCGAAGCGGGGGTCGAGGCCGGTGAGGTCGGCCGTGGCCAGGTCGGCGAGGGCCGCTCCGCCGGGGCCGACGGGCTCGCCGTCCGCGTCGAGGAAGCGGGCGCCGAGCGCGGCGAGCATGCCGGCGCCGCCGTCGGTGGTGGCGCTGCCGCCGACGCCGAAGACGACGGTGGTCGCACCGGCGTCCAGGGCCGCGCGGAGCAGTTCTCCGGAGCCGTAGGTCGTCGCGGTGAGCGGGGCGAACTCGCCGGCCGGGAGGAGCTGGAGGCCGGAGGCCTCCGCCATCTCGACGACCGCGGTGGTGTCGCGCAGCGCGAACGCGGCGGTGACCGGTGCGCCGATCGGCCCCGTCACCGTCGCCTCGTGGCGCTCGAACCCGGCCGCGACGGCCGCCGCGACGGTGCCGTCGCCGCCGTCCGCGACGGGCAGCGTCTCCACCTCCAGGTCCGGGACGACCCGTCGCAGGCCTGCCGTGACCCGCTCGGCGACCTCCACGGCCGTGAGCGAACCCTTGAACTTGTCGGCCGCCACGAGCACGCGAGCGACCGTTGCTGCTCCGTCCGTCACCTTGCATCCCTTGCTTTCGAACGTGCAGTCGCGCCGCCGCCGACCCTATCCGGAGCCCCGGACGGCGTGCCACCCCCTCATGTGCGGATATTCCGCACCATAGCGGGGTCGCATGGGCGCGGAACCGAGCGAGCGGGCCGGCGGATCCGGACGGGCGGTACGCGCCCGACGGCAAGGTCGTCGGGATCGGGGCCGCGGCCGTCGTCGCGGCCGTGACCCGGGCCCTCGGCGAGGACTCCTTCGACAGCGCCTCCGCCACGGCCCCGGCGTGGATCGCGATGATGTTCGGCGCCGGCGGCCGAGGTCTCCGCCGGGACCGGTGGTCTCAGCCCCGCTGCGGTTCCGGCGGGACGATCTCGCCGGTGCGGACCGGTTCGTCGCGGCCGGCGACCCGGGCCTCGGTGCGGTGACCGCGGGCGATGTAGTCGCGGACGACCACCTCGACGGCGTCCTGCGGGTTGTCGACGCCCGCCAGGACCATGACTTCCACGACGAGTTCGGCGTCGAGCGCGATGTTCACCTTGGCCATGCCGGGAACCTAACACCCCTGCGGGGGGGGGGAAGGGTGTCGGGTTTGTACGGAAAGGGCCGCGGGCTCGTACGGGAAAGGACCGCGGGCTCAGAAGAGGGCGTCGGGCTCCTTCGTGCCCGACTCGAAGGCCAGCAGCCGCTGCTTGCGGTCGAGGCCGCCGCCGTAGCCGGTGAGGCCGCCGCCCGCGCCGACCACCCGGTGGCAGGGGACGATGATGCTGACGGGGTTCTTGCCGTTGGCGAGGCCGACGGCGCGGGAGGCGCCGGGGTTCCCCAGCTCCTCGGCGAGTTCGCCGTACGTCCGGGTCTCCCCGTACGGGATGAGGTTCAGCCGCTCCCAGACGCGGAGCTGGAACGGGGTGCCGACCAGGTGGAGCGGCAGGTCGAACGTCGTGAGTTCGCCGGCGAAGTAGGCGTCGAGCTGGCGGACCGCCTCGCCGAAGGGGCGCGGGTCGGGTGCGCCGAAGGTCTCCTCGGGCGGACGGTGGCGCTGGCCGGTCATGTGGACGCGGCTGAGGACGCCGTCGACGGCGACGAGGGTCAGCGGCTCGTACGGGCTGTCGACGACGGTGTGCTGGACGGTGGGCACGGGGCGACCTCCTCAGGAGGGCAGGTGGTTGATCGGGTGGGAGTCGGTGGCCCAGAGGTACTGGACGGCGTAGGCGCGCCAGGGGCGCCAGTGCGCGGCGCGGGCGGTCAGCGCGGCCGGGGTGGAGGGCAGGCCGAGGCCCTCGGCGGCGCGGCGGACGCCGAGGTCGCCGGGGAGGAAGGCGTCGGGGTCGCCGAGGGCCCGCATGGCGATGATCCCGGTGGTCCAGGGGCCGAAGCCGGGCAGGGCGAGCAGCCGGGCGCGGGCCTCCTCGCGGTCGTCGGCGGGGCCGAGCGGGAGGGTGCCGTCGGCGAGGGCCCGGACCAGGGTGAGCAGGGTGGTGCGGCGGCTGCGGGGCAGGGCCAGGGTCTCGGGGTCGAGGGCGGCGAGCGCCGCGGGCTCCGGGAAGAGGTGGGTGAGGCCGCCCTCGGAGTCGTCGACCGGGGTGCCGTGGGCGGCGACGAGCCGGGCGGCGTGGGTGCGGGCGGCGGCGGTGGAGACCTGCTGGCCGAGGACGGCCCGTACGGCGAACTCGGCGGGGTCGACGGAGCCGGGCACCCGGCGGCCGGGGGCGGCGTCGACGAGCGGGGCGAGCAGCGGGTCGGCGCGCAGCCGCTCGTCGACGGCGACGGGGTCGGCGTCGAGGTCGAGGAGGCGGCGGCAGCGGCTGATCGCGTGGGTGAGGTCGCGGGGGTCGGTGAGGGAGAGCCGGCAGGCGATGTGGTCGGCGCGGGGCGCGAGGGCGACGACGCCGTGCCCGTACGGGAGGTTCAGGGTGCGGCGGTAGGCGCCGTCCCGCCACTCCTCGACGCCGGGGACGGCGGTGGCGGCGAGGTGGCCGAAGAGGTTGGAGGGTTCGAGGGGGGTGCGGAACGGCAGCCGGAGGGTGATCGCGCCGGAGGCGGGGGCCCGCCGTCCGGCCGGGCGGGCGGCGCGGGCGCGCAGTGCGCCGGGGGTGAGGGCGAAGACCTCGCGGACGGTGTCGTTGAAGGTGCGGATGGAGGAGAACCCGGCGGCGAAGGCGACCTCGCCCAGGGGCATGGGGGTCGTCTCGATGAGGACCCGGGCGGTCTGGGCGCGCTGGGCGCGGGCCAGGGCGAGGGGTCCGGCGCCGAGTTCGGCGAGGAGCTGGCGCTCGATCTGGCGGGTGGACCAGCCGAGCCGCCGGGCGAGCCCGGGGACGCCCTCCCGGTCGACGACGCCGTCCTGGATGAGCCGCATCGCGCGGGCGACGGCGTCGGCCCGGACGTTCCACTGGGGCGAGCCGGGGCTGGTGTCGGGCCGGCACCGCTTGCAGGCCCGGAACCCGGCGCGCTGGCAGGACGCGGCGCTGGGGTGGAACTCCATGTTCTCGGCCTTGGGCGGGACGACCGGGCAGCTCGGCCGGCAGTAGATCCGGGTGGTGCGGACGGCGGTGAAGAACACGCCGTCGAAGCGGGCGTCCTTCGACCGGACGGCCCGCACGCAGCGCTCGGTGTCGGTGTGCATGCCTCCATGATCGGGGGCGGACGGCGCCGGGGCTGGCGGAAAAACGACATGGCCGTCCGGCCCCGGGCCCGGGGCCCCTACTCGAAGCGGGTGGTGTCCCCCGCTCCCCGGCGGACGATCTCGGGCTCGCCGCTGGAGAAGTCGACGACGGTGGTGGGCTCGGTGCCGCAGTCGCCGGAGTCGAGGACCGCGTCGACCTGGTGGTCGAGCCGCTCCTTGATCTCCCAGCCCTGGGTCAGCGGCTCCTCCTCGTCGGGCAGGAGGAGGGTGCTGGAGAGCAGCGGCTCGCCGAGTTCGGCGAGGAGGGCCTGGGTGGCGACGTGGTCGGGGATGCGGACGCCGACCGTCTTCTTCTTGGGGTGGAGGAGCTGGCGCGGCACCTCCTTGGTGGCGGGCAGGATGAAGGTGTACGGGCCGGGGGTGGCCGCCTTGACGGCGCGGAAGACGTCGTTGTCGATGTGCACGAGCTGCCCGAGCTGGGCGAAGTCCCGGCACATCAGGGTGAAGTGGTGGCGGTCGTCGAGGTCGCGGATCGTCCGGATGCGGCTGATGCCGTCGCGGCTGCCCATGCGGGTGCCGAGCGCGTAGCAGGAGTCGGTCGGGTACGCGACGAGCGCCCCGTTCCGGATGCTGTCGGCCACCGTGGAGATGGTGCGCGGCTGCGGGTTGTCGGGGTGCACGTCGAAGTACTTGGCCATGGGAGCCAGTCTAATTTTCGCGGGCGGAGGCGCGCAGCCGCCGCCAGACCGCCTTCGCCGCGTTGTGCCCGGACATGCCGTGCACGCCGGGGCCGGGCGGGGTGGCGGAGGAGCAGAGGAAGACCGCGGGGTGCGGTGTGTCGTAGGGGCGGAGCGACAGGGTGGGTCGCAGCAGGAGCTGGAGGCCGCGGGCGGCGCCGCAGGCGATGTCGCCGCCGACGTAGTTGGCGTTGTGCGCGGCGAGTTCGGGCGGTCCCGCGGTGGCGCGGGCCAGGACGCGGTCGCGGAAGCCGGGGGCGAAGCGCTCGATCTGGCGCTCGATCGCCTCGGTGAGGTCGCCGCGCCAGCCGTTGGGCACGTGGCCGTAGGCCCAGAAGACGTGCTTGCCCTCGGGGGCGCGGGAGGGGTCGACGAGGCTGGGCTGGGCGGTGATGAGGAAGGGGGCGTCGGGGGCGGTGCCGGAGGAGGCCTGGTTCAGGGCGGTGCCGATCTCGCCGGCGGTGGGGCCGATCTGGACGGTGCCGGCGCGCCGGGGCTCCTCGGCGGTCCATGGCACGGGGCCGTCGAGCGCGTAGTCGACCTTGAAGACGGCGGCGCCGTACTTGTAGTGGTCGTAGTGGCCGCCGAAGCCGGCGATCCGGGCGAGGGCGGTGGGCGAGGTGTCGAAGACGTAGGCGCGGGCCGGCGGCAGGTCGTCGAGGCGCTTGACCTCGAAGTCGGTGTGGACGGCGCCGCCGAGGTCCTTCAGGTACGCGGTGAGGGCGTCGGAGACGGACTGCGAGCCGCCCCGGGGCAGCGGCCAGCCGCCGGCGTGGGCGGCGAGCGCGAAGACGAGGCCGACGGCGCCGGTGGCGAAGCCGTCGAGCGGGGCGATGACGTGGCCGACGAGTCCGGCGAAGAGCGCGCGGGCCTTCTCGTCCCGGAAGCGGCGCATCAGCCAGGTGGAGGGCGGCAGTCCGGCGAAGCCGAAGCGGGCGAGGGTGACCGGGTCGCGGGGCAGCGCGGTGAGCGGCAGCTGCATGAAGTCGGCCGCCAGGGTGTCCCACCTGCCGAGGAAGGGGGCGACGAGCCTGCGGTAGGCGCCGGCGTCGCGCGGCCCGAAGGAGGCGGCGGTCTCGGCGACGGAGCGGGCGAGGACGGCGGCGGTGCCGTCGTCCCAGGGGTGGGCCATGGGCAGTTCGGGATGCAGCCACTCCAGGCCGTACCGGTCGAGCGGCATCGTCTTGAAGACGGGCGAGCCGGCGCCGAGGGGGTGGACGGCGGAGCAGGGGTCGTGCCGGAAGCCGGGGAGGGTGAGCTCCTCGGTCCTGGCGCCGCCGCCGACGGTGGACCTCGCCTCGAAGACGGCGACGGAGAGGCCGCGGCGGGCCAGTTCGACGGCGGCGGTCAGTCCGTTGGGCCCCGCCCCCACGACGACGGCGTCGAGCATCGGCGTCCTGTGCGTCACCTGCGGGCTCCTTCGTCAGCCGGTGGCCGGGTTCTCAGGATAGGCGGAGGGGTGCGGCGGTCTCACCGCCCCCCGAGGAGGGTCCGTATCCGTTCGGCGGTCGCCGCGTCCCGGGCGGCGGTGAACGGCAGCGCGTTGCCGCCGGTGACGCGGAAGGGCTCCCCGGTGAGCGTGGCGTCCGTGCCGCCCGCCTCGGCGACCAGGAGGAGTCCGGCCGCGTGGTCCCAGGCGTACTCCCAGGAGAAGGCCACTCCGGAGAGCGCCCCGCGCGCGACGGCGAGGTATTCGAGTCCGGCGGAGCCGCAGGGGCGGGGGCGGACGCCGTCGGTGTCCAGGCCGAGCAGGGCGCGCTTCTGCTCCGGGGTGGTGTAGTCGGGGTGCGAGGAGGCGACCTCCAGGACCTCGCCGGGCGCGGGCGAGCCGGAGCGCAGCGGCTCCCCGTTCAGCGTGGCGCCGCGTCCGCGCACCGCGACGGCCATCTCCTCCAGGGCGGGCGCGTACGTCCAGGAGGCGAGGACCTCGCCGTGCCGGGCGAGGGCGACGAGGGTGCAGAAGGCGGGGTCGCCGTGGACGAACTGGCGGGTGCCGTCGACGGGGTCGACGATCCACACGGGCGCGTCGCCGCCCAGCGCGTCGTAGACCGCCGGGTCGGCGTGGACGGCCTCCTCGCCGACGACCACGGAGCCGGGCAGGAGCGCCGTGAGGGAGGCGGTGAGGTGGGCCTCGGCGGACCGGTCGGCGACGGTGACCAGGTCGTGCGGGCCGTTCTTCTCGATGATCTCGTGGGCGGCGAGTTGCCGGAAGCGCGGCATGATCTCGGCGGCGGCGGCCTTGCGGACCGCCTCCTCCACCTCGGTCGTACCGCCGGCGAGGACGTGCTCAAGGAAGTCTTCGATCATGTGTCCAGCTAAGCACGGGGCTCCGACAACCGGTACGGCCCCCGCGCGGCGGCCCCCGAACGCCAGTCCGGTCGCCGCGCCCGGGTGACCGGAGCCCGTCCGGTTCGTTGATGCCGACGCGGGCCGGAAGCGCGCGTGGAGGACGCTCTGAGGAAACGTCTTTGCACGCCGACGGCGCGGAAGAGACGGTGCCGACAGGTCGGAGTTCTCCATGGGATGGGCGCGGAAGGTCGTGGCCGCGGTCGCGGGCGCGGTGATGGGCGTGAGCCCGCTCGGGATCGCGCCGGCGTACGCGGTCGTCGGCGGCCAGGAGGCCCGGCCGCACCAGTACCCCTTCATGGCGGGGCTCGTGGACCTGAGGGAGCGGCGGGTGATGTGCGGCGGGGCGCTGATCGGCGACCGGTACGTGCTGACCGCCGCGCACTGCCTGACGGGCTCGTACGGCAGCACGGCGCGGGTGGGCGTGCTCCTCGGCGACCACGACCTGACGACCGGGGCCGACAGCCCGCACGCGCTCCTCGCCTCCGCCGCCCGGTTCCTGACGCACCCGGAGTACGACCCGGAGACCCAGCGGAACGACATCGCGCTCGTCCGGCTGGCCGAACCGGTCGCGTTCGGCCGGGACGTGGCCCCGGTCGCCCTCCCCTCGGCGTACGCGCACGGCACCTTCGACCACACGCAGGTCGAGGCCCCCGGCTGGGGCGCCACCTCGTTCGGCGGGCCCGCCTCCGACGTCCTGCGGACGGTGACCCTCGGCACCATGAGCAACCGGACGTGCGTCGACCGGGGCATGTCCCGGGTGACCTCCGCCCAGCTCTGCACGTACGCCCCCGGCCGGGACACCTGCCGGTACGACTCCGGCGGCCCCCTCGTCCACACGGCGGCCCGCAAGCCCTACCTGGTCGGCCTGGTCTCCTACGGGCGGGGGTGCGCCACCGACACCCCCGCCGTCAACACCCGCGTCTGGTCGTACCTCACCTGGATCGGACAGGTGACCGGACTGCCGTCCCGCGCCTCATGAGGGCGGTGTACAGGAGCAGGGAGGCGGCGAGGCCCACCGCCCAGCCGTAGTCGGCCAGCGGCCTGAGGAGGGGGATCAGGCCGTCCTCGGGGAACGGGCCCGTGCCCGGGGCCGAGTGGGAGCCGCCGACGGCGAGGATCCCGCCGACCGCGAAGGCGAGGACGGCGACCGGGTTCCAGCCGCCCCGGTACCAGTAGGGGCCGTCGGCCCGGTAGAGCCCTTCGAGGTCGAGGACGGTGCGGCGGACGAGCCAGTAGTCGGCGATGAGGATCCCGGCGACCGTGCCGAGCAGCCCGCCGACCAGACCGAGCCAGGTGAAGATGTAGAGCTCGGGGGTGGCGGTGAGCTTCCACGGCATGATGACCACGCCGACGACCCCGGTGATCAGCGCGCCCGTGCGGAAGTCGATCAGCTTGGGGGCGAGGTTGGCCAGGTCGTACGCCGGGGAGACGATGTTCGCCGCGATGTTCACCGACAAGGTCGCGACCAGGACCGTCACCAGGGCGAAGAGCAGCCCGAAGACGTTGTCGGTCCTGGCCGCGAGCGCCACCGGGTCCCAGACGGGCGCTCCGTACACGGCCTGGGAGCCGGAGGTGACGAGCACCGAGAGCAGCGCGAAGAGCGTCATGGTGGTGGGCAGGCCGAGGGTCTGGCCCCATACCTGGGCGCGCTGGCCCGCGCCGAAGCGGGTGAAGTCGGGGATGTTGAGGCTGAGGGTGGCCCAGAAGGCGATCATGCCCATCAGGGACGGGAAGAAGACGGGCCAGAAGTCGGCGCCCCAGCCGAGCTTCGAGGGCTGGTCGAGGAGCGGCCCGAGGCCGCCGGCCTTGGCGGAGACCCAGACGAGGAGGACGAGCGCGCCGACGATGACGAAGGGCGCGGCCCAGTTCTCGAAGCGGCGCAGGGCTTCCATGCCGCGGTAGATGATGGCGAGTTCGAGGGCCCAGAAGAGGACGAAGCAGAGCCAGAGGGTCCAGGGCTGGCCGCCGACGCGCGCCGCCTCCGACCAGCCGCCGAAGACCTTGTCGAGCAGGACGAAGACGCCCTGGCCGCCGATCCAGGTCTGGATGCCGAACCAGGCGCAGGCGACCCCGGCGCGGATCAGCGCGGGGAGGTTGGCGCCGCGCAGCCCGAAGGAGGCGCGGGCGAGGACGGGGAAGGGGATGCCGTACTTCGGCCCGGCGTGCCCGGTGAGGAGCATCGGCAGCAGGACGATCACGTTGGCCAGGGCGATGGTGAGGACGGCCTGCTTCCAGTCCATGCCGAGGGCGACGAGACCGGAGGCGAGCATCCAGGAGGGGATGTTGTGGGCCATGCCGACCCAGAGGGCGGTGAAGTTGTACGTGGTCCAGCGGCGCCGTTCGACGGGGACGGGGAGCAGGTCGTCGTTGACGAAGCGGGGGTCGGCCGGGACCGTGCCGGGCGCGAGCTCGACACGGTCGTCGGCTATGGCGGGTCTTCCCGCGGGGGTGGTGGCGGTCATGGCGGCGGAACCCTTCGTTCGGCGGGGGACGGAACGAGCCGTGCGGGGCGTGGGGGTTCGGGACCGGCGTGGGTTACGGAGCGAGCGCCGGGATGACCTCGGAGCCGTACGCGTCGATCGTGGACTCCTTGGCGTCGTGCATCGCGTACACCGCGAACTGGTCCACGCCCATGTCCCGGAGCCGCCGCAGCTTCTCGACGTGGGCCTCGGCCGGGCCCAGGAGGCAGAAGCGGTCGACGATCTCGTCGGGGACGAAGTCGGTGGAGGGGTTCCCGGCGCGCCCGTGGTGGCTGTAGTCGTAGCCGTGCCGGTTCTTGATGTACGCGGTCAGCTCCTCCGGGACCATGGACGAGTGCTCGCCGTACTTGGCGACCAGGTCGGCGACGTGGTTGCCGACCATGCCGCCGAACCAGCGGCACTGCTCGCGGGCGTGGGCGAGGTCGTCGCCGACGTACGCGGGGGCGGCGACGCAGATCGTGAGGGCGTCGGGGTCGCGGCCCGCGTCGGTGGCGGCCTGCCGGACGGCCTTGACCATCCACTCGGTGAGGAAGGGGTCGGCGAGCTGGAGGATGAAGCCGTCGGCCTTCTGCCCGGCGAGGGCGAGGGCCTTGGGGCCGTAGGCCGCCATCCACACCGGCAGCTTGCCGTTCTTGATCCAGGGGATGCGGATCGGACTGCCGTCGACCTCGGCCTCGCGGCCCTCCGCCAGGTCGCGGATGACGTCGATGGCCTCGCCCAGGCGGGCCAGGGTGTTCGGCCTGCGGCCGGCGACGCGCATGGCGGAGTCGCCGCGGCCGATGCCGCACACCGTCCGGTTGCCGTACATGTCGTTGAGGGTGGCGAAGGTGGAGGCGGTGACCTCCCAGGTGCGGGTGCCCGGGTTGGTGACCATGGGGCCGACGTGGAGCTTGGTGGTGTGCTCCAGGATCCGGCTGTAGACGACGAAGGGTTCCTGCCACAGCACGGCGGAGTCGAAGGTCCAGCCGTAGCGGAAGCCGTTGCGTTCCGCCCGGCGCATCAGCCCGACGACCTGCGAGGCGGGCGGGTCGGTCTGCAGGACGAGTCCGAAGTCCAAGGCGCGGTCTCCTAGTTCAGGTATTGACAGGTGGAGCGGGGGGTGAAGACCCCGTGCCCGGCGCGGCCGACGTACGTGCGCCGGTCGATGACGGGCTCGCCGCGCGAGAGGACCGTCTCGACCTGCCCGGTGACGGTCCTCCCCTCGTACGCCGAGTAGTCGACGTTCATGTGATGGGTCTCGGCCGAAATCACCTGCGTGGCGTGCGGGTCGTAGATGACGACGTCGGCGTCGGCGCCCGGCGCGAGCGTGCCCTTCTTCGGGTAGAGGCCGAACATCCGGGCCGGGGCGGCGCAGGCGATCTCGATCCAGCGGCGCCGGGAGATGCGCCCGTCGACGACGGCCTGGTGGAGGAGGTCCATGCGGTTCTCCACCCCGGGAAGGCCGTTGGGGATCTTGGAGAAGTCACCGCGGCCGAGCTCCTTCTGCCCGGTGAAGCAGAAGGGGCAGTGGTCGGTGGAGACCACCTGGAGGTCGTTCGTCCGCAGGCCCCGCCACAGCGCCGCCTGGTGCTCCTTGGGCCGCAGGGGCGTGCTGCACACGTACTTGGCGCCCTCGAAGTCCGGCTCCGCGAGGTTGTCGGTGGAGAGGAAGAGGTACTGGGGGCAGGTCTCGCCGAAGACGGGGAGGCCCTTGTCCCGGGCGGCGGCCAGCTCGGCCACCGCCTCCTCGGCCGACACGTGCACGACGTAGAGCGGGGCGCCGGCCACCCGGGCGAGCTGGATCGCGCGGTGGGTGGCCTCCGCCTCCAGGAGGGCCTTGCGGACCTCGCCGTGGTACCGGGGGTCGGTCTCGCCGCGGGCGAGGGCCTGTTCGACGAGGACGTCGATGGCGATGCCGTTCTCGGCGTGCATCATGATCAGCCCGCCGTTCTCGGCGGAGCGCTGCATGGCGCGCAGGATCTGGCCGTCGTCGCTGTAGAAGACGCCGGGGTAGGCCATGAAGAGCTTGAAGGAGGAGATCCCCTCCTGGACCAGCTTGTCCATCTCCTTGAGCGTGTGCTCGTTGACGTCGGAGAGGATCATGTGGAAGCCGTAGTCGATCGCGCAGACGCCGTCGGCCTTGGCGTACCAGGCGTCGAGCCCCTCGCGCAGGCCGTGGCCCACGGTCTGGACGGCGAAGTCGACGATGGTGGTGGTGCCGCCCCAGGCGGCGGCGCGGGTGCCGGTCTCGAAGGTGTCGGAGGCGAAGGTGCCGCCGAAGGGCAGCTCCATGTGGGTGTGGGCGTCGACGCCGCCCGGGATGACGTAGCGGTCGGTGGCGTCGACGGTCCGGTCGGCGGTCCAGCCCGCCGCCGCGTCCGAGCCGTGGGCCGCGAGGGCGGCCACGCGGCCGTCCTCGATCAGCACGTCGGCGTGGACCTCGTCGGCGGCGGTGACGACCAGGCCGCCCCGGATGAGGGTACGGGTGCTCACGGGACTCTCCCTGTCGCTG
The DNA here is from genome assembly GCF_040702165.1 of Streptomyces sp. NPDC086147. NCBI lineage: Bacteria > Bacillati > Actinomycetota > Actinomycetes > Kitasatosporales > Streptomycetaceae > Streptomyces > Streptomyces sp. NPDC086147. Next base: position 95,893 of record NZ_JBFBJO010000004.1, on the reverse strand, counting down.
GGTCGGAACTACGGGGCGGCCGGCGGGGGCTACAGGGTCCTGAGGGCCGCTTCCAGCAGGGCGGCGCCTTCCTCGGCCTCGGCGACCGTGAGGGAGAGCGGCGGGGCGATGCGCAGGGTGCTGGTGTCGTGCCCGCCGCCCTTGCCGATGAGCAGGCCGTTCTCGCGGGCCGCCTCCAGGACGGCGGCGGCCGCCTCGGGGTTCGCGCGGTCGGTGCCGGGTTCGGTGAGCTCGATGCCGATCATGAGGCCCCGGCCGCGCACCTCCCGTACGGCGGGGACGCCGGCGCAGGCGGCCCTGATCCGCTCGATCAGGAGTCCGCCGACCCGGCGCGCGTTGCCCTGGAGGTCGTGCTCCAGGAGGTACGAGAGGTTGGCGAGCCCGGCGGCCATGGTGACGGGCGAACCGCCGAAGGTGGAGATGGAGTTGGCGTCGAGGCAGTTCATGACCTCGGCGCGGGCGACGACCCCGCCGACCGACATGCCGTTGCCGATGCCCTTGGCGAAGGTGAGGATGTCGGGCGGTCCGGCCTGGCCGTGGGCCTGCCAGCCCCAGAAGTGCTCGCCGGTGCGGCCCCAGCCGGTCTGCACCTCGTCCGCGATCCACAGGATGCCGTGCCGGTCGAGGACGCGGCGGAAGGCGGCGTACAGGCCGTCGGGCGGGGAGGTGAAGCCGCCGACGCCCTGGATCGGCTCCGCGATGAGGGCGGCGACGTTCCGGGTGTGCCCGAGGAGGTCTTCGAGGTCGGCGACGCAGGCCTCGGTGAACCGCTCGTCGTCGTACTCGGCGTAGGGGCCGCGGGTGCGGACGCCGCCGTGGACGTAGAGCGTCTGGAGCGGGGAGAGTCCGGTGGGCGACCAGGCGCGGTTGCCGGTGATGCCGACGGTGGAGAAGGAGCGCCCGTGGTAGCTGTTGCGCATCGCCAGGATCTGGTTCGAGCCGCGGTACGCGGTGGCCAGGAGGAGGGCGGTGTCGTTGGCCTCGGTGCCGGAGGTGGTGAAGAAGACGCGGGCGTCGGGGATGCCGGAGAGCCCGGCGATCCGCTCGGCCAGTTCCACCATGGGCCGGTTGAGGTAGAGCGTCGAGGAGTGGATGATCCGCCCGGCCTGCTCCGCGACGGCCTTGGTGACCTCGGGCAGGGCGTGGGCGGTCATGGTGGTGAGGATGCCGCCGAAGAAGTCGAGGTACCTGCGCCCCTCGGCGTCCCAGACGTGGCGGCCCTCGCCGTGGGTGATCTCCAGGGGGTCGCGGTAGTAGAGGGCGACCCAGTCGGGGATGACGGCCCGGTGCCGGTCGTAGAGGTCGTTCACGGCTTCACCAGCCCGTCGTACGCGTCGGGGCGGCGGTCCCGGTAGAAGGCCCACTGCTGCCGGACCTGCTCGATGAGGCCGAAGTCGAGGTCGCGGACGACCAGTTCCTCGGCCTTGTCGGAGGCGACGTCGCCGACGAAGCGGCCGCGCGGGTCGACGAAGTAGCTGGTGCCGTAGAAGTCGTTGTCGCCGTACTCCTCGACGCCGACGCGGTTGATCGCGGCGACGAAGTACTCGTTGGCGACGGCGGCGGCCGGCTGCTCCAGCTGCCAGAGGTGGGCGGAGAGGCCCCGGTGGGTGGCGGACGGGTTGTAGACCAACTGGGCTCCGTTGAGACCCAGTTCGCGCCAGCCCTCCGGGAAGTGGCGGTCGTAGCAGATGTAGACGCCGACCTTGCCGACGGCGGTGTCGAAGACCGGCCAGCCGACGTTGCCCGGGCGGAAGTAGTACTTCTCCCAGAAGCCCTTGACCTGGGGGATGTGGTGCTTGCGGTACTTGCCGAGGTAGCTGCCGTCGGCGTCGATCACGGCGGCGGTGTTGTAGTAGAAGCCCTCGCCCTCGACCTCGAAGACGGGGACCACGATCACCATCCCGGTCTCGCGGGCGAGGTCCCGCATCCGGCTGACGGTCGGCCCGTCGGGCACGGGCTCGGCCCAGCGGTAGTGCTCGGCCTCCTGCACCTGGCAGAAGTAGGGGGCGTTGAACACCTCCTGGAAGCCGATCACCTTCGCGCCCTGCCGGGCGGCCTCCCGGGCGTGTTCCTCGTGTTTGGCGATCATGGATTCGGTGTCGCCGGTCCAGGATGCCTGGACGAGCGCGGCGCGTACGACGTCGGTCATGAGCTGCTCCTTCGGCACGGCGTCAGAGAGCCTCTACGCACGTAGACGCGGTGCGTAGGAGGAGAACGTAAGCCCCGTCACACCCCGGAGCAAGACCGCCGCAGTGAACCGACCGGGTCGATCATGTTTCATACCCGAGTGGTCCACATCGGACACGTACCGACACGTGCGGAGGCGTACGGGTACGCCCATCGGTCCACTCCGTGCCCGGCTCCGGCGCCCGTGACGCCTCAGACGCCCGCCAGGCCCGCCACGCGGAGGGCGTGGAGGAGGTCGCGCTCGCGGGAGGCGGACACCGCGCGGGCCGCGTCGAGGAGTTGGGGGACGAGTCCGCGCGGGTCGGCGCCCGCGAGGCGGGCCGCGTCCTCGGGGGCGCGGACCCGGACGAAGGCGGTCAGGAGGGCGTGGGCCTCGCGGTGGTGCTCCTCGGCGCGCAGGGCGGCGCAGGCCCCGGCCAGCTCCTCGACCGGGCGGGCCACGCCCTGGCGCAGGAGCTGCTCGCAGTCGGCCGTCCGGCCCGCGTCCGCGAGGACGCCGGCGACGGCGGCGAGCCGGTCGGGCGGCAGCGAGGCCGCCTCCCAGAGCAGGGTGGACCAGTCGGCGCCGAGTCCGGCCCGGTGCAGTTCGTCGGCGAGCGCGGGCAGCCGGGCGGGCGGGCCGCCGAGCGCCTCGCAGAGCAGGGCGTGGGCCTCGCCGCTGCGGCCCCGGGCGCGGAGCCTCCGCAGGGCGTAGACGGCGTTCGCGGCGGCACGGGCGGCCTCGACGGGGTCCTCCCACGGGCCCCCGGCGGGCCGCCCGGCCGGCCCCTCGGGCCCGGCGCCGCCGAAGCGGGCGCCCCGGGGCGCCGCGCCCGTCTCCGGGAGCACGGGTACGGGCACGGCCACCGCCTCTCCCGCCTCGTCGCCCTCCTCCAGCCAGGCGTACCGGGCGCCCCGGGGACGACGCCCGGCCTTCACGGCCCGGCCCGGCTTCGCGGGCGGGGCCGGAGCGGGGTCCGCCGGAGCATGGCCCACCGGAGCAAGGTCCGCCGGAGCACGACCTGCCGGAGCGAGGCCCGTCGGGGCCCGGCCGTCCGGCACCGGCCCCCGCCCCCGCTCCCCCGCCCCCGCCAGCCGTGCCGTCAGTTCCGCGACCCGGGCGGCGGCGCGGGCGTGGTCGTCGCGGGTCCAGGCGAGGTCGCGCTCCAGGCGGGCGGCCTCCTCGGGGTCGGGCCCCGGGACCGCGCGGAGCCGTTCGTCGAGCGCGCGGGCGCGGGACTCGGCGTACCGGCGTTCGCGCTCCATGAGCTCCCGGCGTTCGGCGAGCGCCGCCGCCGCGCCGGGCCGGCGGTCGTGGGCGCCCGCGGCCGCCGCGTACAGCGCGCTGCCCCGGAGCGCGAAGGGTCCGCCGACGGCCTCCCCGGCGTCCTGGAGCAGGGACGAGACGACGTCCCAGGGCAGGAGTTCCGTACCGTCGAGACAGGCGCGCAGGCCCTCCGGGTCGCGTGCGGCGAAGACCCCGTACCAGCCGGCGTCCGGCCGGAGGCGGGCCTTGAGACCCGCCAGCCAGTGGGTGAACTCGGCGACTTCCGCCGGTTGTTGAGTCACCGTCATGCGTTACGCACCTGCCCCGCAGTCGACTGGAACCGTACGGTCCGCGGGTATTGGACCGCAGTCGTGTTACGGGACGACTACGGACCGTTTTCGTGCGGGTGGCCGCCCCCTCAGGGGAAGCGCACGACGATCCCGGTGTGCGGGCGCTTGCCGAGCCGGAAGACCGTGGCCGGCACGTCGATGAACCAGAACTGCCAGGTGTACTTGCGCAGGAGCAGCTTCCGGACGCGGCGCAGCTCCTCCCCCGTCACGAGGCGGGCCTCGCCGGTCACGCGCGCGGCACCCTCGGGGACGTTGCCGCGCACGTCGCAGACGGCGGCCTCGACCCGCGGGTCGTTCCGCAGCCGCTTGACCTTCCAGGAGTCGGTGCGGGTCCAGGCGTACAGCTCGGACCCCTCCACCGCGTACCAGACGGGCGTCGCGACCCCCGTGCCGTTCTTCCGGAAGGTGGTCAGGCTGACGTAGCGGCCGCGCCGCAGTTCCTCGGGAATCATGCCCGGAGCCTAAGCCCGGGGGCATCCGGCCGCTCAGACGGGGACCGGGACGCAGTGCGCCACCAGCTCGTCCATGGAGAGGTCGAGGACTCCGGCGAGGGCCGCGACGGTGAAGAAGGCCGGGGTCGGGGCCCGGCCGGTCTCGATCTTGCGGAGGGTCTCGGCGGAGAGGCCGGCGGCCGCGGCGATCTCGGCCATGGACCGCTCGCCGCGCGCCGCGCGCAGCAGCAGGCCGAGCCGCTCGCCGCGCTCGCGCTCTTCGGGGGTCAGGGGTGTGCGCACCATGGGGACCATTCTAATACCGGTATAGTAATTGGCATGGTGGAGATCAAGACGAACGAGTCCCTGGCGGCCATGCGCGAGGCCGGCCGGGTGGTGGCCCGTGCCCTGGCGGCCGTGCGGGAGAAGGCGGCGCCCGGGGTCCGGCCGACGGAGCTCGACCGGGTCGCGCGCGAGGTGCTGGACGCGGCGGGCGCCGCCTCGCCCTTCCTCGGCTACCGCCCGGAGTGGGCGCCGGTGCCGTTCCCGGCGGTGGTGTGCGTCTCGGTGAACGACGCGATCGTGCACGGCATCCCGGACGACACCCCGCTCGCGCCGGGCGACCTGGTGTCGGCGGACTGCGGGGCGCTGCTCGGCGGCTGGGCGGGCGACGCGGCCGTCAGCTTCACGGTCGGCCGGGCCCGGCCGGAGGACGCGCGGCTGATCGCCACGGCGGAGGAGGCCCTGGAGGCCGGCATCGCGGCGGCCGTCGTCGGCAACAGGATCGGGGACGTCGCGCACGCGATCGGCCGGGTCTGCCGGGCCGCCGGGTACGGCATCCCGGACGGCTTCGGCGGGCACGGCATCGGCCGCACCATGCACGAGGACCCGGGCGTCCCCAACGAGGGACGCCCGGGCCGGGGCATGAAGCTGCGCCACGGGATGACGCTCGCGATCGAGCCGATGCTCGTCGGCGGCGGCACGGACGACTACTACACGGCGCGGGACGGCTGGACGATGCGCACGCTCGACGGCTCGCGCGCCGCCCACGCCGAGCACACGGTGGCGATCACGGACGGCGGCCCGCGCGTCCTGACGGCGCTGTAGCCGCCGCCGGTCACCGTCCCGCCGGCCGGACCACCATCGCGGAGCCGCCGCCCCGGCGGGCCTTCTCCGCGGCGGCCACCCAGCGGCCGTCCGGCAGGCGCTGGACGCCGGTGGCCGCGCCGATCTCCGGGTTCTGCCGGAAGCCGTGCCCGATCGCCTCAAGGTCGGCCCGGACGGGGCTGTTCCACAGGCCGGGTTCGAGTTCGGTGGTGGCCTGGTTGCGCTGGCTGGCGCGCGGCGCGGCGATCGCCTCGACCAGCGGCAGGCCCCGGTCCACGACCCCGGTGAGGGTCTGGAGGACGGTGGTGATGATGGTCGCGCCGCCCGGCGAGCCCAGCGCGAGGACGGGCCGGTCGTGCCGGTCGAGGACGATCGTCGGGGAGATCGAGGAGCGCGGCCGCTTGCCGGGGCCGGGCAGGTTCGGGTCGTGCACGGCCGGGTTCGCCGGGGCGAAGGAGAAGTCGGTCAGCTCGTTGTTGAGCAGGAAACCCCGGCCGGGCACGGTGATCCCGCTGCCGCCGGTGGACTCGATGGTGAGGGTGTACGCGACGACGTTGCCCCACCTGTCGGCCACGGTCAGGTGGGTGGTGTTCTCGCCCTCGTACGGCGTCGGGGCGGCGGTCCCGCCGGGAGCGCACGGCGCCGGGTCGCGCGGGTCGCCGGGCGCGAGCGGGCTGGTCAGGACGGCGTCGTCGCGGATCAGGCAGGCCCGGGAGTCCGCGAACCGCTGCGAGAGCAGGCCGCGCGTCGGCACGGACTCGAAGGCCGGGTCGCCGACCCAGCGGCCCCGGTCGGCGAAGGCGATGCGGCTCGCCTCGATGAACCGGTGCAGATAGCGGGCCTGCGGGGCGCGGGAGAGGTCGGTGCCCTCCAGGATGTTGAGCGCCTCGCCGACACTGGTGCCGCCGGAGGAGGAGGGCGCCATGCCGTAGACGTCGAGCCCCCGGTACGCGACCTTCGTCGGCGCGCGGAACACGGTCCGGTACGCGGCGAGGTCGCGCTCCGTCAGATCGCCGGGGCGGACGTTCCGGGTGGCGCCGGGGCGGACGGGGGGCGTGCGGACGGTGTTGACGATGTCCCGGGCGAGCGGCCCCTTGTAGAGCGCGCCGACGCCCTCGCGGCCCAGCTTCTCGTACGTACGGGCCAGGTCGGGGTTCTTGAAGCGGGAGCCGACCACGGGCAGCTGCCCGTCGGGCAGGAAGAGGTCGGCGCTGGCCGGGAAGTCGCGGAAGCGGGCCTCGTTGGCGGCCGTCTGGGAGCGGAAGGTCCCGTCGACGGTGAAGCCCTCGCGGGCGAGCCGCTCGGCGGGTTCGAGGAGGGTGGAGAGCCGTTTGCTGCCCCAGGCGTCGAGGGCGGACCGCCAGGTCGCCGGGGTGCCGGGGGTGCCGACGCCGCGCCCGCTGGTCATGCCCTCCTCGAAGGGGATGGGGACGCCGTTCTCCGTGAAGAGGTCCGGGCCGGCGGAGCGGGGCGCGGTCTCGCGTCCGTCGACGGTGTGCACGGAGCGGCTCTTCGCGTCGTAGTACACGAAGTAGCCGCCGCCCCCGATGCCGGCCGAGTAGGGCTCGGTGACGCCGAGCGCGGCGGCGACGGCGACGGCGGCGTCGACCGCGTTGCCGCCCTCGCGGAGGATCTCGATCCCGGCGGCCGAGGCGTCGGCGTCGACGCTGGCGACGGCGCCGCCGTATCCGGTCGCGACGGGCTCCTTGACGGGTGGTTCCAGCGGCGCCGTCGGCGGCGCGGCGGCTCCCATCGAGAACACCGTCGCCGTGACGGCGAGAACGGAGACCTTGCCAGCGGCGGAGCGACGCATTCGTACCTCCAGTCAACAACCGTCCGCGCAGCGTAACTTCCTCCGTCCCCTTCCGTCAGGAACGCCTCGAACGGGACCTCGAACGGGACCTCGAACAGTGGGCCGAACGGCCGCTAGCATGCGCGCCCATGAACGAAGACGTGCGCAACATCGTGCTCGGGGTGCTCGCCACCGGTGTCAGTGCCTCCCTCGGATGGATCGGCCGTACGTACGGGTGGCGGCGCAGGCTCCGTCGCAAGCAGGCGTTCTTCGGCCTCCCCAGCGGCTCGGAGTGCCTGCTCGTGGTGAACAGGGAGTCCGGCGGGGACAACGTGGTGCACCGCTACGACGTCTTCGCGCTGCTCGAACTCTCCGCGCTCGTCAAGGACTGCGGCGCGCGGGCCCGCATCCTGCCGCACGACCGGGCCCACCAGGGCTTCGGCGACCGCACCGAGTTCTGCGTCGGCGGGCCGTACTCGAACAGGCGCATGGCCGCGCACCTGGCCACCCTGCTGCCGGGCGTGAAGATGAACGTGGACGTCGAGCCGCCCGAACTGCGGGGCTCGGTCACGATCGGCGGCGAGCGGCACCTCATGGAGAAGGGGCTGTCGGAGTACGTGATCCTGGCCCGGCTCACGGCCGGGGAGGGTCACCGTCCGGTCTTCCTCTTCTGCGGCCAGCGGGCGATCACCAACCAGGCGGCGACCCGCTATCTGGCCCGCCACCACGAGGACCTGGCCCGCCGTCACCGCGACGGCTCGTTCGTGCTGCTCCTGAAAGTGGTCAACTCGGAGGCGTACGGCCCCGACGTGGTGGAGCTGGTGGCCGACGTGACGCGTGCGGCCCGTACGGCTCCCCCGGCGCCCGAGCCCTCCGCCGCCGAACCGGCGGCGACGGCCTGACCGGAGGGGTCCGAGGAGGTGAAGACGTCACCATCATGACAGCTCAGAGGCGTTTTTCGTAGGACCGAACGCACAGTTCGCGAGCCTTGTCCGGCCCCTCCCCCGGATCCCAGAATCGCCGTCATGAATCACTCCGGGAACATCAGTCAGAACATCGATCAGGACACGGTCCTGCGGGCGAGGACGATGCTGCTCGGATCGGGGCGGCTCGGCCTGCCCCAGGAGGTCGAGGCGTACCGGGTCCTCGCGAAGGTGAGCCCGGCGGCGTATCTGCCGAAGCTCGTCCGAGCGCTGGCCTCGTACGGGTACGAGGTGGGACGCAGGCGCGGTCCGGAGCGGGAACTGGTGCTGTACGCGGAGGCCGTGGACGCGGCCCGCCGCATCGGCGCCGACCACCCGAGGAGGGCGGTCCTGCTCATCGGCGCCCTGAGGGACTACGAACGCACGCTCTTCGAGCTGGGGCGGCGGGCCGAGGGGCGCGCGGTGTGCGAGGAGGTGGCCGAGGCCGGGCGGATCGCCTTCGAACGCGGGCAGGTGGCGTACCCGGCGTACGGAGGCGACCGGCTGGTGGTCGTGCTGGCCGAGGAGGGGCGCCACGGGGAGGCGGCGGACCTCCTGGCGCGGGACGCCGGCGCGGAGCCGGAGGTCTCCTTCTGGTCGGCGGTCGAGCGGACGGCGGAACTGGAGGCGGCCGGCCGGCACGAGGAGGCGGTGGCGGTCTTCACGGAACTCCTGGACGACACGCGGTGGAAGACGGAGACCGACTCCGCCGCGTTGGCCAACCTGGTGTGGGAACTCGTCCACCGCTCCCGGATGCTGGACGCCGCCGGACGGCACGGGGAGGCCGGTGCGGACCGGCGGGAGGCCCTGGCGGTCCTCGACCGGCTCGCGGAGTCCGGCGAGCCCAGGAGCTGGAGCAACATCCTCTCCTGGTGGACGACCCTGTACGCCCTGTCGGCCCGGGCGGTGGAGCCGCCCGCGTCGCCGGAGGCCCCGGCACCGGCGTTCGGCGCCCATCTCCACCACTGGTCGCGGGACACGCGGAAGGCCTACTTCGACGGCATCGCCGCCCTGGAGGCCGAGGCCGCGCGCCTGTCGGCGGCGGGGCACCCCGCCGAACTCACGGCCGTGCACCACCGGCTGACCGTGCGGTCCGCCCTCTTCCACGAGAACCGCACCCATCGGATCGAGGAGCCGCTCCGGCCGCTCTTCGACGAGGAGGTGGCGCTCGCCCGGCGTGCGGCGGAAGGACTCCCCCGGGCCCTGACCGACCGGGCGATGTTCCTCGTCGCGGCCAAGCGGTACGGACAGGCCCGTGCGGACTTCGCGGAGGCCGTGGACCCGCTCGACGGCGCCGACTGGACGCCAATCGTTACCCCCACGTAACTTACCGGGGAGTTACCTCGGGTAAGAACCTGCGGTTACCGTCGGGTCACTTTCACTGCCCCCCATCGCCGACCACCCATCGGCGCCCCCAGTGAGGAGTGCCCCGTGCGCACATCCCTGGTCCTCGCCGTCTCGGCCGCACTCGTGGCCGGGACGGCCCTCGGGCTCGCCCCCGCCGCCCAGGCCGTGGAGACCGCCGACCCGGCCGGCATCCGCTTCGTCGACATCGCGGGAGAGGGCGGCACCGTCCTCAAGGCGAACGTCATCGCCCCCGCCGGGACCGCCGGCGCCCGCCACCCCCTGATCGTGCTGCCCACCAGCTGGGCCATGCCCCAGATCGAGTACCTCGCCCAGGCGCGGAAGCTCGCCGACTCCGGCTACGTCGTGGTGAGTTACAACTCGCGCGGCTTCTGGCAGTCCGGCGGGGAGATCGAGACCGCGGGCCCCAAGGACGTCGCCGACGCCTCCAAGGTGATCGACTGGGCCCTGGCCAACACCGCCGCCGACCCCGACCGGGTGGGCATGGGAGGCGTCTCGTACGGCGCCGGGATCAGCCTGCTCGCCGCCGCGCACGACCCGAGGGTCAAGGCCGTCGCCGCGCTCAGCGGCTGGGCCGACCTCATCGAGTCCATCTACAGCGGCCGGACCCAGCACCTCCAGGCCGCCGCCCTGCTCGGCGGCGCCGGGGCCCTCACCGGCCGCCCGGGCCCCGAACTGAAGCAGATCCTGGGCGACTTCCTCTCCTCGAACCTGGCCAAGGAGGAGGACATGATCGCCTGGGGCCGCACGCGCTCCCCGGTGACCTACCTGGACCGCGTCAACGCCAACGGCACCGCGATCATGCTCGGCAACGCCTGGGGCGACACCATCTTCCCGCCCAACCAGTACGCGAGCTTCTACGAGAAGCTCACCGGCCCCAAGCGCCTGGAGTTCCGCCCCGGCGACCACGCCACCGCCGAGCTCACCGGCCTCTTCGGTCTGCCCAACGACACCTGGACCAACGCCCGGCGCTGGTTCGACCGTTACCTCAAGGGCGCCGACAACGGCATCGACCGCGAGCAGCCCGTCCAGCTCAAGTCCCGGTCGACCGGCGGCTACGAGGGCTATCCGGACTGGAAGTCCGTGCACGCGAACCAGCGCAGGTTCGACCTCGGCGGCACCCAGCGGCTGTGGGCGAACGTCGACTCGGGCGCGAACGGCGGGGTCACCCTGCTCACCAACGCCCTGGACCAGTTCCTCCGCATCCCGCCCGTCGTCTCCGTCCCTCTCCTCCCCCGCGCCTTCGCCGGCGTCTGGCAGTCCGAGCGGTACGACGCCCCGCAGCGGGTGCGCGGCACGGTGAGGGTGCACACCACGGTCGCCTCCACGAAGGAGAGCGGCACCCTCGTCGCGTACCTCTACGACGTCGGCCCGCTCGGCGTCGGCAAGCTGGTGACCAACGCCCCGTACACCTTCCACGGCAAGGCCCCCGGGCAGCCGTTCGCCGTCGACCTGGAGCTGTTCTCCACGGCGTACGACGTGCCCGCCGGGCACCGGCTGGCGCTGGTCGTCGACACCGTCGACCCGCTCTACATCGAGCACAACCCGGCCGGCGCGCAGCTGACCTTCTCCTCCCCGGCCGCCGACCCGTCGTACGTGTCGGTGCCGCTGCGGAAGGAGTGATCTCCGGCTGCCGCCGGGCGGGTGCGGCCCGTGCCCGCTACCGCCCTCCCGGCGGCGGCCCTCCCGGTCCGGCCGGAGCGACGTCCGCGGCCTTCGTCCTCGGGTCGCGGCGCTCCCTGCGGGCCACCCAGGTGGCGAACCAGGAGAGCAGCATGCACATCCCGATGTAGATCGGCGAGATGACGAGCACGACGGGGATGAACGGCAGGTCGTAGTCGAGGTTGGACGCGATCAGCTTGCCCGCGTGCAGGAACTCCTCGTAGGTGATGAGGAACCCGAGCGAGGTGTCCTTCAGGGCCACCACGAGCTGGCTGATGATGGCGGGCAGCATCGCGCGGACGGCCTGGGGCACCAGGACGTACGTCATCACCTGCGTCTTGCGCATGCCGAGCGCGTACGCCGCCTCGCCCTGGCCGCGCGCCACGGAGTGGACGCCGGTGCGGAAGACCTCGGCGAGCACGGAGCCGTTGTAGAGGGTCAGTCCGGTGACCAGGGCGGGCAGCGGCTGCACCTTCAGCGCCACGAAGACGAAGAAGATCATCACGAGGACGGGCATCGCGCGGAAGAACTCCACGAAGAGGGTGGAGACCCAGCGCAGGACGCGGTGTTCGGAGAGGCGGCCGCAGGCCAGGACGGCGCCGAGGGCGAGCGAGAGGACCGACGCGCAGGCGAAGGCCTTCAGGGTGTTGCCGAGGCCCCTGAGCAGCAGTTCCTGGATGCCCTCGTAGAGGAAGGGCGACCACTTGGCGGAGGTGAACTGCTCGGTGTCGAAGAGGAGGTAGAGGATCCAGCCGGCCAGGGCGAGGAGCACGGCGGTGGAGACGAGGCCGTAGAGGAGGTGGCGCCGCCGGGCACCCGGCCCGGGGACGTCGTAGAGGGCGGTGGACTCGGTGGTCATCGGGCGACTCCCCAGCGCTTCTCCATGACGTGGAAGAGGGCGCTGATGGTGAGGGTGATGATCAGGTATCCGACGGCGATCCAGACGAAGGTCCAGACGATGTTGTAGCCGAGCTCGCTCAGGGTCTTGTAGGTGCCGAGGAGTTCGGTGACGCTGAACGCCCCCGCGATCGCCGAGTTCTTGGCGAGGGCGATCAGGGTCGAGCCGATGGGCGGGATGACGGTGCGGAAGGCCTGCGGCAGGACGACGGCGCCGAGGGTCTGGGCGAAGGTCATGCCCAGGCTGCGGGCCGCCTCGCCCTGGCCGCGCGGCACGGTGTTGATGCCGGAGCGCAGCACCTCGCAGACGAAGGCCGAGGTGTAGCAGCCGAGGGCGAGGACCGCGAACAGCTCGAAGGGCAGGACGATTCCGAAGCGGGGCAGTCCCAGCATGACCGCGAAGAAGAGCAGGGTCAGCGGGGTGTTGCGCAGCACGGTCACCCAGACCGTGCCGAAGACCCGGAGGGAGCCGACGGGCGCGACCCGGAAGGAGGCCATGACGAAGCCCAGGACGAGGGCGAGCGCCGAGGCGTAGACGGTGAGTTCGACGGTGCCGAGGAACCCCTTTCCGTAGAGCGAGAAGTTGTCGGTCAGGACGTCCATGTCGGAGGCTCCTGCGGATCAGCCCGCGGGGTAGCGGTCGATGGCGGGCGGCGGCGGGGCGGGGACTCCGGAGAGGCCGAGGGTGGCGTCGTACGCCTTCTTCCAGTCGCCGTTCTTCTCGTGGGCGGCGAGGGCGTCGTCCAGGGCGAACCGCAGGGCGTTGTCGCCGCGCGGGACGCCGATGCCGTAGGGCTCCTCCGAGAACGGCTTCCCGACCACCTTGAGCTCGTCGGGGACCTTGGCGGCGTAGCCGAGCAGGATCGTGTCGTCGGTGGTGACCGCGTCGACCTGGTAGGTCAGCAGGTTGTCCACACAGACGGAGTACGTGTCGTAGGCAACGAGTTCGGCCTCCGGGTGGTCCTTCTCGATGCGCTGGTACGGGGTGGAGCCCGCGGCCGAGCAGACCCGCTTGCCGGCCAGGTCCTGGGGGCCCCGGATGTCCTTCTCGTCGGCGCGGACCAGGAGGGACTGGCCGGCCAGGTAGTAGGGCCCGGCGAAGCCGACGAGCTTCTTGCGGTTGTCGTTGATGGTGTACGTGCCGACGTAGTAGTCGATCTGGCCGTTCTGCAGGGCGGTCTCGCGGTTGGCGGAGGCGATCGTGCGGAACTCGACGCGGGCCGGGTCGAAGCCGAGGGAGGCGGCCATCATCTTGGCGATCTCGATGTCGAAGCCGGAGTAGCGGCCGGTGGCGGGGTCCTTCTCGCCCATGTAGGGCTGGTCCTCCTTGACGCCGACGACGAGCCGGCCGCGCTTCTTCGCCCGCTCCCAGGTGGGCGAGTCGGGCAGGGTGAAGTCCGACCGCACCTGGTAGACGGGGAGTTGGCCGGGCTTCGGGCCCTTGACGGGCGGGCTGCCCTCCCGGCCGCAGCCGCCGAGCGCCGCCGCGAGGGCGAGCAGCAGGGCGAGCGCGGCCAGGGTCCGGTGCGTACGCTGCATGGTTCCCGTCCGGTCAGTGCGTGAGGATCTTGGAGAGGAAGTCCTTGGCGCGTTCGCTGCGCGGGGCGGTGAAGAACTCCTCCGGCGCGCGGTCCTCGACGATCCGGCCGTCGGCCATGAAGACGACCCGGTGGGCGGCGGAGCGCGCGAAGCCCATCTCGTGGGTGACGACCACCATCGTCATGCCGTCCCGGGCCAGTTGCCGCATGACCTCCAGGACCTCGTTGATCATCTCGGGGTCGAGGGCCGAGGTCGGCTCGTCGAAGAGCATCACCTTCGGATCCATGGCGAGGGCGCGGGCGATGGCCACGCGCTGCTGCTGGCCCCCGGAGAGCTGCGCCGGGTACTTGTCGGCGTGCCCGGCGAGTCCGACCCGGGCGAGGAGTTCGCGCGAACGCCGGTCGGCCTCCTCCTTCTTGCGCCCGCGGACCTTGGTCTGCGCGAGGGAGACGTTGGCGAGGACGGTCTTGTGCCCGAAGAGGTTGAAGGACTGGAAGACCATGCCGACCTCGGCCCGGAGCCGGGCGAGCGCCCTGCCCTCCTCGGGGAGCGGCTGTCCGTCGACGAGGATCTCGCCCGACTCGACGCTCTCCAGCCGGTTGATCGCCCGGCAGAGGGTGGACTTGCCGGAGCCGGAGGGGCCGATGACGACGACCACCTCGCCGCGGCCGACGGTGAGGTCGATGGACTGGAGGACGTGCAGGGCGCCGAAGTGCTTGTTGACGCCACGCAGTTCGATCAGCGGATCGACGACGGCCATACGCTGCCCTGCCCCATTTCTCAGCGGTGTCGCGGTCCCCGCAAAATATCCACCGAAAAAAGGACTTCAGGGACGACACGCACGAAACAGGTATTAGCCGTATTTACTGCGGAAGAGGGGCGGCCGACAGGCGTACGCGTCAGTACTCGGCGGCCTCCGCGTACACCTGGGAGAGCTGCGGAGCGCCCGTCATCGCCCAGTCGAGACCGGCCTCGACGACCTGGATCTCCCGGCCGGAGGCGAGCTGCACCACCGGGCCACCACCGGGGCGCATCTGCCAGCGGGCCGCCGGGACGTTGCGGACGATCACCGTGCCGAGGTAAAGCCCGGCGTCGTTCCCGAACCAGGGCAGCTCCTCCGGGTCGTCCCGCCAGCGGGGCGGCAGCTGGTCGAGCTCCTGGAGCGAGCGGGGGCTGTCGTCGAGCACCACCCCGGCCTCCTCGACCCGGTCGCGCAGCAGCTCGCACTCGGCGAACAGCTCGGCCATCCCGTCCGGGGCGCGGTCGAAGGCGGCGGCCGGCGGGGAGTCCGGAGGGTCGGGATGGTGCCGCTTGCGCCAGCTGTCCAGAAACGGGATGTTCATCCGAACAGCCTCGCACCGACACCTCCCGGTCCACCACTCGGCGCGCGGAGATCGTTACCGGCCCCGGTCCGCCGGACAGTCGCCGGGGGTGTCCGGCACTCCTAGACGTCCAGGTCGACGACGACGGGCGCGTGGTCCGAGGCGCCCTTGCCCTTGCGCTCCTCGCGGTCCACGTAGCTGTCCGTGACCACGTCGGCGAAGGGCTTGTTGCCGTAGACCAGGTCGATGCGCATGCCCTTGTTCTTCGGGAAGCCGAGCTGGCGGTAGTCCCAGTACGTGAAGGGGTGGTCGTACTTGAGGGGGCGCGGGACCACGTCGCGCAGACCGGCCTCGCGCAGGCCCGCGAGCGCGGCCCGCTCCGGCTCCGTCACGTGCGTGGCGCCCTCGAAGACGGTGATGTCCCAGACGTCCTCGTCGGCCGGCGCGATGTTGTAGTCGCCGAGGACCGCGAAGGGGCGGTCCCCCGCCGCGTCCTCCGCGACGGCCGCCCTGAGCGCCTCCAGCCAGCGCAGCTTGTAGGCGTAGTGCTCGTGGGCGACCTCGCGGCCGTTCGGCACGTACACCGACCAGACGCGGACCGGGCCGCAGGTCGCGGAGACCGCCCGGGGCTCCTGCGCCCCGTCGTACTCCGGGCCGCCGGGCAGGCCCGTGACCACGTCGTCGAGGCCGACCCGGGAGAGCAGCGCGACGCCGTTCCACCGTCCGGTGGCGTTGACCGCCGACTCGTAGCCCAGTTCGCGCAGTTCCTCGGCGGGGAACTGCTCGGCGGTGCACTTGGTCTCCTGGATGCACAGCACGTCGGTGCCGCTGCTCTCCAGCCAGGCCAGGAGACGGGGCAGCCGGGCGGTGATCGAGTTGACGTTCCAGGTCGCGATGCGCATGGGCGCAAGCCTACTGGCGGGCACCGACAACGGCCGGTCCTCCGGGGCCGTCTCAGACGTCGGCGGAGCTCCCGGGGGCGAGCCGGGAGTGGTCGGTGCCGCCGAGCTCCCCGATCTGGCGGTCGTAGATCGGCCGGGCGAGGTCGGTGAGCAGGGCGTCGTGGATGTCGTACGCCCGGCGCGGCTTCAGCTCGCGCACGTAGTCGATGACCTCGGAGATCTTGTTCCAGGGGGCCATGACGGGCAGCAGCAGGGTGTCGACCGGGTGGTCGGGCACGGTGAGCGCGTCGCCGGGGTGGAACACGGAGCCGTCGACGAGGTAGCCCACGTTGGTGATGCGCGGGATGTCGGGGTGGATCACCGCGTGCAGCTCGCCGTGCACCTGGACGTCGAACCCGGCGGCCGTGAAGGCGTCGCCGTGGCCGACGGTGTGCACCCGGCCGGGGAAGGCCGCCGCGATCCGCTCGGCGACGCTGCGCAGCGTCCACACCTCGGCGGCCGGGTTCGCCTCCAGGGCGGCCCGCAGCCGGCCCTCGTCGAAGTGGTCGGGGTGCTCGTGGGTGACGAGCAGCGCGTCGGCCCCGAGAGCGGCGTCCTCCTCGGTGAACCCGCCGGGGTCGAGGACGAGCGTCCGCCCGTCCTTCTCCAGCCGGACGCAGGCGTGGGACTTCTTCGTCAGCTTCACGGAACCAGGCTACGCCGGGGGCGTGGTCTCCTCCGTGATGACGCGGGTGACGACGCGCAGGGCGGTCTCGGCGGCCGGGAGGCCGCAGTACACGCCCGCGTGGAGCACGATCTCGCGGATCTCGTCGGGTGAGAGGCCGTTGCGGAGGGCGGCCCGGGTGTGGTCCGCGAGGGCCTCCCGGTGGCCCCCGGCGAGGAGGGCCGTGAGGGTGACCACGCTGCGGACCCGCCGGTCGAGGCCCTCACGGCCCCAGACCTCGCCCCACTCGTACCGGTTGACGAGCCCCTGGAGGGCCCCGTCGGGGTCCTCGGCGAGGGCCCGGTCCACATGCGCGTCGCCGAGCACCTCGCGGCGCAGCCCGAGCCCCTTCTCGTACGGGTCGGGGCGCCCGTCCACGGCGGGCTCGGCGGCCGGGGCGGGGGCCGCGGGCTCGGCGGCGGGCGCCGGCCCGGCGGACGGCGGCGGCACGGCCGGGACGCCGGCGGTCTCCTGGACCGTCCCGGCGAAGTGGTCGAGGAGCAGGTCGGTGACGGCGGCGGGCTGCTCGACGGGGGCGAGGTGGGAGGCGCCGGGGACGACGGCGAGCCGGGCGTCGGCGATGCCGGCGACCAGGGTGCGGGCCTCGGCGGGCCCGGTGACCTGGTCCTCGGAGCCGACGAGCACGAGCGCGGGGACGCCGACGCGGCCGAGGGCCTCGCGGACGTCGAAGACGGCGAGGGCCTCGCAGGCGGCGATGTAGCAGGCGGGGTCGGTCGTACGGACCATCTGCACGGCCCAGTCGACGATGGCGGGCTGCGCGCCGGCGAAGAGCGGGGTGAACCACTGCTCGGGGGCGGTGCGGGCCATCGGCTCCAGACCGTTGGCCCGCACGATGACGCCCCGCTGCCGGAACTCGTCGGCGGTGCCGAACCGGGGCGAGGTGGCGATCAGGACGAGCGAGGCGACCCGGTGGGGCGCCCGCAGCGCGAGGTCGAGCCCGACGGCCCCGCCGAAGGAGCAGCCCGCGTAGCCGAAGCGCTGGATCCCGAGCCCGTCGAGGGTGGCGAGCAGCCGGTCGCCCAGCTCGGCCACGGAACCGAAGGGCTGCGCGGGCGCGCCGCCGTGCCCGGGCAGGTCGAAGCGCACGATCCGCCAGTCCCGCGTGAGCTCGGGGATCTGCCGGTCCCACATGTGGAATGTAGTGCCCAGGGAGGGCCCCAGGACCAGGACCGGAGCGTCCTCTCGCCCGTCGACGCGGTACTGCAGGGTGTTCGGTGGTGTCTCGCTCACCCGCAAGACCCTCTCATATCCCGCGCCTTCCCTCCGGCGGAGGGCACAACTGTGCGGTTCTGTCCCCTTCGTGCTCTCCTCCGCCGGGCCCGCCGCGGCGGAATCCGCTACGGCAGGATGGAGTCGACGTACCCGCCGTCGACCCTCAACGCGCCCCCGGTGGTGGCGGAGGCGTGGTCGGAGGCGAGGTAGACCACCATGGCGGCGATCTCCTCCGGCTCGATGAGCCGCTGCAGCAGCGACTGCGGCCGGTGCTCGCGCATGAACACGCGCTGGGCCTCGTCCCAGGGCAGGGAGCGGTCCACCAGCTCGTACACGAAGTCCTCGACCCCGCCCGTGTGGGTGGGGCCCGCGACGACCGAGTTGACGGTGACGCCGCTGCCCGCCGCCTGCTTGGCGAAGCCGCGCGTGACCGCCAGGAGGGCGGTCTTGGACATGCCGTAGTGGATCATCTCGGCGGGGATCACCACGGCCGAGTCGCTCGCGATGTTCTGCACCCGTCCCCAGCCGCGCTCGCTCATGCCGGGGAGGTACTGGCGGATCAGCCGGACCGCCGCGAGGACGTTCACCTCGAAGTAGCGCCGCCACTCGTCGTCGCTGATCTCCAGCGGATCGGCCTCCCCGAAGATGCCGAGGTTGTTCACCAGGACGTCCACCCGGGGCAGCGCCTCCGCGGCGCGGCGCGCCCCCTCCTCGGTCGTGACGTCGGCGACCACGGGGACCAGGTCCGCGTCGGCGACCTGGGCGCGCAGGTCGGCGATGGCCTGTTCCACCCGCTGCTCGGTGCGTCCGTTGACGCCCACGCGGGCCCCCGCGCGGGCCAGGCCCTCGGCGATCGCGGCACCGATCCCCTGGGTGGATCCGGTGACCAGAGCGGTCCGTCCTGTCAGGTCGACGAGCATGGGGAGAGCGCCCTTCTTGCGGATCACGGGTGGCTGTCCCCTCCCCTGTACCCGGTCCGCGCCCGGCCGCACCAGGAGACGCCCGTCTCGCCCAAGGCCCGGCGGTCAGCCCGCGTCGAGGGCGCCGACCGGACCGGGCCGGATCCGGTCCGGTCCCTCAGCCGGGTCCGGGCACGCCCTACGCGTCCCGGCCACCGTGCGCCGGCCGGTGGGCGCCGCGCAGCCGCTCCTCCAGGGCCTCCAGGAGGCCGGGCAGGTCGGGGGCGACGGCGAGGTCGTCCAGGGTGGAGGCGGCGAGGAACCCCGTGCCGGAGATCCCGCGCAGGGCGCCGAGCAGTGGTGTCCAGAAGCCCCCGGCGTCGAGGAGGCCGACGGGCTTGGCGTGGAAGCCGAGCTGGCGCCACGACCACACCTCGAAGATCTCCTCCAGGGTCCCGAGCCCGCCGGGCAGCGCGGCGAAGGCGTCCGCGCGGTCGGCCATGATCGCCTTGCGCTCGTGCATCGTGTCGCAGACGACCAGCTCCGTCACCCCTTCGTGCGCCCACTCCCGCTCGATCATGCTGCGCGGGATGACGCCGACGACCTCGCCGCCCGCCTTCAGGGCCGCGTCCGCCAGGACGCCCATCAGCCCCGTACGGCCGCCGCCGTAGACGAGGCCGATCCCGCGCCGGGCCAGGTCGGTGCCAACCGCGGCGGCCAGTGCGGCGTACGCCGGGTCGTGCCCGTCGGAGGAGGCGAGGAAGACGGCGAGGCGGCGCATGGGGACCTCCCGGGGCGGCTGCGGCGGACGGTCCGGTCTACCACGGGCGCTTCCGCTCCGGCCAGAGGGCTATGACCAGGGGCTTCGGTCAGGGGTTTCGGGCAGGGGGCTTTCGGGGCGTGGAGCGCGCGCTCCGGCGGTTCAGGGGCTCGTCGTGGAGACCGCGTACACCCGGGGGAACGCCGGTTCCGTGAGGTCGACCGTGATGTCCGTGGTCGGGCGGGGCTCCTCGCGGGTGACGGTGGTGCCCGACCAGGTCGGGGTGTCGGGGAAGGTCCAGGCGGCGATGGAGCGGTCGCGGTCGCCGATGGTGATCCGGCCCGGGGTGAGCTGGGAGCGGGCGGCGCCGGACTCGGCGAGGAAGGCGTCGAGTCCGGCGGCGGTCGTCGAGAACCGGACGTACAGCCTGCTGGTCTTCCAGTTGCTGGTCTCGTAGTAGGCGACCTCCCAGGACCCGGCGGGGATCGGGACCTCGAAGACCCGGCGCTTCATCAGGGAGGGCCAGTTGTCCTGGAAGCCGGCCACCGAGGACTCGCGCTCCTTGTCGAGGCCGCTGTCGCGGCTCTGGCCCGCGGAGATGACGAGGTAGCCGGCGGGGATGCCGACGAGGAGCACGATGATGACGGCCGTCAGCCAGCGGCGGCGGATCATGTGCCGGCGGTCCTCGGGCATCCGGTCCAGCGGCGGGCGGGGCGGGGGCGGGGCGGTCGGGATCACGACGGGGGGTCCTCGGGGGTGCGGGCGGCCCGGGCCGAGGTCCCGCTGCGCAGGGCCTGGGCGTAGCGCTCGTACCGTTCGTACCGCTCGACGCGGCGCCGGTTGGCGCGGCGGAAGCGGCGGGCGACGAGCCGGGCGAGGTCGGCGGCGCCGACCATCCCGGCCTCGGGGCCGAGCTGGGCGCGGACGAGACGGGCCTCGGGGCGGTAGCCGCGGCCGGTGAGGTGGCGGCGGAAGGAGTCCCGGGCGGGCCCGATGAGGAGGTCGTCGGCGGCGGAGACGCCTCCGCCGATGACGAAGCAGGAGGGGTCGAGGGCGGCGGCGAGGTTGGCGATGCCGACGCCGAGCCACTGGCCGATGTCCTGGAACAGCTCGACGCACATGGCGTCGCCCTCGCGGGCTAGCTCGGTGATGAGCGGGCCGGTGATGTCGGGGACGTGGCCCTTGACCCGCTCGATGATGTTGTACGCGACCGGGGAGTCGGCGGCGGCCAGCTCGCGGGCCTCGCGGACCAGCGCGTTGCCCGAGCTGTACTGCTCCCAGCAGCCGCGGTTGCCGCAGGGGCAGCGGTGGCCGCCGGGGACGACCTGCATGTGGCCGAACTCGCCGGCGACGCCGTACTTGCCCCGCTTGACCTGGCCGTCCTCCAGGATGGCGCCGCCGATGCCGGTGCCGAGGGTGATCATGACGAGGTGGTCCTCGCCGCGTCCGGCGCCGAAGCGCCACTCGGCCCAGGCGGCGGTGTTGGCGTCGTTGTCGACCATGACGGGGACGGCGAGGCGGCCCTGGAGGGCGTCGCGCAGGGGCTCGTTGCGCCAGGCCAGGTGGGGGGCGAAGAGGACCCGGGCCCGGTCGGCGTCGACCCAGCCGGCCGCGCCGATGCCGACGGCGTGCACGTCGTGCCGGTCGGAGAGGTCCAGGACCAGTTCGACGATGGTGTCCTCGACGACCTTGGGGCTCTTGGACTTGTCCGGGGTCTCCGTGCGGAGCTTCTCCAGGATGTTGCCGTCGGCGTCGACGACCCCGGCCATCACCTTCGTGCCGCCGATGTCGATGCCGACGGTCGGCACCCGGGGGGCCGTCAGGTGGGAGCGCCGTTCCCGGGTCCCCACGGTCCGCAGCACGGTGCCGCGGGCGGAGCCGCGGTGGGCGAGGTCACGGTAGGTACTCATCGGCTCCGATTCTGCCAGGTGGGCCCCACGGGGGCCGTCACGTCGCGGAGGGGCGTTCCAGTTCGTGGCGGAGGTCCTCCAGCTCGCTGCCGCCGGCCATCTGCCGGGTCAACTCGTCGAGGGTGACGGAGTCCTTGGTGTGGCTGCCGGCCATGACGCCCCGCTTGAGGAGGACGAAGCGGTCGCCGACGAGGTGGGCGTGGTGGGGGTTGTGGGTGATGAGGACCACGCCGAGGCCCTGGTCGCGGGCGGCGGCCACGTACTTCAGGACGACCCCGGACTGCTTGACGCCGAGGGCGGCGGTCGGCTCGTCGAGGACGAGGACCTTGGCGCCGAAGTGGACGGCGCGGGCGATGGCCACGCACTGGCGCTCGCCGCCGGAGAGGGTGCCGATGGGCTGGTCGACGTCGCGCAGGTCGATGCCCATGCGGAGCAGGGCCTCGCGGGTGGTGTCGCGCATGAGGCCGGCGTCGAGCCGCTTGAACGGCCCCTTGCCCTTGGTCGGCTCGGAGCCGAGGAAGAAGTTCCGCCAGACCGGCATGAGCGGGACGACGGCGAGGTCCTGGTAGACGGTGGCGATGCCCCGGTCGAGGGCGTCGCGCGGGTTGGCCAGGGTGACCTCCTCGCCCTCGATGCGGAAGGTTCCGGCGTCGTGCCGGTGCAGTCCGGCGACAATCTTGATGAGGGTGGACTTGCCGGCGCCGTTGTCGCCGAGGACGCAGGTGATCTCGCCCGCGCGGACCTCCAGGGAGACCCCTTCGAGGGCGCGGATGTTGCCGTAGTACTTGCTGACGTCGTCGAGCTCGACGAGGGGCGCGGTCGCGGTCGTCACAGAGGTGCCGGTCGTCACTTGGTGGCCTCCACGCGCTTGCGGATCCAGGCGTTCAGGAGGGTCGCGAGCAGCAGCATCGCGCCCAGGAAGAACTTGAACCAGTCCGGGTTCCACTCGGCGTACACGATGCCCTTGCTGGTCATGCCGAAGATGAGGGCGCCGACCGCCGAGCCGATGGCCGAGCCGTACCCGCCGGTGATCAGGCAGCCGCCGATGACGGCCGCGATGATGTAGATCAGCTCGTTGCCGACGCCCTCGCCCGACTGGACGACGTCGAAGGAGAAGAGCAGGTGCTGGCCGGAGATCCAGGCGCAGAGGGCCACGCCCGCGTAGAGGCCGATCTTGGTGCGGTGGACGGGGACGCCGACCGCGCGGGCCGCGTCGGCGCCGCCGCCGACCGCGAAGATCCAGTTGCCGAAGCGGGTGCGGAGCAAGATCCAGGTGGCGAGCGCGACCAGGCCGAACCACCACAGGATGGTGACCTTGAGCTCGACGCCGCCGAGGGTGAGCTGCGAGGCGAAGAGCTTGCGGGCGGAGGGGAAGCCCTCCATGTCGGCGATGGTCTTGGTGGAGACGGTGCCGCTGATCAGCTTGGTGAGGCCGAGGTTCAGACCGGTCAGCATGAGGAAGGTGCCGAGCGTGATGATGAAGCTGGGCAGCTTGGTGCGGGTCAGCATGACGCCGTTGAAGACGCCGATCGCCAGGGTGACGAGCAGCGAGACCCCGACGCCGACCCAGACGTTCGCCGTCATCTGGTAGCTGAACATCGAGGAGACGAGCGCGGAGCTGGTGACCATGACGCCGGCGGAGAGGTCGAACTCGCCGCCGATCATCAGGAGCGCGACGGGGACGGCCATGATGCCGATGGTGGAGGCCGCGTAGAGGACGGTGCCGAGGCTGGAGGCGCGCAGGAAGCTGTCGGCGAAGACCGCGAAGAAGACGAAGACGGCGGCCGCGCCGACGACCGAGCCGAGCTCGGGGCGGGCGAGGAGCTTCTTCAGCGGGGTCGTGCGCAGCAGGCGTTCGTCGACGTGGTCGATGCCGGACGGCGGGGCGGTGGAGCTCATCGGGTGCCCCGATCCGCGTAGGCGACGAGGTCGGCGGCGTTCTCCTTGGTGATGATCTGGGGGCCGGTGAGGACCGGCTTGCCGCCGCCGAGGACGTCGGCGTTGTAGCGGTACAGCCAGAGCAGGTCGACGGCCTCGTACCCCTGGAGGTAGGGCTGCTGGTCGACGGCGAAGCCGAGGGTGCCGGCCTTGAGGGCGGTGGCGACCTTGGCGTTGAGGTCGAAGGTGTCGATCTCGGCCTTGCTGCCGGCGCTCTTCGCGGCCTGGACGGCGGTGTCGGCGAAGGGGGCGCCGAGGGTGACGACGGCGTCGACGTCCTTGTCGGCCTGAAGCTTGGCCTCGATGGAGGCCTTCACGTCGGGCATGTTGGTGCCGTCGACGTAGAGGTTGACGAGTTCGCCGCCGAAGGTCTTCTTCGCCCCGGCGCAGCGCTGCTCGTGGCCGACGTTGCCCTGCTCGTGCAGGACGCAGAGCGCCTTCTTCCTGCCCCGCTTGTCGAGCTCCTCGCCGACGGCCTCGCCGGCGACCGTCTCGTCCTGGCCGATGTGGGTGAGGGCGCCGTAGGCCTTGGACTGCTCGGCGCCGGAGTTCACGGTGATCACCGGGATGCCGGCCTTGACGGCCTTCTCGACGGCGGCCTTCATGGCGTCGGGCTTGGCGAGGGTGACGATCAGCCCGTCGACGCCCTTGGCGATGTACGAGTCGACCAGCTGCGCCTGCTGCTGGGCCTCGTCGTTGTGGGCGTAGAGGAAGTTGATGTTGTCCTTGACGGCGGCCTGCTGGGCGCCCTTCTGGACGATGTCCCAGAAGGTGTCGCCGTCGCCCGAGTGCGTCACCATCGCGAAGGTCCAGCGGGGGGTGTCGACGGCCGCCCTGCCCTGGGCCTGCGCGGCCTTGCGGGCGTCCTCCGCCCGCTTGCCGCCGGTGCTGCTGCACCCGGCGAGCGCCGTCGTCAGCGCGAGTGCGAGCACGGCGCCGACCGCGGCGCGTACCCCTCCTGTCCGAAGCCTGGTCACGAGGCCGTGCCCTCCTTTGTGTCCTTTGTGCGCATTGCAGGCGTGCATTGCAGTATCGGTCATGCGGGCCGGGCGGCTCGCCGCGGGGCCCGCCCGGCCCCGATCCGCCGGACGGGCCCCGGGTCACGGGCGGGCCATCAGGCGGAACTCGAAGGAGTGGCGGGCGGCCCGGTAGAGGTGGGAGCCGTAGTCGACGGCCCGGCCCGTGTCGTCGTAGGTGACGCGCTCCATGGTGAGCAGCGGCGCCCCCTCCTCCTCGTCGAGCAGCGCGGCCTCGGCGGCGGTCGCGGCGCGGGCGCCGACGGTCTGGCGCGCGCTGTGCAGGGTGATCGCGGCGGAGCGGAGCAGCCGGTGGAGGCCGGTGGCCTCCAGGAGCGCGGTGTCCGGTTCCAGGAGCCCGGCGGGCAGGTGGTTGCGCAGGTGGGCCAGGGGTTCGCCGTGCGCGGTGCGGAGCCGTTCCAGGTGGTGGACCTCGCTCCCCTCGGGTACGCCGAGGGCGGCGGCGACCGGTCCGGTGGCGGGTTCGAGCCGGTCGACCAGGACGCGGGTGGCGGGGTGCCGGCCGGCGCTCTCCAGGTCGTCGTAGAGGCTGGCGAGCTCCGGCGGGCACCGGACGCCGGTGTGCACGACCTGGGTGCCGACGCCCCGGCGGCGGACCAGGAGCCCCTTGTCGACGAGGGTCCGGAGGGCCTGGCGGACGGTGGGCCGGGAGAGGCCGAGCCGGGTGGCGAGGTCGATCTCGTTGCCGAGGAGGGTGCCCGGGGCCAGCGTGCCGTCCTCCACCGCGCTCTCCAGCTGGCGGGCCAGCTGGAAGTAGAGCGGGACCGGGCTGGTGCGGTCCACCGCGAGCTGCGGGAGGGCCGGGCCGGACCGCGGCGGGAGCGCGGCGCGGGACCGCGGGGTGGGGGCGGATCCGGACCGCGGGGGAAGGGCTGAGCCGGACTGCGGGGGCACGGGGCGAGCGTAGTCCCGGGGTACGGAGGACGGGAACCCGATGACGGCAAGTCGTGACGTCCTGTTGTCCTGACAATCCTTGACAGGGGGTGCGGGCGCCCCCACGGTGGGGCCATGCGCATCGGACTCATCGGTACGGGACGGATCGGGAGCTTCCACGCGGGGGTGCTGGCCCGGCATCCGGAGGTCGGGTCCCTGGTCGTCGCGGACGCGGATTCCGCACGGGCGGCCGGGGTCGCGCGGGCGCTCGGGGCGGAGGCGGCGCCGGACGTGGACGCGCTGCTCGGGAGCTCCCCGGACGCGGTGGTGATCGCCTCGGCGACGGCGGCGCACGCGGAGCTGATCGCCCGGGCCGCCGGGGCGGGCCTTCCGGCCTTCTGCGAGAAGCCGATCGCCCTGGACGTGCCGGGGACGCTCGCCGCGCTGGACGCGGTGGCGGCGGCGGGCACGGAGCTCCAGCTCGGATTCATGCGCCGCTTCGACGCCGGCTACCGGGCGGCCCGCGAGGCGGTCCGGTCGGGGCGGCTCGGCCGGCTGCACACCGTACGGGCGGTGACCTCCGACCCGGAGCCGCCGCCCGCCGCGTACCTGCCGCTCTCCGGCGGGCTCTTCCGGGACTGTCTGGTGCACGACTTCGACGCGGTGCGCTGGGTGACCGGGCGCGAGGTCGTCGAGGTGTACGCGACGGGCTCGGACGCGGGTCCGTCGGTGTTCCGGGGGACGGGGGACGTGTCCTCGGCCGCCGCGCTGCTCACCCTGGACGACGGCACGCTGGTGACGGCGACCGCGACCCGGTGCAACGGCGCCGGGTACGACGTGCGGATGGAGCTGGCGGGCGAGCGGGGCCAGATCGGGGTGGGCCTGGACGACCGCACCCCGCTCACCTCCGTGGAGCCGCGGGGGCCGTCCGCGCCGGAGAAGCCGTGGCCCGGCTTCCTGGAGCGGTTCGCCCCGGCGTACGAGGCGGAACTCGACGCCTTCGTACGGCTCGTGCGCGGCGCGGCGCCCAATCCGTGCGACGGGCGGGAGGCCCTGGCGGCGCTGCGGATCGCGGAGGCGTGCGAGCGCTCGCGGCGGGAGGGGCGGCCGGTGCGGGTGGACCCGTCGGGCTGAACCCCGCCGGTGCGGATGGATCCGTCCGGCTTACTCCCGCCGGTGCGGGTGGACCCGTCGGGCTGACCCGCAAGGGGTGTCGTCAGGCGTTCGCCGTGCGGACCGTGCCCTGGGCGAGCGCGCACAGCGTCTCCGTACCGCCCTCGTCGGCGGTCAGCAGTTCGCAGCGGACGACCGCCTGACGCCGGCTCGCGTGGAGGACGGTGGCGCGGGCGCGCAGGACGGCGCCGACGGCGGGACGGACGTAGTCGATGGTGTAGCCGGCGGTCAGGACGGCCGGGCCGAGGACCGTGCCCGCGGCGAAGGTGATCGCGTTGTCGGCGGCGTACGAGAGGACTCCGCCGTGCACGAAGCCGTTCTGCCGGCGCAGCTCCTCGCGGATCGCCGGTTCGAGGACGGCCCCGCCGTCGCCGAAGGCGGTGACCTCGGTGCCGAGGAGGCGGCTGAACGGCTGGGCGTCGAGGACCTTCCGGGCGAACTCCAGCCCGTGGGCGCCCGTGTCGGTGTGGGTGTCGGTCACCGGGTCGGCCTATGCGCCGTCCTCCTCGTCGAGGAGGCCCGCGTCGTGGACGAGGAGGGCGATCTGGACGCGGTTGTTGAGGTCGAGCCTGGCCAGGATCCGGGAGACGTACGTCTTGACGGTCGGCACGCTCATGTACAGCCCGGCGGCGATCTCCGCGTTGGAGCGCCCGTGGCCGACGGCGACGGCCACCTCCCGCTCGCGGTCGGTGAGTCCGGCGAGGCGGTCGGCCGCCGTGGTGCGCCGGGGCTGCTCCGGCCGGCCCGCGACGTGGCTCATGAGCTGGCGGGTGACGGCAGGGGAGAGGACGGGGTCCCCGGCGGCGACCCGGCGGACCGCGGCGACGATCTCGGCGGGCGGGGTGTCCTTGAGGACGAAGCCGGCGGCTCCGGCCCGCAGGGCGCGCAGGACCTGCTCGTCGGCGTGGAAGGTGGTGAGGACGACGACCTCGGGCGCGCCGGGCCGGGCGCGCAGGAGTTCGGTGGCGGTGAGGCCGTCGACGTGGGGCATGCGGATGTCCATGAGGACGACGTCGGGGGCGTGCCGGGCGACGAGGCCGGGGACGTCCCGGCCGTCGGAGCCCTCGCCGACGATGTCGAGGTCGTCGTCCCCGCCGAGCATGAGGGCGAGGCCCGCGCGGACGAGGGGGTCGTCGTCGACGACGATCAGCCGGATGGTCATGGGGGCCACGGTAGCCAGGCCCGCAGGGCGAAGCCGCCGTCGGGGGCCGGTCCGTGGGCGAGGCGGCCGCCGGCGAGGGCGGCCCGTTCGGTGAGCCCGATGAGGCCCTGGCCGGAGCCGGGGACGTGCGGGACGGGTCCGGCGGGGGCCGGGTTGCGGACGTCGACGGTGAGGCCCTCGCCGGGGCGGCCGCGGACGGTGACGGTGACGGGGGTGCCGGGGGCGTGCTTGCGGGCGTTGGTGAGGCCCTCCTGCGCGATGCGGTAGACGGTGCGGCCGGTGGCGGCGGGGACCGCGGCCGGGTCGTCGACGGTGGTGTCGAGGACGACCTCGGCGCCGGCCTCGCGGGACTCCTCGACCAGCGCGCCGAGGGTGGCCAGGGTGGGCTGGGGCCGGTTGCCCTCGCCGTCCTCGTCGGGGGCGCGCAGCACGCCGATGATCTCGCGGAGGTCCTGGAGGGCCTCGTGGGCGCTGTCGCGGATGACTCCGGCGGCGCGGGCGACCTGCTCGGGCGGGGCGTCGGGCCGGAACTCCAGGGCTCCGGCGTGGACGCTGAGCAGGGTGAGCCGGTGGGCGAGGACGTCGTGCATCTCGCGGGCGATGGCCTCGCGGGCGAGCCGCTGGGCCTGGGCGGCGCGCAGTTCGGCCTCGGCCTCGGCGCGGCGGGCGCGTTCCCTGAGGGCCTCGACGAGCTGGCGCCGGGAGCGGACGAGCATGCCCCAGGCGGTGACGAGCAGGACGAGGACGAAGCCCAGGACGAGGGAGAGCGTGCGGCTGGTGGTGGGGTCGGGGCGGAGGAAGACCTGGACGACGGAGGTGGCGACGGCGAGCGCGCAGATCCAGGCGACCTCCCGGAAGGGACGGCGCACGGCGACGCTGAACAGGCTCGCGAGGAGGGCGCCGGCGGCGACCGGGGCCAGGACGTTCGCCAGGGAGAGGCCGACCGCGAGGCCGACCGGCCACCGGCGGCGCAGCCAGAGCGCGCAGCAGGCGGCGGCGCCGGCGAGCTGGTCGAGGAGGGTGACGGGCTCGCTGGTGTACTGCGCGCTGGCGTCGGCCGCGAGGAGGCCGACGAGGGCGGCGAGCAGGAAGAGCGAGGTGTCCACGATCCAGTCGCGGACGGTACGGCGGGGCCGCGCCGCCCCGCTCCCGCCCGGTTCGACCAGGTCGGAGGGGAGCAGCCAGCGCTGCCGGTCCGTGCGAGTCATGTCCGCAATGTACGCAGCCGGGGGCGCCCGGAAGGGGTTCGGCGGCCGGGTCGCTACCGAAGTCGCGGAGGTCGGTACTTCGGTAGCGGCGGACGGGGACCGGGGTCGGACGCGGCCGCTCCCCCGCCCCGGTCATGATCGGGGCATGAAGAGATTCCTGGAGGCCGTCGGGTTCCTGATCGCCCTGGCCGGTGTGTGCGGGGTGGTCCGCGAGCTGACGGACGGCTGGTTCCGGTTCATGGGCCTGACCCGGTTCCTGACCGAGAACGTGTGGTTCCTGGAGGGGCGGGAGCTGTTCGCCAACATCGTCATGGCGGTGCTCGGCGGGGTCGTCCTGATCGTGTCGGACCGGGTGCCGAAGTCCTGAGCGGTGGAGCCTGGCCGTCCCGAGGGGTGGGCGCCGGCTTGGGCCCCGAGGGGTGGACTCCGGCGCCGGCCGGGCCCCGAGCGGTGGGCTCAGGCGCCGGCGGAGTCCAGGCGGGTGACCTCGGCGAGGTAGTCCGCCGTCCGGTGCGCGGCGGAGCCGCTGGTGTAGAGGGCGGCGCCGACGACGGCGAAGGGGAGGGAGCCGCCGAGGAGGGCGACGAGGCCGGGCCAGTCGCGCTCCTCGACGCAGTCGTCGTGGTGGACGTACTCGCTGGTGAGGAGGGCGGGGCAGGGACTGCCGCCGCCGCTCTGCTCGTACGGGGTGACGAGGAGGACGGCGAACCAGATCCAGAGCAGGCCGGCGGCGGCGAGCAGGAGGATCCCCCAGCCCTGGGTGCGGCGGGCACGGGCCCTGAACTCGTTGCCGTGGACGAGGGAACGCGTTGACGAGGACATGAAGGGAGAACCTACCGGTCGCCCTCGCCGGCCCCGGCGGGGCGGTCGGTCCCGTCGGGTCGGTCGGTCCTGTCAGAGCGGTCGGTCCCGTCGGCGGCGCGGCGGCCCCAGGTGGTGCCTGCGAGGACGAGGAGCGCGCCCGCGAGGCCGAGGGCTCCGGGGCGGTCGCCCGCCACGGCGATGCCCGCGGCGGCGGCCCAGAGGGGTTCGGTGCCGAGGAGGAGGCTGACCCGGGACGGGGAGGTGCGGCGGACGGCCCACATCTGCACGAAGAAGGCGAAGAGCGTGCAGAAGACGGAGAGGAAGAGCAGCCCGGCCCACTCGCGCGGACCGAAGTCGAGGGCCGTGGCCCACGGGGAGGCGCCGGTGCCGGGGAAGGCGGCGATGACGGCGAACACGGCGACGGCGGAGCCGAGCTGGACGGTGGTGAGGGAGAGCGAGTCGGCCGAGCGGACCGCCTTGATCCGGGACATGGCCAGGACGTGGACGGTACGGGCGAGGGCAGCGAGCAGCATGAGCAGGTCGCCGGTCGAGGGGGCGGTGAAGCCGCCGCCCTGGGTGAGCAGGACGACGCCCGTGACGGAGAGCGCGGCGGCGGCGAGGAAGGCGCGCGTCGGCCGCACGCCGGTGACGGCGGCCTCGGCGAGCGGGGTGAAGATCATGGTGAGGCTGATGATCAGGCCCGCGTTGGTGGCGGAGGTGTGGACGATGCCGTAGGTCTCCAGGAGGAAGATCCCGCCGAGGATCAGCCCGAGGGTTCCGGCGCCGCGCCACTGGGCGGCGGTCAGGGCCCGGAGCCTGTTCCACCCGGCGGCGACGAGGACGGGCAGCACCACCGCGAACCGCAGGACGAGGACCGCGACGACCGTGTGGGTGGTGGTGATGCCCTTGGCCGCGAGGTAGCTGGCGCCCCAGAAGACGGCGACGAACAGGACGGGCAGATCGGTGAGCCAGGCCCGGCGCGGGGCGCCGAGCGGCAGGGGTGCGGCGAACGACGGAGCCGACATCGGGCCGTTTCTCCCACTCTCGTACGGGGTGGAGACTTCGGCGGCTCGCACGCGGAGGATCACCGTACCCGGAGCGGCCCGTGGCGGCTACACCTTTCTACCGGCGCTCAGTAACTGCCGTACGCGGGGCGCCCTTCGAGCTCGTACGTGTGGACGGCGACGCCCGCGCCGGTGGTGTGCGACCCGGCGGGCCGGAAGGCGGTGGGGCGGACGCCCTCGGTGAAGAGGCGGCGCCCCGTGCCCAGGACGACGGGGAAGACGAGCAGGTGGAGGGTGTCGATGAGGTCGTGGTCGAGGAGGGTGCGGGCGAGGCCGGCGCTGCCGTGCATCTGGATCTCGCCGTCGAGCCGCTCCTTGAGGCCGGCGACCTCCTGGGCGACGTCGCCGCGGAGCACGGTGGTGCCGGCCCAGTCGGCCTCGGTGAGGGTGGTGCTGGCGACGTACTTGGGGAGGGCGTTCAGCTTGCTCGCGACCGGGTTGTCGGGGTCGGTCTGCTTCGGCCAGTAGCCGGCGAAGATGTCGTAGGTGCGGCGGCCGAGGAGGAAGGCGGTCGGACGGGTGAAGACCTCGTCCATGAAGCGCCCGAAGTCCTCGTCGCCGTACGGCACGGACCAGCCGCCGTGCTCGAAGCCGTCGCTGCGGTCCTCGTCGGGGCCGCCGGGGGCCTGGACGACGCCGTCGAGGGTGAGGAACTGGGTGAGGCTGAGGGTGGCCATGGCGGATGCCCTTTCTGTTCTCCGGACCATCGTGTTCCGAAAGCTCCGACCGCGCCGCCGGGCGGAACTCATCGGTGCCGGACGCGTCGGTCCGCGGGAGCGGCCGACGGACTCGACGTCCGATTGCCGCCGGTCTTCGGCCGCTCCCCCGACTTTCATTGAACCCGCAACCACTTAACGCTTTCAGGGAGGTTCGGGATGTCCACGATGAACGGCACGGCGGTCCTGGTGACGGGCGGCAGCAGGGGGATCGGCGCGGCGACGGCGGTACGGCTCGCCCGGGAGGGCGCGGACGTGGCCTTCACCTACGTACGGGACGAGGCGCGGGCCGCGGAGGTCGCGGCGCGGATCGAGGCGGCGGGCCGGAAGGCGCTGCCGCTGCGGGCCGACGCGGCGGACCCCGGGGACGCGGCGGGCGCGGTCGCGTGGGCGGCGGACGCCCTGGGCCGGCTCGACGTCCTGGTGAACAACGCGGGCGTCGGGGTCCTCGGCCCGCTGGAGTCGCTGGCCCTCGCGGACGTGGACCGGGTCCTCGCGGTGAACGTCCGGGCGGTCTTCCTCGCCTCGCAGGCGGCGGCGGGCCGGCTGCCCGACGGCGGCCGGATCGTCACGATCGGGAGCTGCATGACCCGGCGGGTCCCGGGCCCCGGCGGGACCCTCTACACGATGAGCAAGACCGCCCTGACGGGCCTGACCAAGGCGCTCGCCCGCGAACTGGGCGGCCGGGGCATCACGGCCAACCTCGTCCACCCCGGCCCCGTCGACACCGACATGAACCCGGCGGACGGCCCGCTCGCGGAGGGCCAGAAGACCCTCACGGCCCTGGGCCGCTTCGGCACCCCGGACGAGGTCGCGTCGATGGTGGCGTTCCTGGCGGGCCCGGAGGGGCGGTACGTGACGGGGGCGGAGTTCTCGGTGGACGGGGGGCACGCGGCGTAGGGCGGGGCGGTGACGCCGGTGAACCCGGCGGCGGCGAGGACGCGGCGGATCCGGTCCGGGTCCGCCGGCGGGAACATGCCGGGCGGACCCGGGAGAAGTGGCAGGGGTGGCAGGAGTCGAACCTGCGGCATCCGGTTTTGGAGACCGGCGCTCTGGCCTCTGAGCTACACCCCTTCGGTGGTCCCGAGCATGACACCCGGTGCGCGTCGGCCGCCACGCGTTTTCCGAGGCGCACGGCGGGGGGAGGCGCCCCGGCCGGAGGTCCGGCGGAATGTGCGAGGGCGCACCGGTGCTGTCGGGCCGGTGCGCCCTCGGGGCCGGGCGGGGTGTCGTGTCCCGCTCGGGTCGTGGGGGCCGGGCGGGTCGCCCGGCCGGGGGGCGGGGGGCCGGGGGGCGCCTTGTCGGCAAGGCGCCCCCCAGGTCAGCCGCCCAGTTCCTGGTGGCGGGCGGTCAGCCGCGCCGTACCGGCCTCCGTGAGGGAGCCGAAGAGGCGGAGGCGGGAGATGCCGCCGTCCGGGTAGATGTCGATCCGGACGCGGGAGCCGACCGCCGGGGCGTCCAGGACGAAGCGGTGGTTGGTGTCGGGCTGGAGGCGGGTCCGGGGCAGGATCTCGGTCCACTCCTCCGAGCCCTCGGCCGCGACGGAGAGGGCGGCCCAGCCCGCGCTGTTGCCCTTGAGGTAGGCGGTGTCGATCTCGACGGCGCGGATCTCGGACTCGGCGACCAGGGCGTAGCGGATCCAGTCGTTGCCCTTGTCGCGGCGGCGGCGGGTCTCCCAGCCGTCGTCCATCTTGTGGGAGCGGCCCGGCTGGATGGTGTTGGTGGCCGGGGAGTAGAAGCGGTCGGAGGCGTCCTCCACCCGGCCGCCGTTCTCCAGGGCCGCCAGGTCGAAGGTGCCGAGGACGCCGAGCCAGGCCGGGTCGGGGGCGACCTCGCCGTACACCCGGAGGCGGGCGATGCCGCCGTCGGGGTGCTGATTGACGCGCAGGTGCGTGAAGCGCTGCTCGACGTCGACGGCGAAGCCGTTGGCGGCGTGGCCGCCGACGGCGGTGCGCGGGACGAGCACCGTCCACTTCACGTCGTCGGCGAGGAGGTCCTCGGGCGAGGGCGAGCCGGTGACGGACGCGGCCTCGACGGAGACGGCCTGCGGGTAGTTGCCCCGGAAGTGGGCGGTGTCGAGGACGATGCCCCGGATCACGCCGGGGGCGCCGAGCCGTACGAGGGCCCAGTCGTGGTCGTCCTCGGTGGGGTGCGGCTGCTGCGCGGAGATCCCGCGACGACGGCGGGTCTCCCAGCCGTCCATGATCTTGCCCTTGTGGCCGAAGTGCTCGGGGTCGAACTCGGCGGCACCGGGCTTGAGCAGGTTCTCGCGCTCCGCGAAGAACTCGTCGTTGGCCGCGATCACGCCCGCGCCGAGCCGCCGGTCCGCGAGGTCCGCGTACTGGGTGAAGGGGAAGTCGGCCGTGCGGTAGTCGGCGTACGGGTCGCCGCCGCCGTAGGGGCTGGCGTCGCCGGTGAAGGAGGGTATGCCGGTGCTCACGGGTCAGTTGTTCCTTTCGAGGAGGCGGCCGGAGGGTTCGGCGAGGACACCGTGGTCGGCGATCCGCTCGCCGCGCAGCCAGGTGGAGGTGACGACGCCGTGCAGGGTCCGGCCCGCGTAGGCGGTGATCCGGTTGCGGTGCTGGAGCTCGGCCGGGTCGACGGTGAAGGTCGCCTCGGGGTCGAGGACGGCGAAGTCGGCGTCGCGGCCGGCCTCGATGGCGCCCTTGCGGTCGAGTCCGGCGAGCCGGGCGGGGCCGGTGGACATCCAGCGGACGACGTCCGTCAGGTCGTGGCCGCGGCGGCGGGCCTCGGTCCAGATGGCGGGCAGGCCGAGCTGGAGGGAGGAGATCCCGCCCCACGCGGAGGCGAAGTCGGGGGTCTTGAGGTCGGCGGTGGACGGCGAGTGGTCGGAGACGATGCAGTCGATCGTGCCGTCCGCCAGCCCCTGCCACAGCGCGTCCTGGTTGGCGGCCTCGCGGATCGGCGGGCAGCACTTGAACTCGGTGGCGCCGTCCGGGATCTCCTCGGCGGTGAGGGTGAGGAAGTGCGGACAGGACTCGACGGTGATCTTCACGCCCTCGGCCCTGGCGGCGGCGATGGCGGGAAGGGCGTCGGAGGAGGAGAGGTGCAGGACGTGGACGCGGGCGTCGAGCCGGCGGGCCTGGTCGATCAGGTTCCCGATGGCCGTGTTCTCGGCGTCCCGGGGCCGGGAGGCGAGGAAGTCGGCGTACGCGCCGCCCGACCGCTGGGGCGCGGCGGCGAGGTGGTGCGGGTCCTCGGCGTGCACGATCATCAGGCCGCCGAAGCCGGAGACCTCGGCGAGCGAGGTCGCCAGCTGCTCCTGGTCGAGCTCGGGGAACTCCTCCACGCCGGAGGGCGACAGGAAGCACTTGAAGCCGAAGACGCCGGCGTCGTGCAGCGGGCGCAGGTCCTTGACGTTGCCGGGCAGGGCGCCGCCCCAGAAGCCGACGTCGATGTGGGCCTTGGTCCGGGCGACGTCCTGCTTGACGCGCAGGTTCTCCACGGTGGTGGTCGGCGGCAGCGAGTTGAGCGGCATGTCGAGCAGGGTGGTGATGCCGCCGGCGGCGGCCGCGCGGGTGGCGGTCCAGAAGCCCTCCCACTCGGTGCGGCCGGGGTCGTTCACGTGCACGTGGGTGTCGACGAGTCCGGGCAGGACGACGTCGTCGCCGACGTCCTCCAGCCGGGCGCCGGCGGGCACCTCGGCGTCGTACGGCAGCACGGCCGCGATCGTCCCTCCGGAGACGGCGATCGACGCCGGGCGCGTCCCCTCGGGGGTGATGACGCGCGTCGAGCGCAGGACCAGGTCGATGTCCACCCGTACCCCTTCTTCCACTGCTCCGGGAAGGAGCCGTCCCTGCTCGGGGCGGACTCCACGGAGAAATTCAACGAACTGTTGAAGGAGTCTTCACTTCCGGACGACATGTCGTCAAGGGCACACTTCCAGCATCCGGGACCGCCGAATCCGGCTTGGACGTTTCCACGAAGTGGAATGTAAATTTCGTACAGTAGAACGTAGCTCCGCACATGCGGGGCAGCCCCGGACCGCTCCGGGCCCTCTCCGACACCGGACAAACACCCCCTGACCGGCGCCGACGCCGGTACCGGGGCCGTGTGCCCCGGCCGGTGGCCCGGTAGGCTGCTGCCTTGCCCGCCCGCCCCGAAAGGACCGTGACGTGCCGACGTCCAGCGCCAGCACCACCGACGCCGCCAAACCCGCCGCGAGCGGGGGCGTCCAGTCCCTCGAGCGCGCCTTCGACCTCCTGGAGCGGATGGCCGACGCCGGAGGCGAGGTCGGGCTGAGCGAGCTCTCCGCCAGCAGCGGGCTCCCGCTCCCCACCATCCACCGCCTGATGCGCACCCTGGTCGCCTGCGGCTACGTGCGCCAGCAGCCCAACCGGCGGTACGCGCTCGGCCCCCGGCTCATCCGGCTCGGCGAGTCCGCCTCCCGCCTCCTCGGCACCTGGGCCCGGCCGTACCTCGCCCGGCTCGTCGAGGAGACCGGCGAGACCGCGAACATGGCGCTGCTCGACGGCGACGAGATCGTGTACGTGGCGCAGGTGCCGTCCAAGCACTCGATGCGCATGTTCACCGAGGTCGGCCGGCGGGTCCTGCCGCACTCCACCGGCGTCGGCAAGGCACTCCTCGCGCACACCCCGCCGGAGGAGGTGCGCGCGCTGCTCGCCCGCACCGGCATGCCGGCCGCGACCGAGAAGACCATCACCACGCCCGAGGGCTTCCTCGACGCGCTCGTCGCGGTCCGCGAGGCGGGGTACGCGGTCGACGACAACGAGCAGGAGATAGGGGTCCGCTGCCTCGCGGTGTCCGTGCCCGACTCCCCCACCGCCGCCGCCATCTCCATCTCGGGCCCGGCGGGCCGGGTCACCGAGGCGGCCACGGAGAAGATCGTCCCGATCCTCCAGGAGGTGGCCCGCGACCTGTCGGCGGCGCTGGCGAACACGGCGGGGAACGGCCAGGCCTGAAACCCCGTACGAGGGCGCCCGGAACCAGGCCGGTTCCGGGCGCCCTCGCGCGCGTTGGGGACTACACGGGTACGGCCTCCGAGAGCCGGCCGTCCCTGACCGTCACCGTGCGGTCCGCCCGGGACAGATGGGTCCGGTCGTGGGTGACCAGGACCGTCGCCGTGCCCCGGTCCTCCGCCAGGCGGGCGAGGAGGTCCATGACCGCCGCCCCCCGCTCGTGGTCGAGGGCGCTGGTCGGCTCGTCGACCAGGAGGACGGACGGCTCGTTCATCAGCGCCCGCGCGATGTTGACGCGCTGCCGCTGCCCGCCCGAGAGCCGGTGCGGCCGGCGTCCGGCCAGGTCCGCGAGGCCCACCGCGTCGAGCAGTTCCAGGGCCCTGCCCCGTACCGCCTTCGGCGAGCGGCCCGACAGGTGGGCCATCACCTGCACCTGCTCCACCGCGCTCAGCGCGGGCAGCAGGTTGGGCTGCTGGAAGACGATCCCGATGTGCTCGCGCCGCAGCTCCGCCCGGCCGGCCGGGGTGAGCGCCCCCGTGTCCGTACCGGCGACGACGACCCGCCCCCGGTCCGGGGTGACCAGGGTCGCGGCCACCGCGAGCAGGCTGGACTTGCCGGAGCCCGAGGGGCCGACGACGGCCGTGAGCGTCCCGGCGGGAACGGCGAGCGAGACGGCGTCGAGGGCGGTGAGCCGGCCGTCGCCGTCGGGGTAGGTGAGGGTGACGCCGTCGAGGACGAGGCTCATCGGGTGCTCCACGGATCGGGGGAGAGGGTGGACCGGCTGGGGGCGCTCCGGTGGGCGGCGAGAGGGCTCATCGGGCGCTGCCCAGGGCCGTCAGAGGGTCGACGGCGGTGATCCGCCGGACGGCCAGGGCCGCGCCGAGCACACCGAGGAGGCCCATGACGGCGGCCGGCCCGAGGACGGTGAGCGGGTCCAGGACGAAGGGCACGTTCCCGCCGCCGACCAGGGCGCCGATGCCGAGCGCGAGCCCGGTGCCGAGCAGGGTCCCGGCGGTGAGCACGAGGACGGCCTGCCCGAGGGCGTCCCTCAGGAGGTACGGGGTGGAGGCGCCGAGCGCCTTGAGGACGGCGACGTCACCGGCGCGCTGGACGGTCCAGACGGTGAAGAAGGCCCCGACGACCAGGGCGGAGATGACGAAGAGGAAGCCGCGCATGAGCTGGAGGGAGCCGTTCTCGGCCTGGTACGACCCGATGGCGGTGAGGGCGTCGCCGACGGTCCGCGCCTCGGTGCCGACGGCCTCGTCACCGGCCGCCCAGTCGGCCCCGTCTCCCCCGCGCAGGGCGATGACGGTGGCCTGCTCCCGCGCGGTGGTGCCGCTGTGGCCGACCTTCTGCCAGTCGTCGAGGGAGGTCCACACAACGGGCGTGTGGCTGTACGAGGCCTCGCCGGAGACGGCCGCGACGACGACCTCCAGGGGGCCGAGGCGGAGCGCGTCACCGGCGCCCACGCCCAGTTCCCCGGCCGCCGCCTCCGACAGGACCGCCCTCCCGGGGGCGACGGGTCCGGGCGCGAGCCCGGACTCCGGCTCCGTGCCGAAGGCGGAGACGGCGGCGGTGCGGTCCCCGGCCACCGCGTCGAGCGTGCGGATGCCGAGCGGCGCCGCGCCCGTCACCCCGGGCCGCTCCGCCCACGCCCGCCACTGCTCCTCCGTCACCGTCGAGTCGGTGAAGGAGACCGACCGCCCGGACGGCGGCGCCGCGAAGGCCAGCCGGTCGGCGGGCAGACCGGTGATCGCGGAGACGTTCTCCCGCGCGAGTCCGGCGGTCAGCCCGGACAGCAGCCCCACGAGCAGGGTGATCAGCACGATCACCGTACCCATGAGGGCGAACCGCCCCTTGGCGAATCCCATGTCTCTCCATGCCACGAACATGCGGACCAGCCTGGTCCGCGCACCCCCTCGCGGGCATCGCGCGGCGGATGGCCCCGCAATCGAACTTTCGGTTGAGCCGGGTCCCCCGCCCGCTGTCTACCCTGGAGGGATCATGCATCCGCGCTCCTCCCTCCACCCCGCCCGGCATCCCCTCACCCCCGCCCCGTTCGTGCTGCGCCTCTGTCTGCACCTGCTCATGGCGGGCCTGCTCGTCCTGGCGGCGGTGCGGGCGCACTCGGCCGCCGGGACGACGGCGGCGGCGGTGACGGGAGCGGTCTACGCGGCCGGGTCCTGCCTCCCGGCGGTACGGAACTCCCGGCGGGCGGCCGGCGTCTGGCTGGGGGTCCTGGGGGCGTCCTGGCTGGTGATGCTCTGGCTGACCCCGGAGGCGCTCTGGGTGGCGTTCCCGCTGTACTTCCTCCAGCTCCACCTGCTGCCCGCCCGCTGGTCGCTGCCTGCGGTGGCGCTCACGGCGGGCGCGGCGATCCTGGCGTACGTGGGGCACGGCGCCGCGCTCAACCCGGGGGCCTTCATCGGGCCGCTGCTCGGCGCGGCGGTCGCGGTGGCGACGGTCCTCGGCTACCAGGCCCTCTACCGGGAGAGCGAGCGGCGGCGCCGGCTCATCGAGGAGCTGATCGCGACGCGGGCGGAGCTGGCGGCGGCGGAACGGCACGCGGGGACGCTCGCCGAGCGGGAGCGGCTCGCGCGGGAGATCCACGACACGCTCGCGCAGGGCCTGTCCTCGATCCAGCTGCTGCTGCGGGCGGCCGAGCGGATGCTGCTACCGGGCTCCCCCGCCGCCGGGCACATCGAGCGGGCGCGGCGGGCCGCGCAGGACAACCTGGCGGAGGCACGGCGCTTCGTGCGGGCCCTGACGCCGTCGGACCTGGAACACGGTTCGCTCGCGGCGGCCCTGGAGCGCCTGTGCGAGCCGGGCGCGGAAGCCGGTCCGTACGGGCCGGGGGCAGGGCCCCGGGTCCGGTTCTCGGTGAGCGGGACGCCGGTGGAGCTGCCGACCCCGTACGAGGTGGCGCTGCTGCGGATCGCGCAGTCGGCCCTCGCGAACACGGTGCGGCACGCCTCGGCCTCGCGGGCGGAGATCACCCTGTCGTTCATGGACGCGTCGGTGACCCTGGACGTGGTCGACGACGGGAAGGGCTTCGAGCCCGGTTCCGTGCGCCCCTCGTCCGAGGGCGGCTTCGGGCTTCCGGCGATGCGGTCGCGGGCGGAGTCGCTCGGCGGCACGTTCACCGTGGAGTCCGCGCCGGGCCAGGGCACCGCCGTCGCCGTCTCCCTGCCGCTGTCCGACAGGGGTTCCCTTCCCGCCGGAGGTTCCGCATGACCATCCGCCTTCTGCTGGCCGACGACCATCCGGTGGTACGGGCGGGCCTGCGCGCGGTCCTCGACACCGAGCCGGACTTCGCGGTCGTCGCGGAGGCCGCCACCGCCGAGCGCGCGGTGGAACTGGCCGCCGCCGGGGGCGTGGACGTGGTCCTGATGGACCTCCAGTTCGGCGCGGGGATGCACGGCTCGGAGGCGACGGCGGCGATCACGGCGGCGCCGGGCGGTCCGAAGGTGCTGGTCCTGACGACGTACGACACGGACGCGGACATCCTGGCGGCGGTGGAGGCGGGTGCCTGCGGCTACCTCCTGAAGGACGCGCCGCCGGAGGAGCTGGCGGCGGCGGTCCGGACGGCGGCGGCCGGGCAGTCGGCCCTCGCCCCGGCGGTGGCGCACCGGCTCATGGACCGGATGCGGACCCCGGCGGAGGCGCTGACCAAGCGCGAGCTGGAGGTGCTCCAGCTGGTCGGCGAGGGTCTGTCGAACCTGCAGATCAGCAAGGCGCTGTTCCTGAGCCAGGCGACGGTGAAGTCCCATCTGGTCCACGTCTTCGCGAAGCTGGGCGTGGACTCCCGCACGGCGGCGGTGGCGGCGGCGACGGCGCGGCGGCTGATCAGGCGGTGATCTCCCGCTTCCGGCCGGGCGCTTGACGCCCCCTCAGTTCTCCGTGCCCCGCTCCGGCGGCGCGCCGAAGAGTTCGACGGCGCGGCGGACCCCGGCGAGGGCGCCGGAGAGGGCGCTGACGGAGCCGACGCAGCCCGCGACGATCAGCAGGGAGCGGCGCAGCCGCCGTACCTCCGGAGCGCCGCCGAGCGCCATGGCGTCGAGCGCCGCGAGCTCTCCCTCCGCGATCTCGCGGTCGGCGAACTCGGCGCGGTGCGCGGCCAGTTCGCGCCGGAGCCGGGACACGGCCGACCGCAGTTCGGTCACCCTGGGGTCCACGCCCTCACTGCCCACCGGCCTCTGCTCCACGCTTCGCAACATGGTTCTCCCCCTCGCACGACACTGTGCGCAGAACTCCACACCCCGAGCACGCGGAACGCCCCGGACCGCCCCCTCCGGACGACTCCGGACGGCGGTCGGGCGCCGCGAGTCGGGCCAGTTAACTCCTTCGCCACCCCCCGCGCCACCCCCCGCAAGGCTGATTCGGGCAACCGTGTGTTTCCGTCCGGATGCGGTATGCAGTCTCCATGACGACTCAGGAAGACCGAACCGACCCGCTCGCCTCCGACCGCGCCCCCGTCGTGGCCGGTCTGCTGCTCGCCGCCGGGGGCGGGCGGCGGCTCGGGGGCCGGCCCAAGGCGCTCCTCGTCCACCGGGGCCGGCCCCTGGTGGAGCACGCGGTGGGGGTGCTGCGCGCGGCCGGGTGCGAGGTGGTGCACGTGGTGCTCGGGGCGTCGGCCGACGCCGTGCGGGAGCGGGCGGAGCTGCCCGGGTGCGTCCTGGTGGACAACCCGGAGTGGGCGGCGGGGATGGGCTCCTCGCTCCGGGCCGGGCTCGCGTCGCTCGCCGCCGATCCGCGCGGGGTGGACGCGGCGCTGGTGTCGCTGGTCGACCAGCCGGGGATCGGGGCGGAGGCGGTGGCCCGGGTCCGGGGGGCGTACGGCTCGCGGGACTCGCTCGCGGCGGCCTCGTACGACGGGCGGCGGGGGCATCCGGTGCTGTTCGGCGCCGGGCACTGGGCGGGCGTCGCGGAGACGGCGGTGGGTGACCGGGGCGCGCGGGACTATCTGGCGGCGCACCGGGACGCGATCACGCCGGTGGACTGTTCGGACGTGGCCGAGCCCTATGACATCGACACCGAGGCGGACCTGAAGCGTCTGGAGTGAGGCCGGAGCGGGCATCGCGGAACGGGCGCCTCCCGGTGGGCGACCGGGAGTGAGCGGCCTGGCACTGAGCGCCGTGTTCTGTCGATCCGGAGAATCTCGACATCAACAAACCATTGAACTTCCACCATGAGGAAACTAGTATCCACTGTTCAGAAGCGCCTGCCAGCCCAGAAGGCGCTCGCGGCCGTATCTCGGCTTCGGTGGCACTCCGTGCCGTCCCGTGACGCCCGGCGGCCGCCTGGCACCGCCCGCGAAGTCCGCTGAAGGAAGTGACAGTTCATGTCCGCACCAGCGCCGTCCCCCCTGGCCGTCGTCGACGCCGAGCCCCTGCCGCGTCAGGAGGAGGTGCTCACCGACGCCGCCCTGGCCTTCGTCGCCGAACTGCACCGGCGGTTCACCCCGCGCCGGGACGAGCTCCTCGCCCGCCGGGCGGAGCGCCGCGCCGAGATCGCCCGCACGTCCACCCTGGACTTCCTGCCGGAGACCGCCGCGATCCGCGCCGACGACTCCTGGAAGGTCGCGCCGGCCCCGGCGGCCCTGAACGACCGCCGGGTCGAGATCACCGGTCCCACCGACCGCAAGATGACGATCAACGCGCTCAACTCCGGCGCGCGGGTGTGGCTCGCCGACTTCGAGGACGCCTCGGCGCCGACCTGGGAGAACGTGGTCCTGGGCCAGCTCAACCTGATCGACGCGTACACCCGGAACATCGACTTCACGGACCCGCGCTCCGGCAAGTCGTACGCCCTCAAGCCCGCCGAGGAGCTGGCCACGGTCGTCATGCGGCCGCGCGGCTGGCACCTGGAGGAGCGCCACCTCGTCCTCGACGGACGGCCCGTTCCCGGCGCGCTCGTCGACTTCGGCCTGTACTTCTTCCACAACGCCCGGCGCCTGATCGACCTCGGCAAGGGCCCGTACTTCTACCTGCCGAAGACGGAGTCGCACCTGGAGGCCCGCCTCTGGAACGAGGTCTTCGTCTTCGCCCAGGAGTACGTCGGCATCCCGCAGGGCACCGTCCGCGCCACGGTCCTCATCGAGACCATCACGGCCGCGTACGAGATGGAGGAGATCCTCTACGAGCTCCGCGACCACGCGGCCGGCCTGAACGCGGGCCGCTGGGACTACCTCTTCTCCATCGTCAAGAACTTCCGTGACGGCGGCGCCAAGTTCGTCCTGCCGGACCGCAACCTGGTCACGATGACGGCCCCGTTCATGCGCGCGTACACCGAACTCCTCGTGCGCACCTGCCACAAGCGCGGCGCGCACGCGATCGGCGGCATGGCGGCCTTCATCCCGTCCCGCAAGGACGCCGAGGTCAACAAGGTCGCGTTCGAGAAGGTCAAGGCCGACAAGGACCGCGAGGCCGGCGACGGCTTCGACGGCTCCTGGGTCGCCCACCCCGACCTGGTGCCGATCGCGATGGCCTCCTTCGACGCCGTCCTCGGCGAGAAGCCGAACCAGAAGGACCGCCTGCGCGAGGACGTCTCCGTCGCGGCCGGCGATCTGATCGCGATCGACTCGCTCGACGCCAAGCCCACCTACGACGGCCTGCGCAACGCCGTTCAGGTCGGCATCCGCTACATCGAGGCGTGGCTGCGCGGCCTGGGCGCCGTCGCCATCTTCAACCTGATGGAGGACGCGGCCACCGCCGAGATCTCCCGCTCCCAGATCTGGCAGTGGATCAACGCGGGCGTCGTCTTCGAGAACGGCGAGACGGCCACCCCGGAGCTGGCCCGCGAGGTCGCC
Organism: Streptomyces sp. NPDC086147; assembly: GCF_040702165.1. Classification (NCBI taxonomy): domain Bacteria; kingdom Bacillati; phylum Actinomycetota; class Actinomycetes; order Kitasatosporales; family Streptomycetaceae; genus Streptomyces; species Streptomyces sp. NPDC086147. The sequence continues at coordinate 52,903 of NZ_JBFBJO010000004.1, read as the reverse complement.
GCCGAGGAACTGGCCGCGATCCGCGCCGAGATCGGCGAGGAGGCCTTCGCGGCCGGAAAGTGGCAGCAGGCCCACGACCTGCTGCTCCACGTCTCGCTCGACGCGGACTACGCGGATTTCCTGACCCTTCCCGCGTACGAGCAGCTGGTCGGCTGACCCGGCCCGCCAGACGCAGCAGATACGGCTGATCCGGCCGCCCGCACAGTCGTCGGACAGCTTTTCGGACGGGCCCCGCTCCCGGTGTCGCACAGCACCGGAAGCGGGGCCCGTCCCCTTTTCCCGGGCGTCAGGGCAGGGCGATGCCGAGCGGGCCGAGGACGTGTTCCGCCTCGTGCCGGTCCGCCTCGGCCATCGCGCGGACCAGGGCGGCGGAGCCGCCGGGCCAGGCGGCAGCCGCCCTGTCGAAGGCGGCGCGGCGGGACTCCAGGGGTCCCTTCTTGGCGGGCAGCGCGTCGAGGACGTGCAGGGCGCGGGCCGAGGTCGGCACCTGGATCGGGTCGGCCTCCTCGCCCCGGTCCTCCAGGACCCGGAGGGCGTACGCGCCGAGCACCGGGTCGCGGAGGGCGGCGCGCAGCACCCCGGGCGGGGCGGTGGCGGTGTCCAGGACGGTGAAGAGCCTCCGGACGGCGGTCGCTTCGGAGGTGCCGGCGTGGACGGTGCCGAGGGCGTCGAGCAGCTCGGTCCAGGCCCGGTCGGTGTCCACGCGCGCGTGGAGCCAGTCGCCGAGCACGCGCGCGGCGACGGACGCGGACCAGCCTGCGGCGGCGGCGACCAGGACGGACGCGGGCCAGGCCGCGGCCTCGGCGGCGTCGGGTGCGGCGACCCCGCGCACGCCGAGCAGGTAGCGCACGGCGCCCGCGCCGCGCGGGGTGAGCCCGAAGGCGTCGCCGCCGCGGAAGGCCAGGCCGGTGGCGGCGAGCCGGTCGAGGACGACGGCCAGGTCCCGGGCGGGTCCTTCGAGCCGGGCGCGGTCGGCCTCGTTCAGCTCCGGGGTGCCCAGGAGCCGGACGAGCTCCGGCACGGGCGGGACCGCGTACGCGTCGGGCGCGCCGTCCGGCACCGGGACGGGCAGGTCCTCCAGGGCCGGGTCGACGGTCCAGTCCTCGTACTCGGCGGCCTTGCGGGCGACGGACTCGGCGGAGCAGCCGCGCTGGTAGACCACGTAGAGCAGGTGGGGTGCCTCGCCCCCGTACGGTTCGAACTCCTCCTCGGCGAGCTCTTCGACGGCGGCGAGGAGGGTGTTCGCGTCGTCCTCGACGCCCTCGGGGGAGCCGGGCTCGATCGCGGGCGGCGGGGGCACGGGGGCGGCGGGGTCGCCGTGGTGGTCGAGGTGCTCGTCCAGGAGGGCGTCGGCCAGGACGAGATGGGGGAAGGCGTCGGGGCCGGGGGCGTAGTGCGCGTACGGCCCGGCGAGCTGCGCGGCGAGTCCGGCGGCGGTCCACCGGTCCTGGAGGGCGGTGGCGACCTGTCCGATGCCGGTCGCGACGGCGTGGTCCGTGAGCAGCGGCCCGACGGGCGGCGGCGCCTCGGCGTCCCGTACGTACGCGCGCGTGAGGGCCTCGGTGAGCAGGACGTCCGCGAGGGCGGTCCGCCCCATGAGGTCGGCCCGGCGCACGCCGTCGGGGAGGGGCGCGCCGTCGAGGGCGGCGAGCCTGCGCCGTACGTCCTCGGGGTCGGCGAGGTCGGCGCCGCAGGTGCGCAGGAGGGAGGCGTACCAGCGGTGCCAGGTGAGGTTCCCGGGGTCGTTCATGGCCCGTTCGAAGTCGGGCCCGGCCTCCGCGACCACCGCGGCGATCCGCTCGGCGCGGTCGCCGTCGAAGCGGGCGGCGAGCGCCCCGAGCACGGCCGGGTAGAGCGCGAGCTCGCCGGGCGGCACGTGCACGAACGTCGGCAGGTCCTCCACGAGGAGCTGCCGCGTCAGCTCGGGCGTCGGCTCGGGCACCCCCGTCCCCCGGTCGGCCCCCCGGAGCGCGAGGAGCCCGAGCACCGCCTCGGCGGCACGCGCGAACGCGGGGTCGCGGTGCTCGGGTGCTCCGTCGACGAGTTCGAGGAACCTATCCAGCCCGGTGTTGGTGAGAACGGTCTCGGCCACGCTTCCCAGGGTAGTTCCGGGTGGGTGGTTCCGGGCTGCAAGGAGCAGCGCGCAGGTGTGTCGCCGCAGTTCGGGGGCGTCTCAGCGCACGACCACCGTCCTCGGTGCCGAGAAGTCGCCCCAGGTGCCGTCGGGGAGCCGGGCGCGGAGGGTGAGGGTGTAGCGGGTGCCCGGGGGGTCGGTGACCGGGAAGGTGTAGGTGGCGCGGCCGGGGGGTGGTGCGGCGCCCCAGACGATGGTGGTGGCGAAGCGGCCGTTGAGGTGGAGTTCGTGGTGGGTGACCGGGGCTCCCGTCTGCGGCGGGGTCCAGGTGAGGGTGATCTCGCCGCCCTTCGCGGCGGTGGCGGCGAGGTCGGTGGGGGCGGTGTTGGAGGGGGCGCCCGGGGCCGGGGCGGTGGTGAGGTCGACCGCGTTGCTGTCCGGGGAGGAGTTCTCGGCGGCGTCGCGGGCGCGGACGGTGAACGCGTAGGCGGTGCCGGGGCGCAGGCCGGTGAGGCGGGCGTCGGTGGCGGTGCCGGGGACCGTGTGGACGCGGGTGTCGGCCTGGTAGACGTCGTACGCGGTGACCCGGGTGTCGTCCCGGGCCGGGGACCAGCGGAGGGTGGCGGCGCGGCCGCCGTCGGGGGCGACGCGGAGGCCGGTCGGGGCGGTGGGGGGCGTGCGGTCCTCGGCGGCGGCCGGGAGGGTGGTGGCGGCGACGGTGGCGCTGGGGGGCGAGGTGTTGCCGGCGGCGTCGCGGGCGCGGACGGTGAAGCGGTGGGGGGTGGCCGGGTCGAGGCCGACGACGTCGGTCATGAGGGTGGTGGCGGGGAGGTCCTTGACCTTGCGTCCGTCGCGGTGGACCTCGTAGCCGGTGACGGCGCGGTCGTCGGTGGCGGCGCTCCACATGACGTGGACGGTGGTCGAGCTGCCCGAGGTGGCGGTGACGCCGGTGGGCGCGGTGGGGGCGCGGGTGTCCTCGGGCTCGGCCCCGGCGGTGGAGCAGGCGGTGAGGGCGAGCGCGAGGAGTGCTGCCGGGGCGAGCAGGCGGCGTGGGGGGAACGGGCGTTGCACGGTACTGCCTCCGTCCGTCGGAAAGGTCCAGACCTATATCGCACAGTCGGGGCGGGCCCGACAAGGGGGCGTTGTCAGTGGGGTGCGCTTCACTGGAATCGTCACGTTCCGTAGTCGAGTTCTGGGGGAAACATGACGGACCGTACGACCTATGTGTCGCTCGCCGGGGTGCGCCGGCGCGGCTGGACCGACGCGATGGTCCGGGACCTGCTGGGCACGCCCGACGTGCAGGGCCGCGACCCGCGCCGCTGGTCCCTCGCGCCGGTGCGGCTCTATCTGCTCGCCCGGGTGAAGACCGTGGAGCGGACGCCCGAGTTCGCCGGGGCCGCGGAGCTCTCGCGGGTCCGCTCCCCCGCCACCGGGGCGTACGCCGAGCGGCGGCGGGCCGCCGTCCTGGCGGCGATCCGCGCGGAGCCGATCGAGGTGCCCCGGCTGCCCGGCCCCGAGCTGGAGCGCCGCGCCGTCCGCCACCGGCACCTGCTGGGGGCCCGGAGCCCGGGGGCGTCGGAGCCGGACGGCGGGGGCGGTGGTGGGAGCGCGGTGCGGACGGGCCGGACACCCGGCCCGGAGGGCGGGGGCGGGGTGCGGAGGGCCGGGGCGCCCTCCGGGACGCTCGTGCGGTGGCAGGTGAGCTATCTGCGGCACGCCCTCTCGCGGTACGAGGCGCTGCTCGACGGCCTATACGGCGAGACCGGGCGCGGCGAGGCCGAACGGCTGCTGCGCAGGCGCCTGTACGAGGCGATCGGCGCCGCGTACCCGCCCCTGGCCCGGGAGTGCCGGCGCAGGATCGCGGTGGAGGGGTGAACGGGGCCGCCGGGACGGGCCCGTTCGGCCGTCACTCCGTCAGCAGGCGGGCCAGCGACCGGCAGGCGGCCGGGACCGGGGCCACGATCCGGACGGCGCAGCGGGTCCGGAGCTCCTCGGCCGCCTCGCCGAGCGGGCCGCCGCCGATGACGACGGTGCGGGCCCCGTCGCGTTCGGCACAGGCGCGGACCGCCCGTTCCAGGCGGTCGAGGAGGACCGCCGGGTCGGCGGAGAGGCGTTCGGGGGCGCCGGCGGTGAGCCGCAGGCCCGTGTACCGGCCGGAGAGTCCGAGCTCGGCCACCCGGGCGGTGATGGCGTCGGCCAGGAGCGGGGTGGTGGTGGCGATGCCGAAGGGGGCGCCGTCGGCGGCGGCCTCCAGGAGCGCCGCCTCGCCGAGGCCGGCCACGGGGAGTCCGGTCGCCTCGCGCAGGACGGCCAGGCCCGGGTCCCCGAAGGCGGCGACGAGGAGGGCGGCGCAGTCGCCTCCGGCGGTGGCGGCGACTCCCGCCGCGAGGACCTCGGGGGCGGCGGCGCGCAGGGCGGCCGGGTCGGTGAGCATGCGCGGGCCCCGGGCGACGGTCACGCCCCGGACGGGGAGGGCGGGCCCCAGGGTCCGCCGGGCGATGGCGGTCATCATCGCGGTGGTGGTGGCGGAGGTGTTGGGGTTGATCAGGACGACGGTCCCGGCCGCCCTCTCGGCGCCGGCTGTCCTTCCCGCACCGGCCGGCGCTCCGGCCCCGGCCGCCCCGACCGTCCCCGTGGCACGCGGGGCTGCCCCGGGCCCCGCCGGGTGGGCGGGGGCCGGGGCGGCCGGTGGGGCGGGTTTCCGGTTCAGTGGACGTGCGCCGCCTTCGCGGTGCGGCTGCCGGAGATCTCCTCGCCGGGCTCCATCGGCGCGGTGACCTCGTCGTCGTCCCGGCGCCGGCCCAGGTGGTTGAAGACCACGTTGAGCAGGACGGCGGCGACGCAGCCGGTGGAGATGCCGGAGTCCAGGATGATCTTCGCGGTCTCCGGGAAGGCGTGGTAGAACTCCGGCGCGGTGATCGGGATGATGCCGACGGCCAGCGAGACCGCCACGATCAGGACGTTGTTGTCCTTCTCCAGGCCCGCCTTGACGAGGGTCTGGATGCCGCTGGCGGCGACCGAGCCGAAGAGGACGACGCCCGCGCCGCCGAGGACCGGTCGGGGCACGACCGAGATGAGCGAGGCGGCGACCGGCGAGAGGCCCATGAGGACCAGGAAGCCGCCGCCGCAGGCGACGACGAAGCGGCTGCGGATCCGGGTCATGGCGACCAGGCCGATGTTCTGGGCGAAGGCGCTGCACATGAAGCCGTTGAACAGGGGGCTGAGCGCGGAGCCGAGGGTGTCGGCGCGCAGTCCGGCGGCGATGGTCTTCTCGTCGGCGGGCCGCTCGACGATCTCGCCGAGCGCCAGCATGTCGGCGGTCGACTCGGTCATGGAGACCAGCATGACCACGCACATGGAGATGATCGCGGCGAGGGCGAACTGCGGGGCGCCGAAGTGGAAGGGGGACGGGAAGCCGACGATGTCCGCCTCGGTCACCGGGGAGAAGTCGGTGACGCCGAACGGGATGGCGATGAGGGTGCCGATGACGAGGCCGACCAGGACGGCGACCTGCTTGAGGAAGCCGCGGGTGAAGCGGCGCAGCAGCAGGACGACGACGAGGGTGATGCCGGCGAGGGAGAGGAAGGTCGTCGAACCGTAGTCCTTCGCCTGGGGGTTGGGTCCCTGGGCCCAGCCGAACGCGACCGGGAGGAGGGACACGCCTATGAGGGTGATGACGGTGCCGGTGACGACCGGCGGGAAGAACCGGACGAGCCGGGAGAACCAGGGGGCGGCGAGGAAGCCGAGGAGTCCGGCGACGATGATCGCGCCGAAGATCACGGGGAGCGCGTCGGCCTTGTTCTCGGTGGTGTCGACGATAGCGAGCATCGGGGCGACGCCGGCGAAGGTGACGCCGTTGACGAACGGCAGGCGGGCGCCGATCTTCCAGACGCCCAGGGTCTGGAGGAAGGTGGCGAGGCCTGCGGTGAAGAGGCTCGCACCGGTGAGGAAGGTGAGTTCGGTGCCGGAGAGGCCGACGGCCGCTCCGACGATCAGGGGCGGCGCGACGACGCCCGCGTACATGGCGGCCACGTGCTGGAGGCCGCTGGTGAGCATCTTCACTGGGGGCAGCGTCTCGTCGACCGGATGCTTCTCGCGGTCTTCGGGGGCGGAGCCTGCGTCTTGTGCATTGCGAACCTGGGGCTTGGCTGCCACGGCGGTTCCTCCGGTCGGTTACACGTCGGCGGTGACGCGGGTGTCTGGGAGGTGGTGCGATGCGGTGCGGGTGCAGGAGGTGCGGCTCGTTGCGGGAGGGCCGGGGGGCCGGCGGGCGGTTCCCCGGTGCGGAGTCCCGACGGGCGGGGCTCCGGGAGGTGGGGCGGTGCGGCCGCGGAGGGGACGCGGCGCGTGGCCGGGGTGCCCGGTGGGGGCACGGGCACGTGTCACCGTCCCGAGAGGTGCCGTAGGTCTTCTGCGTACGACACCTCCCGGTCGGGCTGCCGCGGATCCCGCTCGGATCCGCGGCGACCGGCCGAGGGCCGTCCCCCTCGGCCGGACTCCGTGGGGAGGGTCAGGCCTGGGCCGCGATGCGGGCCAGGCGCTGCGCCTCCGTGCGCGCGTCGCGCGCGATGGCGTCCTCGTCGACGGTCAGCAGGCGGTCGTTCTCGACGATCTGCTTGCCGTTGACGAAGGAGGCCGTGACCGGGGCCGCCGCGCCGAAGACGATGGCGGTGACCGGGTCGGCGATGGTCGAGTGGCCGAGGCCGTCGATCTTCCAGAGGACGAAGTCGGCGAGCTTGCCGGCTTCGAGGGAGCCGATGCTGTCGGCGCGGCCGAGGACCTGCGCGCCGCCGTGGGTGCCGAGGCGCAGGGCCTGGCGGGCGTTGAGCGCGGCCTCGCGGTGGGCGCCGAGGCGGTTGATGAGGAGCGCGTTGCGCAGCTCGGTGTGGAGCTCGCCGGACTCGTTGGAGGCGGTGCCGTCGACGCCGAGGCCGACGGGGACGCCCGCCGCGAGCATGTCCGGTACGCGGGCGATGCCGGCGGCGAGGCGCGCGTTGGAGGAGGGGCAGTGCGCCACGCCCGTCTTCGTGCGGGCGAAGGCGGCGATGTCGGAGTCGTTCATGTGGACGCAGTGCGCCATCCACACGTCCTCGCCGAGGAAGCCGGTGGACTCGAAGTAGTCCGTCGGGCCCATGCCGAAGAGCTCGTGGCAGAACTTCTCCTCCTCCACGGTCTCCGAGCCGTGGGTGTGCATGCGCACGCCCAGGCGGCGGCCGAGCGCGGCGCCCTCGCGGAGCAGCTCGGTGGAGATGGAGAAGGGGGAACAGGGGGCGACGGCGACCTGGGTCATCGCGTCGAAGGAGGCGTCGTGGTACCGCTTCACGGTCTCCTCGGTCGCGGCGAGCGCGCCCTCGGTGGTCTCGACGGCGAAGTCCGGCGGCAGGCCGCCGTCCTTCTCGCTGCGGTCCATGGAGCCGCGGGCGAGGGTGAAGCGGACGCCCATCTCGGAGGCGGCGCCGATGATGGCGCCGGAGAGGTCGCCGGAGTTCACCGGGTAGACGTAGTGGTGGTCCATGGCTGTGGTGACGCCGCCGCGGGCCATCATCGCCAGCGAGCCCCGGGCTGCGGCGCGCACCATCTGCTCGTCGATCCGCGCCCAGGTCGGGTAGAGCGCGACCAGCCAGTTGAAGAGGTTGTGGTCGGTCGCCAGGCCGCGGGTGATCCACTGGTAGAAGTGGTGGTGGGTGTTGACCAGGCCGGGCGTGACCAGGTGACCGGTGGCGTCGATGCGCCGGACCACGTTCTCCAGGCCTTCGGGGGCCTTGCCGGCGCCGATGGACTCGATCCTGTTGTCGGCGACGACGAGGTACCCGGAGGCGTACTCGGTGTCGTTCGCGTCGACGGTCGCGATCGCCGCGTTCTCGACGACGATCCGCTGGGGGGCTGCCGAAGGTGCTGCCATGGCGGTGCTTCCTTCATTCCTCGGGGGTGGTGTGGGCACGGCAGGACCCTAGGAGGATTTGAGTGCCGGGGCCGTCTGACGGCTCCGGGTGCCGAGATGGTGGAAGAACAGGTTGAGCAGGACGGCGGCGAGCGCGCCCGCGCTGATGCCGGAGCCGAGCACGGTCTGCGCCCAGGCCGGGAAGCCGGCGTAGAAGGTGGGTGCGGCGAGCGGGATGATGCCCGCTCCGAGCGCGACGGCCACCAGGATGATGTTGGAGCTTTCGTCGAGTCCGGCTTCCGAGAGGGTGCGGATGCCGCTGACCGCGATCGAGCCGAAGAGGACGATGCCGGCGCCGCCGAGGACGGGCATCGGGACCGTGGAGACGACCGCGCCGAGGACCGGGAAGGCGCCGAGGACGAGCAGGGCGCAGCCGGCGGCGGCGACCACGTACCGGGAGCGGACCCGGGTCAGCGAGACGACGCCGACGTTCTGGGCGAAGGCCGAGGTCGGGAAGCCTCCGAAGACGGGGCCGAGCAGGGTGGCGATGCCGTCGGTGCGCAGGCCGCGGGTGATGGTCCGGCCGTCGGTGCGCCGCTCGCAGATCTCGCCGAGGGCGAGCATGCCGGCGCTGGACTCCGTCATCAGGACCAGCATCACGATGCAGAGGGAGAGGATCGCGGCGGGCTGGAACTCGGGGGCGCCGAAGGCGAAGGGCGCGGGCAGGGCGGCGACGGGGGCCTCGCGCAGGGCGCCGAAGTCGGCCATCCCGAAGGGGATCGCGGCGAGGGTGCCGATGAAGAGGCCGAGGAGGAGGGCGATCTGCCTGACGAAGCCCTTGCCGAAGCGCTGGAAGAGCAGGATGACGACGAGGGTGAAGCCGGCGAGGGCCAGGTACTTCATGGCGCCGAAGTCGGCCGCGGTCCGGTCGCCGCCCTGGGCCCAGGCCACGGGCACGGGCATCAGGGTGACCCCGATGAGGGTGATGACGACACCGGTGACGAGCGGCGGGAAGAAGCGCAGGAGCCGGCCGAAGAAGGGCCCGACGGCGAGGCAGAAGACTCCGGCGACCATCACCGCGCCGTAGATGGCGGGCAGTTGGTGTCCGGGGGCGCTGGTCTCGGCGATGGCGAGCATCGGGGCGATGCCGGCGGACGAGGCGGCGTTGACGAACGGGAGCCGGTTGCCGGCGAAGCGTCCGGCGCCGAGGGTCTGCAGGACGGTCGCGCAGCCGGCGATCAGGAGGCCGGCGGCGATGAGCCGGGTCATGCCGGCGGCGTCCAGGCCGACGGCCTGGCCGATGATGAGCGGAGGGGTGACGACGCCGGCGTACATGGCGGCGATGTGCTGGAGCGCCGCGGGGACGAGACGCGAGGCGGGGAGCTTCTCGTCCACCGGGTGGCAGGGGGCCGGGGAGGACGAGGGGGTGGAACACGGGCCTTCGGCGGTTGCCGGCCCCTTTGCAGGCTGTGCCATGGGAAGGTTCCCTCCGGTCTGGTGCGGCCCCCGCCCGACTGCGGGCGGGCGGGGGCCGGTCACTCAGATGCCGCTTAGAGGTTGGTCATGTCGACCGGGATCTGCGCCGTGGCGCCGTCACGGAGGACGGTGGCCTCGATGAGGCCGTACATGCGGTCGGCGGCGTAGTAGACCTCGTTGTCGTTCTTCAGGCCGAAGGGCTCGAGGTCGACCAGGAAGTGGTGCTTGTTCGGGAGCGAGAAGCGGACCTCGTCGATCTCCGAGCGGTGGTTGATGATCCGGGTGGCCATCTGGTAAAGCGTCTGCTGGAGGGAGTACGAGTAGGTCTCCGCGAAGGCTTCGAGCATGTGCTTCCGCGTCTGCTCGTAGGACCGCTCCCAGTTGGGCATGCGCTGGTCGTCGTCGGTCCAGTTGAAGCGCCACCGGCCGGACACCTGGGTGGCCAGGATGCGGTCGTACGCCTCCTGGAGCGTCGTGTACTGGTCCTTGATGTAGCCCCAGAACTCCGAGTTGGTGGAGTTCATGACGACGAGGTCCTTGAGGCCGGAGATGACCTCCCACTTCTCGCCGTCGTAGGTGATCTGGGTGACCCGGGTCTCCTGGCCCTTGCGGGCGAAGGAGTGGTTGACCTCGTCGGAGCCGATGAACTTGGAGTTGGCGTCGGAGGAGGCGATGCGCTCCCAGCTGTACTCCTCGATCCGGATCCGGGCGCGCTTGATCGGCTCCTGGCTCGTCACGAAGTGGCGGGCGAGGTGGATGCCGAACTGCTCGGCGGACTCGATGCCGTACTCCTTGGCGAACGCGAAGACGGTGTTCTTCGTCGTGTCGGTGGGGAGGCAGTGGGCGTTGGAGCCGGTGAGGTGGACGTCGCTGAGGTCGCCGGAGAGGGCGACGGAGACGTTGAGGTCCTTGATGTGGTGGGTGGCGCCGTCCCGCGTGATCTTGACTACGCGGTTCTCTGCTTTGCCGTACTGGTTCTGGCCGAGAATCGTGGGCATGTCTGCTAGCTCCCTCGGTATACGGAGTAGCCGAACGGGTTGAGCAGCAGCGGTACGTGGTAGTGCTCGCCCGGTGTGACGGCGAACGTGATCGCCACCTCCGGGAAGAACGCACCGCTGTCCCTTACGCGGGGGGCGTCCTGCTGCGCCTCGGCTTGCTTCTTCGCACTGTGCTGGGTCGAGAAGTACGTCTCGGTCTCGAAGTCGAGGCGTACGTGGGTGGTTCCCTCCGGCAGGGCCGGCAGGTCCTTGCAGCGCCCGTCCGCGTCGGTGGCGGAGCCGCCGAGCGCGGTCCACTCCGCGTCGGAGCCGGCGCGGGCCGCGAGTGCGACGGCGACGCCCTCGGCGGGGCGGCCGATGCTGGTGTCCAGGATGTGCGTGGACACCGAGGCCGTGGTGTCGGTGCTCATTGCGGAGCTCTCTTCCTCTTTGCTCTTGCGGGACTCCTGCGAGTCCTTACGGGGCCTGCGGGCCCTCGGTGAGACGGGTCAGCCGGATGCGGTTGATCTTGCCCAGTTCGGTGCGGACGATCTCGCGCTCCGCCTCGGGCGAGTTGCCGATCCGCTCGCGGACCGCGTCGCGCATCTGTTCGCCGCTCCTGCCGGTGGCGCAGATGAGGAAGACATGACCGAACCTGTCCTGGTAGGCCAGGTTGAGTTCGAGCATCTCGGCCTTGAGCTCCTCGGAGGCGCCGGCCATCCCGCTCTGCTCGCGGGAGGAGGTCGGGTCCCCGGCCTTCGGACGACCGATCGGCGGGTGCCCGGCCATCGCCTCGGCCAGATCCTCGGCGGTCAGCTCGGCCATGGCGGCGTCACTGGCGAGGAAGAGGGCTTCGGCGGTGGCGTACGGGCGCCGGGCGAGGATCCTGCTCCCCCACGCCGAGCTGGAGCACACCTCGTGGAGCGCGGCGAGGGCCTCGCTGTCCGCCGAGGTGTTGAACCGGGCCAGGCCCGGTGTCGTACCTGAAGTCACGGGAAGCCTCCGTGGCTGTTTTTCGCTGTGCGTCGGACGGGCTGCGGATAGCTAACGCCCTCCACAACACAACGTCAACACTTTGTTGAAAAGTCGGTGACACAAAAGCCGTCGTCCCGACATGCGGACGACGGCTTGTGAACACACATGATCAACTAGTCGGCCTTGACGACCTTTTCCCTGTTCAGGGCGGTCTCGCGGTTGAGGTAGTTGTACACGGTGAAGCGGCTGACGCCGAGCGCGCCCGCCACCGTCTCCACCCCATGGCGCACGGAGAAGGCTCCGCGCGCCTCCAGGAGCCGGACGATCTCCTGCTTGGACTTGCGGTCGAGCTCCGCGAGCGGCGTCCCGTGCCGCCGTTCGAGCGCGGCCAGGATGTGGTCCAGGGACTCCGAGAGCTGCGGGAGGCGCACGGCGAGCACGTCCTCCCCCTCCCAGGACAGGACGACGTCGTCGGGCTCGGCCAGCTCGGGGTCCAGCAGCTCGGCGCCCATGGCGTCGACCAGGGGCTTCACCGCGGCGATCAAGGGGTGTTCGTTCACTTCCCGTCCTCCCCGATCACGTTGACCTGGAGCGAGACGCGCGTGGCGCCGGCCGCGAGCGACTCGCGGAGCAGCGCGTCGACGGCGGTGAGGACCGCGTCGGCGCCGCCCTCCGCCGTGTTGCCGAAGGGACCGACGTCGACCGCGTCCAGGTCGGCCGACTGGATGACCTCACGGGCCACGACCGCGTGCGCCGGCGCCTCGTCGAGGTCGAACGGCTCGGTCGTGAACTCCACTCTCAAACGCACCATGACCCCAAGTTACGGCCCTTCCCCGGGCCCGCGGGAGCCCCGGACCTGCGGGGACCTCTTGACAAGCGCGGCGACCTGCTTGCAACATTCCGTCAGACAGAAACTTACTTCCGCGATACGGAAGGAGCGCCTACCCCTCATGGGATACTCCGATCAGCGCTTCGATGTGAACCTGTCGATCCTCTTCACGGAACTCCCGCTCCTGGAGCGCCCCGCGGCCGCCGCCGCGGCGGGCTTCACCGCGGTCGAGCTGTGGTGGCCCTGGATCGACACCGCCACCCCCGAGCAGAGCGAGCTCGACGCCCTCAAGAAGGCTCTTGAGGACGCCGGCACCCAGCTGGTGGGACTGAACTTCTACGCCGGACAGCTCCCCGGCCCGGACCGCGGGGCCCTCTCCGTGCCCGGCGAGGAGTCGGACCGCTTCCGCGCCAACATCGACGTGGCCGCCGACTTCGCCGCCTCGGTCGGCTGCAAGGCGCTCAACGCGCTCTACGGCAACCGCGTCGAGGGCGTGGACCCGCAGATCCAGGACACCCTCGCCCTGGAGAACCTGGTCCTGGCCGCCCGGGCCGCCGACCGCGTCGGCGCGATCCTCTTGGTCGAGACCCTCAACGAGCCGGAGTCGCCGCTCTACCCGCTGGTGAGCGCCCCCGCCGCGATCAAGGTCGTCGACAAGGTCAACGCGGCCACCGGACTCGGCAACGCCAAGTTCCTGCTCGACGTCTACCACCTGTCGATGAACGGCGAGGACGTGAGCGCGGTCATCGCGCGGTACGCGGACAAGACCGGCCACGTGCAGATCGCGGACAACCCGGGCCGCGGCGCGCCGGGCACCGGCGACCTGCCCCTGGAGCAGCTCCTCGACGAGCTGAGGAAGGCCGGTTACGACGGCTGGGTCGGCCTGGAGTACAAGGCCGCCGACGCCGCCGCGTCCTTCGAGTGGCTCCCGGCCGAGGCCCGCGCGGCCCGCTGACGAGCGCCCCCTCCCCGTACCACCAGAGTTCCCCGAGAGGCACCCTCACATGAGCAACAACCTCCCCAAGATCGCCTGGATCGGCCTCGGCATCATGGGCTCCCCCATGTCCGAGAACCTCCTCAAGGCCGGCTACCAGGTCACCGGCTTCACCCTGGAGCAGGACAAGCTGGACCGTCTCGCCAAGGCCGGCGGCGCCGCCGCGGGCTCGATCGCCGAGGCCGTCGAGGACGCCGACGTGATCATCACGATGGTGCCCGCCTCCCCGCAGGTCGAGGCGATCTCCTACGGCCCCGAGGGCATCCTGGAGAACGCGAAGCAGGGCGCGCTGATCGTCGACATGTCGTCGATCACCCCGCAGACCTCGGTCGACCTCGCCAAGAACGCCGCCGAGAAGGGGATACGCGTCATTGACGCCCCGGTCTCCGGCGGCGAGGCCGGCGCCATCGAGGCCGTGCTCTCGATCATGGTCGGCGGCGAGCGGGCCGACTTCGACGAGGCCCTGCCGATCCTGGAGGCCCTCGGCAAGACGATCGTGCTGTGCGGTCCGCACGGCTCCGGCCAGACGGTGAAGGCCGCCAACCAGCTCATCGTGGCGGTCAACATCCAGGCCTGCGCCGAGGCCGTGGTCTTCCTGGAGAAGTCCGGCGTGGACCTCGCCGCGGCCCTCGACGTCCTCAACGGCGGTCTGGCCGGTTCGACCGTGCTGACCCGCAAGAAGGACAACTTCCTGAACCGGGACTTCAAGCCGGGCTTCCGGATCGACCTGCACCACAAGGACATGGGCATCGTCACCGACGCCGCCCGCAACGTGGGCGCCGCCCTTCCGGTCGGCGCGGTCGTCGCCCAGCTCGTCGCCTCCCTGCGCGCCCAGGGCGACGGCGGCCTGGACCACTCGGCCCTGCTGCGCGCCGTCGAGCGCCTCTCCGGCCAGCAGGTCTGACCCCGTCCCCGCTTCCACGGGGCCCCCGATTTCCGGTCGGCGGCGGCGCTGACAACTGTCCTGTCGCGCCCAGGCGCCGCCGCCGACCGGAACACCACACTTCATTTTCAACAAACTGTTGACGTTTTTCGGAGGGCGTACCTACGCTCCTGGCACCGTCACACAGTGCAGCTCCCGTACGGAAGGTCACGATGTCGCAGCGCGTGCTTACGACCGAGTCCGGCGCCCCCGTCGCCGACAACCAGAACTCCGCCACCGCCGGCGTCGGTGGCCCCCTGCTCCTCCAGGACCAGCACCTGCTGGAGAAGCTCGCGCGCTTCAACCGTGAGCGGATCCCGGAGCGCGTGGTGCACGCCCGCGGTTCCGGCGCGTACGGGCACTTCGAGGTCACCGACGACGTCACCGGCTTCACGAAGGCCGCGTTCCTGTCCGAGGTGGGCAAGCGGACCGAGACCTTCATCCGCTTCTCCACCGTGGCCGACTCGCTCGGCGGCGCGGACGCGGTCCGTGACCCCCGCGGCTTCGCGCTGAAGTTCTACACCGAGGAGGGCAACTACGACCTCGTCGGCAACAACACCCCGGTGTTCTTCATCAAGGACCCGATCAAGTTCCCCGACTTCATCCACTCCCAGAAGCGCGACCCGTTCACGGGCAAGCAGGAGGCGGACAACGTCTGGGACTTCTGGGCGCACTCCCCCGAGTCCACCCACCAGATTACCTGGCTCTTCGGCGACCGCGGCATCCCGGCCTCGTACCGGCACATGCACGGCTTCGGCTCGCACACCTACCAGTGGACCAACGAGGCGGGCGAGGCCTTCTTCGTCAAGTACCACTTCAAGACGAACCAGGGCGTCCGCAGCCTCTCCGCCGAGCAGGCCGCCGAGCTGGTCGGCAAGGACGCCAACTCGCACCAGACCGACCTGCTCCAGGCGATCGAGCGCGGTGTCAACCCCTCCTGGACCCTCTACGTCCAGGTCATGCCGGCCGCCGAGGCCGCGGACTACCGCTTCAACCCGTTCGACCTCACCAAGGTGTGGCCGCACGCCGACTACCCGCTCCAGCGGGTGGGCCGCCTGGTCCTCGACCGCAACCCGGACAACGTCTTCGCCGAGGTCGAGCAGGCCGCGTTCTCCCCGAACAACTTCGTCCCGGGCATCGGCCCCTCGCCGGACAAGATGCTCCAGGGCCGCCTCTTCGCCTACGCGGACGCCCACCGCTACCGCCTCGGCGTGAACCACACCCTGCTGCCGGTGAACGCCCCCAGGGCGACCACGGCGCAGAACTACGGCCGGGACGGCTTCATGGCCACCCGCAACGGCTCGCGCCACGACAAGAACTACGAGCCCAACTCGTACCAGGGCCCGGCCCAGACCGACGCCGCGCTCTCCGCGCCGCTCGCGATCCACGGCTGGACCGGCACCCACGAGGCGCCCGCGCACGTCAAGGACGACGACTTCTTCCAGGCCGGCGAGCTCTACCGCCTGATGTCCGAGGACGAGAAGGGCCGTCTGGTCGCCAACATCGCCGGCAGCCTCTCCCAGGTGGCCCGCGAGGACGTCGTCGAGAAGAACGTCGCGCACTTCGCCGCCGCCGACCCGGAGTACGGCAGGCGCGTGGCCGAGGCGGTCGCCGCCCTGCGCGACTGATCCACGGCGGCACCCAGACTGCGTACGGCACTTGACGGGAGGTCAGCGCCGTACGCGGTCCGGATCACCGGCCCGAATGAGGGGTGGCCGGTGAACCGGACAGCGTGAGGACCGCGGCGGCTCCGAGCCAGTGCGGTGGTAAGGGCGAGGGCCCCCTTCCTGACCTGAAGGAAGGGACGGCCGCTCGACCCGTCGGCACCGCCGCGGTCCCAACGCCTCTCCCTGTACAAGGGAATCCCGAGACTCCGCCCGGCGGCGCGAACGTCCTGTCGCGCCAGCCTCGCACCGTCGGGCGGTCATCAGACGGAAGAGCGCGGAACCAGGTTTACGGTCCCTGGTTCCGCGCTCTTCTTCTGTTTTCCGCGCCTGCGCGCCTCCTCGCGTGCGTGCCTGCGCGCCTCCGTGCCTCCGTGCCTGCGCCTTGGTCGGCCTGCCTCTCGGGCGGCCCGCAGCGGGAGGAGGCCTCGGGGCGCGAGGCGAGGGCGCCGGCGAGGGGCCGCACGTTCCCGTGTCCGCCGGAGCAGGGCCTCGGAGGCCGCGACGGCCTTCGCAGACGGGGGCCGGGCGTCCCAGGAGGGTACGGGGCACGGAGGAGCGGGGTTCCGCTTCAGTACGACGCCCCGTACAGCCCCAGGCCCCCGCCGCACGGCCCCCGCAAGGCCCCACATCCGCAGTACCCGCCCGCCCCGCGAGGCCGGTGCGGGGCGGGCACACGAGAAGGCCCCCGTCCCGGTGCTCCGCGGGACGGGGGCCTTTCGGCAGGGGTGGATCAGACCTGGAGGGCCTTGATCGCGGTCGGCGCGTGGCCGGGCTCGGTGGCCAGGTCCTCGAACTCGGTGACGTCGCTCATGTCGACCGTCTTGCTCATCGCGATGTTGGTGATGCGCTCCAGGATCGCCTCGACGACGACCGGGACCCGGTGCTCGACGGCCAGCTTCTTGGCCTGCTCCAGGGCCTCGCCCAGCCGGTCCGGGTCGGTGACGCGGATGGCCTTGACGCCCAGGCCCTCGGCGACCTTGACGTGGTCGACGCCGTAGACGCCGATCTCCGGGGTGTTGATGTTCTCGAACTCCAGGTTGACCTCGAAGTTGATGCCGAGGCCGCCCTGCGCCTGTCGGATGAGGCCCAGGTAGGCGTTGTTCACAAGGACGTGGACGTAGGGGACCTTGTGCTGGGCGGCGACCGCCAGCTCCTCGATCATGAACTGGAAGTCGTAGTCGCCGGAGAGCGCGACGACCGGGGTCTCCGGGTCGGCGGTGGCGGCGCCGATGGCGGCCGGGATGGTCCAGCCGAGCGGGCCGGCCTGGCCGCAGTTGATCCAGTGGCGCGGCTTGTAGACGTGCAGGAACTGCGCGGCGGCGATCTGGGAGAGGCCGATGGTGGTGACGTACCGGGTCTCCGGACCGAAGGCCTTGTTCATCTCCTCGTAGACGCGCTGCGGCTTCATCGGGATGTTCTCGAAGTGCGTGCGGCGCTGGAGGGTGGCCTTGCGCTCCTGCGCGGAGGCGGCCCAGGCGGTGAAGCCGGGGAGGCGGCCGGCGGCCTTCCACTCCTTCGCGATCTCCACGAAGAGCTCCAGGGCGGCCTTGGCGTCGGAGGCGACGCCGTAGTCCGGGGCGAAGATCTTGCCGAGCTGGGTGGGCTCGATGTCGACGTGGACGAACTTCCGGCCCTTGGTGTACGCGTCCAGGTTGTAGCCCGTGTGGCGGTTGGCCCAGCGGTTGCCGATGCCGAGGACGAAGTCCGACTCCAGGAAGGTCGCGTTGCCGTAGCGGTGCGCGGTCTGGACGCCGACCATGCCGGCGGCCAGCTCGTGGTCGTCCGGGATGGTGCCCCAGCCCATGAGGGTGGAGATGACCGGGACGCCGGTCAGCTCGGCGAACTCGACGAGCAGGTCGGAGGCGTCGGCGTTGATGATGCCACCGCCGGCGACGATCAGCGGGCGCTCGGACTCCAGGAGGAAGGACAGCGCCTTCTCGGCCTGGGCGCGGGTGGCGCGCGGCTTGTAGACCGGCAGCGGCTCGTACGTCTCCGGGTCGAACTCGATCTCGGTGAGCTGGACGTCGATCGGCAGGTCGATGAGGACCGGGCCGGGACGCCCCGAGCGCATGAGGTGGAAGGCCTGCTGGAAGACGCCGGGGACCTGCGCGGCCTCCAGGACGGTGGTGGCGGCCTTGGTGACCGGCTTGGCGATGCTGGCGATGTCGACGGCCTGGAAGTCCTCCTTGTGGAGCTTCGAGACCGGGGCCTGGCCGGTGATGCAGAGGATCGGGATCGAGTCGGCGATCGCCGAGTACAGGCCGGTGATCATGTCGGTGCCGGCCGGGCCCGAGGTGCCGATGCAGACACCGATGTTGCCGGCCTTGGCGCGGGTGTAGCCCTCCGCCATGTGGGACGCGCCCTCGACGTGGCGGGCCAGCGTGTGACCGACGCCGCCCACGTTCTTGAGCTCGCGGTAGAAGGGGTTGATCGCCGCGCCGGGGACGCCGAACGCCTGGGTGACGCCTTCGCGCTTGAGGATCTCAACGGCCGCTGCGGCGGCGGTCATACGAGGCATGGGAGTGCTCCTGCTTCGGCCGGGCGGAACCGGGCGGGCTCCTCGCGACTCGGAGGACTTACCGCTCGTTTCCGTAATACGGAAAAGCTGTTCTACTATGTGGAAGCAATGTAGGTGGGGTGGCGAAGAACCGTCAAGGGAGGTCCGCGTGCCGGAACGGTTCGGACGGCCCGGGGCCGGTTCCGGGACGTCCGAAGTGGCCGAACACCCTCCCTCCGGGCGGCCGATGGGTGGACGATGGGAGCGGACGACAGGGGGTTGGACCGTGGGCGATTCGGTACCGGTGCGCTGCCCGGAATGCCTGAGCACACAGGCGTACGCGGCACCCGTCTTCCCCTGTGCCTGCGGGAGCCCCGTGGCGGCGCCGGTGGCGGCGGGCGCGGTGGCGGAGCCGATCACGCACCGGAACTGGACGGACGAGTGGGTCACCGTCCGCTGCGGCGCCTGCGGCCGCGAGGGCGACTGGCCCCACCCGGAGCTCGGCTGCCAGTGCGGCGCGGTCCTGCGGGTGCCGGTCAGGACGGCGGACGCGGTACGGCCGGCGGACTCGGTACGGCCGGCGGGCGAGACGGGCGACCGGTCCGGCGGTACGGGTGACCCGGGTGGCCGTCCCGGTGTCGTCCCGCCGCAAACTGCGGGCCCGGGCCCGAATCCTCCCGGCCCGGACGGGGCCACCCCTGGCGGCACGGGATCCGGCAGTACGGGACCCAGTGGCACGGGCCTCGGCGGCACGAGTTCCGGCCGTACGGGACCCGGCAGCCCGGCCGGGGCCGATCGGCCCGGTAGCGGCACCCCCGACCGCACCGACCACGACACCCCCGCCGACCCCCGAGGGCCCGGCACCCCGCCCCGCCGGAGGCCGCCACACCGTACGTTCGCCGAGCGCTACCCCGCGCACATCCCGCTGCCGCCCACGGCCCCCCACCCGGCCCCGGTGCGGGGCGCCTTCCGGCCCGTGACGATCCGGACCGGGCGGGACGCGGTGGCCGCCGCGGCCGCGTACCTGCGCTGGCTCGGCTTCCGGGACGTCGTCCAGCCCGAGGAGCGGCCCGCGTCCGGGGTGGACCTGCGGGCGCCGGGGCTCGTCGCCCAGGTGGACCCGAGCACCCGCCCCACCGGGCTGCGGGTGGTCGAGTGCCTCTGGCTCAACGGGCTGAGCACGTCGGCCGTGAGCGTGTTCTTCTCGCTCGCCGGCTACACCCAGGAGGCCCGTGCGCGCGCCGCCGAGATCGGCCTCCCGCTCTTCGTCCTCGACCTGACCGGCACCCCGCAGCCGGTCAACCGCGCCGCCGACGACCTGGCCGCGAACGGCGCCTGACCCCGCGCCCCCACCCACGTCCGCGCGCACGTCCGCGCCCCCACCCGGCGCTCGGCCCCGGCGAAGCGCTCCCCCGCCCTCCCCCACAACACCTCGGCATCCGAAATCGGCCATTCACGCGTGAGGAACACGCTCTGCCGGGCACAACTCCCTTGGGGGGTGGGCGTCATGCCGACGGGGATGTGGTGGTTCATCGGAGCGGCCTGGGCCGAACTTCTGCTCGCCGCCGCGCTGTTGCGAACGTGCAGCCGGGAGAGCGGAGCGCCGGACGCGGACGCCCTGCCGACGCCGCAGGCGCTCGCGCTGCTGCGGGGCGGGCGGCGGGCCGTCGTCACCGTGGCGCTCGTGGCGCTGCACCAGCGCGGGGCGGTCGCGGCGGGCCGTAAACATACGATTCGGGCCAACGGCGGGCCGGGCCGGACCCGCGACCCGGTCCAGCTCGGGGTGCACGGGGCGCTCCGGCGGGCCCTCGCCCTCGGGGACCTCGCGCAGCGCCCCGAGACGCGGCGGGCCGTGGACGCACTGAGCGGCGAGCTGCGCGGGGCCGGACTGCTGCGGCCGGTCGCGCAGCTGTGGGTCGTGCGGGCGCTGCTCGGCTGCGTGCCGCTGACCGTCCTCGTCGGACCGCTCGCGACCGGGGCGTCCCGCGCGAACCTCCCGGAGGTGCTCGCCGTCGGCCTGCCGCCGGTCCTCGGGGCGGCGGCGGTGCTGCTGCGGCTGCCGGTCACGACCGGCGCGGCGCGGCGGCTGCTCGCCGGGCTGCGGGAGCGGTACCCGCTGCCGGCCCACCGCCGGGAGGTGACGGACGGGCGCCTCGTCCAGCTGTACGTGGCGCTGTACGGCGATCCGGCGCTCGCCCTCTTCCTGCCACACTTCTCGCGGGACGGCGG
Organism: Streptomyces sp. NPDC086147; assembly: GCF_040702165.1. NCBI lineage: Bacteria > Bacillati > Actinomycetota > Actinomycetes > Kitasatosporales > Streptomycetaceae > Streptomyces > Streptomyces sp. NPDC086147. The sequence goes on along the minus strand of NZ_JBFBJO010000004.1, from coordinate 32,382 downwards.
GCTGCTCGACCGGCCCGGGGACGCGGACCGGAACCGGCCGCCGCCGGGCGGCGCCGTCCGACGCTGAAGGCGCGCCGCGCCATACTGGCGTATGCGCATCAGAGCGGCCGTCGCCGCCGAACTCCCGCTGCTCCAGGACATCGAACGGGCGGCGGGCAAACCGTTCCGCGCCCTCGGCATGGCCGCGATCGCCGACGACGACCCGCCGCCCCTGGAGACCCTGGAGGCGTACCGCCGGGCGGGCCGGGCCTGGGTGGCGGCGGACGCCGCCGACCGTCCGGTGGCGTACCTGCTCACCGATCCGGTCGACGGCGCCGCCCACATCGAGCAGGTGTCGGTGCACCCGGACGCCGCCCGCCGGGGCGTCGGCCAGGCCCTGATCGAGCACCTGGCGGCGACCGCGGGGCGGGAGGGCCTGACGGCCCTGACCCTGACGACCTTCGCCGAGGTGCCCTGGAACGCCCCGTACTACGCCCGGCTCGGCTTCCGCCCGCTCGCGGACGCCGACCCGGCCCTCACGGACGGGCTGCGCGCGATACGCCGCGCGGAGGCGGCGCACGGCCTGGCGGCCTGGCCCCGCGTCTGCATGCGCCGGGACCTGGCCGACTAGCTTCCGGCGTACCGCTCCCGCAGCTCCACCTTCCGCACCTTCCCGCTCACCGTCATGGGGAACTCCGCGAGGATCTCCACCCGGTGCGGGATCTTGTAGTGGGCGAGGCGGTCGCGGCAGAAGGCGGTGATCTCCTCCGGGGTGGGCGGGTCGGCCGGGTCGCGGGGGATCACGCAGGCGAGGATCTCCTCGCCGTACCGCTCGTCGGGGACGCCGACCACCTGGACGTCCGCGATCTTGGCGTGCCCGTGGAGGAACTCCTCGATCTCGCGCGGGTAGACGTTCTCGCCGCCCCTGATGATCATGTCCTTGATGCGGCCGACGATCCGCACGTAGCCGTCGTCGCGCATCACCGCCAGGTCGCCCGTGTGCATCCAGCGGCCCGGGTCGATCGCCTCGGCGGTCTTCTCCGGCTCATCCCAGTAGCCGAGCATCACGCCGTAGCCGCGGGTGCACAGCTCCCCCGCCTCGCCGCGCTCCACGGTCAGCCCGCTCGCCGGGTCGACGACCTTCACCTCGACGTGCGGCATGACCCGGCCGACCGTGCCGGTGCGCCGCTCCAGGTCGTCGTCGCGGCGGGTCTGGGTGGAGACGGGAGAGGTCTCGGTCATGCCGTAGCAGATCGACACCTCCGCCATGTTCATCTCGGCGACCACCCGCTTCATCACCTCCACCGGGCACGGCGAGCCCGCCATGATGCCGGTGCGGAGGGTGGACAGGTCGTACGTCGCGAAGTCGGGGAGGTTCAGCTCCGCGATGAACATCGTCGGCACCCCGTACAGCGAGGTGCAGCGCTCCTCCTGGACCGCCCGGAGGGTGGCGGCCGGGTCGAAGGAGGGCGCGGGGATCACCATGCAGGCGCCGTGCGAGGTGGCCGCCAGGTTTCCCATCACCATGCCGAAGCAGTGGTAGAAGGGGACGGGGAGGCAGATCCTGTCCTGCTCGCCGTAGGCGATCATCTCCCCGACGAAGTAACCGTTGTTGAGGATGTTGTGGTGGGAGAGCGTGGCCCCCTTCGGGAAGCCCGTGGTCCCCGAGGTGTACTGGAGGTTGACGGGCTCGTCGCAGGAGAGCGGCTCCGGGCGGAGCTCCCCGGGCGTACGGGTGAGGAACGCGTCCCAGCTCGCGTCCCCGAAGTACACCGTCTCGCGCAGCCCCGGGCATTCCCCGCGCACCTGCTCGGCCATCGCCCGGTAGTCGCTCGTCCTGTGGGCGAGGGAGGCGAAGAGCAGGGAGACGTCCGACTGGTTCAGCACGTACGCCAGCTCGTGGGCGCGGTAGGCCGGGTTGATGGTGACCATGACGGCGCCGACGCGGGCGGTGGCGTACTGGACGAGGACCCATTCCGCGCAGTTCACGGCCCAGACGCCGACCCGGTCGCCCTTGCGGACGCCGCTGCCGAGCAGGGAGCCGGCGAGCCGGTCCACGTCCGCGCCGAACTCCGCGTACGTCCAGCGGCGTCCGGTGGGGACGTCGACGAGCGCCTCGCGGTCGGGCCAGGCGGCGACGGCCCGGTCCAGGTTGGCCCCGATGGTGTCCCCGAGGAGCGGGGTGTCGGACACGCCGTGGGCGTACGAGAGTTCCTTCGGCGTGCTCATGCGAGGTCCCCTTCCGTGTACTCGGTGCCGCCGCCCTCGGCGGTGAGGCGGCGCAGCTCCACGCGCCGGATCTTGCCGGAGACGGTCTTGGGCAGGTCGGCGAACTCGACGCGCCGGATGCGCTTGTACGGGGCGAGGACCGCGCGCGAGTGCGCGAAGAGGGCCTTCGCGGTCTCCGGGCCCGGCTCCCAGCCCGCCGCCAGGACCACGTACGCCTTGGGGACGGCGAGCCGCAGCGGGTCGGGGGCGGGGACGACGGCGGCCTCGGCGACGGCCTCGTGCTCCAGGAGGGCGCTCTCCAGCTCGAAGGGGCTGATCTTGTAGTCGGAGGCCTTGAAGACGTCGTCGGAACGCCCGATGTAGGTGATGTACCCGTCCGCGTCCCGCGCGCCGATGTCGCCGGTGCGGTAGTGGCCGCCGGCCATCGCCTCCGCCGTGCGCTCCGGGTCGCCGTGGTAGCCGGTCATCAGGCCCACCGGGCGGGCGGAAAGATCGAGGCAGATCTCGCCCTCGTCGACGTCCGGGCGGCCGCTGACCGGGTCGACGAGGGTGACCCGGTAGCCGGGGCTCGGGCGGCCCATGGAGCCCTCCTTGAGGCGCTGGCCGGGGCTGTTGGAGACCTGGACGGCGGTCTCGGTCTGGCCGAAGCCGTCCCGGACGGTGGTGCCCCAGGCGCGCCGGACGGCCTCGATGACCTCGGGGTTGAGCGGTTCGCCGGCGGCGACGACCTCGCGCGGCGGCGTCTTGAGCTGCCCCGGGTCGGCCTGGATCAGCATCCGCCAGACGGTCGGCGGGGCGCAGAAGCTGGTGATCCCGTTCCGCTCCATCTCGCCCATGAGGCGGGCCGGGTCGAAGCGCGTGTAGTTGTGGACGAAGACGGTCGCCTCGGCGTTCCACGGGGCGAAGAGGTTGGACCAGGCGTGCTTGGCCCAGCCGGGCGAGGAGATGTTGAGGTGCACGTCGCCGGGCCTGAGCCCGATCCAGTACATGGTGGCGAGGTGCCCGACCGGGTACGAGGTGTGGGTGTGCTCGACCAGTTTGGGGCGGGCGGTCGTGCCGGAGGTGAAGTACAGCATCAGGGTGTCGTCGGCGAGCGTGTCGCCGTCCGGCTCGAAGTCGGCGGACTCGCGGTCGGCGAGCCCGTACTCCAGCCAGCCCGCCCCGCCGTCGCCGACCGCGATCCGGGTGTAGTCGCCGGGGACGTCGTCGAACTTGGCGGTGTCCTCGGCGCGCACCAGGACGTGCCGGGCGCGGCCGCGGTCGACGCGGTCGCGCAGGTCGGCGGGGCCGAGGAGCGGGGTGGCGGGGATGACGACGGCCCGCAGCTTCATCGCGGCGAGGACGGTCTCCCACAGCTCGACCTGGTTGCCCAGCATCACGACGATCCGGTCGCCCGCGCGCACGCCCAGGGACCGCAGCCGGTTCGCGACCCGGTTCGAGCGGGCGGACATCTCCGCGAAGGACGCCTTCGTCTCGGAGCCGTCCTCCTCGACGATGTGCAGGGCGGTGCGGTCGTTGCCCTCCGCGACGACGTCGAACCATTCGAGCGCCCAGTTGAACCGCTCGGGCCGGGGCCACGCGAAGCCCTCGTAGGCCGCCGCGTAGTCCTCCCGGTGCTCCAGGAGGAAGTCCCGGGCGGCCCGGAACTCCTCGGTCGCACTGGTTGCCGTCATGTGTCCTCCTCGTTGCGGGACCGGTCCCGGACATCGTGTAATCAGTGACCCAGGTCTCACTACCCCCGTTCGGGGGTGAACCCGCGGACGTCAAGGGCTGACGGGGCCGGCGGCCACGAAGGAGAGCGCGGTGCGCGAGCACGTCGAATCGTCGGGGGAGCTGCGCGGCGCGCTGCTGAGGCTGCGCCGGACCACCGGGCTCCCGGTGGTCTTCGGGGGGCTGACGCACGAGACCCGGGGGCTGCGGATCGGGGAGCTGAACGGCGCGGTGACGCCGGCCCTGCGCGGGCTCGCGATCTCGGCGGGCTCCGGCCTGGGCGGGAAGTGCCTGGCGCTCGGCCGGCCGTGCGCGGTGACGGACTACCCGTCGGCGCGGCACATCACCCACGAGTACGACGGCCCGGTGTCGGCGGAGGGGCTGCGGTCGGTGATCGCGGTGCCGGTCGTCGTGCGCCGGAAGGTGCGGGGCGTGCTGTACGGGGCGCTGCGCGACGCGCTGCCGGTCGGCGAGCGGGTCTTCGACGCGGCGGTCGCGGCGGCCCGGGACGTGGAGCAGGCGTTGGCGGTACGGGACGAGGTCCGGGAACTCCTGGCCCCGCTCCCGCCCGGGCCCTCCTGGGAGGAGGTCCGCCAGGCGTACGGCGAACTGCGCGAACTGGCGCCGAAGGTCGCGGACCCGGAGCTGCGGGAACGCCTCCTCGCGGTCTGCGGCCGCCTGGAGACGGCCTCGGGCTCCCCCGCTCCCCTCCCCGGGGTGGCCCTGACCCCGCGCGAGACGGACGTCCTGGCGGCGGTGGCCTCGGGCGCCACGAACGCGACGGCGGCGGCCCGGCTCGGCCTGCGCCCGGAGACGGTGAAGGGCTACCTGCGCTCGGCGATGCGGAAGCTGGGGGCGCACACGCGCATGGAGGCGGTGGTGGCGGCGCGGAGGGCGGGGGCGCTGCCGTAGGGCGGCGCGTACGGGCCGCGCGTTCAGGGCGTGTCGGTGCCGGGCGCGCGGTCGGCGAGGAGGCCCGGCGGGGGACACGTCCCGTCGGAACCGGTGCCGTTGCGCGCGCGGAGTTCGGCCGGAGCCTGTCCGGTCCAGCGCTTCATGGCGCGGCGCAGGCCGCCGGGGTCGGCGTAGCCGACCTGTCTGGCCACGGCGTCGAAGGGCGTGTCGGTGGTGGTGAGCAGATGGAGGGCGCGTTCGCGGCGCAACGCCTGGAGCTCCTCCGACCAGGTGCTCCCGCGTTCCTCGATGCGGCGTTGGAGCGTGCGGGTGCTGAGGGCCATCCTCCGGCTCACGACGCGCAGGGAGGGGGTCTCGGTGTCCGCCGTGGCCCGGAGGGTGGCGCGGAAGAGGCTGAGCCAGTCGTGCAGGGGGATGGCCTCGGCGAGGGCCTGCTCGGCGTGGCTTCGCAGGAGGTCGGACAGGCCCGGGGCGTGGTGCTGGGGGGTGGTGAGGTCGGCGGCTTCGAAGGTGAGGGAGTTGACGGGGCTCTCGAAGTCGATGGCGCGCGTGCCGTAGAGCCGTACGAGGGCCTGGTGGGTTCGGGGGGCCCGGGCCGCGAGGGCGACCCCGGTGGGGACGACGGCGCGCCGGCCGGCCTCGCCGACGCGCTGCCGGAACAGGCCGAGCGAGTAGGCGCGTATGGCGGAGGCGACGTCGTCCGACAGGTCGGCCCCGTTGACGTGGCTGACGGTCACGTACCGCTCGGTCTCCTCGATGTGGATGACCTCGGTGCCGGCGTCCCCGGCGGTGGCCAGGTAGCGGGCGGCGTCGCGGAGGCCTTCGAGCGGTGTGGGGGCCTGGGTGATGAGGTAGTCCCAGATGCCGAGGGCGCCCAGGGCGCTCTCCTGGGCCATGTGCCAGGAGGCCTCGTGCCAGGGGACCCGCAGCGTCATGAGCTCCCAGATGCGGATGTTGGTGGACGCCGGGACGCGGTAGCGGTCGTCCAGCAGGTGCTCGGGGGCCATGCCGAGCAGGCCCGCGTACGCGGCCGGACCGACTCCGACGCGCTCGGCCCCTCTCGCGTTGAGGCGGGTGAAGGCGGCGGAGGTCGTTCCCGGGAGCAACGGGGTGCGCCCGGACGGCGGTTCCGCGGGGGTGTGGGCGCGTGCCGGGGCTTCGTGGCACGCGAGGCCCTGTCGGTGGCGTCCGGGGCCCTTGGGCGCGGGCGGGCGTCGCTCTAGCGTCATGTCCGTCCTTGTGCGGGTGGTGACGGGGGTTCGTGATGGACCACCGTACGAGGAGCTGTGTGCTGGGGACCGGCGGCCGATTGGGGACGGCCGCCGGTTGTCGGTCCTGTTGCCGCCGCCGGCGGCGGGCCGGGTTCCAGACCCGTCGATCATGCGACGAACACGTCAACCGAGTTCGTGGATCACGCATGCCCACGGGTCATCACTGAAAGTAGCCATGCGCAAGCATGCCGCACTCAGGAGAACGAGTTGTCCCACAGGGGAAGAAGCAGGGGAATCCACGGGGGGTCGAGATGACGACGCGTCACTCGTCACCGCCCGGACGGACGTCCGGTGGACTGTTCACCAGGCGGAGACTCACGGGCGTGGCTCTCGCGACGGCCGCGTTGATGGCGGTCGAGACCGCCGTCGTGGTGGGGACGACGGGGCAGGCGGTGGCGATGCCGTCACAGCGGCCCTCGGCGTCCGCCGAGAAGCCGTATCCGACCCAGGCGGCCGATCTGGCCTCCGCGACGGTCGCGGCCCGTCTGTCGGGCAAGCGGGTGGAGGCGCTGTCGGAGCGGACGGAGACGTCGACGACGTGGGCCAATCCGGACGGCACGGTGACCACCGACGCCGCGTCGGGTCCGGTCCGGTTCCGTGACAGGGCCACCGGCTCGTGGCGTGACGTCGACGTCGCCCTGACGAAGTCGGCGGACGGTTCGGTCGCCGCGCGGAGCCACCCGCTCGGTCTGAGGCTGGGCGGGAAGACGCCGGCGGCGAAGGCCGCGGGCGTGCGGGCGTCGGGTGCGGCCGGCGAGGCGGGGACCACTCCCGTACCGCTGGTGTCGCTGGACGCCGGGGACGGCCGGACGATGGACCTGTCGTGGCGCGGTGTCCTTCCGGAGCCGACGGTGTCCGGGCACACGGCCCGGTACGCGAACGCGCTGACCGCGACGGACCTGATCATCGAGTCGACCCGTACGGGCTTCGAGCAGTTCCTGGAGCTGAAGGACCGCTCGGCGGTCGGCGCGAACGGCTCGGTGACGCTGACGCTGAACGCCAGGGGCATCAGGGCGCGGGCGAACGCGGACCGTTCGGTCACCTTCCTGGACAAGAAGTCCGGCAAGCAGGTCGGCAGTCTGCCGGCGCCGGTGATGTGGGACGCCCACGTCGACCCGAAGTCCGGTGAGCACACCCGGCGGGCCGACGTGGGTCTGAAGGTGACGCAGAAGGGCGACGCGGTCGACCTGACGCTGACCCCGGACGCGAAGTTCCTGGCCGATCCGGCGCGTGTGTTCCCGGTGACGGTGGACCCGGCGGTGAACCTGGGGTCGAGCTTCGACACGTTCGTGCAGCAGGGCTACGCCGTCGACACCTCCGCGCAGACGGAGCTGAAGCTCGGCAACAACGGCTCGGGCCAGGTCGCGCGTTCGTTCCTGCACTTCCCGATGACGCAGATCCGGGGCAAGCAGATCCTGGGCGCGAAGCTGAACCTGTGGAACTCCCACTCCTGGTCGTGCGCGCCCTCCGGCTGGGAGGTGTGGGACACCCCGCACGCCTCGACGGCCACCCGGTGGACCAACCAGCCGGCCTGGGGCAACAAGTGGGCCACGTCCACGGCCACGAAGGGCTTCTCGTCCTCGTGCGCGGACGGCTGGGTCTCGCAGGACATCAAGAACCTCGCCGTGGCCTGGGCCGCCAACGGCAACAGCAGCAACTCGATGGGCATCAGGGCCACCAACGAGTCCGACTCCTTCTCGTGGAAGCGGTTCAACTCCGGCAACGCCGCCTCGAACACGCCGTACGTCTCGGTCACGTACAACACCGTTCCGGTGGTGGGCAACCCGATGTCCGTGACGCCGGGCCGTGCCAACGGCGGCAAGAACTGGGTCACCACGACCACGCCCGACCTGAAGTACACCGTCAGTGACGCCGAGACCACGTTCCTGCGCACCAAGTGGGAGCTGTGGGAGGGCACCACGAACCTGGAGGTGTACGACTCCGGCACCCAGGACCCGGTGGTGGGCAAGACGGCCTCCCACCAGGCGCCCGCGGGCAAGCTGGTCAACGGCCGCACCTACTGGTACTGGGGCCGGGCCAACGACGGCAACACGTGGTCGGACTGGACGCCGAAGGTGTACTTCACCGTCGACACCGCCAAGCCCGCCACCAGCACCGTGACCTCGGGCGACTTCCCGGCCAACACCTGGTCAGGCACCCCGGACGCGGACGGCAGGTTCTCCGGCTCCTTCACCCTCAAGCCCCCGGCCGGTGACGTGGCCGAGGTCCAGTACAAGCTGGACGGCGGAACCTGGACCAGCGCGGCCACCACCGGTGCCTCGGTGGACCGGACGCTGACCTTCACGGCGGGCAGGCACACCCTGGCCACCCGCACGGTCGACCCGGCCGGCAACGTCTCCGCCGAGTCCTCCTACGTCTTCCACGCCGGATCCGGCGCGGCCCTGCTGTCCCCCGCCCAGGGTGACCGCCCGGCCCGCCGTACGCCCCTGGCGGCCGAGGGCCTCTCCTCGTACACCGGTGTGACCTACCAGTACCGCCGCGGCGAGACCGACGCCTGGAAGAACGTCCCCCTCGCCGACGTGCGACAGGGCACCACCACGGTGTCCGCCTGGCCGGTCCCGGTCACCGGCGGCAAGCCCGCCGGGCTGACCTGGAACATCACGGACACACTGGCCGAGGACGGGCCCATCGAGGTCCGCGCCGCCTTCACCGACGGCACCGCCACCGCCTACTCCCCGGTCAACGAGATCACCGTCGACCGCGACGCGGGCACGGCGCCGTCGGAGGAGACCGGGCCGGGCTCGGTCAACCTGCTGACCGGCGACTACACGCTGTCCGAGGGCGACGCGTCGCTGTTCGGTCTGTCGGTCTCGCGTACGGCGTCCTCGCGGCGCGCGGACGCGGGGGCGAAGCAGGACGGACAGGTACCGATCTTCGGCCCGCAGTGGGTCTCCGGCACCGTCGCGGAGATCACCCGGTCCGACTGGTCGCACCTCAGGAAGACCTCCGCGACCTCGGTCGCCCTGGTCGGCGTCGAGGGCGAGGAGCTCGGCTTCACCGCCACCGCGGGCGGCGGCTGGAAGCCCGAGCCCGGCTCCGAGGACATGACGCTCACCGGCTCGCTGACCGGCTCGTTCACCCTGAAGGACACCGAGGGCACCCTCACCGTCTTCACCAAGCCGGACGCCGCCTCCCCGTCGTGGCAGGTCGCCTCCAGCGCCCTGGCCGGCCTGCCGCAGTCGACGACCACGGTGGTCTCCGAGACCGTGACCGTGGACGGGAAGAAGCTGGCGCGTCCGAGGCTGGTCGTCGCCCCCACCTCGGCCGTGTCGGCCACGACGTGCACGGCGACGCCGTCCACGAAGGGCTGCCGCGCGCTGGAGTTCGTCTACGCCACGACCACCACCGCGACCTCCTCCGCCCTCGGCGACGTCACCGGGCAGGTCAAGGAGATCCGCGGCTGGTCCACCGAGCCCGGCGCCGCCGCGGCCACCGCGAAGACCGTGCAGAAGTACCTGTACGACTCCGCAGGCCGCCTGCGCGAGACGTACAACCCGCTGATCGCACCCGCTCTGAAGACGCAGTACGCCTACGACACGGCCGGCCGGATCACCACCCTGACCCCGCCCGGCCAGCTTCCCTGGTCCTTCACCTACGGCAAGGCCGGCAACGCCGCCACCGCCGGCGAAGGCATGCTCCTCAAGGCGAGCCGCTCCGGACTGCAACAGGGCACCAAGGACGTCGAGTCGGGCACGGCGTCGACGAGCATCGTCTACGACGTCCCGCTCACCGGCACCGGCGCGCCGTACAAGATGGGCGCCTCGGACGTGGCCGCGTGGGGGCAGACCGACGCTCCCACGGACGCCACCGCCGTCTTCCCCCCGGACGCGGTTCCCGCCGCGCACGGAGGTACCGGCCTGTCCGCGGCGGACTACCGCCGCGCGTGGGTCACCTACACCAACGCCTCCGGACGCCAGGTGAACCTGGCCACGCCGGGCGGGAACGTCACGACCGCCGAGTACGACCGGTTCGGCAACACGGTGCGTGAGCTGACCGCCGGCAACCGGGCCCTCGCCCTGGGCGGCACACCGGCCGACCAGGCGACCCTGGCCGACCTCGGCATCGTCGGCCTGCCCACCCAGGACCGCGCCGACCTGCTCGCCTCGAAGTCCGTCTACGACTCCACCGGCATCCGAGAGACGGAGAAGTTCGGCCCGCTGCGCCGCGTCACGCCGGCCGGCACGGGCGCGTCCGCGGTGGCGCGCGCCTGGATGACCAACGAGTACGACGCGGGCCGTCCCACCGACGGCACCGCGAAGGTCGAGCACCAGGTCACCAAGGTCACCGTCGGTGCCCAGGTCCTCGGCACCACCGCGTTCACCGACGCGCGGGTCGTCCAGACGGTCTACGACTGGGTCAAGGGCCTGCCGACGAAGACGGTCAAGGACCCGGCCGGTCTCGCGATCACCGAGACCACCGAGTACGACGCCCAGGGCCGCGTCACCAAGCAGCTCCTGCCCGGCGCGACCGGCACCGACGCCGCCACCCGCACGACCGCCTACTGGACCGCGACCGGCACCGGCGCCTGCCAGGGACGCCCGGAGTGGGCCGACCAGCCCTGCTCCACCGGTTCCGCCGGTGCGGTCACCGGCGGCGGTACGAACCCGGCCGGGCTTCCGGTCACCACCACCGAGTACGACTGGTGGGGCAACCCGGCCAAGTTCACCGAGACCGCCAACGGCGTCACCCGCACCACCACGACGACCTACGACGACGCGGGCCGTCCGGTGAAGAACGTCATGACCGGCGGGCTCGGGCAGGCGGTTCCGGAGACGACGACGGAGTACGACCCGGCCACCGGCCGGACCGTGAGGACGGTCTCGCCGACCGGCGGGACGATCACGAAGGAGTTCGACGGGCTCGGCCGCCAGACCTCGTACACCGATGCCGACGGCGGGGTGACCCGCACCGAGTACGACCTGCTGGACCGTCCGGTCAGGACCTCGGACTCGGTCCCGTCCAGCGTCACCTACACCTACGACACCGCTCTCGAGCCACGCGGCATGCTCACGTCCACCTCGGACTCGGTGGCCGGCACCTTCGGCGCCACGTACGACGCCGACGGCTCCGTCGCCACCGAGCGGCTCCCCGGCGGATACACGCTCAAGATCGGCACGGACAGCATCGGCGCCGCCCGCTCGCGCGTCTACACCCGTGACAGCGACGGCCAGGTCGTCTACTCCGACACCGTGGAGGAGTCCGTCCACAGCCAGATCACCGAACACTCCGGCTGGTCCTCGCAGAAGTACGCCTACGACGACACCGGTCGTCTGACCGCTGTCGCCGACACCGCCGGCGACGTCTGCACCAAGCGGTCCTACACCTTCGACAAGCGCACCAACCGCACCTCCCTGACCACCGCGGAAGGCGCGGCGGGCGCCGCCTGCCCCACCACGGGGGGAACCACCACCACCCACGCCTACGACAGCGCCGACCGTCTCGTCGACGCCGGCTACGTCTACGACGCCTTCGGCCGCACCACCGCCCTGCCCGGCAGCCAGATCGGCTACTACGCCAACGACCTGGTCCACCGGCAGACCTCCGAAGGCCGGCGCCAGACCTGGAGCCTCGACGCCGACCGGCGCCTGCGCTCCTGGACGGTGGAGGACGACACCGACGGCACCTGGATCCAGACCGCGTCCAAGGTCAACCACTACGACGGCGACGGCGACAACCCCCGCTGGATCACCGAAGACGCCGGCAAGGGCACCGTCAGCCGCAACGTCGGCTCCGCCGGCGGCGGTTTCGCGGCCATCACCGGCGCGGGTGGCGGCACCGTTCTCCAGCTGACCACCATCCACGGCGGCATCGCCCTCCAGCTCCCGCTGGACCCGGCCGACGCCCCCCTGGTCCTGGACAGCGACGAGTACGGCAACCCCCGCACCGGCCAGCCCGCCGTCCGCTACGGCTGGCTCGGCGGCAAGCAGCGCTCCGCCGAGACCCTCAGCGGGCTGACCCTGATGGGAGTGCGTCTCTACGACTCCGCCACCGGACGGTTCCTCTCCAAGGACCCCATGTACGGCGGCAACGCCAACGCATACGACTACTGCTTCGGAGAGCCGATCAGCTGCACCGACCTGAGCGGAATGTGGTCGTACAGCACCTGGAGCCGCTGGTGGTCCCCGTACAAGCACCTGTGGCTCTACCTCAACAGCCGTGAGACCTCACGGGTTTCCACGGGTGCGGGAGCCGCGACCGGGTTCTTCTCCGCCATCCTGCCCGCGTTCTCGGGATGGGCGAAGGTGGCCCTCGAAATCTTCCGGGCCTACGCCTTCTACCTCTTCTACGTGGCCCGGAGCGCGCGGTGGAAGGGCAAGTGCATCGGGCTCTACACCTACGTGATCACCGGCATGGGGTGGGCCTCGGCGCCCAGCGCCTGGCACAGGAGGTGTTGAAACTGAGCGATGACGAGGCGAAGAGGAGCGGGACGCGTTCCGCCGTCGACCTCTGGGTCGCGGCGGTCGTGGCCGCACTCTGCCTGCTGTGCCTGGTCATGGGTGAAAGCGCACCCGCCCTGGGGTTCGGGCTGGGCACGCTCGTCGTGCTGGTCGTCGTCCTCGTCAGGAGGTTCGGAAGAACGGGATAGGTTCCCGCTCGATCGAGCGTGACGGTCCACGGACCGCGCTTTCGTGAAGGGTCACCGGCTTGCCGGTGGCCCTTCATCGGTTTCCGCCGGGCACGTGGTGCCTCAGAACAGGCCCTGGACCGCGTACAGCGCTCCCAGGGTCGTCGCCAGGGTGCCCAGGAGGAGGCGGAGGGCCGTTTCGGGGAGGTGGGGCTGGAGGCGGGCGCCGAGGTAGCCGCCGATCAGGCCGCCGAGGCCGCAGGCGAGGCCCAGGTCCCAGTCCGGGGCGGCGGCCTCGGTGGTGGTGAGGGAGAGCAGGGCGAAGGTGACGGCTCCGACGACGGAGGTCGTGAAGGTGGCGGCGAGGGCCGCCGGGGCCACGCGGGCGACGGGGACGCCCCGGCCCGCCAGGATCGGGCCGAGGAGGGAGCCGCCGCCGATGCCGTAGATGCCGCCCACCACCCCGACGGCCAGGGCGAGTCCGGTGACGGTGCGGGGCGAGGGCTCGGCGGCGGGCCGCTTCCGGGCGGGGCGCAGGGTGCGGACGCACAGCCACGCGCCGAGGGGCAGCAGCAGCGCGGCGATGAGGAGGCGGAAGACGGTGGGGCCCGGGAGGGCGAAGACGCGGACGACCGCGCCGACCACCACCCCGGGGAGCGTGCCCGCCACCAGGCGGCGGGTGAGCGGGCCGCGCAGGGCGCCGGTCCTGCTGTGGCGCCACAGGGCGCCGGGTCCCGCGACGACGTTGTACAGCAGGTTCGTCGGCGTGACGGAGGGGTTCGGCACGGCGAAGACGCTGAGCTGGACCGGGAGCAGGAACACCGCTCCCGAGACCCCGGCCGGCGCGGTCACCACGGAGATCAGCAGCCCCGCGGCCACCCCGCCCAGCAGCATCGCCCAGTCCATCGTGCCCCCGCCGTTCCGAGATCGTCCGGACAGTATCCGGCCCCGGTGCGGCGGGCCCTCCGCTACCCCTCCACCGCGTACGGCACGAACGTGCTCGCGTGCTCGTCGACGGCGAGGGTGCGGCCCAGCGGGGGGACCGCCCGCTGGGGGCAGTCGAGGCGTTCGCAGACGCGGCAGCCCATGCCGATCGGGGTGGCGGCGGCCCGGTTGTCGAGGTCGAGGCCGTCGGAGTAGACGAGCCGGGAGGCGTGGCGCAGTTCGCAGCCGAGGCCGATGGCGAAGGTCTTGCCGGGTTCGCCCCAGCCGCCGCGGTGGCGGGTCACCGTGCGGGCGGTCCACAGGTAGCGCTGTCCGTCGGGCATGGCCGCCACCTGGACGTGGATGCGGCCGGGGGCGGCGAAGGCCTCGTAGACGTTCCAGAGGGGGCAGGTGCCGCCGGCGCGGGAGAAGTGGAAGCCGGTGGCGGACTGGCGCTTGGACATGTTCCCGGCCCGGTCCACCCGGACGAAGGAGAACGGCACTCCGCGCAGGCGCGGGCGCTGGAGGGTGCTGAGCCGGTGGCAGACCGTCTCGTAGCCGAGGCCGAAGCGGTCGGTGAGCCGCTCGATGTCGTAGCGCGTCTCCTCCGCGGCGGCGTGGAAGGCGCGGTACGGCAGGACGAGGGCGGCGGCGAAGTAGTTGGCGACGCCGATGCGGGCCAGGGGCCAGGTGGGGGCGATCTCCTCGTAGTCCTCGGAGGCGTACGAGGAGAGCAGGGCGTCCTGTTCGAGCAGGGCGAGCTGGGTGGCCATGCGGAAGGCCTGCTGGCCGGGGCGCAGCCGGGGCGAGAGGTGCAGGATGCGGGCGGCGGGGTCGTAGCGGTGGAGCTGCCGGTCGGCGTCGGCGGTGATCCGGACGCCGTGGCGCTCGTCGAGCCGGGCGGCGAGGGCCCGTCGCACCTCGCCGGGGCGGACGCCGATCTCCTCCGCGAGTCCCTCGGCCGCGAGGTCGGCCTCGTGGAGGTAGTTGCGGCGCCGGTAGAAGAACTCGCGGATCTCCTCGTGCGGCGTGCGGGCGCGTGCCGCGTCCGGGGCGAGGGCGTCGTCGCGGCCGCCGGTCAGGGCGGCGAGGCGTTCGGTGAGGGCCTGGCGGCCCCGGCCGAGGTCGAGCAGGACGGCGGCCACGTGCGGCAGCCGGGAGGCGAGTTCCCCGAGGTCGGCGGCGGAGAGCGCGGAGCGGTCGAGCTCGTCGGCGAGGGTCTCGCGCAGGTCGGCCAAGAGCCGTCCGGTGTCCCGCTCGGAGAAGAAGTCGGGGTCGACGCCGAAGGACTCGGTGACCCGCAGCAGGACGGGGACCGTCAGGGGCCGGGTGTCGTGCTCCATCTGGTTCAGATAGCTGGGCGAGATCCTGAGCACCCTGGCCAGGTCCGCCTGGCTCAGCCGGCGCTCCTCGCGCAGCCGGCGCAGCCGCGCTCCCGCGTAGATCTTGCTCACGGCCGTTCTCCTTCGGGCGTACGTGGAGGTCAGCCTAAGCCACCTCTCCCGCCCCCGGGGCTTCGCAAAGTTGGCAAACCTTTGCCGGAAGATTCGCAGAAGTTGGCATTCGGCCATGGTTGATGGCACGGAGTGCCACTGCGAAAGTCGAACCACGGCCCGCCGTGCCCCACCAGGAGGCGGAGTTCGGGGCACGGCTCATGCCCTGACGTCGTAGGACCCGGTCGTCTCCGCCCGGGGCCCGGCGGGCCGCTCGTCACCTCGTACGGAGCTTCGCGAGCCTTCGCAGAGCTTCGCAAAGTTCGACACTCCCCGGGAGAGACCATCATGGCGCAGGCAGGAAACCAGGCGGCCGAAGAGCTGGCGCGGCAGTGGGCCACGGACCCCCGCTGGAAGGGCATCGAGCGCACCTACACCGCCGAGGACGTGATCCGGCTGTCCGGCAGCGTCCGCGAGGAGCACACCCTCGCCCGGCGCGGCGCGGAGCGCCTGTGGCGGCAGCTCCACGAGCTCGACTACGTCCACGCGCTCGGCGCCCTGACCGGCGGCCAGGCCGTGCAGCAGGTCCGGGCCGGGCTCCAGGCCATCTACCTGTCCGGCTGGCAGGTCGCCGCCGACGCCAACCAGGCCGGTCACACCTACCCCGACCAGAGCCTCTACCCGGTCAACTCGGTGCCGCAGGTGGTCCGCCGCATCAACAACGCGCTGCTGCGCGCCGACCAGATCGCCACCGCCGAGGGCGGCACGGACACAACCGACTGGCTCGCGCCGATCGTCGCCGACGCCGAGGCCGGCTTCGGCGGTCCGCTGAACGCCTTCGAGCTGACCAAGGCGATGATCGCGGCCGGTGCGGCGGGCATCCACTACGAGGACCAGCTCGCCTCGGAGAAGAAGTGCGGCCACCTCGGCGGCAAGGTGCTCGTGCCCACCTCCCAGCACGTCCGCACCCTCAACGCGGCCCGGCTCGCCGCCGACATCGCCGGCACCCCGACCCTGATCGTCGCCCGCACCGACGCCCTCGCCGCGAACCTGCTGACCAGCGACGTCGACGAGCGCGACGCCGAGTTCGTCACCGGCGAGCGGACCGCCGAGGGCTTCTACCGGGTGCGGGGCGGCATGGCGCCGGTCATCGCCCGCGGCCTCGCCTACGCCCCGTACGCCGACCTCATCTGGGTCGAGACCGGCACCCCGGACCTGGCGCAGGCCCGCGAGTTCGCCGAGGCGATCCACGCCGAGCACCCCGACCAGATGCTGGCGTACAACTGCTCGCCGTCCTTCAACTGGAAGGCGGCCCTGGACGACGACCAGATCGCCAAGTTCCAGCGCGAACTGGGCGCCATGGGCTACAAGTTCCAGTTCATCACGCTGGCCGGCTTCCACTCGCTCAACCACGGCATGTTCGACCTGGCCCGCGGCTACGCGGAGCACGGCATGACCGCGTACGTGGACCTCCAGGAGCGCGAGTTCGCCGCGCAGGAGCACGGCTTCACCGCCGTCAAGCACCAGCGCGAGGTCGGCACCGGCTACTTCGACCTGGTCTCCACCGCCGTCAACCCCGCCTCCTCCACGACCGCGCTCGCCGGGTCCACGGAGGAGGAGCAGTTCCACTAGGCCTTCACGGCCCCTCGGACCGCGGGGGCGGGTGTCCACGTCACCCGTCCCCGCACCCCTCTCCTTCCCCGCCCCCCTCTCCCCCGCACCACCCGCTCCCCCTCAGGAGACACCGATGACCACCAGCGCCGTCCCGACCCGCCAGGTCCGCGTGCTCGCGGCCCCGGGCGACCGCCACGACGAGATCCTCACCCCCGACGCCCTGGACTTCGTCGGCCGTCTCGCCGCCGCCTTCGGCGAGCGCCGCCGGTGGCTCCTGAAGGAGCGCCGCCGGCAGGCCATCCGGCTCGCCACCGGTTCGCCGCTCGACTTCCCGCTGACCACCTCCGCCGTGCGCACCGACCCGACCTGGCGGGTCGCCCCGCCCGCTCCCGGGCTCGCCGACCGCCGGGTGGAGATCACCGGTCCGCCGGAGCGGCGGGCGGCCGTCGACGCGCTCAACTCCGGCGCCAGTGTGTGGATGGCGGACTTCGAGGACGCCACCGCGCCCACCTGGGAGAACGTGGTCGGGGGCCAGCTCGTCCTGCTCGACGCGATCGAACGGCGCCTCGACTTCACCGCCGACAGGGGCCGGGAGTACCGGCTCCGCGAGGGCCGGCTGCCGACGATCGTGGTCCGGCCGCGCGGCTGGCACCTCGACGAGGAGCACCTGGAGTTCGACGGCGGCCCGGTGCCGGCCGCGCTGGTCGACTTCGGCCTGTACTTCTTCCACTGCGCGCGACGGCAGATCGACGCCGGGTACGGCCCGTACTTCTACCTCCCCAAGCTGGAGAACCGGTACGAGGCGCGCCTCTGGAACGACGTGTTCCTGCTGGCCCAGGAGCTCCTGGACATCCCCCGGGGCACCGTCCGCGCCACCGTCCTCATCGAGACGATCACGGCCGCGTTCGAGATGGAGGAGATCCTCCACGAGCTGCGGGAGCACGGTTCCGGGCTCAACGCGGGCCGCTGGGACTACCTGTTCAGCCTGATCAAGACCTTCGGCCACCGACCGGACTTCCTGCTGCCCGACCGGGCGAAGGTGACGATGACGGCGCCGTTCATGCGGGCGTACACCGAACTGCTCGTGCGGACCTGCCACCGGCGCGGCGCCCACGCCATCGGCGCGATGGCCGCCCAGGTCCCGGCCGGGGACCCGGCCGCCGACGAGGCCGTGCTCGCCACGGTCCGCCTGGACAAGGAGCGGGAGGCCGAGGACGGCTTCGACGGCTCGTGGGTGGCCCACCCGGGTCTGGTGCCGGTCTGCCGCGAGGTCTTCGACGGGGTGCTCGGAGACCGTCCGCACCAGCTCGACCGGACCCGCGAGGACGTGCGGGTGACCGCCGGGGAGCTGCTCGCGGTGCGCCGGGTCGGCGGACCGCCGACCGAGGAGGGCGTCCGCACCAACATCGCCGTGGTGCTCCGCTACTTCGACGCCTGGCTCCGCGGCCAGGGATCGGTCACGGTCGACGGCCTGGTGGAGGACGCGGCGACCGCCGAGATCGCCCGCGTCCAGATCTGGCAGTGGCTCCGGCGCCGGTTCCTCGAACGCGACGCCGTCCTGGAGCTGCTCGACCGGGAACTGGCCGCGCTCGGCGCCGAGTTCCCGTGGGCGGCGCTCGACGAGGTGCGGGAGCTCTTCGAGAGCACCGCGCTCGCCGCCGAACTGCCGCTCTTCTTCACCCCGGAGGCGTACTCCCGCCACCTCGTCCGAACCGTCGCGACCGCGGACGTGACGGTGTGAGCGGCGGCATCCGGCGCGTGGGCGTCGTGGGCGGCGGTCAGATGGGCGCGGGCATCGCGGAGGTGTGCGCGCGGGCCGGGCTCGCCACCGTGATCTGCGAGGCCGACCGCGCGGCGGCGCGCGCCGCCCGCGAGCGCGTCGCCGTCTCGCTGGAACGGGCCGTCCAGCGCGGCAAGCTGGACCGCCCGTCCGCCGAGGCCGCGCTCGACCGGATCACGGCCACCGCCGAACTGTCCGACCTCGCGGACCGGCAGCTCGTCGTCGAGGCCGTCGTCGAGGACCCCGCCGTCAAGACCCGGGTGTTCGCCGCGCTCGACAAGATCGTCACCGATCCGGCGGCGGTCCTCGCCACCAACACCTCCTCCCTGCCGGTCATGCGGCTCGCCATGGCCACCGAGAACGCCGACCGGGTCGTGGGGCTGCACTTCTTCAACCCCGTGCCCGTCCTTCCGCTCGTGGAGATCGTCACGACCCTCCACACGTCGGCGGCGACGACGGCCGCGGTGACCGACTTCGCGACCCGCACCCTGGGCAAGACCGCGATCGGCTCCCGCGACCGGGCCGGCTTCGTCGTCAACGCCCTGCTCGTCCCGTACCTGCTGTCCGCGATCCGGATGACGGAGTCGGGCTTCGCCTCCGCCACGGACGTCGACCGGGGCATGGAGCTGGGCTGCGCCCACCCGATGGGACCGCTGCGGCTCTCGGACCTGATCGGACTCGACACGGTCGCCTCCATCGCGCACTCGCTGTACGAGGAGTTCAAGGAGCCCCTGTACGCGCCGCCGCCGCTGCTCCTGCGGATGGTGGAGGCGGGGCTGCTCGGCCGGAAGAGCGGCCGGGGGTTCCATGTGTACGACCGGGCGGAGACGCCCGGACGGCCGGCCTGAGGGGGCCGGCGCCCGCCGCCGGGGAAGGGGCCTGTGGAGGGTCCCGAGAGAGGACCCGGCGACGGTACGGCGAGGGGCCGGGGACGGGTGGTGCCGTCCCCGGCCCCGCTGCCGTGCCGTGCGTTCCACCGGCCGCCTGTGCCGGGCACCCGGCGAGCCGCCCGCGGCCCGCGTCCTCGATTCTCACTCGCGCGTCCCACTTCCCTGCCCGAATGGCGAGATGCGCTCCCGCGCTCCGGCGGTCGACCCCGTAGTCTGACCGGGCAGCTGGTTCGCCCCCGTCCACCAGGCGGGAGACGTCGTAAGAGGGAACCCGGTGGGAATCCGGGACTGCCCCGCAGCGGTGAGCGGGAACGACCGCCGTCATACGCACTGGCCCCGGGAAGGGGCTGGGAAGCGACGGCCACTAGGTGTCCGCCGGACCAGTCTGGTGGGCGTGCCCGCGAGTCCGAAGACCTGCCCGTTGCCCGCACGCGGACGATTCCGCGCGCGGACATCCCGGTGACCTCGAGGGCGGGTCGGCGTACATACCTGACGGACGTCCGTGCCCGCCGCGCACGCGTGCCGTCCGGTCCGTCGCCCCTTCGCGCCCTCTCCCCGTCCCGGGACCTCAGGGATTCATCTCGCGAAGGAGATCTCCGTGACCACGAAGTCCGCAGCCGCGGCAGCACGGGCCACCGTGTACGGCTACCCGCGCCAGGGCCGGGACCGGGAGCTGAAGAAGGCGATCGAGGGCTACTGGAAGGGCCGCGTCACCGCCGACGCCCTCCGGTCCACCGCCGCCGAACTGCGCCGGACCAACTGGCGGCAGCTCGCCGG
The DNA here is from genome assembly GCF_040702165.1 of Streptomyces sp. NPDC086147. Taxonomy (NCBI): domain Bacteria; kingdom Bacillati; phylum Actinomycetota; class Actinomycetes; order Kitasatosporales; family Streptomycetaceae; genus Streptomyces; species Streptomyces sp. NPDC086147. Next base: position 12,274 of record NZ_JBFBJO010000004.1, on the reverse strand, counting down.
GGCCGGCGTCCACGAGGTGCCGACCGGCGACTTCTCGTACTACGACCACGTCCTGGACACCACCGTCATGGTGGGCGCGATCCCCGCGCGCCACCGCGAGGCCGTCGCGGCCGACGCCCTGGACGGCTACTTCGCCATGGCGCGCGGCACGCGGGACGTCGCCCCGCTGGAGATGACGAAGTGGTTCGACACGAACTACCACTACCTGGTGCCGGAGCTGGGTCCCGACACGGTCTTCGCGGCCGACTCCGCCAAGCAGGTCGCGGAGCTGGCGGAGGCCCTCGCCCTGGGCCTCACCGCCCGGCCCGTGCTCGTGGGACCCGTCACCTACCTGCTGCTCGCCAAGCCCGCGCCGGGCGTGCCCGCCGACTTCGACCCGCTGACCCTGCTCGACCGGCTCCTGCCGGTGTACGCGGAGGTCCTCGCGGACCTGCGCGCGGCCGGCGCCGAGTGGGTGCAGCTCGACGAGCCCGCGCTCGTCCAGGACCGCACGCCGGCCGACCTGAACGCCGCCGCGCGCGCCTACCGCGACCTCAGTGCGCTCACCGACCGGCCCAAGCTGCTCGTGGCCTCGTACTTCGACCGGCTCGGCGACGCCCTGCCGGTCCTGGCGAAGGCGCCGGTCGAGGGCCTGGCGCTCGACTTCACCGGCCCGGCGGCGGCCAACCTGGAGGGGCTCGCCGCCGTCGGCGGCCTGCCCGGCAAGCGCCTCGTCGCCGGTGTGGTCGACGGGCGCAACATCTGGGTCAACGACCTGGAGAAGTCGCTGTCCGTCCTCGGCACCCTGCTCGGCCTCGCCGACCGGGTCGACGTCTCCGCCTCCTCCTCCCTGCTCCACGTGCCGCTCGACGCGGCGGCCGAGAAGGACGTCGACCCGCAGATCCTGCGCTGGCTCTCCTTCGCCAAGCAGAAGACCACCGAGATCACGACGCTGGCCAAGGGCCTGGCGCGGGGCACCGACGCGATCGCCGGCGAACTGGCCGCCAACCGCGCCGCCCTCGCCTCCCGCGCGAACTCCCCCATCACCCGGAACCCGGCCGTGCGCGCCCGCACCGGGGCCGTCACCGACGCGGACGCCCGCCGTTCGCAGCCGTACGCCGAGCGGGCCGCCGCCCAGCGCGCCCACCTGGGCCTGCCGCTGCTCCCGACCACCACCATCGGCTCCTTCCCGCAGACCGGCGAACTGCGCACCGCCCGCGCCGACCTGCGGGCCGGGCGGATCGACACGGCCGGGTACGAGGAGCGCATCAGGACCGAGATCCAGGAGGTGGTCTCGTACCAGGAGAAGGCCGGGGTCGACGTCCTGGTGCACGGCGAGCCCGAGCGCAACGACATGGTGCAGTACTTCGCCGAGCAGCTCGACGGCTACCTCGCCACGCAGCACGGCTGGGTCCAGTCGTACGGCACCCGCTACGTCCGTCCGCCGGTCCTGGCCGGCGACATCTCGCGGCCCGAGCCGATGACGGTGCGCTGGACCTCGTACGCCCAGTCGCTGACCGCCAAGCCCGTCAAGGGCATGCTGACCGGTCCGGTCACCATGCTCGCCTGGTCGTTCGTCCGCGACGACCAGCCGCTGGGCGAGACCGCCCGGCAGGTCGCCCTCGCCCTGCGCGACGAGGTGGCCGACCTGGAGGCGGCCGGCACCTCCGTCATCCAGGTGGACGAGCCGGCGCTGCGCGAGACGCTGCCGCTGCGGGCCGCCGACCGTCCGGCGTACCTGGCGTGGGCGACCGAGGCGTTCCGGCTCGCCACGAGCGGCGTGCGGCCGGACACGCAGGTCCACACCCACATGTGCTACGCCGAGTTCGGCGACATCGTCCAGGCCATCGACGACCTCGACGCGGACGTGATCAGCCTGGAGGCGGCCCGCTCGCACATGCAGGTGGCCCGTGAGCTCGCCGCCCACGGCTATCCGCGCGAGGCCGGTCCCGGCGTCTGGGACATCCACTCGCCCCGGGTGCCGAGCGCCGAGGAGGCGGCGGACCTGCTGCGCACCGGTCTGGAGGCCATCCCCGCCGAGCGCCTGTGGGTCAACCCGGACTGCGGTCTGAAGACCCGTGCCTGGCCGGAGACCCGGGCCTCCCTGGAGAACCTGGTCGCCGCCGCCCGCACCGTACGGGAGGAGCTGTCCGGCTCGTGACGGGAACCGAGGGGGCCGGGGCCGCTCGCCTGGCCCCCTCGGCCGGACCCCGCACGGGCCGGCCGACCGGCCGCCGGGCCCCCGGCCGCCCCGTCGCGGGTGCGCGCGCGTAGCGTGGGGTACACGTCGGCTCCATAAGCCCCTGACCTCCGGAGACCCGCCTGTGTCCAGCGTCGCACCCACCCGCACGTCCGTCGTGGAGTCCCTCATGGAGCGCTTCCCGGGGATTCCCCGGGAGGCCGTGCTCAAGGAGGACCTGCTGCGCGGCGGGGTCGCCTTCGACCCCTCCGCCCTGTCCGGCAACGAAGGCGGTGAGGTGAAGCCGAAGTCGTACTTCATCTTCTCCTTCGACCACCGGACGCTGCCCGAGCTCGGGGAGGCGGCCCTGAACCGCCCGCCGGAGGAGATCGTGCTGACCGGCGGTCCGTACGGGCTGCGCCGCACGGTGGTGTCGGTGCGGGTGAACCCGTCCTCGCCGTACCGGGTCGCGCCGGACGGGGACGGGGCGCTCGCCCTCTTCCTGGACGGGGCGCGGATCGCGGACGTCGGCCTGCCGCCGATGCCGGAGTACTACCGGCACCCGCTGTCGAACGGCAAGTCCGTGATGGAGGTGGCGCCGACGATCCAGTGGGGCTACCTGATCTACCTGACGGTCTTCCGGGTGTGCCAGTACTTCGGCGCCAAGGAGGAGTGCCAGTACTGCGACATCAACCACAACTGGCGCCAGCACAAGGCGGCGGGCCGCCCGTACACCGGGGTGAAGCCGGTGGACGAGGTCCTGGAGGCCCTGGAGATCATCGACCGGCACGACACGGCCCGCGCCTCGACCGCCTACACCCTGACCGGCGGGGCCGTCACCTCGCAGGTCGGCGGGAAGGACGAGGCCGACTTCTACGGGCAGTACGCGCAGGCGATCGAGGAGCGCTTCCCCGGCCGCTGGATCGGCAAGGTCGTCGCGCAGGCCCTGCCCAAGGAGGACGTGCGGCGCTTCCACGACTACGGCATCCGGATCTACCACCCGAACTACGAGGTGTGGGACCGGCGCCTGTTCGAGCTGTACTGCCCCGGCAAGGAGCGCTACATCGGCCGGGACGAGTGGCACCGCCGGATCCTGGACTCGGCGGAGGTCTTCGGGCCGCGCAACGTCATCCCGAACTTCGTCGCCGGGGTCGAGATGGCGCGCCCCTCGGGCTTCCTGACCGTGGACGAGGCCATCGCCTCCACCCGGGAGGGCCTGCGGTTCTTCATGTCGCGCGGGATCACGCCCCGGTTCACCACCTGGTGCCCGGAGCCGACGACGCCGCTGGGCCGCGAGAACCCGGACGGCGCACCGCTGGAGTACCACCTGCGGCTCCTGGAGGCGTACACGGAGACGCTCCGGGAGAACGGCCTGACCGCCCCGCCCGGCTACGGTCCGGCCGGTCCCGGGCGCGCGGTGTTCTCGGTCAGCTCCTTCATGGACGCGCTGGACCCGGAGCCCGGCGAAGGGGAGTAGGACGGCCCGGCCGTCCCCAGGAAGCGGACGTGGGGACGGCCGCCGGGGTCCGGGTACGTCACGGCGGCCCGGACCCGGTAGACGTCCGCGATCAGCTCCTCGGTGAGCACCTCGTCCGGCGTGCCGCAGGCGACCACGCGGCCGCCGGAGAGGACCACGAGCCGCTCGCAGTACACGGCCGCGAGGTTCAGGTCGTGCAGGGCGACGACGGCGGTGAGGCGCAGCCCCGAGACGAGCTCCATGAGGTCCAGCTGGTGCTGGACGTCGAGGTGGTTGGTGGGCTCGTCGAGGAGGAGTTCGCGCGGCTCCTGGGCGAGGGCGCGGGCGATCTGGACGCGCTGGCGCTCGCCGCCGGAGAGGGTCCGCCAGGGCTGGCGGGCGCGGTCGGCGAGCCCGGTGCGGGCGAGGGCGGAGCGGACGGCGGCCTCGTCCGCCGCCGAGGGCGGGGCCCAGGCCCTGCGGTGCGGGACGCGGCCGAGGCGCACGACGTCGAGGACGGTCAGGTCGGTCTGGGTGTCGGACTGCTGCTCGACCGTGGCGAGGCGCCGGGCGACGGTCCTGCGGCCGAGTCCGGCCAGCGGGTCGCCGTCGAGGGTGACGACCCCGGAGTCGGGGGCGAGGACGCCGGCGAGGAGCCGCAGGAGCGTGGACTTGCCGGAGCCGTTGGGGCCGAGGAGGCCGGTGACGGTGCCGGGGACCGGGGCGACGCTGACGCCGTCGAGGACGAGGACGCCGCCGGCGGTGCGCGAGACCCGGTCGGCGCGCAGGCCCGCGTCCTTGCGGGTGGGGGTCATCGCGTGCTCCTCGTGCTGCGCGTGCGGTGGAGGACCAGGACGAAGGCCGGGACGCCGATCAGCGAGGTCACCACGCCCACCGGCACCTCCTGGGGGTCGAGGACGGTGCGGGCCAGCGTGTCGGCCCAGACCAGGAAGACCGCTCCGGCCAGGGCGGTGACCGGCAGGAGCCGGGCGTGCCCGGGGCCCGTGAGCGCGCGGGCGGCGTGCGGCAGGACGAGTCCGACGAAGCCGATGGCCCCGGCGGCGGAGACCAGGGCGGCCGTCAGGAGGGCGGTGACGCACAGGAGGACGAGCCGGGTCCGGGCGACGGAGACGCCGAGGGAGGCGGCGGCCTCCTCGCCGAAGGCGAACGCGTCCAGGGTCCGCGCGTGTCCGAGGCAGGTCGTCAGGGCCGCCGCGAGGACCGCGAGGCACACCCACACGTCGGTCCAGCCGGCCCCGGCGAGCGAGCCGAGCAGCCAGAAGAGGACGCCCCGGGTGGTCTCCGCGTCGGCGGCCGTCATCACGACGAACGAGGTGAGGGCGGAGAAGAGCTGCATGGCGGCGACCCCGGAGAGGACCACGCGGTCCGTCGAGCCGCCGAGGGTGTGGCTGAGCAGCAGCACGAGCGCGAAGGAGCAGACCGCCCCGAGGAACGCCCCGCCGGTGACGGAGAGGACTCCCCCGCCGACCCCGAGGACGACGACCGCGACCGCGCCGGTCGAGGCGCCGGAGGAGACGCCCAGGACGAAGGGGTCGGCGAGCGGGTTGCGCAGCAGCGACTGCATCACCGCGCCGCAGAGGGCGAGCCCGGCGCCGCAGACGGCGGCCAGGAGGGTGCGGGGCAGCCGCAGGTCCCAGACGATCCCGTCCCGGATCGGGGAGAGCGCCGGGGCGCCGCCGCCGAGGTGGGCGGCGACCGTCGCCCACACGTCGGCGACGCCGATGCGGGCCGGGCCGATGGTGATCGCCGCGGCGACCGAGGCGGCCAGGAGGGCGAGTCCGGCCGCCGTCCACAGCAGGGCCGCGGCTCCCTTCCGTACCGATGCGGCGGCCGGGGAGACGGTGGTGGTCACTTGGCGAGGCCGTAGGAGCGGAGCGCCGCCGCCACCTTCTCGACGGCCTCGACGGTGCGGATCGTGGGGTTGAGCGCCTGGCCGCTGAGGAGCACGTACCGCTTGTTCCTCACCGCCGTCATGGTGCGGGTGACCGGGTCGGACTCCAGGAACTCGATCTTCTTGGCGGCGCTCTCGGCCGACTGCGAGCGGCGGGTGAGGTCGCCGATGACGAGGACGTCGGGGTCGCGGTCGGCGACGGTCTCCCAGTTGATCTGGGGCCACTCCTCCTTGGTGTCGTCGAAGACGTTCTTCGCGCCCAGCTCGCGGGAGACGATGCCGGGGGCGCCGCAGCAGCCGGCCATGTAGGGCGCCTCGGCGTTGGCGAACCAGTAGAGGACCGTGGCGTCCTGGAAGTCTCCGCCCGAAGCGGCCTTCGTCACGCGGGCCTTGAGCTCCGCGACGAGCTTCTCGCCGCGCTCCGGGACCGCGAAGATCCGGGCCAGGTCGCGGATCTCGCCGTAGACCGTCTCCATGGTGAGCGGTTGGACGCGGACGCCGTCGCCGTCGCCGCTGTTGTCCTTGCCGACGCAGTCGGTGGGCGAGAGGTACGTGGGGACGCCGAGCTTCTCGAACCGCTCGCGGGCCGCCACCCCGCCCTTGCCGAGGGTGTACGTGAAGGAGGCGGCGGCGAAGTCGGGTTCGGCGTCGAGGACCTTCTCGAAGGAGGGGTAGCGGTCGGCGAGGCGCGGGACCTTGGCGTTCTCCTTCTCCAGCCCCTTGAGGACGGGGTCCGTCCAGGTGCCGGTGCCCACCATGCGGTCGGCGAGGCCGAGGGAGAGCATGATCTCCGCCGCGCCCTGGTCGAGGGCGACGGCCCGCTCCGGCGCGCGCTCGACGCGGACGGGCCGTCCGCAGTTGTCGTCGAGGGCGACGGGGTGTCCGGTCTTCGCCTCCCCGGCGCCGCCCGCGGGCCGGACGGGGGCGGGGGTGGTCCCCGCGCCGCAGCCGGTCGCGGTCAGGAGCAGGGCGCCGGTCAGGAACAGCACGGCGGAGCGGACGGGGGGTGCGAGCGGCACGAAAGTTCCTCTGCGGCCACGGCTCATACGCGGAGCCTGTCGTACGGTGCTCCCCGGGCGGGCGTGCGCCGGGGCCGCCAGCAGGTCTTCGGACTCGGGGTCAGCCGGACGGGGCGCCTTCCCGGGCCGTCGTCGCCGCCCAGTGGCCGATGCTCCGCCCGTCGCCCTCACCGCTGCGCGTCAGTTCCGGTCTCGCACCGGATTCCCCGACCCGTGTACGCACCCGTTCGGGTGCGTACAAAGGTGCGACTGGCCTCGGCACAGTATCACCGGGCCGGAGGCGTTCCCGGGGGCGCGGCCGGCGTCAGACGCGCAGCTCCTTGGCCTCGAAGCGGCCGTCCCCGAGGACCAGGACGAAGGAGACCTGCTGTCCCTCCGAGACGGTCCGGCTCTCGTCCTCGATGTCCTCCGCGCTGAACCAGACCTGGTCCTGGGAGCCGACGGGGACGACGAACCCGTATCCCCCGAGACGGTTGAAGGACCGCACGAACCCTTTGCTCCTGCCTTCCACGGCTGCCTCCTCCTCGGCGTCGGCGACGCGGGCGAGGGGTGTTCCGGCCCGGTCCGGCCGTGTCCGCGTCTCAGGGGACCGTGTCCGCGTCCCAGGGGAGGTGTACCCCGTCCGTCCGCGCTTCGCCCGTCGGCGGGCGGGCGGTGCGCGAGCACTCCCGGGGATCTCGTAGAATATTCAACAGAGGTCCGGTGTCGAAGATCCCCCGTGTTCGACACCGGGCCTCGTCGTGCGTCCGGCGCGTCCGGCGCCTTCCGGAGGGGCGGGGCGCCCCTCAGCGGCCGCCGGGGTACGAGATCCTCGCCGTGATCCTGGCGATGCGCGCCGCCGTCTCGGCGGGCGGGGCCACCGGCTGGACGATGTGGCTGACGGTGAGCCGGACGACCGTCTCGACGGCGAGCCCGCGCGACTCCTCGTCCACCTCGGGCCAGGCCTCGGTCGCGTACGCGTGGAGCATCGCCATGGCCGTGCCGAAGACCGGCTCCGCGCGGGTGGTGAGATAGGCCAGGAGGTCGTCCTCGCCGCCCCGCGCCGCGACCAGGACGCTCTTGATGAGGGGGTTGTCCACGGTCTGCTGGAGCGTGTAGCCGACTCCGGCCGCCGCCGCCGCCTCCAACTCGCCCCGGTGGGAGTCGAGTTCGCGCTCGATGCCGATCAGGAAGCCCTCCAGCTCGCGCTGGACCAGGGCGTTGCCGATGGCCTCCTTCGAGCCGAACTCGTTGTAGAGGGTCTGGCGGCTGATGCCGGCGGCCCGCGCGATGGAGGTCATGCGCAGCCCGCTCCAGCCCTCGGCGGCGACGAGGCGGTAGGCGGCGTCGAGCACCTGCTCGCGCAGCAGGGACCGGACGCTCTCGCGGAAACGTGTCATCGTGCCCCCACTTTATCCACGGGGAACCGCCCCGAGGAGGGGTGTGCGGGGGCCGGTCCGGGACCGGTCCCCGGGCCGGGGCGGGGCGGGTTCAGAGCGCGGTGCCGCCCGTCACGTCCACGTACTGGCCGGTGATCCAGCGGGCGTCGTCGGAGACGAGGAAGGCGACCACGTCCGCCACGTCGGCGGGCGTCCCGAGCCGGTTGAAGACCGAGAGCGCGGCGAGGGCGGCGCTCGCCTCGGGCGTCGCCCGGCGCCGCGCGTTCATGTCCGTCGCGATGTAGCCGGGGGCCACGGCGTTGACCGTGATGCCCCGGGGCCCCAGCTCCTTGGCGAGGGCGAGGGTCATCGTGTCGACGGCCCCCTTGGTCATCGCGTACGTGACGGAGTCGGGGAAGGCGTGCCGCGTCGCCGCCGAGGAGATGTTGACGATTCGGCCGCCGTCGCGCAGCCGGTCCAGGCCCTGCTGGACGAGGAAGAGCGGGGCCCTCACGTTGATCGCGAACAGCCGGTCGAAGGTCTCGGTGGTGAGCTGGTGGATGCGGCCGGAGCCGCTCGCGCCCGCGTTGTTGACGAGGACGTCGAAGCCGGGCCCCTCGCCCAGCTCCGCGAGGCCGGCGTCCAGGGCGGCGTAGAACACGTCGACGGCGTCCGGCGCCGCCAGGTCCGCGCGGAAAGGGAAGGCCCGGCCGCCGTTCTTCTCGACGGTCGCCACCGTCTCGCGGGCGGCCTCCTCGTCGCTGCCGTAGTGCACGGCGACCAGGGCGCCGTCGCGGGCGAGGCGCTCGGCGATGCCCCTTCCGATGCCGCGGCTCGCTCCGGTGACGATCGCGGTCCTGCCGTCCAGCGCGGACATGTCGGTGGCGCCTTCTCTCTGTTCGTTCGGGTCGTTCGGGTCGTTCGGTCGGGGTGGTGCGGTACGGGCCGGGGGCCTGCGGTGCGTGCGGTACGGGCCGGGGCCCGCGGTGCGTGCGGTACGGGCCGGGGCCCGCGGTGCCGTGCGGTGCGGAGGGGGTGGCGCCGGTCAGGAGGTGCCCGGTGCGGCCGTCCGGGCGGGGCCGAGCGTGCTCCGGTACCACTCCAGGTGGCCGGCGATCCCCTCGGCGAAGCCGGGGCCCGGGTCGCAGCCCAGCTCCTTCCAGGGCCGGTCGTCGGAGAACCAGTGGTCGACGGCGAGCATGTCGAGGTGGTGGACGGCGAAGGGATGGGCCGCCAGGAGAGCACGCGCCTCCGCGACGTCGAGGGCCGGTCCCCGGCGCGGCCCGGCCCGGTGGGCGAGCAGTTCCTCGCCCACCGCGAGGAGTTCACCGGCGGGCACCGGATCGGGATGGTCGACGTGGTACGGGCCGGCCTGGGTGTCCGGCGAGAGGGCCGCGGCGAGCAGGACGCGGGCCAGGGCGCCCACCTCGGTCAGGGAGTGCAGCGAGGTGCCGCCGTCCAGCGGGCCGGGCAGCGCGCCGAGGAGCCTGACGATGCCGGGCACGAGCTGCCGGTCCCCGGTCCCGTACACGAGGTGGGGGCGCAGGACGGTCCCGCCGGCCTCCATGACATGCCGCTCGCCCGCCGCGCGGGTGCGGCTGGTGGCCGAGACGGGGGCGATCGGCAGGGTGCCGGGGGCGGCGGCGCGGAAGGGGCCCCGGCCGTGGACGGAGGCCGTGCTCAGGGCGACGATCCTGGTCACCCCGGCGCGTACGGCCGCGTCGACCAGGGCCCGGGTGCCCTCGTCGTTGACGGCGCGGGCCGTCTCCTCGTCGCCGCCGATCGCGGAGGCGCAGTGGATCAGCACGTCGGCGCCTTCGCAGGCCCGGCGCAGGGAGTCGGGGTCCCGGAGGTCGCCCGGGACGGTCTCGGCCGCCGGAGCGCCCTCCGGTCCGGCGTCCGCCGGCGGGGCGAGCGGGCCGCGGACGAGCAGGCGTACGGGCCCGGCCGCCGCCGCCGTCGCGGCGGCGGCCACCCGGCCGCCGATGAAGCCGGACGCGCCGGTGATCAGGATGCGGGGAGCCATCGTCGTCCGGCCCTTCAGCCGGCCAGCCGGGCGCCGGCGCCGGGACCGGCCACCGCCGGTTCCCGGGGCGGGGAGGCGAGCGTGCAGACGAAGACGGGCAGGCCGTCCTGCTGTCCGGTGACGCGGACGGTGGTCGCCGGGTCGCCGGGGGCGGCCACGACCTCGGCCTCGACCCAGCACGGGGTGTCGAGTTCGGCGTAGCGCGAGAAGGAGAGGTCCACGACGGTGGGGAGGTAGACGGTGTTGCCGGTCACCAGCATCGCCGCCTGCCGGGCCGCTTCGAGCAGGACCATCCCGGGCACGTGGTCGTTCGGGCGGCGGAAGAGCGTGGGATGGGCGGTGTTGATCCGCAGCTGCCACCGGTCGGAGCGGTCGCCGGGGCCCAGGACGACGTCCTTGGCGTCCTCGCGGCCGACCAGGTGCGGGGCCACCGCGGGTATCAGGGGGACCGGGCGGCCGAGGGCGGCCATGCGCTCGCCGCGCATCCTGCGGTACGCCGGTGCCGAGGTGCAGCGGATCGTGCCGCCGCCGGTCGAGATCCGGCGCCCGTCGCGGGTCAGCACGACGTCGACGCGCAGGTTGCGCATCCGGCCCGCTCTCCCGTCGTAGTCGGGGAAGGTGATGTCGACGGCGATCTCCGGGGAGGAGCCGTCGAGGACGAGCTGCTCGGGATCGGCGGTGTAATCCAGGTCCCACATGACGAACTGATCGTCCACGGGTACCCCGAACCCGGCGTGAACCACGAGCATGGTGGCCTGACGCATCGTCTCGGCCACCAGGACCGGGTCGTGCCGGCCGCCTGCCGCCGGCGAGAAGAAGGGATGCGAGGCAGGCCAGCGGGCGGAGACGGAATACCGGTTCTCCTGCGATCTCGTCCAGCCCGTGGGGATGATGTCGGCCGGGTCGTGCCGGTGGACGAACTCCCCGGGTACGGGTGTCGTCGCTTCTCGGTGGTGCTGTTCCATGGCTCCCCCTCGTACTTCACTGCACACCCCGGACGGCAATTCCGCCCGGCGTAGGGTACTTAGAGCACGGTTTTCTTTTCAATGCTTCGAGTCACACGGCGAGCACAGACAGCGAGACAGCGGGAGGCGCCTTGGCGCAGCAAGCACGTGCAATTCGGACCCGGCAGACGATTCTGGAGTCGGCCGCCGCCGTTTTTGCCGAGCGAGGCTACGAGCGGACGACCATCGGGGAAATCCTGGTGCGCGCCGGGGTGACCAAGGGAGCCCTGTATTTCCACTTCACCTCGAAGGAGGACCTGGCCGTCGGCGTGCTGGCCGCCCAGATGCTCGACGAGCCGCTCACCCCGCAGCCCATCAAGGTGCAGGAACTCGTCGACCAGGGGTTTCTCCTCGCCCACCGCCTCCAGCGCGACCCCCTGGTGCGGGCGAGCGTCGCGCTGGCGCTGGACAGCGGCGCCATGGGAATCGACCGGGCCGCTCCTTTCCGGGCCTGGATCGACCAGGTGTCGGAGGCCCTGATGGCGGCGAAGGCGCAGGGAGAACTCCTCGTCCACGTGGACGTGACGGACACCGCCGAACTCTTCTCCGGCGCTTTCGCCGGAATCCAGACGATGTCCCAGATCCTGCGCGACCGGAATGACCTGACGCATCGCGTTCTCGTCCTGCTCAGGCACGTCATGCCGACGATATGCACCCCGGCCGTACTGATTCGACTGGAGATGACCGAGAGCCGCGCGAAGGAGCTGGCCGCCGAATACGACGCGAACCGGCTCCGCCGCAACGAGGAGAACTTCGCGGAAAGCTCCCGCCCGTAGAGCCGGCCGTACGGTCCGCCCAGCGCCCCGACGCGTCACGCGTCGGGGCGCTCTGGCGTTTGTGGCACTGAGTGTGCTTTGCTGAGGGTACTCAGTGCCACAAGCGTCTAGGGGAGCTCCACATCATGGGCAAGGACTTCGACCTGTATCGGCCTTCGGAGGAGCACGACATGCTCCGGGAGTCGGTGCGTGCGCTGGCGGAGGCGAAGATCGCGCCGTTCGCGGCGGAGGTGGACGAGGAGGGGCGTTTCCCGCAGGAGGCCCTGGACGCGCTGGTCGCCAACGACCTGCACGCGGTGCACGTGCCCGAGGGCTACGGCGGTGCGGGCGCGGACGCGCTGGCGACGGTGATCGTGATCGAGGAGGTGGCCCGGGTCTGCGGCTCGTCCTCGCTGATCCCGGCGGTCAACAAGCTGGGCTCGCTGCCGGTGATCCTGTCCGGCTCCGAGGAGCTCAAGGCCCGCTTCCTGGGCCCGCTGGCCAAGGGCGACGCGATGTTCTCCTACGCCCTGTCGGAGCCGGACGCCGGCTCGGACGCGGCCGGGATGAAGACCCGCGCGGTGCG